>CAYZZW010000037.1:0-32608 GCA_964482955.1 uncultured Treponemataceae bacterium | reverse complement strand
TCCGCGTGGTCGCGGGGGCCATCGACAACACGGCGGCGGCGATAGGTTCCGGGGCCGTCGCGGACTACGCGGCGCACCTGTATCTCGGCACCTCGTCGTGGATGGGCGTGCACGTCCCGTTCAAGAAGACCGATATCGGCTCGGCGCTCGCGTCGGTGCCCTGCGCGTTGCCTGACCGCTATCTCCTCACCGCCCTGCAAGCCACCGCGGGCGGCAACCTGTCTTTCCTCCGCGACAAGATCCTCTACCACAAGGACGAGCTTCTCGCGGAGGCGGCGGTGCCGGACGTGTTCAAGATCATGGACGACATGGCCGCGCGCACCCCGGCCGGCTCGAACGGCGTCATGTACTTTCCGTGGATCTGGGGCGAGCGCGCCCCGGTCGAGGACCGCAGGCTCCGCGCGAGCCTGTTCAACCTCTCGCTCGACAACGACCGCGCGGACGTCGTGCGCGCCTTCCTCGAGGGGATCGCGTACAACACGCGCTGGATGCTGGGCCCGGTCGAGCGCTTCACGGGACGGAAGACCGGGCTGATCCGAGTCGCGGGCGGCGGCGGCGTCTCGGACGTCTGGTGCTCGATCTTCGCCGACGTGCTCGACCGTCCCGTGGGGCAGATCGACGACTCGATACGCGCCAACGCGCGCGGCGCCGCCTTCATCGCGCGGGTGGGCTTGGGCGAGCTGTCGTTCGCCGACGTGCCCGCGCTCGTGCCGGTCAAACGCGTGTGGGAACCGGATCCGCGGACGAGGACCCTGCACGACGAGCGCTTCGGCGTGTTCGCCGAGTACTACAAGAAGACGAAGAAGCTCTACGCGAAACTCAACGCCTGACGGACGACGGAGGAACGGCATGGACGCGAACGGATACAAGAGTTCCGGATACCGCTGGGCGGTGCTCGGCGTCTTCGCGGCGATCAATCTCGTGATCCAGATCCTGTGGATCGCGTACGCCCCGGTCACACAGGCGGCGGCTTCCTATTACGGCGTGAGCGAACTCGCCATCGGCTTCTTCGCCATGTCCTTCATGATCGCCTTCCTGCCCCTGTCGATTCCGGTGTCGTGGGCCATCGACAAGTTCGGCTTCCGGATCACCGTCGGCTTCGGCGCCGTCCTCATGGGGGCCTTCGGCCTCCTCCGGGGCTTCGCCGGTCACAGCTACGCGCTCGCGCTCGTCGGCACGCTCGGCGTCGCGGCGGCGCAACCCTTCCTGCTCAACGCGTGGACGACCGTGCCCGTCCGCTGGTTTCCCCCGCGCGAGCGCGCCACGGCGGTGGGCATCGTCACGCTCGGGAACCTCGTCGGCACCGCGATAGGCATGGTAGTCACGCCCGCGCTGGTCGAAGGCATGGGCATGGCGGAAGCCCAGCTCGCGTACGGCGTCGCGGCGGCCGCCTCCGCGGCGCTCTTCCTCGTCGTCGCGCGCGAACGCCCGAAGACGCCGCCTTCGGCGGACTCCGTCGAAACGCGCGCGCTCATGCTGGACGGCCTCAAGCACGCGTTCTCGCTCCGTGACTTCCGTTTCTATCTGGCGATCTCGTTCATCGGGCTCGGCTTGTTCAACGGCCTCAACACGTGGATCGAGGGCATCGTGCGGCCGCGCGGCTTCGACTCGGGCCAGGCCGGCACGCTCGGCGCCGTGATGCTGGCGGGCGGCCTCGTCGGCGCCATCGTCCTGCCGGCGCTGTCCGACCGCTCGCTCAAGCGGACTCCGTACATGGCGCTCGGGCTCGCGGGCGCGGTGCCGGCCCTCCTGGGCGTCGCCTTCGCGCCGGGTTACGCGATCCTGCTCGCGTCGGGGTTCCTGCTCGGCTTCTTCCTCGTCGGCATGTTTCCGGTGGGGATGCAGTACGCCGCGGAAATCTCGCGGCCGACGCCGGAAGGCACGTCGAACGGCCTCATCCAGCTCTTCGGCCAGCTGTCCGTCGTGTTCGTGTACCTCATGGAGCTCACGAAGGATCGGAAGGGTTCCTTCACGCCGTCGCTCGTCGCCGGTTGCGTTCTCCTGGCCTTATGCGCCTTCGTCGCGGCGCGCTTGAAGGAGCCGGTCCGGCAATCGAAGGGTTGACGCCGCGCGGCGCGCGAGACGATTCCGAGGCGTCGGGGGCGCGGGCCGCGCGCCCGGCACGGCCAAACACCCGAAGCCTTTCTTCTCCGGCCGCCTATTCCAACGCCGCGCTGGGGCGTGTTAGCATTCCCCCGCCCCCGCGGCGCCCGACGCATCCGGGGAGCGAAATCGGAGGATTCCAACAATGTCTCCCGCGCGTAAATACGCAGAAGCCCTGCTCGTCCTCGCCGTCATTGGGGGCGCCTTCGGCCTTATGGGCATGGCGATGGGGCCCATCAACATGATCAACACGATCATGAACACCGCCTACGACCTGCTCATCAACACCGTCTTCTACCTGATGGCCATCACCGTCATCGTCGGCGCGCTGAGCGCCATCCTGATCGAGTTCGGCGTCGTGCGCCTGCTCGAAAAGCTGTTGGCCCCGCTCATGAAGCCGCTCTTCGGCCTGCCCGGCGTCGCGTCGCTCGGCGGCGTGCTCTGCTTCCTGTCGGACAATCCCGCCATCCTCTCGCTCACGAAGGACAAGGGCTTCCGCGCCTACTTCAAGAACCGCCAGCTCTACTCGCTCGTCAACTTCGGCACCGCCTTCGGCATGGGGCTCATCGTCGTCACCTACATGATCGGGCAGGGCGGCAACGACCCGCGCGGCATCGGCTTCACGGTCGAGGCGCTCCTCGGGCTCGCGGGCGCGGCCATCGGCGCCCTCGCGTCCACGCGGCTCATGCAGCTTTTCGTCGGGAAGACGCCCGGCGCGGACGATCCTGCCACCGCATTGTCCGAACGCGAGCACTTCGACGAGGACCGCATCATCGCGCCGAAGAACGAGAGCGTGTTCGTCCGCTTCCTGAACGCCATCCTCGACGGCGGCAAGGCCGGCCTTGCCGCGGGCTTGGCGATCATCCCGGGCGTCCTCATCATCTCCACCGCGGTGATGATGCTCACGAACGGCCCGGCGGACGGCGCGCGTTACGCGGGCAAGGCGTACGAGGGCGTGGCGGTCCTGCCGTGGATCGGCACGAAGCTCAAGGTCGTGTTCGACGTCCTCTTCGGCTTCACGAGCCCGGCGGCCGTCGCCTTCCCGATCACGAGCCTAGGCGCGGTCGGCGCGGCCCTCGGCCTCGTGCCCAAGCTCCTGCGCGACGGCCTCATCGGCGGCAACGACATCGCGGTGTTCACCGCCATCGGCATGTGCTGGTCCGGTTATTTGAGCACGCATACCGCCATGATGGACGCGCTCGGCCGACGCGACCTCATCGGGCGCGCCATCGGCGCGCACACGATCGGCGGCCTCGTCGCGGGCGTCTCCGCGCACTACCTCGTCGTGCTGTTCAAAGCCGTCGGTTGGCTGTAAACGGCCGGCCCGCGCCTTTATTCGAGGATCGGCGAGCGAAGCTCGTCGTTGCCATGGTCCGCCAGGACCGTGGCGCAGGAAAACCCGGAGCGGCGGCAGCCCGGCCGCTGCCGCGAGGATTTGAAGCGGAGCACCCGGCCGGCGATCGGACGGCGAAGACGTTCGATCGCCGGGGCGCCCGAAACAATGGAAGGTATTCGTGCTAATGCTTACATCAACTCCAAATGGCCTCTGCCATTTGGAGTTGATACCGGATCTTCTGTATAGCTGCTTTTAAAAGCATTAGTAACGCAGTCTGCCGATCGTGCGGAGCGCGGGCGGCCACGCGTGGAGGCGGTCGTTCGTGGTCTCGCCCCAGTTCGTGTACAGGTGGCCGAGCATGCGCGGATCGCCTCCGCGCGCGAGGGTGGCGCGGACGAAGGCGCTCGCCGCGTCCGGATCTTCGAAGCTGACCGAGAGGACGCGGAAGCCGCGTTCCAGGAAGCGGTCGAGCGACGGGTAGTCGGCGTGCCGGGCGTAGTGCCAGTCGCAGACCACGATGTCGTCGGGGATGAGGTCGATGGCGCCGGAGGTGCCGTTCGCCGCCACTTCGTATTCGTTTTCGTCGTAGACGGCGCCGAGATCCGCGTAGTCGAGGAGCCGGTCGCCCCAGAGGTACATTGTCATTCTTTTTTCACGGACGATGTGGTCGTGGAGCCGGTTCGCGGCCTCGGCGAACAGTACGGCGCGGTCGCGGCCGCGGCAGCGCGGGCAGGCGTCCTCGCCGATCAGGAAGACTTCGTCCATGCCGACGTGCACGCCCTTCGCGCCGAAGGCTTCGGTCAGCTCGTCGACGAGGTCGAACACGATCGGGTAGACGTCGGGATTCGAGACGCACCAGCTCCGGCAGTAGATGCCCTCGTTGTCCGGGTAGAGTCCCGGCGTCTCGTCGAACCCGGGATAGGCTTCGAGGAGGATGTCGTCCGCGCCTTCCCACGATTGGTGCCCGACGCAGTTGACGAGCGGCACGATGTCGATGCCGTTCGCGCGGCACGCGTCGCCGATGGCGCGCGCCGTTTCGAAGGTGAGCGGATCGGGGTACGTCAGTTCCGGGTGCGACGTCCACTCGTAGGCGTACCCGACTTCGGCGACGACGAGATTGACGCCCATCGCCGACAGCTGCGGTATCTCGGCGAGGAGGAGCTCTCCCGCCCCTTCGGACGTTACGACGGCGTGCATCCCGACGACGAAGTCGCGCTCGGCCCGTTTTCCCGACGCGCACGACGCGAGCGCCAGCAAGACCGCCGCCCCCAGTACCAATGACCATGATGATCGTTTCATGTCTCGTTTGTAGCACGACTATCGAATCTTTGCCACGGAGGCACGGAGATAAGGATGGAGAGATAGAGAATTGAAAATATCTTCATATAAACCATGTCCCCTTCTTCTCTTCTCTGTGACCTCCGTGGCTGCATCTCCGTGTCTCCGTGGTTGCCTTTAGCGCGATGGACCCCGGAGCCGAAGCCGTGCGGTCCCGTGGTTGCCTTTCTACGGCAGGTCGGTTTCGGCGGTGATTGTCTTGTGCGTTGCGGCGGCGGGTTTTATACTTGGCGGATCGGTGGCCGATGCGCCGATCATCGGGGAGGTTTCCATGAACAGGTTCAGCATGCGCGCGCTCTCCGCGCTGGTATTCGTCGCCGCGTTGGCACCGGCCATGGCGCAGTCGTGGACGCTCAAAGGGCACGGCGTCGGGTTGTACGTCGGCAACGCGCCCGATTACGACAAGACGCTGCGCGTCGTGAAGACGGGCGACTCGTGGAACCTGCAGTCGCTCTCCGAGATGGGCGCCTTCAACGCAAACGGCCCGAACGCGTTCGGCGCCTGGATCCAGGGACCGCCCACGGACTCCTTCAAGAACGCGTCGGGTACGCCCGCCTTCCTGTACAAGGTGCGGGTCACCGATCCGAAGGGCGCGGTCCGGTCGTACGGCGACTACAACTTCTACGCGCCCGGCTTCGCGGTCTTCTTCCTGGCCGACGTCCAAAGCGGCGTCAAGGGAACCTGGCGCGTCGACTGGTACACCGTGCACCGCGACACAAAGGCGGAAAAGCTCGTGGCCTCGGACACCTTCGCGATGGGCGACCAGGCTCCGCCCGCGACCGCCGCAGCGAATCCCGCAGACGCGCGGAACGTCGGGCTATACGACGGCAGCCGACCGGATTACGACACGGTGCTGCAGGAGGTGAAGACCGGCGCTTCGTGGTCGCTCAAGGCGCTGTACGAGATGGGCGCCTTCCGGCAGAACGGCCCGAACGTCTTCGGCGCGTGGTACCGCGGCCCGCACACGGACACCTTCAAGAACG
The DNA here is from genome assembly GCA_964482955.1 of uncultured Treponemataceae bacterium. Lineage (GTDB taxonomy): Bacteria > Spirochaetota > Spirochaetia > Treponematales > UBA12059 > JAPLSN01. Next base: position 26,848 of record CAYZZW010000037.1, on the reverse strand, counting down.
CGAACGGGATCCCGATCTACCTATACAAAGTGCGCGTCACGAATCCCAAGGGCGAAACGCGGACCTACGGCGACTACGGCTTCTACGCCCCCGGCTTCGCGGTCTACTTCCTCGCGGACGTGCAGAACGGCATGACCGGCACGTGGCGCGTCGACTGGTACACCGTCCACCGCGACACCAAGGCCGAGAAGCTCGTCCAGACCTCCGCCTTCGAAATGACGCCATGAAGCTGACAGTCCTCGTCGACAACAACACGCTGATCGACCGATATTTCCTCGCGGAACCCGGATTCTCCGCGTATATCGAGGACGGCGACGCGCGCGTCCTGTTCGACGCAGGGTATTCGGACATCTTCATCCGCAACGCCGCGAAGGCGGGCGTCGACCTCGGCAACCTCGACTTCGTCGCGCTGTCCCACGGGCACCTCGACCACACCTGGGGCCTCGAGCCGCTCGCCATGCTCCTCACGGAGCGCCAGATCGAAAAGCGCCCGTTCAAGCGACCGGTCCTGGTCGCGCATCCGCGCTTGTTCGAAAGCGCGCGCGAGCCGGCGTCGCCCGAGATCGGCCCGCTCTTTTCCGAACGGAAGGCAGGAAGGCATTTCTCGCTCGCGCTCGGGGTCGAGCCGCGTTGGCTGACGCCGAACCTCGTCTGGCTCGGCGAGATCCCCCGCCTCAACTCGTTCGAAGGCAAGCTGTCGTTCGGGTGGCGGGAAGGCGAGTCCGACGAGGACCGCATCCCGGACGACTCCGCGCTCGCCTACCGCTCCAAGGCGGGCCTCGTCGTGGTGACCGGCTGCGCCCACGCGGGAGTCTGCAACACGATCGAGTACGCGAAGAAGATCTGCGGCGAATCGAGGGTGGCCGACGTGATCGGCGGCTTCCACCTCCAGGAGCCGACCGCGGAGCACCTGCAGGGAACGATCGCCTACTTCCGGGACCATCCCGTCGCGGCGCTCCACGCCTGCCACTGCACGGACTTGCGCTCGAAGATCGCCCTGGCCGCCGTGGCGAACGTCGTCGAAACCGGCTCCGGTTTGTCGCTGACTTTTGATTGAACCTTCCGAACGAGAATTCGCCACGGAGGCACGGAGTGAAGAGCACACGAAGGGCACGAAGGTGTTGCCACGAAGGGCACGAAGAGGACGAAGATCACGAAGGAAGATGGATAAGGAATTCTGGCACGGAGGCACGGAGGGAAAATATACTAGGAAATAGAGTCTTGTCTGTTTTCTCAGCTTCAACCTCTTTTCCTTCTTCTCCTCCTCTCCGTGCTCTCTGTGGCAAAACTCCGTGCCAACGCTCGAGTACTCGCTAAGCTTCGCTCCGTGGTGAGTCTTGTGCGGGACGGCCTCTTCGAGCCGAAGCCGTAAAGGCTTTCCTGCCGGAGCACTTGAACTTCCGGCGGCATAGTCGTATTGTCTAATGCGGAACGGCCGTACGGCGTTCCGGGGAGCGGACTCCGTCCGTTCCGATCGCGCAGCCCGAACGGGGGCGCATACACAAGGGGACTCCCATGATATGGAAGATCGCCATCAGGAACCTCCTCCAACACAAGACGAAAACCCTCATCGTCGGCACGCTCGTCGCCATCGGCATCACCCTCACGCTCGCGGGCAACTCGGTCATCGACTCGATGATCTCGATGATCTCGAAGAGTTTCGTCAGGAACTACACCGGGGACATCCTCGTCACCAGCACGGAGACCGCCGGCGCCGGCGTGTTCGGCTCGCAGAGCGACGACATGATGGGACCTCCCCTCGTGCCGCGGCTCAAGGACTACGAAGCCGCCCGCGGGATCGTCCGTAGCCATCCGGGCGTGCACGCGGTCGCCTCGCAGCTGACCGCCTACGCGGCGATCAACTTGGAGGAAAAAGGCTCGGATTGGGGCTGTTTCTTCGGGATCGATCCGGCCGACTATTTCGCCGCGATGGACGGCGCGCGGATCTTCGGGGGGCTGGGCCGGCGGCTCGGACCCGGCGAGGAAGGCGTCATGCTCCACCGCGTCGTGTGGAAGCGGATCAAGGACAAGCTCGGCGTCGAATTGAAGCCCGGCGACCCGATCCGGCTCAACAGCTTCGGAAACGTCGGCGTCCGGATCCGCGAAGTCCCGCTCGTCGGCGTCTTCGAGTTCGATTCGGGCAACGACCGCCTGTACGTCCCGTCGTTCGCCGACATCAGGACCCTGCGCTATCTCGCGGGGCGCAACGAGTCGGCCGCGGCCGCGGACGTCGGTGAAACCGCGTCGGCGTACCTCGATTCGGACATCGACAGTCTTTTCGGCGATACCGAGGCGGTCGTCTCCGGAAAGGCGGACCGGCCCCCGGAGGATCCGTTCGGCATCCTCGGCCCCAAGGCCGCTCCCGCGCCCGCGCCGGCGTCCGCGGACGGCGACTGGAACTTCGTGCTCGCCCGGGTAGACGAGGGGGCCGATCCCGACGCGATCATCGAGTCGCTCAACGCGACCTTCGACGACCTGGGGCTGCGGGCGCGCGCCCAGGGCTGGTGGGTCTCGGCCATGCCGGATTCGCTCACGTATTCGGGCGTCCAGCTCCTCTTCAACGCCTTCATCTTCGTCCTCGCCCTCGTGTCGGTCATCGTCATCATGAACACGCTCGTCGCCTCGGTCATGGAGCGCACGGCGGAGATCGGCACGATGCGCGCGCTCGGCGCCAGCCGTTCCACCGTGCTCCGCATGTTCGTGGCCGAGACCTCCTTCCTGACCGTCGCGTTCGGCCTCCTCGGCGTCGCGGCGGGAGCCGCCATCGTCGGGCTGCTCGGGGCGGGCGGCATACCGACGGACAACGACGCGCTCCGCTTCCTCGGCGGCGGCGTCGTCCTGCGGCCGGTCGTCGGCGCGGGACCGCTCGCGATTTCGTTCGGCCTCATGGCTTTCATCGGGCTCGTGTCGTGGATCTTCCCGGTCCTCCTCGCGCTCAAGGTGTCGCCCCTGCGGGCGATCGCCGCGGAATGAGGGGGCGCGCGATGAACACGGCGTTCGGCACGGCCGGCATGGCCTTCAGGAACCTGGGACGGCAGAAGCGGCGCAACCTGCTGCTCGCCGGCGCGTTCGCCTTCGCGGCGACGATCATCGTCGCGGTGAACGGGATCGCAGGCGGACTCTCGGCGAGCGTGCTCGAAAACGTCTCGAGCCTCGTCACCGGGCAGATCTTCTACACGTCGGTCCGCAAGGACGCGGACGGGCGGCTCGTCCAGCTGATCGACGACGACGGGCGGATGCTCGAAGTCGCCGCCCGCGCGGACATCGGAGCCGAAGCCGCGACCCGGCGGACCGCCTGGGGATCCACCGTCGTCTACAACGGCGAGTCCATCGGCCGGCAGCTCTACGGCATCGACTGGAACGACGAGACGAAGCTCGCGGGCAGCCTGCGTTTCGACGCGGGCTCGGCCGAGGGCATGGCCGGCTCGGACGGCATCGTCATCTCGGGGAAGCTCGCCGAGACGCTCGGGCTCGTGCCGAAGGGCAAGCTCGACGCGGCCGAGCGCGACGCCCTCAGGCGACGGATCCTCCTCGACCTCAAGGCCGAAGGCGTCGTCGGGAAGGACCGCGCGAGGCGACTCGAACGGAGCCTCAAGGACGAAGTCGCGCGCCAGGAAGCCGCCCGCAAGGCGTCGCGCGACGAGTCGCTCCGCCGGGCGATCGGCGAGACGGTTATCGTCCAGCTGTCCACCGTGCACGGGCAGCAGAACGTGGGCGAGTTCCGCGTCCGCGGGATCTACGCCGCGGAGTTCGACTTCACGGTGTACGTCGACCGCGGCGTCCTGAACGGGCTCCTCGACCTGCCCGAATCGTCCTACAACATGTTCGGCCTGTCGCTCGCGGACCCGGGCGACCTGGCCCGCAAGACGGCCGCGTTCCACGCCGCCCTCGCGTCCGCCGGGTACGACCTGTACCCGTACGAAAAATCGAAGGGCCGGACGGGGAACGACGTGTACCAGGAACTCCAGCGGACCGAGTTCGAAGGCGCGAAAGGCATCGTGGGGAACATCGAGGACGAGCTCGGGAGTTTCATGGCGATCGCGACCGGCGTGAGGGCGGCGAGCACCGGCTTGTTCGTCGTGATACTCGCCGTGATCATGGTGGGGCTTTCGAACACGTTCCGGATGATCGTCTACGAGCGCACGAAGGAGATCGGCACCATGCGCGCCCTCGGGGCGAGCCGAAGCGCCGTGCGGAACGTGGTGCTGCTCGAGGCGGTCCTGCTGGCCGCGGCGGGAACGGCGGTCGGCTTCGCGGCGGGCTTCCTCCTTCTGGGCGCGGCGCGCCTCGTCAGGTTCGAGGCGTTCACGGAACTCGCGTTCTTCCTGGACGACGGCAGGCTGGCGTACGCCGTCGAGCCCGGCCTGCTCGCGACCGCGCTCGCCGCCGTGCTCGTCATGACGCTGTTCGCGGTCCTCGGTCCCGCCCGCAAGGCGGCGCGCATGAATCCGGCGGACGCCCTGCGCGCCCAGTTCTGAGCGCGCCCGGTTGGGGGCGGTTTTTCCGGGACGAACGCCGCGGCACGCCGATCCGGCGCGCGCGGTACTTACGATACAAGGAGCGACGATGAAACGCTTTGCCATACTTACGTTGCTGTGTTCCTTCGCGGTGGCCGCGGCGTCCGCCGCGCCCGATTGGGACACGATACTCCGCGAGATCGACCGCATGGGCGATTTCGACAACGGAGACTTCTCCGCCGAAGTGACCCTCGTCTCGACCAAGCCCGGCGAGGACAACGGCGTCATCCGCGCCCGCTACTTCCGGCGCGACCGCGAGGACAAGTTCGTCATCGTGATGCTGAAGCCGGACGTGCAGCGCGGCCAGGGCTATCTCTGCGTCGGGGACGACCTGTGGTTCTACGATCCGGAGTCGCGCAAGTTCGCGTACTCGTCCCTGAAAGACAGTTTCCAGGATTCCGACGCGCAGAACTCCGACTTTTCCTCGAGCAGCCTCCACGAAGACTACTCGGTCTCCGATTACTCCGAGGCCGCCCTCGGCGGATCCGAGGTCTGGGTCGCCACGCTCGTCGCGAAGGACAAGAAGGTGGCGGTCGCCAAGCGCAAGCTGTGGATCCGCAAGGACAACCTCCTCATCCTCAAGGAAGAGCAGTACTCGCTTTCCGACCGGCTCATGCGGACGGTGGCCATACCCAAGTACCAGACGGTGGCCGGCAAATTCGTACCCCTGTCCATGGTCTTCGTGGACAACATCAAGGTCGGCGAGCGCACGCAGCTCACCTTCGAAAAGCCCTCGGTTGACGCGTTGCCCGACACCGTGTTCACGAAAGCCTATCTCGAGCGGGTGAACCAATGAGGGCGCGCGCGGTCCGGGCTGCCTTCGCCGCGGCGCTCCTCGCGGCCGCGTTCGCGGCGGCGCCCTGTTTCGCGCAGGGCGAGTCGCCTTCGGACGGCGTCGGCGACCAGTCCGGCGTCGACGATCTCTTCGGCGAGGATTCCGCGATCGTCGAGGAGGCCAAGACCGTCTCCGATCCCGAAGCCGACATACTCGAAAACAAGGGGCTCGCGTGGGGCGGCGGCTTCGAGAGCGTACTCGGCGCGAGACTTTCGTACGCCGATCCCGAAGCGTTCGCGAGCGATCCGGCCGAGGGCGACGAAGGACTCGTCGCCTCGCTCGACGCGTCGCTCTTTTTCGACGCGCGTCCCGACCGGCGCTACCGCGCGTACGGCAAGTTCGGCTTTTCGTATCCGTTCGGCGTCGCGGCGGATTCGGGGACGGAAACGGTGTCCTTCGACAAGATCAAGATCGTCGAGCTGTTCGCCGACTGGAACTGGGACGACCGGCTGTTCCTGCGCGTGGGCAAGCAAACCCTCGCCTGGGGCCTGTCGCGCTTCTACCAGCCGGCGGATCCGATCTCGATCGGCGTCAAGGATCCCGAAAAACCGGAACTCGATCTCGAAGGGCCGCTCGCCCTCAAGCTTTCGCTCCCGATCGGCCCGCACGCGCTGTACGGCGTGATCGTCGCCAAGGATTCCTATTTCGAAAACGGCATGAAGGACGCGAGCGTCGCCGATCTCGGGTACGGGCTCAAGGGCGAGTTCCTCGTCGTCGTGCCCGAGAATCCGGTTTTCGGCAACGCGGAGATCAACGTCGGCGCGTACTGGCGGCGCGCGTCCGCCCCCAAGGCGGTGGCCGGTTTTTCCACGGGCATCGGAAAGGTGCAGGTGTTTTCCGACCAGGCGGTGAGCTGGGGCCTCGACGCGTACCGCCTGACCGACGAACCGGATCCGGCGGAACCGACCGTACGGGCGACCGAAAAGCCGGACTCTGGCCTGTTCTGGTCCGCGACGCTCGGCTTCCTCTACGTGGACAACGACATCCATCTGACCCTGTATGGAGAATATTTCTACAATGGAAGCGGCTCCGACGATCCGGACTACCTCGGCCTCCTCGTCGCGCGCTATGGCGCCGAACAAACGCCGTCGTCGACGCTCGCGAAAACGATTCCCGTGTCGGAACTCGGGGCGTACCAGTCGCGCCACAATTCGTCGGTGAACGTTTCGTTCTCCGAGCTCTTCGGTTCCGACAAGTGGTCGTGCTCGCTCCTGTGGCAGCAGAACTGGACGGACGCGTCGGGCATGGCGATCCCGCGGGTGGCGTTCGAGCCGTTCGACCATTTCGCCGTGGCCGCCGGCGCCGTCGTCTCGTGGGGCGGAGACACGGACGAGTTCGTCGCGAAGACTTCCGACGACGGAACGCCGGCGCGCCTCTCCGCGTTCGTCGAGCTGTCGCTCGGGGCGGGGAAATTCTGAACGGACGACGGAGCGCGCCGGACGTCGGCCGCGTTTGACGGTACGTCCCCGAGAGCATAGACTTACGAATACCTTCGTTGGTAAGTCGACACGCGAAGCGTGTCTTTGTCATTGGAAGGTTTTCGTGCCAATGCTTACATCAACTCCAAATGGCCTCCGCCATTTGGAGTTGATACCGGATCTTCTGTATAGCTGCTTTTGAAAGCATTGGTACGACAAGTGTCCTGCTCGGGGGGAAACGCATGCCCGTTCCCGTCCTGTACGCGCTCAACATACTCGTCTACGCCGCGTTTCCGTTCTACTTCGCGCTGAACCGGGATTGGCTCCGGACGACGTCGTTCTACGTCTACATCGGCATCGTCCTCACGCTCGCCGGTTTCCTCGGCGGGGTCTACTCGTTCCCGTTGGCCGCGGGCGTGAACGTGTCGGGCGGCAACGTCGCGTACGGCGCCCTCATGATGGCGACGACGCTGCTCGTCGTCATCGAACGCAAGGCGGACGCGATCCGCAACGTCATCCGGCTCATCCTCACCGTCAACGCCTTCAAGTTCGTCGTCTTCGAGCTGATAGCCGTCTGCCTGAAGGCGGGCGGGGTCAAGAATCCCTTCGCCACCCAGGCGGCCGTGTTCGACGTGTCGCTGTGGTTCGTGATCGTCGGCGCCGCGCTCATCGTCGCGGAACTGATCCTCATCCTCCTCGCCTTCGAATTTTTCAAAACGCGCGTGAAGAACGCGATGGCGCTCGCGTTCCTGTGCATATCCTGGTTCGTGGCGATGCTGTGCCTCGACGGCGTGCTCTTTCCCGTGCTCGCCTTCGGGCTGCGCAAGGACCTCGTCGCGGTCGTCATCGGCGGCGTGGGAGGCAAGCTCGTCATGGCCGCGTCGTACGGCGCGGCCATGCTGCTGTTCATGATCGTCTTCAGGAAAAGCCTCGTCGGCTATGTCGCGGAGCCGATCGACTTCCGGAAGGTGTTCCTGGTGTCGAAAGGGCGGCTCGTCCGCGAAATCGAAAAGCGCGATGAATCGCTCAAGCTGAGCGAGGGCAAATTCCTCAGTCTGGCCGACAGCATCGACGACGTCTTCTTTTCGGTCGATCGGGACCGTCGCATCGTTTTTTGGAACAAGGCGTCGGAGCGCATGGGCTTCACGGCCGACGAGGCGCTGGGCAAGCACATGTACGATTTGTTTCCGTGGATGCGCGGTTCGCGGCTCGAAACCTTCATCCTGGACGTGCGCGCTTCGGGCAAGGCCGAAAGTTTCATCCATCGCGTGCCCTTCGGGGGCGACCAGCGATGGCTCGAGATTTCCGTCTATCCGTCCGGAGACGGCATGTCGGTGCTGGCGCGCGACATCACCGACCGCATGAACGCGGAAAACCTCGTCAAGTCGTCGCTCCGGCAGAAGGAAGTGCTCCTCCAGGAACTGTACCATCGCACCAAGAACAACATGCAGGTGATCTGCTCGCTCCTGTCGCTCGAGGCCGCGGAGCAGTCCGACGCACGCCTGAAGGCGGCGTTCCGCGAAACCGAGAACCGCATCCAATCGATGGCGCTCGTGCACCAGATGCTGTACGACGCGGGCGACCTGTCCAGCATCGATCTCGGGAAATACGTCGCGGACCTCGTGCCGATCATCGCCGCCAGCTACGACGTCACGTCCCCGAACGTCGTCGTTTCGCTCGACCTCGAATCGGTTCCGGTGCGCATCGACACCGCGATCCCCTGCGGACTCATCGTCAACGAACTCGTCTCGAACGCGTTCAAGCACGCGTTTCCCGCCGGTCGCCGCGGTCGGCTCGACGTGCGGCTGCGCGCGTCCGATGGTGACCTCGTGGAACTGCTCGTGGCTGACGACGGGATCGGCGGGCCGACCGGCTTCGACCCGCGCACGATGGGGCATCTCGGCACGAAGACCGTCGTGGCGATCGTCGAACGCCAGCTCGGCGGCACCGTCGCGTTCGATCTCTCTCGCGGCTTCGCGTGCGCGCTCCGTTTTCGTAATGCGGAGCCCGGGAACGCGGAGGCCGTGAATCCGTCGCCCGAAGAACGCCTGCCGGAGCAGCCGGTCCCCGCCGCTCCTTGACACGGACGCCCGGGCGGCGTAAGGTGGTTTCCATGATCACGAAGCGCGACTTGGGACGTATCGTCCTCAATAATAACGGCTCCCCGCTCGGGTGCCGTTTCGTCGCGTAGACGAATACCAGCGTACATGGCAACGGCACCTTCGGGTGCCGTTTTTTTATCCGGCGCCCGCATTCCATACGATCCGTCCCGCGCGGACGGACGAAGGAGACCATCATGACGGGCATCGGAACGCTTCGGACGCTCGAGGGGAAACGGACAAGCCTGCGCGGCTGGCTCGCGTCGAAGCAGGATCGCGGGCGGATCGTGTTCATCACGCTGCGCCACGGCGACGGGCAGACGCAGCTCGTGTGCGAGCGGGGCGCGATTCCGGACGACGCGTTCGCGCGCCTGGGCGGCTTGCCGCTCGAAACGCCGATACGCGCGACGGGGACGGTGGCGATTCCGCCGGGAAGGGACGCGCCGGAGCTGCGGGTGGAATCGATCGGATTCCTGCCGTCGGAGCCGGATTACCCGATCGGGCGGAAGGAGCACGGCCCCGAGTTCCTCATGGACGAACGGCATCTCTGGCTGCGCGCGCCCCGCCAGGCGGCGATCCTCCGCGTGCGGAGCAGTCTCGAATTCGCGTGCGTCGAATTCCTCCACGAGGAAGGCTTTCACCGCTTCGACTCGCCGCTCATGACGCCGACCGCGTGCGAGGGGACGACGGATCTCTTCGAGGTCGATTATTTCGGGAAGCCCGCGTATCTGTCGCAGAGCGCCCAGCTCTATTCGGAAGCCGGCATCGCCGCGCTCGAAAAGGTCTACAGCATGGGACCCTGCTTCCGCGCGGAAAAGTCGCAGACGCGCCGCCACCTCACCGAGTTCTGGGGCGTGGAGCCGGAGATGGCGTGGGTCGGCGCCGAGGAGGCCATGGCCTTCCAGGAGCGCTTCATCCGCGCGATCCTTTCGAAGGTGGCGGACGAGCGCGCGGACGATCTCCGCTTCCTCGAGCGGAAGCCCGAAGATCTCGTGTTCGGCTCCGGCGCCTTCCCGGTGCTCCTCTACGACGAGGCGCTCGCCCTGCTCGCCGAGCGCGGCCGTCCGAAAAGCTGGGGAGACGATCTATCCGTCGAGGACGAGGAGTCGCTCTCGTCGCTCTTCGACCGGCCCTTCTTCGTCTACAAGTACCCGGTGGCGTGCCGCGCCTTCTACATCGAGCCGGACCCGAAACGGCCGGAGGTGGCCCTGTCGAGCGACTGCCTCATGCACGGCGGCTTCGGCGAGATCATCACGGGCGGCCAACGCGCCTCCGACTACGCGTTCCTCAAAAGCCGCATCGCGGAGCACGGTCTCGACGAGGCGGCCTTCGCCTGGTACCTGGACCTCCGCCGCTACGGCTCGGTGCCGCACTCGGGCTTCGGCATGGGGATCGAGCGCATGCTCCGCTGGATCTGCGGGCTCCACCACATCAGGGAAGCCATCCCGTTCGCCCGCACGCCGCTCAGGTGCCGGCCGTGAAATCGGGTGCCAGGCACCGCGAACGACTATTCGGTGCCAGGCACCGCTTCGGTGTCTGACACCTGTTGATATTTGACTTCATGATGACATCGCGATATGCTATCAATATGCAATCGCAATATGGAGGCATCCATGAGCACCATCACCATTCGCAGCCCTGACGATACGCTCGCCGACGCGCTCAGGCGAGAAAGCCAGGCGAGCGGCGAAAGCATCAACAAGCTGGTGCTCGAAGCCTTGCGGGAAAAATTCCTGCAAGCGCGCGCCAGACGTCGATACTCCGATCTTGATCGGCTTGCCGGTACGTGGTCCGAGGAGGACGCGGCCGCGTTTTCCGCCGCGCTTGCGGATTTCGAACGCGTCGACGCGGGCGACTGGCAATGAAGTCCGTCACTCTCGACACGAACGCCTACTCCAACTTCAAGCGCGGGCTCGAGCGCGTCGTGGAGTGGCTAGCCCGTGCGGAACGCGTGCTCGTGCCCGTACCCGTGTTGGCCGAACTGCGCGTCGGGTTCCGGGGCGGCGCGAAGGAGGAGCGCAACCTTCTCGAACTGGAAGCGTTTCTATCGAGTCCGCGCGTGAGCGTCAGCGAGCTCGGAGAACATACCGCCATACTTTTCGCCGAGATCCACGGCGTCCTGAAACGCAAGGGAACGCCGATACCCATCAACGATGTATGGATAGCCGCGTCGGCCATGGAACACGGCTCGGTGCTATTGAGCGACGACGAACATTTCAAGCACGTGGAGGGCTTGCTGCTCAACACGCTGTAGTAGAAGAGGGCGTAGAAGACATATGCTCCGGGAGGTGTAAGCCGATACTACATTACTTGTGCTAGATTCCATGAATAATTCGAAATTTGTAAGAGCGGAGAATCCGGATTGTCACGATCCTCCGCTTTGTTTTCAGTTATTTTGGAAGAAGAAATAGTATTTCCTGATTGTTATAAATCGGTGACTACCATGTTGTCCAGTGTGTAATTATAGCCATTACGTAAAAAACCGATAAAACCCAGAGGATGGTATGGTGTGATTCCTGCGTAGGTGTGTTCAAAGAAAGGCTCGCTTGAGTTGTTAAAGTATGCAGTTAGGGTATTGCCTATTAGTTTTATCCGGAAGTGATAGAAAATTCCATGTTTCACAGTAATCGCTGGCACGATGCTAGAGCTTGTTATGTTGTATGTCAAACTGGATATTGCACTACTGTCATACCAGAATTCATATGCACCATAAGAGTCGGGGTCGTCGCCATCACAGTAGATGTTAAGTAGCAGATATGTGTCGCTATCTGGTGATCCATTGTAAGGGATTATCCTAAGCAATAGCGGCAATCTCGGATCATCGGTGACCGACTCGTAATTGATATCAAAGTCAACCTGAATATCCCCCCATTCATCGGCTCCGACTCCGAGATAGCCGTAGGACATGGTGTTTATATCAAAGTAAAGAGCTTTTTCTGCAGTCACTTTGGGATGGTTATAACCATCTAGGTGGTAAAATTCATTCCAACCTGTTGGCTCAGCACCTTCATCAATAGCATTAAAATTTTGTTCGTAGAGAATAGTCGGAGGTGGAGGCGAAGTGTTTTCACAAGATAAAGCAAATAAAACTACTATACTTGAAACCAGTAATAAAGATACGCCACGTTTCATGTTTGCCTCCGAGGTTCAAGTTACATTGGCGCGTGCATTTTGATTAGGGGATTCTATATCAGAGGTTCAGATAATTCAACATTAAAGCAGCAGCGATTTTTCGCGCCAGGGATTGAAGCGAGTAGCGCGGACCGCAGCGCCCGCGGCGCGAGGACCGTACTACTCGCGGAAAGCCCGGCCCCGCGCCGCCGTCGCAACCGCCGGTTGAAACCCGGGCCGGCGCGCGGGGAGGCGCCCCGAATAAAAAAGCCGCCCCCAATCCGGGAGCGGCCTTTTCTTCACACGTCGATCACTTCAGTCTTCAAGGATTCCAAGTTTCTCTTCAACCCTTCTTCCTGTCTTCCCTCCGTGTCTCCGTGCCTCTGTGGCCAATCTTCTTCTTACAGGTCGCCGATGGTGGCCACCATGACTGCCTTGATCGTGTGGAGGCGGTTCTCGGCTTCGTCGAAGACCTTGGAGTTCTTGCAGCGGAAGACGTCGTCCGCGACTTCCATGCTCTTGAGCCCGTACTTCTTCTCGATGTCCTTGCCCACGTCCGTCTCGGTATCGTGGAAGGCGGGGAGGCAGTGGAGGAAGAGGCAGTCCGGGTTGCCGGTCTTCTTCATGAAGTCCATGGTCACGCGGTACTTCTCGAGCTGCTTGATGCGCTCCTCGAACTTGGCCTCCTCGCCCATGGAGACCCACACGTCGGTGTAGATGGCGTCGGCGCCCTTGAGGGCGGCGTCGGCCTGGGTGATGTCGTAGAACTCGATCTTGCCGCCGGTGTAGTCGGCGACCTTCTTCATCTCGGCGGTGAGCTTCTCGTTCGGCCAGAGCTCCTTCGGCGCGAGGGCGACGAAGGTCATGCCCATCTTGGCGCAGCCGATCATGAGGGCGTTGCCCATGTTGTTGCGGGCGTCGCCGCAGTACACGAGCTTGCAGTGGTTGAGCGGCTTCTTCACGTTCTCCTCGATGGTGAGGAGGTCGGCGAGGATCTGCGTGGGGTGGTCGTCGTCGGTGAGGCCGTTCCAGACGGGGACGCCGGCGAACTTGGCCAGGTCCTCGACGAGCTTCTGGGAGAAACCGCGGTACTGGATGCCGTCGTACATGCGGCCGAGCACCTTCGCGGTGTCCTCGATGGACTCCTTCTTGCCCATCTGGCTGTTGGTGAGGAAGGTGGCGTTGCCGCCCTCGTCCCAGCAGGCGGTCTCGAAGGCGCAGCGGGTGCGGGTCGAGGCCTTGTCGAAGATGAGGACGATGTTCTTGCGGTTCAAGAGCTGGCCCTTGACGCCGGCGCGCTTCTTGGCCTTGAGGTCGCGGGAGAGGTCGAGGAGGTAGCGGATCTCCTCGGGCGAGTAATCCTTGAGGGTCAGGAACGAGCGTCCCCTGAGATTGACGGGCATGCGGTTCTCCTTTTCGCGTCGGGCATCGGAGCCGGGCGCGCAGGTTCGGGTATAGCATCTCGGGCGGCGGTTCGTCAAGAAAGTCACGCGCGTATAAGTAATTACGAAGAGCGTATAAATATCCGCGGCGAGGAGGCGCGGCTCCGGCCGGGAAGCGAGGGGCGGCGCGTCAGGCGCTCAGGAGCTCTCCCGACGGGGGTAGAGGAAGCGCTTGATCTTCTGGGTCGGGGTCTTCTCGAAGGGTTCGGGCTGGACGCGCACGGACTGGATCCTCGAGAAGGCGGCGAGGCGCTCGTTCGCCTCCTTCCGCACCCGCTCGAGGAGCTGGGCGATCGCCTGGCCGGCCTGCTCGACGAGGGCTTCGGGCTTGAGGCAGACCAGGGCGGTGAGGCCCTGGGCGTCGCCGTAGACGAGGGATTCGAGGACGAAGGGCGAGGAGTTGATGACGGCCTCGATCTCCTCGGGGTAGATGTTCTCGCCCGAGGGGCCGAGGATCAGGGCCTTGGAGCGGCCGCGGAGGTGGAAGCGCCCCTCCGCGTCGCGGTAGCCCAAGTCGCCGGTCTTGAAGAAGCCGTCCGCCGTGAAGGCCTCGGCCGTGCGTCCGGGGTCGCGGAAGTAGCCGGCTCCGACCATGGGCCCGCGGACCTCGAGCTCGCCGACGAGGAGGCTGGGGTCCTCGGCCGCGGGCCGCGGCGAGGCGAGGCGGATCTCCGCCCCGGGCAGGGCGGGCCCGGCCGCGCCGAGCCGCGTCGTGCCGACGGCGGAGGCCGCGATGATCGGGGCGGTCTCGGTGAGGCCGTAGCCGATGGCGTAGGGGAAGCGGGCCTGGAGGAGAAAGCGCTCGGTCTCGGGGTCGAGGGGGGCGCCGCCGATGCCGAAGAAGCGCATGCGGCCGCCCATGGAACGCATGAGCTTGCGGCCGGCCGCCCGTTCGAGGAGGGGACGGAAGGCCTTGAAGCGGTAGAGCTTGATCTTCTCGAGGCCGGGCTTTACGCCCGAGCGGTAGATCTTCTCGATGACGAGGGGCACCGACAGCATGATCGTCGGCCTGAGCTTGGCGAGGGCGGGGAGGAGGACGGAGGCCGAGGGCGGCCGGTCGAGGTAGTGGATCGAGGAGCCGCTCATGAGGGGGATGAGGAAGCCGATCGTGTACTCGTAGCTGTGGGCCAGGGGGAGGATCGAGAGGAGCGCGTCCTTCTCGTCGAGGACGATGACCACCGAGCAGGAGAGGGCGTCGGCGATGTAGTTGCGGTGGCTGAGCATGACGCCCTTGGAGAGCCCCGTCGTGCCCGAGGTGTACACGATCGCGGCGAGGTCGCCCGGCTCGACCCGGGGCGGCTCGAAGCCCGCCGCGTCCCACTCCAGGCCCCGGTCCGCGAGGGGCGCGGACAGGGCCTCGATCGGCAGGAGGGAAAGGCCGGGCAGGCCCGCGACCTTGCGGCGCAGGCGCTCGGAGACGAAGGCCGCTTTCGCCTCGGAGTGGGTGAGGATGTTCCGCGCCTGCTCCTCGGTGAAGTCCGTGAGGATCGGCACGGAGACGGCGCCGGCGCGGGCGATGGCCAGGGAGGCCACGCCCCATTCGGGACGGTTCTCCGAGAGGATGGCGACCCGGTCGCCCTTCCGTATGCCCCGATCCATGAGGAGGGCCGCCGTCCTTCTCGTGAAGGCCTCGAGCTCCCTGTAGCTCAGGGATTCGCCGCCCAGCATGGCCAAGGCGGGGAGATCGCCGTGGATCTCGGCGCCGATGACGGGAATGTCGCCTATCGTGTGCCTGTCGTAGTCGTAGTTGAAGCCCATGGACTGTCCTTGGGCTTCCTAGACACGGGCGTCGGCGAAAAGGTTGCGGCTATTCCTAGGGCTTGCGCGGGTAGAGGAAGCGCTTGATCTTCTGGGTGGGGGTCTTCTCGAAGGGCTCGGCCTGGACGCGCACCGCCTGGATCCTCGAGAAGGCCGCGAGGCGGCCGTTCGCCTCCTTGCGGATCCTCTCGAGGAGTTGGGCCATGGCCTCCTCGGCCGACACGATGCTCTCCTCGGCCTGGTGGATGGCCGCGCCCACGGCCTGCCCGAGGCGGTTCGCGGCCTCCTCGGCCTCCTCGATCCCGTCCTTGACCCTGGCGGCGATCCCCTCGCCGAGCGCCTCGGGCTTGAGCTGCACCAAGGCGGTGAGACCGGACTCGTCGCCGTAGACGAGGGACTCGAGGACGTAGGGCGAGGCGTTGAGGACCGCCTCGACCTCCTCGGGGTAGATGTTCTCGCCCGAGGCGCCGAGGATCATGGTCTTGATCCTCCCGCGGACGGTGATCCTGCCGTCGGCCTCCATGACGCCGAGGTCGCCGGTCTTGAACCAGCCGTCCTCGGTGAAGACCTCGGCCGTCCGCGCGGGGTCCTTGAAGTAGCCGAGCATGACGTTCGGCCCCCGGGCCTGGATCTCGCCCTCGCCGGTGTCGGGGCGGGGATCGGCGATCCGGATGTCGACTCCCGTCGTGGCGAGGCCGGTCGTGTGCACCTTCACCTTGCCTGGCTTGTTGCCGGTCAGGAGGGGGGCGGTCTCCGTGATGCCGTAGCCGATGGAGTAGGGGAAGCGCGCCCGGTTCAGGAAGGACTCGACGTCGGCCGCGATGGGGGCGCCGCCGACCCCGAAGAACCTGATCTTGCCGCCGAAGCTACGCATGAGCTTCATGCCGGCGATCCGCTCCAGGGGCAGGCGGAACAGGGGGTATTTGTAGAGGGAGATCTTCTCGAGGGCCGGTTTCACGCTCGAGCGGTAGACCTTCTCGAGGACGAGGGGGACCGAGAGCACGATGGTCGGCCGGACCGCCTTGAGGGCGGGAAGGAGGACCGTGGCCGAGGGCGGCCGGTCGAGATAGTAGACCGCCGAGCCGTGGAGCATGGGGATGATGAAGCCGATCGTGAATTCGTAGGTGTGGGCCAAGGGCAGGATCGAAACCAGCCGGTCGGTCCGCCTGAGCACGATGAAGCGCCGGGCGCCCTCCGCGTTGATCAGGATGTTGCGGTGGCTGAGCATGACGCCCTTGGAGAGGCCCGTCGTACCCGAGGTGTAGACGATGGAGGCGAGGTCGTCTCCCGAGAGCTCGGGGCTGGAGAAGCGTGCAGCCGCCGCGTCCAGCTCGGCCTTCCCGGGCGCCTTCACGCAGGCGGAGGGCTCCTCGACCGGGACGAGGATGCGCCCCGCGAGGGCCCCCGCGCCTTCCAGCTTGGCGGCCATCCGCTTCGAGGCGATCACGATGCCGCTCTCCGAGTGGTCGAGGATGTTCTTCATCTGCTCGGCGGTGAAGTCCGTGAGGATGGGCACGGCGACGCAGCCCGCCCGCGAGATGCCGAAGAAGGCCAGGCCCCATTCCGGGCGGTTCTCGGAGACGAGGGCCACCCGGTCGCCCTTGCGGGCGCCGAGGAGGCCGAGGAGGGCGGCCACCCGCCGCGAACGGGGCTCCAGCTCGGCGTAGCGCAGGGGTTCCTCTCCCACCATCGCCAAGGCGGGCCGGTCGGCGTAGCGAAGCGAACTCTTCTCGAGCATCTCGGGGATGGTATATCGGTCGAGGCTATACATTCGAACTCCTTGGAGGATAGACAGCATTCAGCGGAAGAAGTTGCATGTGACACTATAATACCGGTCCTCGACCTCCCTGACTATCGAAAAAAGACATTGTACCCGCGTTTTGTCTAGGGCTTGGGAGTGACGCTGAACATCGAAAGCCTTCCGTCTCCGGCCAGGGCGAGAGAACGCCCGTCCGGAGAGAAGGCTAGGGCGGCGGGTTTCGCCGGCAGGGCCTCGCCCTGGCCGGGAAGCAGGGCCCCGAGATAGGCGAGGGAGCCCGGAGCCGAGACGTCGAAAAGGGCGAGGCCGTCGGAGAGGCCCGATCCGACGATTGCGAGGAGTCTGCCGTCGGGCGAGAGTGCGAGGCGCTTCGGGCTTGCGAAGCCTTGGACGGCGGCGACTCCGCTCTTGGCCGCGGCGACCGGCGTGAAGAGCCCGGAGCTTGGGTCCTTCCCGAGCCTGAAAACAGTTTTTCCATAATATGAAAGGACATAAAGATTCATGCCGTCAGGCGAGAAGACGAGGGAGCAGGGGTCGGAAAGGCTACCGAGGGACGTGAAGGCGCCGGGATCGAGGCGGGATGAGAATGTCAGCGAGCCGCCCGGCGTGGAGCGGGTGAAGAGGTAGATCGAGTCGTCGCCCTTCGTCCCCGTCGCCACGACCGAGCCTTGAGGATCAATGGCAAGGCAGGAGGGCAGGCTGAAGTTGACGAGGCTACCGGTATCCTTGGCTGCGACGGTCGCCGGCGCGGCGATGCCCAGGCCGGCGGCAATCCCAAGCAGTACGATGCTGTTGGTTCCCGGGGCTGCGATGTAGGCCTGGGTCCCGTTCTGGGCAAGGGCGAGGTCCGCCGCCCCTGCAAGAAGGGGATCCTTGAGCGAGGCGACGAGCGTGAGCGCCTTGCCGGCGGTGCCGAGCAGGTAGGCGGCGCCTTCGGAGTCCGAGGTCGCCAGCAGGGAGCCGTCGGGCAGGCCGGCCAGGTTCGAAGGCGCGAGGAGCCTCGGCTCGCCCGTCCCTCCCAGGCTCGAAGCGACGAAGCTCGAGCCCGCCCGGGCCGCTTCCAGGAGGCTGATCGAGTTCGACCCGCGACCGGCGGCCGCAAGGAGGGTTCCGTCGCCCGACCAGGCGACAGCCCTGCAATCGCCCAGGCCCTTCGCGTAGCTGGGGCTCGCCGCGGCCTCGTCGTCCCTGACGATGCTCTCGATCCAGGCGAGAGGGCCCAGGACAGCGGCCTCACCGACATCGAGGAGGGCGCGGCCCCGGTTCCCGGGCAGGCCCGGGCCGAGGCAGTCCACATGGCGCTGCCCGGGCGCGGCGAAGCCTCCCAGGTCGAGGAGGGCGGCCGTCCCGGTCAGGGGCCTGCCCTCGAGGTACCAGGAGAGGGGGCCCGGCGAGCTGGCGCGGAAGCTCGTCGCCTGGCCGCGGGCCACCCGACGTCGAGCCGGGGCGAGATCGAGGGAGCCGGCGCCGAAGGCGGGCAGGGTCGCGCCGAGGCAGAGGCGCGCGGCCGGGGGCTCGAAGGCCACCTGTGCCCTGGTTTCGAGCCCGGCGGCGATGAGGATCGAGTCGGCGAGGCCGCAGACCTCGACCCCGGCCGAGATGAACCTCAGCTCGAGCTCGTATCGACCCGCGACCAGGCCGTTGAGGAGCAGGGGCGAGGCAGTGAAGGCGGCTTGGATCGGCGTCGCGGTGCCCGCGGCGGTCCCCGAAGTCGGTTTCAGGCTGCCTGAGACCTCGAGGGGCTGGGCGAGCGTGGCATTGGTCGTCCAGGACAGGCAAAGCGAACCGGCTCCCTGGAGGGGCAGGAGAAGGATGTCGCCCTTGGCCTTTTCGCCGGGAGCGAGCGACAGGTCGAGGAGGCCGGCCGCGATCTCGATCCTGTCCTTGTTGTAGCCCGAGGCGCTGAAGGCCCAGGGCCCCGGCACGAGCTCGAAGTCGAAGCCCCTGCCGGCCTCGGGGACCGGACCTTCGGCCGAGGCGGCGAGGCCGGAAGGCCCCTTGCCCGAGACGGAAATGGTGGTGACGGCGAGGTTCGGGGGGAGGAAGCCGCGGGCCAGGGCCTTCCCGCCCTCGGCCACGGCAAGGCTGAGGCTGGCCTTCTCGGACTGCGACTCTTCCGAAGCGCAGGCCCAGGCTGTCGCGAGTGTCAGGCCGAGGGCCAGGAGGGCGAGCGACAGGGCGAGGATGCGCCGGGGAGACCTGGAAGAGGCTTTCGGGTCGAGGCCCCGGGCTGAATACGGGGACAGGGCCCCCGCGCCTGAAGGGCGAGGACGGGGCCTCGGCGCGACGTGGGCCGCCAGGGGACCCCGGGGGCGGGGCCCGGCGCGGTAGGAGAATGAACGATCCATGTGATACCTCCATCCCCGCCCACGCGCGCGCCCCGTCCTTCCGCTTGAAGCCGGCCGCGGGAAGCCGCGGCCCCTCCTCCATTGAAGCAGGCTGGCACCGTCGATTTTGAGCGATATAATGGTAAAGACTTGGTTCGCCCAGCCCTCCGAGCCCTTCGGAATGGCATGTATCCTGCCGATACTCGTTCTGGGCGAACGCGCCCCGCCGTCCCGGCTTGCTCTCATTAGTTCGAGGAGGACCTTCCCGTGATGACCCGAGCGCTACGGAGAATCAGCATCGTCGCGACAGCACTCGTCCTCGGAGCGGGAACGGTCTTCGGGCAGAGCGCGACGCGATTCCCGAAGCAGCCTTCGGGCTTCGTCGAGGGGACATACACCTCCCAGAGCTGGCTCGGGAACGCGAGGAACACCACCTCGGGAGACCAGGACAGGGTCAACGTCGTATTCTTCCAGGTTCCGGACACGGTCGCCTCGACCATCTACTTCGGCGTCAAGGATCCCGGATGCAATGGAACCACGGCGGGGACCTTCCCCGACTACAATAGCGGAGGCTCGAGCTCCACTTCGTTCACGGTTCTCGGCGGAGCCGGTGCCTATTCGGGCAGCAGCGCTCGTTCGATATATTTCTCTCCGACCTCCGGCGCCTACCAGGGAACGACTCTCGGTTCCTTCAGCCGGAGCAATGAGGATGACGCCGATCTCGCCGCCGACTCAGGCTGGAAATACTTCCCGGGCATCTCGCCCTCCCAGGGCGAGCACATCGGCAACATGTATATCTTCAAGGTCGTGGTCGAGGTGATCGACGGCGGATCGGGGACCTATAAGAATGGATACCAAGTCGATGCCTCATATTCCCCCTCCGGCGTGCCCACGGGCATAGACGGGGGATACTCGTTCTGCTTCGACGCCTGCATCCTCTTTCAAGACAGGGCCGCGCTCACCGGAAGTCCCAACTGGCGTTTCTATCCCTTCGTGCCGGACGACGCCGGAGCCGCGGAGTACATCGGCTTCCATAACGCGGATTTCGACCACAGCGGGCTCTCTCCCGCGACGGTCCTCCAGTACTTCCGGAAGACCAATGCCGAATCCGGGACGACGCCCGACGCCACCGGGACCCCTTCGGACACGAGCGGGACCGCGCAGAACGATTATGTCCAGATCTCGTCCGCGACGCAGACTAACGGCACCTGGCGGAGCGACATCTACGAGGGAAATGTCAATATCACCGGCTGGAATTTCGCCGAGGTCTGGTTCAGCCGCTCGACCGACCAGACGCCGAACAACGGCAACGACAGCTACCTGCGCATGTATTCCGCCTATTACGCGCCGCCTCCGCCCCACGGGGCGACCATCGCGGCCGCGGACGGAAGCGCGGCATCGAATGGGACCGATCTCGAGCTCGTGACTCTCCAGGTCGTCGGCACCGACGGCATGCCCCTGCCGTATTCCAGGAAGCTCTACGTCACCATCGACGGCGGGGCGATCATCGACTCCTCGAGCGGGAGCACGGGCGCAGGCTCAATCAACGCCTCGTCCTATCTCCTGACCTCCGATGGCGAGGGCGCGGGCTGGGTCAAGGTCAAGCGTTCGACCGTCGGCACGAGCACGGTGGCAGTCTACTGGGACGGTACCGGAGGCTCCGATAACTTCGGGAACGCGGGGGTCGCCACGACCTCGGTGACCTTCCAGGCCAATCCCGATCCGAAGATCTCCTCGGCCTCCAACTTCAGCGCCGCGGTGGGCGCGGCCGCGACGGCGATCCCGGCCATCACACTGACCAACTCTCCGGTCTCGAACAACTTCACCATCGCCAATGACATCAGGGTGCGCATCCCATCCTCGCTGGACTGCTCCTTCAATACGGGCGCGTCGCCTACCCTCACGCCCGGCACGGGCGCGGGCACCGCGACCCTCGGCTCGGTCGCGGCCAAGCTGCTCACGATCAACGTGACGAACGCCTTCGATCCGGGGCAGACCCTGCAGGTGTCTGGACTGCAGTTCCAGAGTTTCCTTTCCGGCTCCTCGGGCCGCCTCGAGCTCTCCTGGGACGGCGGCGCGACCTATGCCTCGGTGGACGACAAGACCCAGACCGTAACGAGTTCCGCCCCCTCGATCGTGTCGAGGGAGACCGCCGACCTCAACGCGAACGGCTACATCGACGCGGTGAAGATCACCTTCAGCGAGCCGATCGACGACGCGACGGTGGGCGCGGCGGCCCCCGGCTTCTCCGTGTCGGGCGCATCGCCCCTTTCTTTCGCGAGCACGACGAACGGCGACGCCGCGAACAACAACTACATCTACCTGACCTTCCCAGACGGACTCCTCACGAGCGACGCCACGCCTTCGGTGTCGTACAACGCGACGAGCGGCGCCGTGAAGGACCTCGACGGCACTCCGCAGTCCCTGCCCACGACGGCCGCGGCCGACGCCCTCGACCGGGCGGGGCCTGCCATCCTCGGCGCGAGGACGGTGACCACGACGAGCGTCGAGATGACACTGTCCGAGGCCGTGGACGACTCCTCGCTCGCGGCGGCGGACTTCGTCTTCGCCGCCTTCGCGACCGGCGGGGCGAACGGCGCGGCGACCGCCGTCTCCACGGGCGCGACCGCCAACGACGCGACCGTCGTGGCGACATTGGCCGCCGCCATCGGCGGAAACGAGACCGGGACGGTGGCCTTGGCGTCGGCCAACGCGTTGTACGATCTCGTCGGCCGCGGATCGGCGCAGGTCGCGGCCGTGGCCGTGACCGACGGCATCCCGGCATCGCCCGCGATCGTCACGCGCGAGACGGTCGACTCAGACTCGAACGGGCACATCGACCGCATCCGCCTCGTCTTCTCCGCGGCCGTCGACGACAACGCCGTCGCGGCCGACTTCACGGTCACGGGCTACACGGTCGGCTCCATCGCGAGCGGCATCCCGAACGACTCGGAACTCTTCCTCGTCCTCACGGAGCTCGGCGCGGGCGACACGGGCGCGACCCCCGGGGTTCGCTATACAGGATCGACCCTCGGCGCCTTCTCGGGCGGCGCCAAGGTGCTCGCCGAGGCGGCGGGGACCGCCGTGACCGACAAGGCCGGACCGGCGATCCTCTCGGCGAGCACCTACACCACGGGCTCGGTCCAGGTGACCTTCTCGGAGCCCGTGAAGGACTCGAGCCTCGTCGGCCTCGACTTCGTCTTCTCGGCCTTCGCGACGGGAGGCGCCAACGCCGCCGGCGTCTCGGTGTCCACCGGCGCCGCGGTCGACGACGCGGTCGTCGTCGTGGGGCTCGCGGCGAGCGTCGGAGCGGCCGAGACGGGCTCCGTCAGGCTCGAGGCGGCCAACCGCGCGGCCGACCTGGCGACCAACCAGAACGTCCAGACGGCCAACGTGGCGGTGACGAGCGGCATACCGGCCGACGCCTCGGCGACCGGGTTCGAGACCGCCGACAGCGACGGCAACGGGAGGATCGACCGGATCGTCGTGCGCTTCAACAAGGCTGTCAACATCTTCGACGCGAACGGGGCGGCGGACGGATTCCCCTCGATCACCGTCGCGGGATACACCATAGCCAACGCGGACTACGCCGCCTCGGGCGTCATGAGCCTGAGCCTCGACCTGACCGAGTCGGGAGCCGCCGACAGCAACGCGACGCCGAGCGTCACGCTCACACAGGACGCGGCCATCGTGGACGCGAACACGAGCGCTCAGGTGCCGACCCGGACCGCCAACGCCGCCGACAAGGCCGGGCCCGCGATCATCGCGACGGGGACCTCGACCACGACGACGACGACCGTGACGGTCGTCTTCTCCGAGCCCGTGCTGGATTCGAGCCTCGCGGGTTCCGACTTCCTGTTCTCCGGCTTCGCGACGACGGCGGCCAACGCGTCGGGAATATCCGTATCGACCGGCGCGACGGCGAACGACGCGACCGTCGTGGTGACCTTGGCGGCATCGATCGGAGTCGCGGAGACCGGGTACGTCCGCCTCTCCGCGGCCAACGCAGCCACGGACGCGGCGGGCACGAAGAGCAGCCAGACCGCGAATGTCGCGGTATCGGCGGGGATCCCGGCCGTGGCCGTCATCACGAACCGCGAGACCGTCGACTCCGACGGCAACGGCAAGATCGACCGCATCCGCCTCGTCTTCTCCAACACGGTGCAGGACGGGAGCGTCAATCCCGCCCAATTCACGGTGGCGGGCTACACCGTATCCTCCTTCTCCACAGGCGCCACGGCGAACGACGCGGAGATTTTCCTCGTGCTGGCCGAGGGCGCGTCGTACGACACGGCCGCGACGCCGGCCGTCCAATACACCGGGGCCTCGCTGCTGGACGGCCCAGGCGGCACAGTGGCCGCCGAGGGCGCCGGAACCGCGGCCGCCGACAAGGCAGGCCCGGCCATCGTCGCCACGGGCACGCAGACCGCGACCGCGACCACGGCGCAGCTGACCTTCTCCGAGCCGGTCTCCGACGCGAGTCTCGCGGGAGCCGACTTCGTCTTCTCGGCCTTCGCGACGACGGCGGCCAACGCGTCGGGCGTCTCCGTCTCCACGGGCGCGACCGCGAACGACTCCATCGCCGTCGTCACCCTCGCTTCCGCCATAGGCGGAACCGAGACGGGGCAGGTCAGATTCTCGGGCACGGGCAAGGTGTCCGACGCGGCGGGAAACGCGAACACGCAGACCTCCCTCGTCGCGGTCGCCGACGGCATCCCCGCAGGGGCGGCGATAAGCGCCTGCGCCACGGGCGACGCGAACGGGAACGGCCATATAGACCGCGTGACGCTGACCTTCGACCGCGCGGTGACGATCGGCGACGGCAACGCCGCGGACGGGCTGCCCGGCTTCACGGTGACAGGTTATGCGATCGCGAACGGCAACTATGCCGCGACCAACGTCAGCTCTCTCGTCCTGAACCTCACCGAGCTCGCGGCCTACGACACGGGAGCGACGCCGAACGTCGCCTTCACGAATCCGGGCAACATCATCGACACCGCGACCGGGATCCTCGCGCAGGACCGGGCCGCGGCCGCGGCGAGCGACGGCGCGGGCCCAGCGATCGCATCGGCGCGGCTCCTGTCCACCACGACGGTCCAGGTGACCTTCTCCGAGGCGATCGACGATCTCACCGCCCTGGCGGGCGATTTCACCTTCTCGGGCTTCGCGGCCGGCGGGGCGAATGCCCCTGGGACAGTCTTCACCAGCGGCGGGGCGAACGACGCGGTCTGCGTCGTCACGCTCGCGGCCGCGGTGGCCGGCAACGATACCGGAGGCAAGGTCGCGTTGAGCGGCGGCGGCGTGATTTCAGACGTCTCGGCCAACACGAGCGTCCAGACGGCGCAGGTGTCGGTGACCAACCTGATAGCCACCTGGAAGGCCGGGAACGCCACCACTTCGTGGAACACGCCGGCGAACTGGGTCGAAGGCTACGTGCCGGGGAGCGAGAACGAGGTCGTCATCCCCACGGGCGCCTCGCCCTTCCCGGTGCTCGACGTCGCCGCGGCGGCCTACAAGCTGACCATCCAGACCGGGGCGAGCCTCGAGCTCGCCTCGACCTTCGGCATCGCGGTCGGCGCAGACGGCCTTTTCAACGACGGCACGGTCATCGTGAACGGAAGCGGGAACATCGACAAGACCGACGTGAATTCCGGCGCCTTCCGCTACATGACGGCGAGGGAACTCATCGAGTTCGGCGCGAGCGACTACTTCGACCTCGAGCTACGGGCCGCGGTGACCCAATCCGCCTCGGCCCTCTCGGTCGCCGGAGCCATGATTGTCGACATCACGAACGCGGGCAGCCTCTCCCTCGCGAATGCCGGCAACGATTTCACGAGCGTCAGCGTGACGAGCGCCCTCGACCTGACCTTGGCAGACGTCAACGCCATGATCCTCGGCGCCTCGACGGTCAGCGGCAACCTTTCCGTGACCGCGGGCGGCGCCATCACCGATACGGGAACTCTCACTGTCACGGGAACCGCCTCGTTCGTGACCAAGCTCGACGGCGGCGCGGCCATCACCCTCGACGACAACGGCGACGCGACCTATACCAACAGCTTCGGGGCCCTGACCCTCCGCACGCTGAACACTGCGGGAGGAACCAACGCGGCCGGGGCGATCACCGTCTACGAGAACGCCGCGACGAGCCTCGCCCTCGTCGACACGACGGGGACGGCCACGATCTGGTCGGCTGGGGCCATGAGCAATACCGGCGTCGTCACCGCCGCGAGCCTCGTCGCCACGGCGACGGGCGGCATCGCCATAGGCACCTCGAACGCGATAGGCGCCATAACCGCCACCAATTCGGGGACTGGCGCGGTATCGCTGACCGGCAACGCCGCGGCGACAATGACGATCAACGGCATCACTCAGAACGCGGCCGCCGACGTGACGGTCGTCTCGACCGGAGCGATCGACATTCCCGTGGCGGGCACGGGGATAATCTGCACCTCGGGCAACGCGGCAGTGACGGTCGCGGCCACGGGCGCCCTCACGGTCTCGGATGTCGTGACCGCGATCGGCACGGGCACCGTGACACTGCGATCCAACACCATAGGCATCGCGGCCGCCGTGACCGGTCCGGGCGGAATCAACCTCGAGCCGGACGCGGTGGCCACGACCATCGGAATCCGCGACGCCAACGGAACCTTCAACCTGGACGAGGCCGAGCTCCAGTATCTCGCGACCGACTCCGGATCGAGCGTGACGATCGGTCGCGCGGATGGAAGCGGCGCCATCGAAGCCGGCGACGCCGGAGGCATCGATCTCTCGCTCGAGAACTTCGACCTCGTCATCCAGGGCGCCTCCTCCGCGCTCGACTTCCAGTTCGCGGCCGGGCCCGGGTTGAGCATGCGGAACGGCGGCCTCCTCCGCCTCGCCTGCGGCGGCGCGGTGAGCGCCACCGGAGCCTCGACAGTCGACGTGACGATAGGCGGAACGGGAATCCTCGACCTGGCGAACGTCGCCGGCGCGGGGGCGGATACCGGGGCCGACGGAACGGCGGACTCGACCTGGCTCGGGACCAGCGTGGCCATCCTCCGCGGAAATGTCGCGGGCGACCTCTACATAAACGAGGCAAACGGGCTCCAGCTCGGCGACGGCGTCGGGGACTTGAAGACCACCGCCCTCTCGAACGGCGCCCTGTTCGTGGCGACCGCCGCGGGGAACATTTCGACAGGGGCGGCATTGACCGGGCTCAACGGAGCCCTCGACCTGAACCCGTCCGGAACCATAACGCTGGGGCATTCGATCACCACGACCGATGCGCTCCTGCGATTCAGGAAGGCGGTCACGCTGGCCGGGAATGCGACTTTGACCTCGGGCGGAACGGCCGCGGGGAACGGCATCGCCTTCAACTCCACCATCGACGCTGACGATGCCGCGTTGAACGATAGAGCCCTCAGCCTCGACTCGGGCGCCGGGACCTTGTCGGTTACGGGCGCGATAGGCCTGTCCCAGGCGCTCGCGGGATTGACCCTGACGAACTCCGGTGGCGCGACATTCTCGGATGCGGTCACCGTCAATGACGGGACGGGCGACCTCGACCTGGGCGGGATCACGGGGACGCCGACGGTGACGGTCG
>CAYZZW010000036.1:14118-32670 GCA_964482955.1 uncultured Treponemataceae bacterium | reverse complement strand
TCCGGCGTGCAGGACGCGATCAACTCGGCCTACCGCGGCACGTCCACCGTCGTCGGCACGCCGGGCTACGCGCCCATGGAACAGCTCATGGGCAAAGCCGGCCCCCGCTCGGACCTGTACGCGGCCGCCGCCACCGCGGCCTTCCTCCTCACGAAGACCCACCCCGCGGACTTGCCCACCGACGGCCTCAAGATCGACCTGCGGAAAGTCGTGGAGCTCTCGCCTCCGCTCGGCTATGTCCTCGACTCCTACCTGCAGCCGGACGAGAAAAACCGATCGCTCCCCGTCGACGACGCCGTCGCCATCCTCGAAGGAAAAAAGCCGGTTCCGAAGCGCGAACTTTCCCGCGTTTCGGACGCAGCCGAGATCGCGCGCCAGGCGGCGGAAGTCCTCGGCGTCAGTTTCGACGCCGAGGCGACGGCGGCCCCCGCCCACCCGATCAAACTCCCGTCGGATTCGAAACTCGTCGTGGACGAGACGGAGTCGGCGCTCACCGTCGTCATCCCGCCGGCGGGCATCAAGAATCCGGCCACCGCGGGCATCGGCATCTTCACGTTCATGTGGTTCGGCATCCTCGCCTTCCAGGCCGTCATCGCCCTGAGCATGCAGGCGTGGTTTTTCCTCGTGTTCCAGATTCCCTTCTGGGGCGTCGGCGTCTTCCTCATGAAATCGACGCTCGCGCCGACCATCACGAAGACGACGCTCCTCCTCGACGCCACCACGCTGACCGTATCCAAGGAACTGCTCGGCAAGACGTCGATCCAAACCTGGCCCGTGGAAGACCTCGGCCGCTGTGTCTCCGGCGACGAGGCGATGAAGGTGAACGGCAAGCCGATCAACCAATGCGTGCTCGAAGCGGGCACGAAAAAGGTAGCCTTCGGCTCCGGACTCTCGCGCCGCGAGCTCGACTACCTCGCCTGGAAGCTGAACGACCGCATTTTCGCGGCTGAACGGCGCGATCGCGGGCTGTAACCTTCGGCCAGCCTAATACGGAAGAGTGCGGCAAATTTATTAGAACCGTATAGGTCGGGTCCTGTCGCTAAATAAAGCATGGTATCATTCGGGGTACCTCACGACACCATGCTTTATTTACGCCACCCGACCCGGCGCATGCGGTTCTATAAGCGTGCGCCACCTTGCGCCTGTAAGGCCGCACGACGGCTAGCTGGACAACGAATCGCGGCGAACTTTCGCTGGCCTAGACCCGGCCCGAAAATCGCCACCCGACAGCTGGCAGGACAGCGAATCGCGGCGGGCTTTCGCTGGCTTAGACCCGGCCCGAATTCCCTCCCTTTACACCTTCTTCCCTTCGTGTCCTTCGTGTCCTTCGTGCCCTTCGTGTCAAACTCTTCTTAGTGGTGTTGTTCGACGTAGCGTTCGACGGGGTCGCCGTCCACGGTAAAGCGGTCGATGCGCGCGTCGCCTTCTCGATCTACGGATATCCGCACGCGCATGACGCGGTCCTTCCCGTCGCGTAGCAGCTTGTCCGCCGTCACGGCGAGGTCTTCGCGGATGTAATAGCGGTCCACGCAGGGACGCACGACGATGTCGGCTGGCATACCGGGCCAGGGATTCTCCACGGTCGATTTGATGAACACGTGCTCGTCGTCCGGCTTGGCGGCGGAGGCGTACGCGTATTCGTCGCGCCCGCCCTCCTTTTCGAACACGATGAAGACCGTGTCGCCCTGCCTGAGTTGTTCCACCGCGTCTCCCGTTTCGGGGAAGTCGTCGCGAGAAAGACGCTCGAAGCCGTAGCCGAGCGCCAGGTAGCGGCCGCGCATCGGGTCGATCGGGTCGGCAAGTTCCACGTCCAGCTCGATGACGTGGCGCCCCGCCGTGGAGACGCCTTTGGCGACGAGCCAGCCGACCACGGCGAGCTGGGCGGCCGCGAGAATCGCGAAGGCGACGAGGGTCGGCTTAAGTCTCTTCACGGGCAGCCTCCTTGCGCGCGCGGAGCTTCGACAGCGCCGCGTTGACGATTCCGATGCCCGCGCCGCAGACGATGAACGCCACGCCGCGCGCCAGGATGCTCGCCGTCTCGTCGAAGAAGCGCGCCAGGATCGTGGCGGCCGCGAACACGAGCGCGGCGTTCGCCTCGAGGAGCGATTCGCGCTTCACCCCCGACGCGGCGCGCGTCACGCACCACGCGACGATGAAGGCGTTCACGATCCATGCCGCGACGGACGCCGCGAGCTCGTCGCCCCCGAAAGCGGACACGCCGAGGTACAGCGCGAGCGTGAACGGCGCGAAGGCGACCGCGAACCAATCGACGCGCTTGCGCCGTTTGACGAGCGCGGCCGCGAAGACGGCGAGCAGCGCGAAACACGCGACGATGACGACGAAATCGTAGGCGGACGCGAGCGCGTGGAAGCGGACGCCTTCGCGGAGGTTGCCCCAGCCGACGTTTCGCCATGGCCATTGCCACGAAAAGATGAACGCCAGAACGGCGGCGCCGAGCGTGCCCGACAAACGGAACGGGCTCCACGCCGCGGAAATCCCGTCCGGCTCGCGCAGGGCGCCGAAGGCGTGCAGGCAGCCGAACAAGCCCGCGTACGCGGGCAGCCACAAGCCGGGCACCACTTTTTCGAGCGACACGCCGAGCCCCGCCGCCGCCGCGACCACGAAGACGTAGCGGAACGCCGTCGCGCGGGCGTCGGAACCGGCGCGGAGTTCGGCTTCGTACCGGGGCGCGAGCGCGGCCAGCATCGGGAAGAACCAGAGCCCAACGCCGTTCATGTTCTGCTCGATGGAGACGAACGCGAGCACGAGCGCCGCGTAGCCGACCGCGGCGGCGATCGAGCCGAAGAGGTACGCGATCGCCAGGGTGGAGGCGCTCCACAGCGCCACGAACATGCGCGCGTTCGACGGCAGCTGGAAAATCTGGCCGATGAAGAACACCACGGCGCCGAACGCGATAGCCCACAGGAGCGCCGCGCCCTCGCGCCTGCCCGCGCCCTTCGCCCGCGTCAGGGCGACCAGGCCGAAGCCCTGCGCCGCGAGCAAAACGCCGAAGGCGATGCCCGTCTTGCCCGCCTTGCCGATCTTGTCCCAGTTGAACGAGATGACGAGCACGACGCCGAGCCCGACGAGCAGGGCTGACAGCGCGCCGAGCATCGCGGGCAGGTTCATCCGCGCGGGCAACGCGGCCAGCCGCCGTTCGTAACGCGCGCGCACCGATTCGCCCGTCGCCGCGTCCAGCGTCCCCTCGCGTTCGAGGACGTCCAGTTCGGACAGAAGCCACTCGATGCGCCGTCGTTCGTTCACGATCGCCTCCGCGGGTCTACGCCCGTCCGTCCGCGCGCGCGGCG
This sequence comes from uncultured Treponemataceae bacterium, assembly GCA_964482955.1. Lineage (GTDB taxonomy): Bacteria > Spirochaetota > Spirochaetia > Treponematales > UBA12059 > JAPLSN01. The sequence goes on along the minus strand of CAYZZW010000036.1, from coordinate 29,362 downwards.
AACGCTTCGATCTCTTCTTTAGTATAGCGGTACGTCGAGCCGCAGTTGTGGCACGTGATCTCCACCGGGAAGGGTCCGTGCTCGGCCAGGTCGCGCAGTTCGTCGCGCTCCATCGACGAGAGGAACGCGGCCAGACGCTCGCGCGTGCAGCCGCAGAAAAACTCCACGTTCTTCTCGCCGAGCAGGTTCAAGTCGAAAAACGGGAACGCCATCATCATGAACTCGTCGCGCGTCTTCCCCTCGGCGAAGAAGGAACCGATGGACGGCAGACCCTCGACGAGGCGCTCCACGCGGTCCTGCGCTTCCTCGGACGCGCCCGGCAAGGCCTGCAGGTAGAGCCCGCCCGCGCCGACCGCGCGCCCGAAATGGTCGAACTTCACGCTGAGCGAAAACGCCGTGCGCACCTGTTCGGACTCCAGGTAGTAGCGCGCGAAGGCCCCCGCGATGCCGACGCCCGACACCGCCACGCGGCCGGTGAACGGATCGGTCTTCCCTTCCATGTATTTCGTCACCGTGAGCGAGCCCGCGCCGAGCCACGGCGCCGTGTCGAAGCTCTCGAGCGGCTTGTCGATCGGGATCGCGTTCGAGAACAGCCGTCCCCGGACTTCGCCGCGGGCGGAGGCGTCCACGTGGAAGCCCCCCGCGGGTCCGTCTCCCTCGAAGCGGAAGGTCATGTGGTCTTCGCCCTTGATGGTCGTCGAAAGGAGCCCGGCGGCGGTGTACGCCTGGCCGAGCAGGAGCGTCTCGAGGATGCCGAGCCCGTGGTTCGCGCGCATGCGGTTCACCATGCCCGTCGTGGACGCGAGCGCGCCGCGTATCGTGTCGCCCTCGAGCGTGAACACGGTCGCTCCGTCCGGCCCGAGCCGGCCCAGCAGCGCGATGAGGTCGATGTCTTCGATCGGTGTGCGGATCATGCCCTACCCTACCCGTCAGCGCCTTCGCGATGCAAGCCGCGTTCCGGGCATTACGGTACGGGCGCCCCGTCCCGGTCACGCCGCCGCGTCCATCGACGAGCCCGCCGGAGACGTGCCCGGGCCGGCCGGGCCATCCGCTCCAAGTCCTCGCGCTCAGGATCCGTACGCTGTCGCGTTCGGTGATCGACGAGCGAAGCTCGTCGCCGCGGCTACCGAAGGTGGCCGCGAGCGCTGCGGGCTTTCCGCTGCTGTCCCTGGCGCGGAAGACCGCGGCGGCCGTAAAATTCCCGTGGCAAACTTAGAAAAGGTTTTGTATACTGAATACGTTTTCAAGCCGACCGTCATTCGGACGGCCGGCACCCATCACGTTCGGAGGCACCATGAAAAAGTCCAGATTCGCGATCGGGGCGCTCGTCGCGCTCCTCGTCCTCGTTTCCTGCGCCGGACCGTACGACAAGTACGCCGAGCAGCCGTTCAAGTTCACCATCCTCGAAACCACGGACGTCCACGGCATGATCGTGCCGACGGACTTCACCAAGAACGCCCCGACGGACTACTCCCTGGCGCAGTTCGCCGGGCTCGTCAAGGAAACGCGGGCGGCGGGCGAAACCCTGCTTCTCGACTGCGGCGACTCCCTCCAGGGCCAGCCCATCATCTACTACAACAACTTCCTCAAGACCGAGGGAACCCACATCTGGGCGGACGCGATCAACTACCTCCAGTACGACGCCCTGACGGTGGGCAACCACGACATCGAAACCGGCCACCCGGTGTACGACAAGGTCTTCACGCAGTACGGCAAGACGAAGATCGTCTGCGCGAACGTCGTCAAGGAAGGCACCACCGAGCCCTACTTCAAGCCCTACGATGTCGTCACGAAGGGCGGCCTCAAGATCGCCATCCTCGGCATGATCGAGCCGGGCCTCACCACCCAGTTGCCCGCCGCCTTCTGGTCCGGCATGCAGATCGTCGACATGGTGGACACGGCCAAGCGCTGGATCCCGATCATCCAGAAGGAAGCGAAGCCCGACCTCATCATCGGCCTCTTCCACGCGGGCGTCGACTACACCTACGGCGGCTCCACCGCCGACACGAAGGACAACGAGAGCGCCAGCCAGCTCGTCGCCGAGCGCGTCCCCGGCTTCGACCTGGTCCTCGTCGGCCACGACCACAAGGGCTGGTCCGGCAAGGGCTGGGACCCGGTGGCCAAGGCGCCCGTCGACGTGAAGGATCCGAACGGCAAGATCGTCCCGATCTTCGGCGGGCAGGACTACGTCCGCACCGTGCCCGTCATCGACGTGACCATGACCTGGGACAAGAAGGCCAAGGGCTGGAACAAGGCCATCAACGGCAAGCTCGTCGAGATGAAGGGCCGCCCCGTGGACGCCGACTTCATGGCCGCCTTCAAGCCCAAGATCGACGAATTCACCGCGTGGAAGAACCAGGTCATCGGCAAGATGAACGGCGCCATCAGCTCCGACGAAGCCCTCTTCGGAGACGCCGCCTTCACCGACCTCATCCACAAGCTCCAGATGGAAATCTGCGCGGATCCCGCCAACGGGCTCAAGCCGGTCCAGGTGTCCTTCGTCGCGCCGCTTTCCGCCAGCGCCAAGCTCCCGATCAACCCGAGCGGCGACATCACCATCGCCGACATGTTCGCCCTCTACAAGTACGAAAACTACCTGTACACGATGGACCTCACGGGCGAGCAGATCGACAAGTTCCTCGAGTACTCCTACGGCATGTGGATGGACACGATGACGAAGGCGGGCGATCACCTCATCGCCTTCCAGAAGGACGCGACGGGCGCCCTCATCTTCGACACCCGCAACAACATGACCGCCACCAAGACCAACCCGTACAACTACGACAGCGCCGCGGGCATCAAGTACACGGTCGACGTCACGAAGCCCATGGGTTCCCGCGTCGAGATCTCCTCCATGGCCGACGGCACGCCGTTCAGCATGGCGAAGACCTACTCGGTGGCCATCAACTCGTACCGCGGCTCCGGCGGCGGCGACCACCTCACGAAGGGCGTCGGCCTCGACCCGCTCGCGCTCAAGCAGCTCAAGCTCGTCACCTCGTCGACGACGAAGGACCTCCGCTACTACTTCATCAAGTGGTTCCAGAAGCAGACCGGCGCAGTGACCCCGACCAAGGACGACAACTGGAAGATCGTCCCCGCGGACCTCGCCGCGGCCGGCAAGGCCCTCGACTACCCGCTCATCTACCCGCCGAAGAAATAATCGCCGCGGATGGAACGATAAAAGCCGGCCGGAGCGTTCGTCGCTCCGGCCGGCTTTTATCGTTCGATCGTCTCAGCGCAACAGATCTTGTTCGATCCGTTCCCAGCGCTTTTTCTTCTTGAGGAGCTCTTCGTACTTGTCCCGCGCGTCGGAGATCCACTTGCTCGCGGGAAACTGTTCCAGGATCGTCTTGAAGCAATGCTCCGCGACGTAAAAGCACTTGTGGACGTATTCGATCGACTCGAGCAGCTTGTCGAGTTCGCGCTCGCTGGTCACATGGCTCAACATGGACCACGACGGATTCCAGGTGCTCGGGTGGATGTCCATGAAATGCTTCACGCCCATCTTGTAATAGACGTAATCCTGCTCCGCGACCGTGCGCAACGCATTCTTCCTGGCGGGATTCTGCTGGACCGTGGCCCGCCGTTCGGATCCCGGCGCTTCCACGGCTTTGTTCTTCAGCGTTTCGTAGACGCGGTTGATCCGCGTCATCAACTCTTCTTTTCGCTTTCGATCTTCCTCGTCGCCCGCCAGGTCGGGATGGTACTTCTTGACGAGCGCCTTGTACCGCTTGCGGAATTCCTCTTTCGTCATTCGGGTACATATACCTCGCCGAACAGGCTGGTGACCGCGTACAAGGACCGATCAGCCCCATTTTCGTCCTTGAAACGCACGAGGAATTTGACCCGCTTGGCCGTGGGCAATCGGGGACCGCCGACGGTCCACCGAACCGACAGGCCGGTCACCGGGCCGTAATGATCGCGGACATGTTTCTTGACCCTCAGCCGGCAAAACACGATATACAGGACGTACGACGCGATCGCGCCGACCAAGAGAAGCAATCGTACCGTTACGCTCATTCACGCCTCCATGATTGTTTGATTGTTTGCCCGCGTCGTTCACGGCTCCACATGCCCTGGATCCATCATCCCTTTATTTTCCGGAGATGCATCTCGATTTCGTTCCATGACGGCTTTCGGCGACGATGGTCATGTCGATCGGAGCCTTGGACAATGCCGACTCCTGCGCGTAGCAGGCAAGACCGTACAAAAGAAGCACGGCGCCCATGGCTGTTCTCATTCTTTCATCTCCCGATCCCATATTTTCCATATGGCCAGGAACAAGACCGCCGTTTCATCGGTTCGACACACAGCATACCGCTTCTCCGTTCATAAGTCATTCGCCTTCAGAAAGGAATCAAAACAATCGTAGAACTCGAGCGTGTCGCTCAGATGGACATTGTGATCCGGCTTCGACATTTCGAACGCGGTACAGTGCCGTATCGAACTCCGCATTCTCTCCCAATCGCCGTCGGGCACCGCCTCGTGGTCGCTCGACCTGACAAGCATGGCGGGACACTCGATGTTCGGCAACAACTCGAACCAGGATCGATAGTTCGCGACATTCAAGGCCATGGCGCGCCGCGAGAACATCACGTGCACGCCGTCCGGCTTCTCGACCAGGCTGTTTATGAAATATTCGCGGCTCAAGTCCGAATCCATGGCCTTGCCGATGAAGTCACGCGCTTCCTTCCGGCTGGAAAACGGCAACGGCCAATCCTTGGTGACGGGATCGACCAGGACGGCCTCGTCCCTCGGGACAGTCGGTTTGTCCGGGCCGTTCGCGGACTTGTCCAGGATCGCCACCGCCGTGACGCGTTCCGGACGCATGGCCGCGAGCCAGCCCGCGACATAGCCGCCCATCGAGTGACCGACGACGATCGTCCGTTCGATTCCCAGGCGATCGAGCAGCGCGACGACATCCGCCGCCATTTCTTCGACCGCGTACGTCGAGTCCGGCTTGTCGCTCAATCCGTGACCGCGCTGATCCGGAGCCACGATGCGGTATCGCGACGAGTAATGCTCGATGAAATCGACCCAGGTCTCCGCCCTGCCCCACCGACCGTGCAGGCAGACGATCGGTGGTTTGTTTCCTTCCGTGTCGAGCCAGAACAGGTTGATGCCGTTGAACGGTTCAAGATTCCGCGAAACAGGGTTATGCAGCATCGACCCCTCCCGAATCCATCATGGAGCTATCATTTCAAGCGGACACCATTGTCAGTTTCGGGCCCGGCGGTTTTTCGGTTTTTGAAACAGCAATCCCACGATCGACGCCACAGACAATCCGCCGAGCGCCCCGGTGACAAACCAATCCACGTCATAATATGAAAAATCGTCGGGATTTCCGGGATTGATTCTCATGGTGTTCCTGAACGGGGCATTTCGGGATTTTTCGACGACATACTCGGCTTCGTGGTGGTTTCCGCCATAGTTCCACGACAGAAGCACGCTCACGTGTTGCCGAATATTCGTTCCGTACTTGGAATTGTACGGATACTCGCTCGTTTCGATCACTTGCACGCGAATCGGCACCTCGGGCCACGCCAAAGCCATCAGTTGCCTGCCCTGCACGATCGACAGAATTCCCGTAAAGCAGAGTATGATCGTGCATCCGCCCAAAGCACGTTTCAAGCTTCCCATCGCACACCCCGGCGTTTTTCTTGTCCCTCATCGTTCTCTGCAGAGTCATGGCAAACCTCCGCGATTCCGACTGCCGTCACCCGGCACTGCTCACGAAACACGTAAGCCTTGGCTTGGGTTTCCAGTCATGGTCAAAATCCCCGTTTGGCCAAATCCAGCGCGATGCCCACGTAGAAATCCGGGATGTCGATGCCGGAAATCTTCCGTCTCTTGAAATCGACGATCTCGTTGTGGGAAATGCCCCGCTTCTTCCCGCCTATCTTCACGCAGTCGGATCCCCACTTCGCGGAGCGTTCGGTCACGATGCCGTCGTTGTCGCCGCACGTCTCCTTCAAGTACCGGTAGGAAAAGAAGAACATCGGATCGTCGAGCGGATTCGCCATCGTCGAATAGAAAGCCCGAAAGCGCACGCGGGGATCGTCGTCGACCGACGCGTTGAACTCGGACATGTACTCCGTCGAAAGGAAGCGCAAAGACGCGTACGGGTCGGGGCGCAGGTCTCCGAACAGCCGTCCGAACAGCTTGAGCGCGTTCCTCGCCGCCATCGAGTGGATCGGGTTCTGTTTCAAGACGAGGTCCGCCAGTTCCGATCCGCGGTGCGGCGTCGAGACCGTCGTCAGGCTGGCTATCTTGTCGCCGAAGCCGTGTTTCCAGATCAAGTATCGCGCGTCGAGGCCGCCTTTCGAGTGCGCGAGGACGTTCACCCGTTCGGCCCCGGTCCGCCGGAGAATCTCCTCGATCGTTCCCCGGAGGAAGCGGGCGTTCGAGTCGTAATCGCCCCAGGAATCCGTGTTCCCGAAACGGACGTCCACGCCGTTTTCGCGAAGGCGACGCGGGATCCGTCCCCAGAAATTGACGAGCGGGTTGCGGTCTATGGCGCCGAGACCGTGCACGAGGACCACGGGATATTTCAAAAATCCGCTCATCGGTCGGCCTCCTCCGTCATGAACCGCGCCAAGCCCGGCCAGCGAGCGAGCACCGCGTCGACGCACGCCGCTTCGCGCTCGGCCCAATCGCCGCGGATCACGGCGTACGGGGTGCCGCGCGGGATGCGCGATTCGAACAGCGCGAACATCGCTTCGCGGTCGTGGTCCGGCCTGCGCTGGACGTCCTCCACCCACGGCGTGTCGGGATAGAAGAGGAGGTAGAGGTCGTACCGGTGTTCGGCCTCGACCCACGCGGGAAAGGCGGGGCGATAGTCGAAGAGCGTCTCGGCGTAGATGCGCGTCGTCTCGAGGTCGGAGTCGACGAACGACACCGGCCATCCCTCCGCCCTGAGAGCGCGCAACGCGGCGGCCTGGAGCGGCGCCACGGCGTCGATGTCGGTCTTCACGGGCGCGCGGTTTCCGATATAGTCGCGGGCCAGCTCGGGGAGCCAGGCCGTGCGGAATAGCGCGGCGAGTCTTTCCGCCATCGTGGTCTTGCCCGTGCTCTCCGGGCCGTACACGCAGACCATTTTCGAAAAGTACGGCCGGACCGCCGCCGGAACGCGCTCCCAGTGCGCGAAGGGATCGGCGCGGATGTCGGACGCGGACACGGGCACCGCGCTCCGCGGCGTGTCGAAGCGGAGGTCGGCGACGCCGAGGTATTCGGCGAGGTAGGCGCCGTAAGGCTCGCTCGACACGAGGGCGTCGACGCCCGGATAGCGGGGCGCGAGCCATTCGGCCCATGCCTTCGAAACCGGGCGCGACGATTCCGCGGCGGTGGGCAGTTCCTCGTCGGTGTAGGACACTGAGACGTTCGGAAAGCGCACGAGGGTCGCCTTCGTCCACTCGAGGCGGAGCGGTCCCGGTATCGGTTCGCCGGGCAGGGCGCCGACGAGCACGTCGACCCGATCGCAGCGTTCGGCGGCGAATGCGACCATCGCCACGTGCCCTTCGTGGATCGGCATGAACTTGCCGATGACGAGTCCGTTCCGGTAGCGCATGACGAGCCTACTCCGCGGCGGCCGGCCCGCGCGCGGGTTGCCCCGCGGCCGCCGACCGCGGCGCGGCGAGGGCCGGCTCCGCGGCCGCCGCCGCGGAGGATCCCTTCGCGACGGTGCCGTACGAGCGGTATTCTTTCGTCCACGACAGGACGCCCGACGCCGCGATGCCGGCGAAAACCGCGTACTCGATCGACAGGAACACGATGCCGCGCGACGCGTAGACGAACGTGGCGAACGCGTCGGTAATCCCCCAGAACCACCAGCACTCGAGCCGCTTCCGCGCCATGAGGAAGGTGGCCGCGACGGACGCGGACGCGACGAGGGCGTCGGCATAGGGCAGCGCCGCGGTTTCGGCGAACAGGGCCGGGAAGACGAGCGGCAGCTTCGACACGACGAAGCCGAGGACGAGCGCGCCGCCGAAGGTCGCCGCCACCCAGAGCAAAAGACGCGCCGGGGTCAGGCGCGAAATGCGGAGCTGTTTCCGCGCGTTCGCCTCCCACGCGCCGCGGGGACTCAGCCAGCGCCACCAGCCGTAGATCGCCGTGATCGCGTAGAAGACCTGGAGGAACATGTCCGGGTACAGGCCGTTCTTCCGGAAGAGCTCGAAGAAGAATACGTTGTTGACGATGCCGACCGCCCAGTTCGACACGCGTTCGCGGGCCGCGAGGACGACGCAGGCGAGGCAGGTGGCGACGCCGAGGAACTCGAGCCACGACAGCGGGTAGCCGAGAACGGTGAGCATGACGACGGACGGATCGAAGAGGGCGCGTATGACCGACATGCAGTCATCATTATGGAAGAAAACGGATTGGTCAAACCGTAGTCACGTTTCCTCTTCGTACGGCGGCGCCTTTTCCGGCACGCCTTCGAAGCCCTCGACCAGGTCGAGCGGCGCGCCGCCGAACAGGTCGGCGAGCTTCGGGCGCAGCTCTTCGCGGACGAAGCGCCAGCCGGGGCAGTCGACGCGCGCTTCGAACGATCCGTCGCGTCGCGCGAGCACGCGATGCCGACGCACGGGGTAGGCGCCGAGCACGCGGGCGACGTCGAGCGGATTGAGGCGGCCGCCGCCGGGCAGCGCGAAGGTGATCGCCTTTCGCCCTTCGAGGAGGACCAAGCCGAAGCCCGCAGAGTCGCGGACGATCATGCCCCGGTCGCCCGTGCGGTAGCGGAGGAGCGGCACGTACGGGTTGCGCCCTCCCGTCACGACGATATCGCCGGGATCGCCGTCCGGCACGGGCGCGCCGTCGCAGCCGACGATCTCCACGTGCAGGTCGGGCGACAGGACGCGCATGAGCGTGCCGCCGCCCGGATACTCGGGCGCGTCCGGATCGGACATCGCGACGATGCCGGTTTCGTTCGACGAGTAGAGGTCGATCACGGGACAGCGGAACGCCGTCGCGAGCGCCGCGCGCAGGCCAGGCTGCAGGGTCGCGGCGGTGCTGAGCACCGCGCGGGGCGCGAGCGGGATGCCCGCGTCGAGCAGGGCGGCGTACGCGACGGGATCGCCCGACAGGAAGACGGGCGACATCGCCGGCAGCCACGACGCCGCGTCGCCGGGCGACCGCCATCCCGACGCGTCGAGGTTGATCTTCGCGAAGCCTGCGCCGTCGTAGAACGAGTGCACCGTGTCGTAGACAAGCGTGCGCCGCTGCGAACACACCTGCACCGCCTCCACGCGGCCGGGACCGCGGACGGTCGCCACGCCGTGCAGGGCGAGGGAGCGCTCGATGAGCGGATCGTAGCAGCCCTGCGCGACCGGATGCGACGGCACGCGGATCGGCTCGCCCGTCGTGCCGGAGGTGGGATTCACGACGAGGCGCGCGAGGCTTTCGTCGCGTGGCACGACCTCGGCCAGGCGGTCTCGAATATCGGCGCGGCCCATGAGCGGGACGCGCGCCCAGTCGCGGGGCAGCGACAGCCCGCGGAGCGCGGCCGCCGCGTAGTCGGAACGGTCGCGGAGGCGTTCGACCCATTCGAGCACGTAGCCGGACGGCTCGCTCCCGCGTTCGCGCGGCGCGTAGAGCGACTCGGCGAACGCCTTCACCGCGTCGAGGTCGGCGTCGGTCAGGCGGTCGCCGCATTCCGCCGTCCGGAGCGGCGCGTCGGGCCGTTCGCGCATGAGGCGGAAGGTCGCGTCCCATTCGGGGCGCATGAGCGGCGTGCGCGCCGCGGTCGTGTAGCTCGATACGTCCACGGTCACTCCCTCGACATCTTGCTGGCGGCTTCCTCCGCCTCCTGCTTTTCGATCGCCTCGCGGATTTCCCGCGCGCGCGCCTCCGCTTCCTTCGCCCGCGCCATCACGCGCTTTCTCTCGACCGAGTCCACCGCCTTGAAGCGATTCTCCGCCTGCGCCGCCGTCTCGCCGGCGGGCCGCTCGCCGATACCCGCGAGCAGGGCGCGCGCGACTTCTTCGCGGCCTTCGACGTCGTTCATGAAGCGCTCGGGACCCGCCTCGGCCGCGCGCTCGAGCACGACGCCCGACAGCGCGGCGACGACAAGACCACGGGCGCCCGCGCCCTTCGTCTCCGCCCAGGCCGCGAAGAACGGATGCCCGAGCAGGCGGCTCGCGAGCCTGAGGAGCGCGTCGCGCGAAGTCGCTTTCCCCGCGCCCGCCTTCGGAAACGCGCCGTACTCGGCTGCCGACAGGGGCGCGCATCCGAGGTCCAGGAGGGCGTCGTTGACGACCGCCGCCGTCGAGACGGCCGGATCGAGGACGGACGCCGGCGCCTCGGCGAGCAGTCGCTCGAGCTCGATCAAATCCGGTCCGTTCATGCCCGCTCCTTGAAATCGTAGCGCTTCCGCGCGAAGGCTTCGGCGAAGGCGACGAGGGATTCCCAGTCGCGCACCGCGACGACGTCGAAGCCGAGCTCGTTGAGCTTCACGATACCCTTGTCGTTTTTCCAGTCTCCGTACAGGTTGAGCGCGAGCGTCCCGCCGCCGCGCGCTTTTTCCAGCGCGTCCATCGTCACGACCGCGCCGGGTTTCCCCTTTTCGTCGTCGTCGAGCATCGTCGTGATGCCGTCGTCGGAAATGCAAAAAACATGGACCGGCCGGTCCGTCGGCTTCCGCGAAGCATACGTGTCGCGAAGGACGTGGAGCGGGAACTGCGTCCCCCCGCCGAAACTCCCGATGAGTATCGACAGGATGGCGCGCTCGTCGTCGACGAAGCCGTCCGTCTTCGCGACTTCGCGCTTGCCGCTCCACAGTGTAGCCTGCACCCGCGCGCCCGCCCGCAGAGCCGACAGCGCCACGATGGCGCCCGCAAGAGTGAGGTATGAAAGATTCACGGTCGGATTCGGCATCGACCCGGAACTGTCGACGTAGAGATCGAGCCACATCGGCTCGCGCGCGGGCTCGGGTCCCGGCATGAAGCCCTCGACGCGCTCCATGAGGTTGAGCCCGGGGATGACGACGGGATTCCGCGAGAGCGTGCGCACCCAGTCGACGCGGTCGAGCGGCTCGCCCGGCTCCCAGACGTCCCAGCCCTCGGGGTGCGGCTCGAGCGAACGCGGCGTGCGGCGCTCCGGAAAGGGGACGAGGCGCGGCAAGGCCAGTTCGCGGTACATGCGCAGGGCGGCTTCGTTCGGATCGAACTCGATCCCCATCGCCCGCAGGATTTCTCCGTACTGGAACGGCTCGCGCGCCTGCCCCGCCGAACGCCCGCCCGTGTCGCCCGACATCGCGCCGGTGCCCGCGGCGCTACCTGTTTCCGGCTTCGCCGCCTCGCGCGCGGGATGCCGGGCGTCCGCCTCTTCGTCGGCTTCGGCTTCCGCGAGACCGTCCGGAATCCCGGCGCCCGCCCCCGGCTGGAGCGCGTCGAGGAAGGCCGCGAGGCCGCGCTCCTGTTCGTAGTCGCGCGCCAGGTATGGATACGCCACGGCCGCGAAGCGACCGGCACCGCGCACGAAGTCGCGAGAGTAGCTCCGCACGAGGCGCGCGGCCAGGCTCGCGTCGGCATCGACGTCGATCGGCAGGTTCGCGAGGGTTCCGGAGAAGTACATCGCGCGCTGACTGTCGGTGGCCGCCACGGAGCCCGCGAGCGACCCGGACGGCAACGCCCACAGTTTTTCGTAGGTGCGAAGGTAGAAGTTCCACAGCTCTCCCCGCGACCCGCCGCCGAGCGCGCGGTACACGGTGTCGACGGCGATGCCGTGCTCGCGGTAGAGGCGGTCGTTCACGAGGAGGTCGTTCCAGAGGTTGAGGACGAGCGGCACGCTCGTCTCGAAGCGCGGAAGGGCGCGGCGCGCGCGCACGACCATGCGCCCCTGGTCGGCCAAATCGCCCGGCGCGTACACGTGGTGACCCGCCTCGTGCGCGAGCACCGCCATCGCGTGTCCGGCGAGGTCGTTCCGCTCGACCGCGGGCAGGGACACGATGACGCGATGGTCGTCGAGGCGGATCATGGCGATGCCGTCGCCGAGCCCCTCGCGTTCGGCTTCCAGCGCCGAGTCGCACCACACCGGCTCTCGGAGGCGGGCGTAGCGGCTCCACAGCGCCACCGCCTTCGGCCACGCGTCGATCCACTCGGCCCGGTTGAGCTTCGGGGCCGCCGCGGTCACGCGCGTCCCTCCGCGCCGAACGCGAACACGCGGTACGACGAACGCGACACCAGGACGAGCGTCGCGCCGACGGTCGCCGTTTCGAAGGGCGCGAGCGTCTCGAGCGACGGCACGAGTTTCGAACCGTAAATCGGCCGGCACGACGCGGGCACGCGTCCGCCGCCGTCGATCGGGGCTCCCGCGGTCTCGAGGAGTTTCGCGCCGTGACCGTCGTCCGGAAACGGCGCCAGGTCGGCGTCGGCCGGCACGAGGGAAAGACCCTCCGGGCAAGCCGCGAGAAAGCGTTCGCGTCCCGGATCGCCTTCCGGTCGGCCGGTATCGGTCACGACGATACGGCCTTCCGCCGCGCGGACGGTCGGCAACCCGCGGAACGGGCCGCCGACCGACTCGTGTCCCCCGACGCTTCCGAACCAGAGCGCGCCCCCGTCGCGCGACCCGAAGGCGCGCTCGAACGACAGCCAGGGATCCCGCGCGAGGGCGGCCGAGCCCGCCGCAAAACGAGAAGCTTCAATAGCTGCATGCTTCCCGCCGCCGCCGTTCTCGGTGATCAGCGCGGCACATGCGGAAACGTTCGGCTCGGCGAGCAGGAGAACGCCCTCCGCGCGGTATTCGGGCAAGCCCGCAAGCCATGCCGCGACGCAGCCCGCGTCGCGCAATGCGGAGACGTTCATGCATGCCGGGGCCGCGCGCCGGATCAAGGCCGCCCAGCGGTCCGCCGTCTCCCGTCCGCGATTCGATCGCATGCGGAGCCCCGCGTACCCGCGGACGACCGCGAGCGCGAAGCCGTCGGGATCCGCGGCGAAGAGGACCGGCGCCGAGGCGCACGCGGACGCCAGCGCGTCGCCGTGTCCCGCGTCGAGCCGTCCGCCCGTCGCCAAAGCCAGAAGCGCGCGATAGAGGGGAAACAGCCAGCGCTCGAGCGCCGTCGCGGCCTTGTCCGCCCCGACGGAGGCTTCGTGCGCCGCGAAAATCGCCCGCGCCGCCGAGCCGAAGCGCATGAGGAAGTCCGCGTCGAGCCCGTCCTCCTCGTCCTCCGCCGACGCGCCGGAAGCGGCCCGCGCGGCTTCCCACGCGGCGTTGAACGCGCCGCGTTTCGCCTCGATCGCGCGAGCCAGGACCGAGTCGGCCGGGATCAGCCGCGCCACGACAGCCATCGGATGTAGGCGCTCCAGCGCTGATGCAGGTACTTGAGGGACAGAAGGTCGTCGTAAAGCGGCCCGGTCAGCTTCCGCCCGGCCGATACGTTCGCGATCAGCTTTTCGACGCGCGCGAGTTCCGCCTTCGCCACGTCGAGCGGCACGCCGTCGAGGCCCCGGGCGAAGGTCGCGAGCGCCGCGCCGACTTCGTCCTTCCCGTCGAGCCCGAGTTTGTCATACTCCGCGCACGACGCGTCGAAGAGCGAACGCAGCCACCCGATCCGGTCGACGCGGTACACGCCCTTGCCCGCCTGCTCGAAGTACGACGCGTCCTGATTCTGGACGAGCTTGTCGTGGAACACGAAGGGCAGGATGGCGCGCGCGTCGTCGAGCGTGACGACGTCGGAGGCGCGGAAGTACGCCATCGCCTTCACGAACACGAGCGCCGTCATGAGCGCGCGCACCGACAGCCCGTTCTTCGTCTGGAGCCCGAAATCCGCCGCCTTGTCCTTCCCCGTCTCCGACGCCGACAGCCGCGCGAAGTCGGCGCCCGACACGCGCGCGTTGTCCTTCGTGCGGTACTCGAACTGCGCGCCCGCCGGTTCGAAGAATTCGAACTGGCTCGCGAAATGCTCGATGCGGCGGAGGAGCGCGGCGGGCACTTCGATCCCGAGCAGCTCCTTCCGCGCGCGCCCGAGCTCCTCCTCGGTGAAGATGAGCTCGGCGGGCACCGCCTCTTCCGGCTTGATCCCCGCCTCGATGCGGGATAAAAGCTGGCCCACGAAGCGCGTGTTGAAGTGGAGCGCGCGCACCGTCACGTCGATGCGGTCGCGGAGCGCCTCGATCACTTCGTACGTACCGCCGCCCGCGTCGTCGTTCGCCGTGAGGTACCACGCCGCCTCGGGGCAGTCGTACACCTGGTCCATCATCTCCGCGTAGTCGTCCGCCATCACCGTGAGCAGCGCCGACTGCGTGCGCGTGGGGATGCGGTTGTACTCGTCGACGATCTTCACGCGCATCCCGAGCCAGCTCTTCCAGGCGATGCGGATGTCGCGGAGGCTCTCGCTCTTCATGAGGTCCGACGGGATCGGCTGGCCGAACAGGTCGGCCACCGTCATCTGCGGCTGGCCGTGCTGGATGCCGCGCTTCACGTCGATGAGCGGATAGCCCGCGAGCACGCCCATGAGCACGGCGCTCGCCGTCTTGCCGCGACCCGGCCCGCCCACGAACAGGCACTTCTTCCGCGCCACCAGGTTGAGCAGGGGGATGAGCACGAAGCTCGAGTAGCTCGCGCCCGACGGCAGCGGCAGCGCGGCCTTCGAATCGCCCACCGCGTACGACGTCGCCGGCCCCTCGTCGAACTCGATGTCGTAGAACGGCGTGATGATCGCGTAGTTCGTGATCCAGTAGTAGGCCTTGCGCAGCTTTTCGTCGAGCCCGCTCGCGGCCTCCGCCGAGCCTTCGCTCGAGGGATCGCGGTACAAATCAGCCACGTCGAAACGCCGCCGGCCCGTGCGGGCATGTCCGGGCGCGGTCGGCGACTGGGGCGCTTTGCCGAGTGTCTTCGGGTCCATGCCGGAAGTGTAGTCCCAAACCGGGGCTGCCTCCAGTCGGGCTCGCGGGGGCGCCCGCTTTTCGCGGGCACGGCATCCAGGTGGGCCTTATTAAAAAACCGATCCTTTCGGATCGGTTTTGGGCCCACCTGGACTTGCCCTCCGCTCCTCGACGTCCTTGTCTCGTCGCTCCGGGCCGCCTCATGCTCCTGTCGGCGCCATACGGCCTTCGGCCGTTTGCCGAGAGGAAGGTTTATGGCATGCGCTTACGCGCATCACGGCATCCATGCGCGCTTTTCGCCGCATTCGCGGCGCGGAGCATTCGGTTCAAGTACCTCGCTTCGCTCGGTTTGCCGAGCGGAAAGGATTGTATTGCCCGCTTTTCGCGGGCACGGCATCCAGGTGGGCCTTATTAAAAAACCGATCCTT
>CAYZZW010000036.1:0-14018 GCA_964482955.1 uncultured Treponemataceae bacterium | reverse complement strand
CCTCGACGTCCTTGTCTCGTCGCTCCGGGCCGCCTCATGCTCCTGTCGGCGCCATCCATGGCGCCTATTCGCCGCATTCGCGGCGCGGAGCATTCGGTTCAAGTCCAGGTGGGCCTTATTAAAAAACCGATCCTCTCGGATCGGTTTTTGGGCCCACCTGGACTTGAACCAGGGACCGACGGATTATGAGTCCGCAGCTCTAACCAACTGAGCTATAGGCCCGCGGAACGCGGTTTTACTATACCGGCGACCGGAAAAATGTCAATCCGCGGCGGAAAACGGCCGAAAATCGATGGAACGACCGTCCGGGCGAGAACCGGCGCAAGGAACGAAACATGCGAAAGATACCCGTCATCTCCACGGACTCCCAGCTCAACCAGTTCATCAAGCTCGAGTGCGACAAATTCACGCACGAATTCACGCCGATCTTCTTCGAGGAGAAGGCCGATATCGTCAGCTTCCTGAAATACGAGCTGCCCGAGATCAAGATCGTCAATTTCTCCGATTCGGCGATCGACGTCCGGGCGATGATGTCCGAAGTCCGCGCCGACCCCTGGCTGCACTACGGCGGCATCGTCGGCATCCACGACAACGTCGACGAAAAGACGCTCGCCGCCCTCACGGCCGACCAGAACGTCATCGCCGTGCTCCGCAAGCGCGAGTTCATGAACGGCTTCGCCCGCCTC
The DNA here is from genome assembly GCA_964482955.1 of uncultured Treponemataceae bacterium. Lineage (GTDB taxonomy): Bacteria > Spirochaetota > Spirochaetia > Treponematales > UBA12059 > JAPLSN01. The sequence goes on along the minus strand of CAYZZW010000036.1, from coordinate 13,332 downwards.
ATCAAGATCATCCGCCAGAACAAGCAGATCCTCTTCCAGCGCGGCATCCAGCAGAACCTCATCCGCAACATCGCCGGGTCCTTCATCATCGACAACGACCCGCTCGACGTCACGACCTACTCGAACCTGGTCACGAACTACCTCTTCAACGCGAGCCTCATCAACAAGGAAGGCAAGGAGAAGCTCCACGTGGCGCTGCTCGAGCTGCTCTTCAACGCGATCGAGCACGGCAACTGCAAGATCTCCTACGACGAGAAGTCCGCCTGGCTCGACGGGAACCGCGACATGATGGATCTCATCCGCGAGAAGAACCGCGACCCCGCCATCCGCGCCCGGAAGGTCTACTTCACCTATACCATCACGCCGGAGAAATCGCGCTTCACCATCCGGGACGAGGGCGCCGGCTTCGACTGGAAGGCCCGCTTCGAGGCGAAGCGCAAGGAGCCGGAGCTCCACGGCATGGGCATGAAGCTCGCGAGCGTGTACGTCTCGAACCTGACCTACAACCAGAAGGGCAACGAGGCGACCTTCGAGATCGAGCACCAGAAGAACGCCACGAACGTGATACCGGCCATCTTCGACGTCTCGAAGGAGACCACGTTCGAGAACGGGCAGCGCGTCTGTTCGGAGGGCGAGGAGACCGACTACCTCTACTACATCGTGTCCGGGATGCTGTACGTCTACTCGAAGGGCAAGCTCGTGTCCGCGCTCACGCCCGACGACATCTTCCTCGGCGAGATGAGCTTCCTGCTCTCGAACCGCCGCTCGGCCACGGTGGTGTCGAAGGGCCGCTCCACGCTGATCCGGATCTCGAAACAGGATTTCGTGAACCTGATCCGCGACAACCCGCACTACGGCATCTTCCTGGCTCGCCTCCTCGCGCAGCGCCTCGCCCGTCTCAACCTGCGCATGTCGCGGCTCAATACCGAATACCTCAAGCTGAAGACCGTCTGCGAAGCCAACAACCTGCCCACCTCCGAGTAGGAAGGGAAACGGACACGAAGATATCACCACGAAGAGCGCGAAGTTTCAGCCACGAAGGACACGAAGGAAGAGAGTAGAAAAGGTAGGTTGAAGAGACGAGACAGGAATCCTTCATAATTTTGAATTCTAAATCTTCGTTTCCTTCGTGCTCTTCGTGGTCACACCTTCGCGCTCTTCGTGGTAAAAATCGGCAAAGTCACATGCGGAAGGTTTCGCCTAAATAGATCTTGCGGGCGAGTTCGGACGAGAGGATTTCGTCGCGGGCGCCCGACACGAGGATCTCGCCCTTGTTGATGATGTAGGCGCGGTCGGTGATCTCGAGCGTGTCGCGCACGTTGTGGTCGGTGATGAGCGCCCCGATGCCGCGGCCGGCCAAGTGGCGCACGATGTTCTTGATCTCGCTCACGGCGATCGGGTCGATCCCCGCGAACGGCTCGTCGAGCAGGAGGAACTTCGGCTCGATGGCCAGCGCCCGCGCGATCTCCGTCCGCCGGCGCTCGCCGCCCGACAGGGTATAGGCCGGCTGCTTGCGCAGGTGCTCGATGCCGAACTCGTCGAGCAGTTCCTCGAGGATCGCCTTCTTCGCCTTTTCGTCGATGTCCGCCCGCGTCTCGAGAATGGCGCGGATGTTCTGCTCGACGGTGAGCTTGCGGAAGATCGACGGCTCCTGCGGCAGGTACGTGATGCCGCGGCGGGCGCGCTGGTACATGGGCAGGCGCGAGATGTCCTCGCTGTCGAGAAAGATCGATCCGCCGTCCGGCTTGATGAAGCCGACGACCATGTAGAACGCCGTCGTCTTGCCGGCGCCGTTCGGCCCGAGGAGTCCGACGATCTCGCCGGTCTTCATGGAGAAATCGATGCCCGCCACCGCTTCCTTCCGCCCGAAGCGCTTGCGGAGGCCGACCACCTCCAGCACGTCGGCCGGAACCGGCGCGGGCGCCTCCCCGGCGGGCAGGGGTATCGGTTGCCCGACCTCGCCCTCGCCGTCCACGCGGAGTTCCTCCTCGGAACCGGCCGCGGTCTCGACGCTACCCGGAAAGTCGGGGAGCAGGTCGGTCGCTTCGTCGTCGCTCATTCCGGAGATTCCCCCGTTTCCCTGCCCGGCCCGTTCCCGGCGCCGCCATCGGTCTGATTCGCGTCGGCCGGATCCTCTGCCGAGGATTCCGGACCGGCCGCGGGTTTCTTTTCCTCGTCTTTCCCTTCCGTCAGCGTGCCGCTCACCGATCCCTTCATGACGATGTCGTCGGTTTCGAGGTCGACGACGATGGTTTCCGCGGCGTACTCGTCGCCCTTCCAGACGACGCGCGGATCTCCCGTGAGCTCGAAGACCTTGCGCGCGCGGTCGTAGCGCGCGTTCTCCGCGCGGCAGGCCATGTCGTCCTTGAGGACTCGCACGCCGATGCGGATGACGGCGGTTTCCGATTTTTCGTCGTTCTCGATGTACGCGCCCTTGATCACGAGCTTGTTGCGCTTGTCCTCGAGCGTGGAGAATCCCTCGAGGCGGCTCAGCTTTTCGACGCGGTCGTAGTGGAGGCTTTCGGTGAAGAGGCGGAGTCCCTTGCCTTCGTCGATCGCGACGACGGCGCCCGTGCAAAGGGCGAAGCGGTACTCGTCGCCGTAGAGCTCGATGGAATCGGCGGTGATGGTCATCCCGCCCGTGACGATTTTCGCGTGGCCGCGCAGGTAGGTGCGCTCCTTGCCCTTGGCTCGCGTGCTCGACATCGCGTCGGCGGAAAACGTGAACTTCTCGGCTTGCGCGGGCAGGACGGCGAACAGGACCAGCGCGGCCGCCGCGAGCGACCGGAACTTCACGGCGCCTCTCCGCCGCGCCGCCTCGTCTCGGGGACGTCGGAGCCGGCCGGTTCGGGTACCGCCGCCGGGGACACGGGCTCGGCTTCCGCGTCTCCGGACGGCATCGGCTCCGGCGTTTCGGCCGCGGGAACCGGATCGCTTTCAGGCGGAGCGCCGGATGCATCCGAGGGCGGAACGACGGCCGCGGCCGCTTCGACGGTTTCGTCCTCCTCGCCGTCGAGGTCGACGACGACCGTGCCCTCGGCGTGCTCGACGAAGGAAACGGTCTTGGTGGCGGCGTCGGCGGAAAATCCGGAACCCTTGATCTCGGTGCCGTCGCTCCGCGAGATGGCGGTCAACTGGTCGCGGCGCCCTTCGAGGCGCCGGGCTTCGTCCTTCCACGCGAGCGAGGGCGACTCGATGGCGAAATCCTCTTTCGGCGAGGAAAAACGCAGGTTGCCCTGGAGCTCCGCGTCGCCCGAGTCGCTGTGGTACACGGCCTCGTCCGCGCGGCCTTCGGCGACGACGGCGTCCGTGCCGCGCTCGTATTCGACGTAGGTCAGCTCCGCGGCCTTGGTCAGCTTCGACTTTTCGAATATTTCCACTTTGTCCGCGCTGAGCTCCATGACGGGTGCTTCGCGTTCCTGCACCGTCTGTCTGAAATCGTACATGACGAAATTGGGAACGTCGTCCGAAAACTCCTCTTCCATCGGGGAGCCGTAGTCGAAGGTGCAGCCCTGGAGTCCGGCTCCGACGGCGAGGCAGAAGGCGAAAGCGGCTTTGGAAAAGCCGCAGCGCGGCTCGGGCAGGCGTTTCATGATCGCCGAATTATCCCATGGGGAAGGCGTCGAATGCAACCATGGAGCCGGCTGCCGGCCCGCCGGACCGCGCTTGCGGGAACGTCGCCGGGCGGGGTACCATGGCGGGGTGAACGATTACGACATCGACAAGCGCGAAAAGGACGGCAACGCCTACTTCACCGTCAAATGGTCGCCCATGCGGAAGGCGGACAAGTACGACATAGCCCGGTCCGTCCCGGCGGTCGGCGGGGTCGTCGAGCTCTACTTCATGGACGACGCGAAGAAGCTCAACCTCTTTTGCGTGGCGCGCTCGTGGTACGGCGGCATCCGCTCCACGCTCCGCGAGTACACCGATCCGGACATCGAAAAGGACCCGTACCGCCGAGCCGTCCTCGTCGAGCGCAAGGACAGGATCTACTACCGATGGACCCGCACGGAATCCGCGAAGGACATGGACGACATCCTCTTCTTCTTTATGGAAACCTACTCGCCCGGCTCGAACGTCGTGACGCCGTCGGGCCGCTACGAGCGCATCTTCGTGGCCGAGGTCGACGCGGACCGCATCGTCACGGCTTGAGGTCGTCGTCGGGCCGGTGGCGGCCGTAGCCCGGCGGCCGGTCGAGACCAGTCGCCCGCAGGAACCACGCCGTCAGGAAGCCCACGCCCACGAGACCGACGAGGAAGAGCGGAAACGCCACCCACGGCGGCAGTGCCTTCGTCCACGCGGAGAATTCCGACATACCGCCCATGCCGGCCAACACGTTCATCGGCATGAAGATCACCGAGATGATCGTGAGACGCTTCATGAGCACGCCGAGGTTGTTGTTGACGACCGAGCCGCGCGCGTCCATGAGGCCGGTGAGGATGTCCGAGTAGATCTCGGCCTGCTTGAGGCACTGCGCGTTCTCGATGACCACGTCCTCGAAGGTTTCCTTCTGTGCGGGCGATAGCCCGAGCCGGGCCTCGAGCAAGCGGAGCTTGTCGAAGACGAGGCGGTTCGAACCGATGCCGTTCACGAAGAAGACGAGGCTCTTTTCCAGCGTGAACATGTCGAGCAGGTAGCGGTTTTCCATCGACGCGTTGATGCGCTTTTCCAAGGCCTCGGACAGCATGTTGATGACCTTGAGGTGCCCGAGGAAATGCGTGATGTTCCCGCTCATCACCTTGAGGAAAGCGTCGCGCGCGTTCGAGACGACGTGGATCGTCTTGTCGTCGGAAAAATCGAAATCCTCCGTGGAGACGATGACGAGCCGCTTCGGCAGGACGAAGACGCCCATGGAGGTCACGGTGAAGAGGAGCTGGTCCTCGGAGGTGAAGTTCCGCGGGCGCTTCATGATGACCGATACCATGCGCCGGTCGACTTCGACGCGGCCGAGTTCGTCCGGATCGAGCGACGAAGCCAGGTTGTGCGGGTCGATACCGCAGTCCTCGATCAGGACCCGGCGCTCCTCCGGCGAGGGTTCCGTGTACACGACGACCGACTCGGCTTTGGAGCGTCCGAGCTCGTCGACCTTTTCGAGCCGTCCGTTCCTGATCAGGTAGTTCGTCACCATGGCGTCCCTCCGCGTCCATTCTAGCCCACGCGACCGCCGTTTGACAGGGAGCGGGGGCGCCCAAGCCCTGACGGCGCCCGCTGAAACGCGAATTCCGCCAACCGAAATGCCGTGACCGTCGTAGAATGGGGCGATGCCGCTGAACGACGGAAATACTTGGGACTCGATCTGGAAAATCCTCGCCCCGCGGCTCCTCGTCTACCTGGAGGCGTTCGGCACCCTGAACGAGGCGGACCGGGAGGACATCGTCCAGCGCGTATTCTTGAAGGCGTGGCGCGGGCGCGCCTTCCTCCGGGTCGGCGCGGATCCGGCCGATTCGCTCAAGCCGTGGTTCTACCGCGCGGCGCGCAACGAGGCGCTCGACCTGGCGAAACGCCGGAACCGCGAACGCCTGCGTTTTCCGCCGCGCGCCGAAACGACCGGGGACGATCCGGAGCCGCCCGCCCCCGACCGCGGCGACCGACCCGAGAGCGCCGCCCTCGACGCCGAGGCCGGCGACTTCGTCCGGCGCTTCCTCGCCTCTTGCGACGACGCCGAACGGGAGATCGCGCATCTGGCGTTCTGCGAGGACTTGAGCTACGCGCGGATCGCGACGGCGACGGGCAGACCGCTCGGGACCGTCAAATGGCGCGCGGCGGCGCTCAAGCGCAAGCTCGAAGCCGCCTACGGAAAGGAGTTCGGCATATGACGAACGCGGAAAAGCTCGTGCGCGGGCATTACGCGGCGAGGATCGACGCGGCGGCCGCGCGGCTGCCTTCCGTTCCCCGATTCGAAGACCTCGCCGCGCCCGACGGGCAAGCGACGCGGGCGGGATCCCGCCGCCGCGAAGGGCGCGTGAACCTGATCGCCGGCGTCGCCGCGGCGGCATGCCTCGCGATCGCCTGCCCGCTGGCCGGGCGCCTGCCCTACCGCTCGTTCGACGGCGTCGAAGGAGCGGTCCGATCACTGCATTTCGACGCGGCCGCGTTGAACGATTTTCTGGATGTCATCCGGAATTCCCTCGGGACGGACGGGACGACGGATCCCGATTCGTCGGATCGCGGAACCGGCGCCCTCCGTATCGGGCTGTCGGCTTCCGCGGACCCACAAGGAGCGACACATGGGTAAGCGTTTCGTTTTCGGAGTCCTGCTCGTCCTCGCCACCGCGGCGGCGGCGATCGTCATGAGCGGCGGCAGGTTCATCACGGTCTTCGACCTGATCTCGGTCGCCGTGATGGTCTTCATCCCGCTCGGCGCCGTTTGGATGTCCCACGGGCCGGCGCGTCTGGGCCGTTCGATCGCGCTCGCCTTCGGCGACGACCCGGCGGATCCCGTCGAGCTCGAACGGGCGAAGGCGTGCGTCCGCGCGCTTTCCGGCTACATCGTCGCCACGGGCATATTCGCGTTCTTCATCGGGTTCATTTTCATCCTCGGGAACCTCGAGGACAAGTCGAAGCTGGGGCCGAACCTGGCGGTGTCGCTCATCTGCGCGCTCTACGCCGCGTTCCTGCTCATCGTGTTCTCGTTGCCGATCACGGCGCGCCTCGACGACCGCCTGATCGCCGCGCGCGGATCAACCGACGTTCGGTAATCCGCGACTATCCGGCCGGTCGCGGCGATCCGGGTCGTCCGTAGTCGCCGAACCGCGCGTCGTCTCTCGGGGGCCGCGAGATCGCGCGCCCGGACGACGCGCGTTCGGGCCCGGCGCCCGGGCGCGAAGCTCGCGGCGGGGGGCGCGTCTCGCCACGTCGACCGAAGGCCGTTCGTGGCGCCCCCCGGATCGACCGACGTATTCCGTTTACGCCCGCGGTTTGGCGACGAGCGCGTGTTCGAGGCCGGCGACGAAGCTCGAGAGGACGCGGATGTTCTTGGCGACGAAGATGGCGCAGTACAGGGTGACGGCGAGGCCCGCGACGAGGGCCATGGGCAGGGTGTACGCGTCGCCGAAGAAATCGCGGAAGTGCCGGAAGTCCGCGCCGAAGGGCACGAGGGCGAGCGACGCGACGAGGAGGATGCCCGCGCCGACCCAGTTCCGCGTGGCGACGACGCGACCGGGCCTCGGCAAGTACGGCAACACCGCCTCGAGGCGCTCGGCGAAATCTCGGTCGGTCGCGGCGAGCGGTACGCGGTACAGGTCGAGCGCCCGTTCGAGACGCGCTTCCTCGACCGCGAGCCGTTCGCGCGCGGTCGGTTTTCCCGTGTCGGTCTTCATGCTTCCTCCCGGTCGAGCGCTTCCCTGAGCGCCTTCTTCGCGCGGAACACGTGCGACTTGATCGTGTTCACGGGAAACCCCGTGACCGTCGCGATCTCCTCGTACCCCAAGCCGTGATAGAAATGCAGGTCGACGCACACCGCGTGCCGCTCGGGCAGTTCCGCCAGCGCCTTCTTGAGCGCCGCGACCGTCTCCGCCCGCAAGTGCTCGTCCTCGGGTCCCAGCCCGAGCGCGGCCGTCTCGTCGTCGAGCGGCTCGTAGCGCTTCCGCCGCTTCGACGAATTGATCGCGTCGTTGTAGGCGACGCGGAACAGCCACGTGGAGAACTTGGATCGTCCCTGGAAGGTCCCGAGCTTGACGTAGGCCTTCATGAAGACGTCCTGCACGAAGTCGGCCGCGTCGTCCGAGTTGCGGAAAAACGAGAGTCCGAGCCTGTATACCTGGCGCTGGTGCCGGCGGACGAGTTCGGAAAAGGCGTCCCGGTTTCCGTCGAGGACCTCGCCGACGAGGAATTCGTCGGTGAGGCCCGCGGGTTCCGTCATGCCTCCGGGCCGTGCGGCGGCGCGATGCGGACGAAGACGAGCAAGCCGACGCCGAGCACGAGCGGGATGACGCCGCCGAGCAGCGAATACTTGAGGCCGTCCAGGACCCCGAACAGGACCGTGAGCGCCGCCCCGACGCCGAGGAGCAGGATTCCCGTCAGCAGGCTGAAGACGCGCAGCTCGAAGCGCGGCGGCACGTAGCTGCCGCGGTCGATCATGGCCATCTTCTCGCGATGCGACCACAGGAGGCTGAAAAACAGCACCAGACTTCCCATCACGATGCCCACGATGGGAATGACGGCGATGATGACTTGCGCGGCTTGCGTCGGCATGGATGTGGCCCCTCTCTCGCGGCCGCTCAGGCCGCGGTCGCCGGAATTAGACGCTCCGGAGGGCGAAAGGTTGCGCCGCGGAGCGGCGTCAATCGTAGGCTTTCGTGGCGATCACGTCGATACCCGTGCCCAGCGCGTCTCGGAGGACGACGTCGCCGCGGCGGACGGGAAGGTTCACGGAAGCCGCGTAGATCGCGGCCAGCAATTCCGGGATGCGTTCGCGCGGGAAGGGGGCCGTCGTCCGGACGGGCAGGCGCGGACGGTCGGGCTCGGAGAGGCGGCAGGTGGCCGAAACGACGCGCCGCGGGTCGAGCAGCTCGGCTTCGGCGTAGGCGGCGCCGCGCGGGCACTTGTTGCCGGACACGGACAGGCCCCCGTCGTCCCGGCGTTCGATCGAGAGGCGGCAGCCCATCGGGCAGGTGATGCAGACGAGTTCGCGCTCCATGGTCATCGCCTCACGTGATCGAGATTTCGACGAAGGGTTCGGGCGAGTCGGCGGCGTCCCCGAGCTGCTTCGGCCCGAGGTTCACGCTGATCATCTCCGACGGTTGGACGTGCGTCATGCGGCGGCTCAGGACGACGCGGTTGTTCACGCGCGCCTCGAGCACGGCGTCGTTCTTCACGACGAGGGTGCGGAGGTAGATTTTGTTCTCCGTTTCGGCGTCCGCGCGGCCGGGCGCCACGTAGCGGACGTTCGGACCAGCCTTGAGCCGCACTTCGCGGCGGGGGCGCTCGCCCTTGAGCCAGCGCGCCGCGCAGGCGCCTGCCCGCCTGGCTTCCTCCACGACGTAGTCGACGAGGTCGTGGACGTGCAGCACGTTGCCGCACGCGAAGACGCCGGGCACGTTCGTCATGAGGCGCGAATCGGCGACCGGCCCGTTCGTCATCCGGTCGAGCTCGATCCCGGCCTGCTTCGACAGCTCGTTTTCCGGCACGAGCCCCACCGAGAGGAGCACCGTGTCGCACGGGATCGTGAACGACTTGTCCGGCACCGGGGCGCCGTTCTCGATCGGCGTGATCTCCACGCCCTCGACGCGGTCGCGCCCGATGATGTTCGTCGTGAGATGCGAGAGGTACAGCGGGATGCCGAAGTCGTGGAGGCACTGGACGATGTTGCGCGTCAGGCCCGACGGGTACGGCAGGATCTCCACGACGCCGTGGACCTTGCAGCCGACCCAGCTCATGCGCCGCGCCATGATGAGGCCGATGTCGCCGGAGCCGACGATGACGACGTCCTTGCCGGGTATGTAGCCTTCGATGTTGACGAGACGCTGCGCGAGGCCCGCCGTGTAGACGCCGGCCGGGCGCGATCCGGGTATTCGGATGTTGCCGCGGTTCCGCTCGCGGCAGCCCATCGCGAGCACCACCGCGCGGCAGGCGATCCGCAGGACGCCGTACGCGGCCGAATGGCAGTAGAGGACCTTTCCCGCGCCCGACAGCTCCATGTCCATGACGGTGGCGCCGACGTACACCTTGACCCCGGAGGCGCGGACTCGGTCTTCGAAGCGGCCGGCGAACTCCGGACCGGACAGCTCCTCGTCGAACTCGACGAGGCCGAAGCCCGTGTGCACGCACTGGACGAGGATGCCTCCGAGGCCTTCCTCGCGCTCGACGATGGCGCATGACAGCCCGGCCGCGTCCAGCTCGAGCGCGGCGGCCATGCCCGCGGCGCCGCCCCCGACCACGACCGCGTCGTAGGAAAGTTCCTTCATAGCGTGTCCTCGAGGACGCGGCTTCCGCCGCCGCGTTTCGTGATCTCGTCCCAGCCCAGGCCGGTTTCGCGCATGATGATCTTGAGGATCTTGTACGTGCAGAAGCCGCCCTGGCAGCGGCCCATCTGAGCGCGCGTGAAGTACTTCACGCCGTCGAGCGTCGTGTGCCCGGCGCGCACCGCGGCGACGATCTCCGCCTCGCTCACGCGCTCGCAGCGGCAGACCATGTTGCCGTACGCGGGATCCTTCGCGACGAGGGCGTCCGCCTCGAAGTGGTCGAGGTCCTTCACGCGCGGGCGCTTCTCGACGAAGGGATCGTACTCCTTCTTTTCGACGAGCGTGAGTCCCGCGCGCTTCAGGATATCCTTCACGTACTCGCCGATGGCCGGGCTCGCGGTGAGCCCCGGCGACTGGATGCCCGCCACTTGCACGAAGGCCTGGGCCTTGGCCGACAGGTCGATGTAGAAGTCTTCCGCGCACGCGGGACGGAGGCCGGCGAAGCTCGTGATGACGTCGTTTTCGGAGATCGAGGGGATCATCGCGCGGGCGCTCTGGAGGATGCGCTCGAGCTGCGCCTTCGTCGTGGAGAGGTCGGTCTTGTCGTCGACGTTCTCGGCGGTGGGGCCGATGAGCACCGTGCCCTCCACCGTCGGGATGACGAGCATGCCCTTCGACACGCCCGAAGGCACCGGGAAGACGACGCGCTTCGGGCACGCCTTCGTGAGGCGGTCGAGGAGGTAGTATTCGCCCTTGCGCGGCGTGATGCGGAATTCCTCGGCGCCGAAGAGGCGCGACACCTCGTCGGCGTACAGGCCCGCGGCGTTCACGACGTAGCGGCCGGAGATCGCGCGGCCGTCCTCGGCGCGGACCACCCACCGTTCCCCCGCGCGCTCGGCCCGCTCCGCCTTGAAGCCGGTCAGCACGCGGACGCCGTTCTTCACCGCCGACTCGACGAGCGAAAAGACGAAGCGGTACGGCTCCACGATGCCGCCGCCGGGCGCGTACAGGCCGCCGACCGTGTCGGGATTGAGCTTCGGCTCGAGCTCGAGCATCCGCTCGCGCGAGCACATCTCGATGCCTATGACGCCGTTGTCGACGCCCTGGCGGTACAGCTGGTCGATGGCCGGCAGCTCGTCCGCGTGCATCGCCGCCACGACGATGCCGCATCGCTTGAACGGAAAGTCGAGCTCGTGCGCGAGGCGGTCGAACATCATCGCGCCCTGGATCTCGAGCCGCGCCTTGAGGTGCTTGCGGCCGTGATGGAAGCCGCCGTGCACGATGCCGGAGTTCGCCTTCGAAGTCCCGAAGGACACGTCGACTTCCCTGTCCACGAGGGCCACGTCGAGTTCGTATTGCGACAGCTTCCGAGCGATGTTCGCCCCGCACACCCCCGCGCCGACGATGACGACGTCGAACGCGTCCGAAGCGCCCTTGTCCACCTTGATGCTCACGCCGCCTCCGATCCGCTCACGCCCATTTCACGAGCCCGGGGACGAAGGGGTGCGGCAGCCCCTCGTGCCGCGGGAGGACGCGGACCGAGTAACCCTGCCGTCCCGTGCGCTCGCACGCCACCGTGAGCGAGTATTCCCACTCGTCGCCGGACTTCTTTCCGGCTTCCATGGTCGTACGGTCCGGCCGCTCGATGGCGTCGAGCGACGACACGTCGCCGCTGAAGAGCTCCACGTCGACGTCCGCCGGCGTAAGGGCGCCGAGCTTCACGCGCGCCTTCACCGTGACCCTGTCTCCGCGCTCCATGACCGGGCGCGCGTCGGTGACGAGTTCCGTCACCTCGATGCCGCTCCACGCGGCGCGGACCCGAGACAGGTAGTCGGCCGCGTCCTTGGCGCTCGCGCCGCCGTCCGAGTCGAGGCGCGCGGCGTTCGCGAGCGCGGGATAATAGAATTTCTCGGAGTATTCCATGAGCATGCGCTGCGAGGAAAAGCGCTTGCCGGTCAGGCTCATGCACGCCTTCATCTTCTTGATCCACTCGCGCGGCAGGCCGTCGCGGCCGCGCGAGTAGAACATCGGGACGATCTCGCGCTCGAGCAGGTCGTACAGCCCCTTGCTCTCGATCTCGTCCTGGAGTTCCTCGTCCTTGTACTCCTCGCCGCGGCCGATGGCCCAGCCCACGGCCGGCTCGTACGCCTCCGCCCACCAGCCGTCGAGCACCGAGCAGTTGAGCACGCCGTTCAAGCCGGCCTTCATGCCGCTCGTCCCCGACGCCTCGAGCGGGCGACGCGGCGTGTTGAGCCAGAGGTCGGAGCCGCTCGTCATGTACTTGGCCATCGTCATGTCGTAGTTCTCGAGGAAGACGATGCGGCTCCGCGTCTCGTCGCGGCGCGCGAAGTGCACGAGCTCTTTGATGATCTCCTTGCCGGGCAGGTCGTGGGGGTGCGCCTTGCCGGCGAAGATGAGCTGCACCGGGCGGTCGCGGTCGGACAGGAGCTTGAGCAGGCGATCCGGGTCGGACAGAAGCAGGTCGCCCCGCTTGTAGGTGGCGAAGCGTCGCGCGAAGGAGATCGTGAGGACGTAGGGCGACAGCGCGTCGTCGGCGCGGAGCAGGGCGGAATCGGCGGCCCCGACGCGCTTGAGTCCCGCCTTGAGGCGGTCGCGCGCGAAGGCGACGAGCCGTTCGCGGCGACGCTCGTGCGTGCGCCACAGCTCCTCGTCGGAGATGCGGTCCATGCGGTCCCAGATGTCGAGGTTCATCGGCTCGTCGTAGAAGCGCGGCCCGAAGTAGCGGTCGAGCAGCTCGAGCATGTTCCACGACACCCAGGTGCGCGGGTGCACGCCGTTCGTCACGTGCCCGATCGGCACTTCCTCGTCGGAGAGTCCCGGCCAGATGGAACGCCACATCTCGCGCGAGACGCGGCCGTGGAGCTTCGACACGCCGTTCGCGTAGGCCGACGTCTTGAGCGCGAGCACCGTCATGCAGAAGTGCTCGAGCTCGTCCTCCGGCTTTTCCCGCCCGAGCCCGAGGAACGACTTCCAGTCGAGTCCGAGTTCCGCGGCCCAGGGCTTGAAGTATTTTTCCATGAGCTCGAGCGCGAAGCGCTCGTTGCCCGCGGGCACCGGCGTGTGCGTCGTGAAGATGTTCGTCCGCCACACCACCTGCGCCGCCTCGTCGAACGTGAACGATTTGGCGCGCATCACCTCCCGCACGCGCTCGAGCGCCAGGAACGCCGAGTGGCCCTCGTTCATGTGCGTCACGGCCGGGTCGATCCCGATCGCGCGGAGCGCCCGGATGCCGCCGATGCCGAGCAGGATCTCCTGCCGGATGCGCGTCTCCTTGTCGCCGCCGTACAGCGTCGCGGTGATCAGGCGGACTTCGGGGGAGTTCTCCTCGATGTTCGTGTCGAGCAGGTACAGCTTCGAGCGGCCGACCTGGACTTCCCATACCTGCGCGATCACGAGGCGCCCGGCCATG
>CAYZZW010000035.1:0-33605 GCA_964482955.1 uncultured Treponemataceae bacterium | reverse complement strand
CGCGTAGCCGTGGCGTTTCCCCGGTTCGAAGGGGATCCGGATGCGGGCGATCAAGCCCGACGGTTCCCGGAAGTACCCGTCGGCTTCCATGACGCCGCCGTACGCGAGTTCAAAAGCGGCGCCGGTCGCCAGGAAGAGCGGCGGGAGGCTCCCGCAGGACTTGGCGGCGGCCGCGTTGCCCGCCACCGTCGCGCGGTTGCGGACGTTGCGGTTGGCCATGCCCAGGCAGGCGGCCCGGAGCGCTTTCGGAGCGACGCCGGAATCCAGGACGGCCTGGAAGGTGGCGTTGGCGCCGAGGACGATCGCGTCGCCGTTCCGTTCGACCGCGGACGGAAGCGCGTCGGCCACCGACACGAGGGTCATCGCCCGGTCGCGGAACTGGTTCGTGAGGAGGAAGGTGCCGCCCGCGAGCGGGAGTGAGCCTTCCTCGGTTTCGAGGATGCGGAGCGCCTCGTCCAGGTTCCGCGGTCTGTGGAGTTTCGTCACCATGCTTACGCGATCCCCGCTTTGTCGTAGAGGCGGCGCGCCACGCGGTTCGCGTCGTCCCTGAGCTTGTCTTCGTCGATCCCGAGCACTCGGCCGTCTTCGACGATGACCTTGCCGTTCGCGATCACGAGGCTGGCCGCGTGGTCGTAGCCGCAGAAGAGGAGCGCGGCCGACGGATCGGACTGGGCTCCCGCGTAGGCGAGGGTGTCCGTCCGCCAGCACGCGAGATCGGCCAACGCGCCTTCGCGGACGTCGCCCGCCTCGGGCCAGCCGAGGATGTCGGCGCCGCCCTTCGTCGCGATCCGCCACGCTTCCTTCGCGGTCAAGCCCGCAGAGCCGTAGCGCACGCGCTGGAGGAGGAGGGCTTGCCGCGCCTCGCCGAGCATGTCCGACGAGTCGTTGGAGGCGGAACCGTCCACCGCGAGACCGACGGGCACGCCGAGGTCGATCATCTCCCGGACTCTGCAGATGCCGGAGCCCAGGCGCATGTTCGACGAGGGGCAGTGCGCCACGCCGGTCTTCGTCTTCGCGAGCAAACGGAGCTCGTCGTCGTCGAAGAAAATGCCGTGGGCGTACCACACGTCGGGTCCGACGAAGCCGCAGTCTTCCATGACGCGGAGCGGCCGGCGGCCGTAGATCTTCACGCAGTAGTCGTCCTCGTCGGAAGTCTCCGCGAGGTGCGTATGAAGGCGGACGCCGTGCTTGCGCGCGAGTTCCGCCGATTTCCGCATGAGGTCTTCGGACACGGAGAACGGGCTGCAGGGCGCGAGCGCCACGCGTCGCATCGAGTCAGGCGACGGATCGTGGTATTTTCGGATCGTGTCCTCGCATTCGGCGAGGATGCGGTCCTCGTCCTGCACGACCGAATCCGGCGGGAGACCGCCGTCCTTTTTCGAACGCGACATGGAGCCGCGCGTCGGCGAAAAGCGGAGGCCGATCTCGGACGCCGCCTCGAACTGGAGACCCGGCAGATCGTCGCGGAAACCGACCGGATAGAGGTAGTGGTGGTCGGTCGTCGTCGTGCAGCCGGTCTTCGCGAGCTCGGCCATGGCGAGGCGGCTCGAGACGCGCACCGCCTCTTCGTCGATGCCCTTCCAGATTTCGTACAGGTACACGAGCCACTTGAAGAGCTTGGCGTCCTGGACCGCGGGCAGGTTGCGGGTGAGGGTCTGGTAGAAATGGTGGTGCGTGTTGACGAGCCCGGGAGCCACGACCAGGGCTCGCGCGTCCACGACCCGCGCGCCGGCCGGGGCCTCGACGCCCTTCGCGACGCGCGTTACGCGATTCCCTTCCACGAGCACGTCGACGCCCGAAAGGTCCGGACCGTCGTGCCGGACGACCCGGAGGCAGTCCTTGAGGAGGATCACCTCGCCACCTCCGCGTTGAATTCCCCGATCATCTTGTCGAGGGCGCCGACCTGTTCGCGGAGCCCGCCCCAGTACGCGCGGTAATCGTCCCACTGGGCGCGGAGCTCGCCGATGTCCTTCCCGAGCTGCTCGATCCACGTGAAGTACTTGAGCTGGTGGACGCGGCGCTTGTCGACCTGGGAAAGCTCGAGGACGTGGTCGACGGAGACGCCCTGCAGGCGGTCGTAGTCGCGGTCGGCCTGGCGTTGGTCGTAGGTTCCGCGCTCGGCCGTGAGTTCCGTCAGCCGGCTGCCGTACATCGCCATGGAATCGGTGAACATCGTGAAGACGACGTCGTGCTCGCCGAGCTCGTAGTACTTGGCCAGCTTGATCGCGCCGAGCATGTTGCCGACGCCGGAGATCCCCATGAGGCCGAGCCTGGCGATCGCGTCGGACGGGACGCCCGATTCCGCGAGCAGCGCGCGGCCCGCTTCCTCGTTGAAGAGGCGGATGAAGCGCATCGGGAGCTCGTCGTCGACGCCGATCGCGGCGTCGGTGTCGCGGAGGTTGTGGATCCACGGCACGTGCTTGTCGCCGATGCCCTCGATGCGGTGGTCGCCGAAGCCGTTTTCGAGGATGGTCGGGCACTGGAGCGCCTCTGCCACCGCGACCTTCGCGCCGTACCGGTCGCGCAGGTAGGAACCGGAGCCGAGCGTGCCCGCCGAGCCCGAGGAGAGCACGGCCCCGGCCACGTGGTCGCCCGGCTTCATGATCGCCTTGAAGACTTCCTCCATCGCGGGACCGGTGACCGCGTAGTGCCAGAGGTGGTTCGGGAGCTGGTCGAACTGGTTGAAGATGACGGCGTCCGGCCGCGTGCGCTCGAGCTCGACGCACTTGTCGAATATTTCCTTCACGTTCGACTCGCAGCCGGGCGTGGCGATGACTTCCTCCGCCATCGTCTTGAGCCAATCGAAGCGCTCGCGGCTCATGCCCGCCGGCAGGATGGCGATGCTCGGGCACGAGAGGAGGCGCGAGATGTAGGCGCCGCCGCGGCAGTAGTTGCCGGTACTCGGCCACACGGCCTTCTTCGTGGTCGGGTCGAAGCGGCCGGTGACGAGCTCGGGCAGGAGGCACGACAGCGCCGCGCCGACCTTGTGCGCGCCGGTGGGGAACCACTTGCCGACGAGGCCGACGATGCGCGCCTTCGTGCCCGTGAGCGAACTCGGCAGCTCGAGGAAGTTGACGCCCCCGAAGCCGCCGCCCTTTTCCGCCGGCTCGTTGTGCCAGTTCACGCGGAAGAGGTTGCGGACGTGCACGTCCCACAACCCGACGGTCTTGAGCTCGTCCTTCACGCGTTGGGGGATGAGCGACGGGTCGCGCATCTGCGCGTAGGTGGGCAGGATGATGCCCTTTTCGCGGCAACGCACGATATTTTTTTTACGCTGGGCTTCGTTTATGGAAAGATCGATCATGGAGTCCTCCGGTTCGTATGCGTATGAGGGAGCGGGCTTACGCCTTCGCCCCGACGGCTTTCGCCGCGTTTTTGATGTCCTTGAGTCCCGAGCCCGTGATCATGACGACCACGCGCGCGTCAGGGTCGATCCCCTCCTTCGCGGCGAGGAAGCCCGCCCACGCGCACGCGGACGAGGGCTCCGCGAAGAGCCCTGAGCCGGCCGAGAGCCCGCGCTGTGCGTCGAGTATGACCGCGTCCGGCACGGCCAGCGCGCGGCCGCCGTGCTTTCGGAGCTTTCCGAGCGCGAACGCGCCGTTCCGCGGCACGTCGACGGAGATGGAATCGGCCACCGTGTCCGACGGCACGGGCGGCCCGAAGGCGCCGGCCCCGAAGGCGCGCGCGATGGCGCTCGAGCCTTCGGCCTGGCAGGCCCAGAGCGTCGGCATGCGCTCGAGCTCGCCGAGCTTCATGAGATCCTCGAAGCCGCGGTAGAGCCCCGCGAGGATGACGCCGTCGCCCGTCGGCACGAAGACGTGGTCGGGAGCCCGCTCGCCCGATTCGGCCAGGTCGCGGACGATCTCGAAAGCCGCGGTCTTCTTGCCCTCGATCGTGAGCGGGTTGTAGGCGGTGTTGCGCGATAGGGTGCCGGTCTCGCGCGAATACGCGAGCGACAGCTCGTACGCCTCGTCGTAGGTGCCGTCCACCTCTCGGAGCTCGGCGCCGTACTGGAGCACTTGCACGCGCTTGGCCGCGGGCGCCTTCGCGGGCAGGAACACGGTCACCTTGAGTCCGGCGGCGGCGCCGACGCAGGCCATGCTCGACGCGGCGTTGCCGGTCGATGCGAGGGCCACTTCGCGGATGCCGTGCTTCGCGGCGAAGGCGGCCACGAGGGTGGACGCGCGGTCCTTGTACGACCCGGACGGGTTGCAGGTGTCGTCCTTGAGCCAGAGCCTCCGGAAGCCCGTCGACTCGCGGAGGCGCACAGGCGACCAGAGCGGCGTGTCGCCCACCGGGAGCGGCGGGAAGTGCTCGCGCTCGACGGGCAAGGGCACGTCCCGCGGGCCGATGATCGAAAAGCCCTCCCAGTGGCATTCGAGGACGCCCTCCAGGGGCTTTCCCGGCGCGTTGCGCGATCCGCACGCGTCGCACAGGTAGCGCCCCGGCGCGAGCTCGTACTCGGCGCCGCAGTCGGGACAGCGGTAGTACCACCTCACCGGGAAGACTCCAGCGCGTAGGGGAGGGCGGCGTAGAACGCCGCGCAAATCTCGAGGTCGTCGACGCGGTTGATCTCGTTCGGGGCGTGGGCCTGGTTTTCGTCGCCGGGGCCGAAGCCGACGCACGGGATCTTGTGCCGGCCGCAGATGGCCACGCAGTTCGTCGAGAAGGTCCACTTGTCAACGACGGGCGCCTTGCCGAAGAGGCTTTCGTGCGCGGCGACCCCCGCCTTCACGAGCGCGTGGTCCGCGGGAATCTTCCACGTGGGGAAGTAGAGCTCCTGCCTGTAGACCTTGCCGGTATAGGCGGGTAGCGCGTATTCGGGCATGAAGACTTCGAATTTGTCGACCCCGGCGCCGCGGAGCGCCTTCTCGACCTGCGATATGGCGAGCGTGTCGTCCTCGCCCCACGTGAGGCGGCGGTCGCAGTAGAGCATCGCCTGGTCCGGCACGGCGCACTGGCTCGGCCCCTGGACCTTCATCTGCGACACGGTGATGGTGCCCTTCCCGAGGAAGCCGTCGTCGTCGGGCGTGAGCTCGGCGTTGAGCCTTTCGATGGCGAGCGCGGCGCGGGCCGCCTTGTACGCGGCGCTCTCCCCGCGTTCGGGCGCCGAGCCGTGGCACGACACGCCCTTGATGCGGATTTCGATCTCCATGCGCCCGCGGTGGCCGCGGTACAGGCGGCAGCTCGTCGGCTCCGTCGACACGGCGAGGTCCGGAACGAACTTCTCCTCTTCGATGAGGTGCTTCCAGCAAAGGCCGTCGCAATCCTCCTCGATGACGGTGAAGGCGAACCACACGCTGTAGTCGCCCGCGTACGCGAGGTCCTTGAGGATGCGGCCGGCGGTGATCATCGACGCGGCGCCGCCGAGCTGGTCCGACGCGCCGCGCCCGTGCACGAGGCCGTCCTTGACGAGTCCCGAGTGCGGCGGATTGGTCCACTGCGCCGGATCGCCGACGCCGACCGTGTCGATGTGCGCGTCGATGACGAGGTTCTTCCTGCCCGAGCCCACGCGCGCGAGGAGGCTTCCGAGCCCGTCTACGCGGATCTCGTCGAAGCCGGCGGCCTCGCACATCCGCTTGATGAGGGAGACCCGCTCCTTCTCCGTCCGGCTGAAACCCGGCACCTTGATCATCGCCGAGAGGTTGTCGGCGGTCAGGTCGCGGTATTTCCTCGCGAGTTCCGCGATTTTCTTCGATTCGATTGCCATCAATGACTCCTTTCGTCCATGCGTTTCCAAAGGCGGCTCGCCTGTTCGCGGGCCGTCCGGTAGATCGATTCGATGTCGAAGGCGGGAACGCGGTCCCGCACGACGAAGTCGCCCGCCACCGCCACCGAGCGGACGTGGCGCGCCGACAGGCCGAAGGCCAGGTGTCCCGCCACGTTGGCAGACACGAGCGGAGTCGGCGTCGCGTAGTCCCAGAGGACGAGGTCGGCGGGATAGCCCGGTTCCACGCGTCCGAAGCGGCCGCCGAAGGCGCGCTCGAGCAGGCGGTTGCCGCGGTCGAGCGCCCTGAGGTAGAAGTCGGGCCACAGCGGACCGCCGGAGTCGCGGTGCTTGAAGAAGGCGGTCTTGAATTCGGCGAGCACGTCGCCGTCCATGCCGTCCGTGCCGATGAGCGCGTTCCGGACCGTCGGAAGGAGCGACGCGTAGCCGACCGAGTTGTTCATGTTGGAACGCGCGTTGTGCGCCACGAAGGCGTCCCGTTCGTTGACGAGCGCGATTTCCGATTCGGTGAGCCACACGCCGTGGCCGACGACCGTCTTCGGCCCGAGGCAGCGCGCCTCGTCGAGACGGACCGCCAGGTCCCGCCCGTGGCGGTGGCGCGAGTCGACCGCGTCATACTTGTCCTCGCCCGCGTGGATGTGGAGGCCGCGGCCCGTCGACGCGACGGCGTCGGAGAGGAGGCCGAGGGTGTCGTCGGAGATCGTGAAGAGGGCGTGCCCGCCGATCATCGCCTCGACCGGCGGCGGCGATCCGGACTTCCGCGCCGCGTCGACCGTCTTCGCGAAGCGGACGTTCTCGGCGACGCCGGCCTTCGCGCCGTCCATGCCGTTGCGGTCGGTGGTCTCGTAGCAGAGGATGCCGCGGATGCCGATCCGCCCGTACGCTTCGGCGATGACGTCGAGGCTGCCGTCGACGAAGTTCGGGCTCGCGTGGTGGTCGACGAGGGACGTGACGCCGCACAACGCGGCTTCGGCGCAGCCCGCGAGCGCGCTCGATTCGAGGATGGGCCCGTCGATCGCGCGGTCGAGTTTCCACCAGAGATGCTCGAGCTGTTGGCAAAAATCCTTCGACGGGGCGATGTCCGCCATGATCCCGCGGGCCAGCGCCGAATAGAGATGCGTGTGCGCGCAGACGAGCCCCGCGGAGACGTAGGGGACGTCCGTGATCCTCGTCGCGCCGGGATACGCCTTCCCGGCGCCCTTGCCGACCGCGACGATGTCGCCGCCTTCGGCCTTCCCGCGGAAGACGAGGTCCACGGGCTCGGACACCTCGGGCGGATCGAAGCGGATCACCCGGACGTTTTCGACGACGGTCATTCGACGCCTCCGAGCAGGTAGCGGTGCCGGTCGTGGACGACGGCGGCGAAATCGGCCAACGCGCGCGATTCCGCCTGGAGGACCCCGTCGCGCCACTCGCGCCAGGAAAAGCGTTTCGCCTCGCCTTCGGGAAGCGCCCTGAGCGTCAGCTCAGGGCGCTCGGGATCGCCGTCGAAGGCGAAGCCCGCGTTCGCGGAGGCTTCGAGCGCCGAGGAATCGGCGAAGAGCGTCGGCTTCCCGCGGCAGGGGTCGCCCTCCCACGGGCAGAAGAAACCGCAGTTGCCGCATTCGTTGCAGAGCGCGTCGACGTGCAGGATCTGGAACGCCTGGCCCGAGCCGGTCTCGACGAAGACATTGGCGCGGTTCGGGCAGACTTCGACGCAGCGGAGGCAGGCGGCGTCGCATTCGAGGCAGCGTTCCGACTCGCGCTCGACGAAGTCGCGCGTGCCCGGCTCGAGGGAGCCGAGCAGCACGCCGCGACGCGCGAGTTTCGACGGCTTCGGCGCGCGGGGTTCGCAACGGACTTCGGGCGGGACGATGCCGCGCTTCCGCATGATTGCGTACGCCGCCGTCCTGCCGTCCGCCGCCGCCGCGATGATGGACGCCGGACCCCGTCGCGCGTCGCCGCCCACGTAGACGCCGGTCCGCGCCTCGAGCGTGTCGGTATCGACGACGGGCTTGCCGTCCTTTCCGATTGCCACGTCGAATTTGGCAAGGAATGCCGCGTTCGGCGTTTCGCCGATGGCCGCGACGAGCAGGTCGCACTCGATCGACTCGACGGCGTCCGAAGGAACGGGCGCGCGTCGGCCGGACGGGTCGCGCGGGCCGAGCGTCATGCGGCGCAGCGAGACGCGCCCGGCTTCGAGGCGCTCGGGGAGGGTGAGTTCCATGAGGATCGCGCCCTCGGAGACCGCGTTCGAAAGCTCTTCGCGGTCCGCCGGCATCTCGGCGACGGTGCGGCGGTACGAAAGCCGCACTTCCTCGACTCCGCGGATCCGGAGCGCGGCGCGAGCGGCGTCCATGGCGGTGTTGCCGCCGCCGGCCACCATGACGCGCCGGACGCCCTCCCAGTGCCGGCCGCCGTTCGAGGCGGCCTCGAGGAATTCGAGCGCGTCGACCACGCGGACGCCCGATCCCGCGAGCGGCAGGTCGCGCGCGACGTCGGCGCCGGTGGCTATGAACACGGCGTCGAAGCCGGCGGCCTTGAGGCGTTCCGGGCCGTCGACGCGCTCGTCCGTGAGGACTGTGGCGCCGAGCGAGCGGATCCGTTCGATGTCGGCTGCCAGCGCTTCGCGTTCGATGCGGAAACGCGGAATGACGTTCGCGGGCACGCCGCCCGGATCGCGCGCGCGGTCGAAGACGACCACGGGAAAACCGGCCGACGCCAGGTGGTGGGCGCACGAAAGGCCCGCCGGTCCGCAGCCGATCACCGCGACCTTGCCGACGTCGGTCCGGCGCGGCACCGGCGCGGGCGGGACCGTCGCGGAGCGGGCGCAAGCCAGCTTGACGTCGCGGATGCGGACCGCTCCCTCGTAGTCGCAGCGGGAGCACGAGCGCTGGCAGACGTGGTCGCACAAAGTGCCCGTCACGTGCGGGAGGGGATTGTCGGCCAGCACGAGGCGGAGGGCGGCTTCGTCGTCCGCGGCCGCCGCGAGGCGGATGTACTCGGGCGCCTTCTGGTTGACCGGGCAGGCTTCGACGCAGGGCGCCGCGAAACAGTCGAAGAGCGGCAGGGCTTTCGCGATCCGCGCGGAGCCTTCCTTGGCGTCGGCGCGGTATTCGTCCCGGCCGCGGGCTTCGTCCGCGAGGCGCGCGAGCGCGGCGGCGTCGGGCCGCGCCGGGGCGTCCGGGAGCGCGCGCGCGGCTTCGTAGGCGATCTCCGCGAGCCTCAGGTAGCCGCCGGGCTTCAGGATCTCGGTGGCGACGGTGAGCGGGCCGAGCCCCGCGCGGACGCAGTCGGCGGCGTTGCGCGCCGACACGCCGCCGCAGAACGAGAGCGGCATGGGATCGGGCAACGCGGCGGCGAGCCTCGCGGCCAGGCGGACCGTGATCGGGAAGAGCGCGCGCCCGGACATGTAGCGCTCGGCGCCCGGCAGGCGCCCGCCCGGATTCGCGTTGGCGAGCGTGTTCGACAACTTCACGCCGAACTTGATCCCGCGGGCCTTCGCGCGCGCGGAGAGGCTTTCTATGAGCGATAACGCGTCGGAGAACCGGAGGTCGCGCTCGAAACCTTCGCGCGAGATCTCGATGTCGCGCCAGAGCCCGGCGTCGAGGATGTCGCGGACTTCGTCGTAGCCGAGCAGGGTCGGGTTGAGCTTCACGTAGGTGTCGATACCCTTTTCTTCTATTAAATAGGCGCCGATGCGCTCGATCTCCTCGGGCGGACAGCCGTGCATGGTGGAGAGGGTGACGGAGTGGACGGGCGACGAGGGGATCGACGCGAGCGCTTCCGCCGCCTTCGCGGTCCGCTCGCTTCCGAACGCCGCGGCGAACGGCTTCGATCCGACGGCCCGATTCGCCTCCGCGAGCGCCGTTCGCCACGCCGCTCCGGACGCGGGCGCGCGCAGGCCCTCGATGAAGGCGTCGACCTTCGCGCCCTTGATCCCGTCGAGCGTGTAGCCGACCGACATGTTGAACATGAACGCGCCGCGCGGCCCGCGCGAGAACATCGCTTCGAGGGCGTGGACCGCGATCCAGGCGCGGAGGTATTCGCCCCGCGCGTCGTCGAGCGACAGTTCCGTGGACCACTCGACGTTGTGGCCCTCGTCGAGCGCGTCGATGCAGGGTTTCTCGATGTCGAGCGCGTCGTTTTCCTGTACGGTCTTGAGTTCGAACACGCGGGCGCCGCACAGGAACGCGGCGACGATGCCGGGCGCGATCTGCGTGTGCGGGCCGGCCGCCGGGCCGACGGGCAGGGATACGCGCCTGCCGAACACGTCGAAGCCTTTCGAAGCGGCTTCGATCTCGGCGACGCGTCCGATCACTTCCTCGGGAATTCCGTAGACGCTGTTCTTGGCGGCGTATTCCCCCGCGATCCGCGAGAAGAGGTCCCGCGCGCCCGTCGTCGACATCACCTTGCTCATCGATACCCCCAGCGGAGCAGGCGTCCGTGGCCCCGCTCCGCGACGATGCCCCTGTCGGCGTCGTACACTTTCATGCCCCTGACCCAGGTCGACACGACGCGGCCGCGCAGCCGCATGCCCTCGAACGGAGTCAGCTTCCCCTTGGAATAAAGGGACGTTCCCTTCATCACGGCGAAGTCGTCCGGATCGACGAGGACGAAGTCCGCGTCCTTGCCCGGTTCGAGTGAACCCTTGCCCCCCGCGAGTCCCCAGCGCTTCGCGGCGTTTTCCGAGACGACTTCGAGGAAGCGGTCGAGCGGGAGGCGGCGCGCGAAAAGGCCTTCGGAAAGCAGGTAGGGGAACATCGTGCCGGTGCCGGGGATGCCGCCGTAGTCGGTCCACGCCGAGCCCGTGCGCTTTTCCGCCTCCGCGGCTGGCGCGTGGTCGCTCGCGCAGAAGGAAATGGCGCCGCGCGCGAGCAGGGTCCACAGCTTGGCCGCCTCGCCCGGACCCTTGACGACGGGCGCCGTCTTGAGCGCGGAGCCCTTCGCGGCGAAATCGTCGGACGAGAACTCGAGGTAGTGGGCGCAGGTTTCGCAGGTGGCTCCGGCTTCGGCCAGGGCGATCGCGGCTTCCGCCGTGCCGACGTGGACGACGTGCAGGTTCGGCGCGTTGAACGACGCCAGGGCGATCGCCGCCTGGCAGGCGACGGTTTCGGCCGCCGCCGGCCGGGACGTCACGTAGTCGTTCCAATCCCCCGCGTCCGGTCGCGCGGCCTTGAGCGCGGCGGTGGCGGCCGCGATGTAATCATGGTCTTCCGCGTGCAGGAGGAGCGGGCGGCCGAGCCCGGCTGCCTTCGCGAGTATCCGCGGGAAGTCGTAGTGCGTCACGCGCGCGAAGGTATCCATGCCGGAGCAGAAATAGCACTTGAAGCCGACGACGTCCGGCGCGAGTTCCGCCATCGCGCCTTCGAGGCTCCGTTCGACGGAGTTCCCCTCGACGCCGCCGTAGAGCGCGAAGTCGACGTACGACTTCCGTCCGATGGCGTCGAGCTTCAGGCGGAGCGCCTCGGGCGTCGTGACGGGCGGCAGGGAGGTGCAGGGCATGTCGATGACGGTGGTGACGCCGCCGCGCGCCGCTTCGGCGGAGCCGTGCTCGAAGTCTTCGCGGCGTTCGAAGCCCGGCTCGTCGAAGTGGACGTGGGGATCGATCGCGCCGGGAAACACGAGCCGTCCCCGCGCGTCGAGACTGTCTTCGCCCGGTTCCGCGCGCAGGCGCTCGCCGATCGCCGCGATCTTCCCGTCGAGAACGCGCAAGTCCCGGGCGGCGAAATCCGCCGCGCCCGGCAGGGCGAGCGCGCCGTTCCGTATCAGCATGATTCGCCCTCCTTCGGCGCCGAAAGGCGCCCCGACAGCCACGCCGTCGCCTTTTCGGCAGTCAACGGCAGATCGTACGACGCGTCCGCGGAAGGCCGCGCCGCCTCGAGGGCGTCGAGGAGGGCGAAGTACCCGGCGATGCCGTACACGAGGGGCGGCTCGCCGATCGCCTTGGAGTTGAAGACGGCGCGCGGGTTGTCCGCGTCGGGAAGCGTTTCGATGTCGAGCTCGGCGTCGAGGAAGCGGGCGTCGGGCAGTTTGTACGTGGAGAGCGTGTCGGTGAGCGGGGAACCGTCGGCCCCGAAGCGCAGGTCTTCGAGCAGCGCCCAGCCGAGCCCCTGCGCGAAACCGCCCTCGATCTGGCCTCGGTCGACGTCGCGGTCGATGCTCCGCCCGACGTCGTGGACGACGACGGCGCGCTCGACCTTCGACGAGCCGCGGAGGACGTCGAGCCGGACTTGCACGAGGGCCGCGCCGTAGACGTGGTACGCGAAGGGACTGCCCTTTTCCGCCTGCATGTCGTAGAAGAGACCGGGCGTCGCGTAGTATCCGTGGGCGGACAGGTCGATCCGCGCCTCGTGCGCCTTGACGACGAGTTCTTCCCACGAGAGTCCCGCGTCGGATCCGGACCGCATGACGCGTCCTTCGCGGATCGACACGTCGGCCTTCGGGCACGACAGGAGTTCGGCCGCCTTGGCCAGGAGCCGGTCGCGGATTTCCTCGCAGGCGACGAGCGCGGCCATGCCGTTCAGGTCGGCGCCCGTGCTCGCCGCGGTGGGCACCGTGTTGGCGACCGTCAACGTCGTCGTCCGCTCGACCGTCACCCGCGCGAGCGGGAGCCCGAGCGCGGCGGCCGCCACCTTCGCGATCTTGCGGCTCACCTGCTGGCCCATCTCGACGGCGCCCGTTGATACGAGAGTCGAGCCGTCCTGGTAGACGTGGACGAGCGCCCCCGCCTGGTTCATCGGGAGCTTCGTGAACGACACGCCGAAGCAGTTCGGGATGATCGCGAGCCCGCGCTTTTCGAGCGGGTGGGCCGCGTTGAAGGCGTCGGTCTCGGCGCGCAGCCGCGTCCAGTCGGCCTTTTCGAGCAGGCGGTCGAAGGACTCGCGGGCGCGGACGCGCGACATCGGCATGCCGTAGTGGGTCGTATCGCCTTCCGCGACGAGGTTCCGCCGTTTCAGCTCGACCGGGTCGATGCCGCTCTTCCGCGCGAGCGCGTGGAGGGCCGCTTCCATGACGAAGAAGGCCTGCGGGGCGCCGAAGCCGCGGAAGGCGGTGAACGACGGCAGGTTCGTGCGGCAGAGGTAGCCGGTGACCCGCACGTTCGGCACGGTGTACGCGCCGACCGCGTGGAAGAGCGTGCGCGAGATGATCGCGGGCGAAAGGTCGCACGAGGCGCCCGAGTTCTGGTAGTAGTCCGCCTCGAAGGCGAGGAGCTTGCCGTCCGCGTCGCAGGCGATCCGGAAATCGGTCGAGTAGGGATGGCGCTTGCCGGTGGCGCGCATGTCGGTGCGCCGGTCCAAGACGAGCTTCACGGGCTTCCCCGTGACCCACGCGCCGAGGGCGGCCAACGCGCCCCACTGGGCCGCCTGATCTTCCTTGCCGCCGAAGCCGCCGCCCAGTCGGCGCGCCTCCACTTCGACCTTGCTCAGGGGCAGGCCGAGGACGCGCGCGACCGCCCGCTGGACCACGGTCGGTCCCTGCGTGCCGGAGATCACGCGCACCCTATCGCCGTCTTCGACGCGCGCGAGCGCGCCCTGCGTTTCCAGGTACACGTGCTCCTGGCCGGCCGAATCGGCGCGGCCCTCCGCCACGAAGGCGGCGCGCGCGAACGCGGCTTCGACGTCGCCCGAGCGTTGCGTGCGCGGCGGCAGGATGAAGTCGCCCCGCGCCGCGGCGACGCGCGGATCGAGGTTGCAGGGCAACTTGTCGCCTTCCGCGACGACGAGTTCCGCGGCGCGGCGCGCGAGCGATCGGGTCGACGCGAGGCAGAGGACGAGGGGTTGGCCCCAGTAGTCCCACGTTTCCGCGGGAAGGAGCGGCTCGTCGGCCACGGTAAAGCCGAGCTGGTTGTCGCCCGGCACGTCCGCCGCCGTGAGGACGCGCACCGAGGGATCGAGCTCCAGGGCCTTCGACGCGTCGACGCGCGTCAGGCGGCCGCGGGCGCTTCCGGAGAGCTTGACCGCCGCGTGGAGGAGATCCCGCGGTTCGGGCAGGTCGTCGATGTAGCCGGTCTTGCCGGTAACGTTGAGCGCGGCTTCGGGTATGGTTTTCACGGCAAGCTCCCGCCACCGGCCACGAAAGCCGCGATGTCGGCGCCGGCTTCTTTCGGAAAGAGGACCGCGAAATGCGCCAGCACGAGCCGCCCGAGGACGTCGCGCCGGTACTCGGCCGATCCGCGCGCGTCGGAGATCGGCGTCACTTCGGAACGCGCGAGTTCCGCCGCGTCGAAGGCCGTGGCCGCGTCGGCGCGCCTTCCGGCGAGGAAGGCCGATGTCCGCTCGAGGACGAGCGGCGTGGCGGCGACCCCGCCCGCGCTCACATGCGCTTCCGCGATCGTGTCGCCGTCGAGCTCGAGGCGGATCGCGGTGTTGACCGCGGCGATGTCGAGGTTGTCGCGCTTGGCCGCCTTTTCGAAGTTGAAGCGGCGTGCTGCCGATCCGGCCGGAAGCCGTATCGCCCTGATCAGTTCGCCAGGCGACAGGTCGGTCTTCTTGTAGCCTTTGTAAAAGGCCTTGAGGCGGCACTCGCGCGCGGCATCGTTCCCGGGGCGGCCGATCAGGAGGACCGCGTCGAGGGCGAGCAGCATCGCCGAGAGGTCGCCTACGGGAGAGGCGTTGGCCACGTTGCCCGCCACCGTCGCGCGGTTCCGCACCAGGACGGAAGCGAAGCGCCGCTCGAAGGCCGCGAGGCCGGGAACGACTGCGCCCGTTTCGGGCGACGAGAAGAAGTCGCGGACCGTGACGCCGGCGCCGACGAGGACGCCGCCGTCCGGCAGGCGCTCGATGCGGTCGAGTCCCGGCTCGCCTCCGAGGAGGCGGAGGTCGTCCCGCGGGGCCGGATCGGGATTGCGGACGTAGAAGTCGGTGCCGCCCGCGACGAAGATCGGCGGGGCGGCGGATGTGGCGGCCGCGTTCGGCGCCGCGGCCGGCACGGCGAATTCGCCGCGCGCGAAGGCGGCGAGCGAGTGGGGAACCACTCCGGCCGCGGCCAGGAAGTCGATACGCGCGCGGGCGTCGGCGGGCAGGGAGCCGTACAGGGCGACGAGACGCCGGGCGGCGCGGCGGATCGAGGCGTAGCCCGTGCACCGGCACAGGTTGCCTTCGACGGCCGCGAGCGCGCCCTCCTCGTCGACGCGCTCGCCCTCGAGGAGCCACGCGGTGAGCGACACGACGAAGCCGGGGCTGCAGAAGCCGCACTGGCTGGCGTTTTCCTCGAGGAAGGCGGCCATCACCGGCGTGATCCCGTCGGGCGCCGCCTGGGAAAGACCCTCGATCGTTACGACGTGGCGTCCGTGGAGATCGCCCAACGCGAGGATGCAGGAGGGCATGGCCCGATAGCGGGGTCGTCCGTCGCGGAAGCTCCCCACGATCACGGCGCAGGCGCCGCAGTCGCCCTCGCGGCAGCCTTCCTTGACGCCCGTGAGGCCGAGTCCGTTCCGGAGGAAATCGATGGCCGGAGAACCGGCCCACGTGTCGGTTTCGACCACGCTGTCGTTGACGAGCATGCGCAGCATTCGTGTCTCCATCGCGCGGACTCCGCCCTGCGGACCGGCTCAGGCGAGGGCGCCGTCGGCCTTCGCGCGGGCCGGATCGAGGGACTTGAAGACTTCCAGCGTCGATTCCGTGCAGCGGCGCCAGTGTTCGTCGAGGAGCTTCGCGGCCTTCCGGCGGTCTCCCTCGGCGAGCGCTTCCAGGATCGCCTCATGCTCCGTCGTGGATGCCGCGACGAATTCGGGCACCTGCATGAACGAATACTCGTAGCGGAAGACGATGCGCTTGAGGTCCGCGAGGATGCGGAGCAGGTGCTCGTTGCCGGCTTCCTCCACGAGCGACCGGTGCCAGGCCGAATCGAGGTCGATGCGCGCGATCGGGTTGCCGGGCTCCTCGCGCAGTTTCGCCGTCAGGTCCCGGAGCGTCGCCAGCTTGGCTTCGGCGGGGACGCGGCACAGTCGCAACGCGTGGCATTCGAGCAGCGCCACGAGCGGATAGATGTCGCGGATCTCGTCCTCGTGGAGGAGCTTCACCGAAAACCCGAGGTGCTTCTGCGCGGTGATGAAGCCTTCCCGCTCGAGCCGGAGCAGGGCTTCGCGGACCGGCGTCCGGCTGACGCCGAGCTTTTGCGCGAGTTCCGAATCGCGGAGGCGCTGCCCTTGCTGGAATTCCCCGCGAATGATCTGGCCGAGCAGCTCGCTGTGGACATCGGCGCTCAAGCGTTGACGGTTGATCGACATGAGCGAAATTGTATTCCGTATACAAAAAACAGTCAAGGAAGAAAACGGCAAGAAAGGCGACCAGATTGCGACCGATCGACTTTCGAAACACGGCCCCGGTCTTGTCGCCCTCCCCGATACGGAGAATCCAGGTTGTCTCCGACACGCTTCAATATGTCGGACGCGATGCCGCCTTCGTGCCTTCCGCCAGCCACCGCGCGTATTCGCGGTCGATGTCCTCCGGGATCATGCCCAGAACGGACGCGACGGCGGCCATGTTCTGGGAGGCGACGCTCCGTTCGAAGGAGGCGAACGCGTCCATCCCGTAGGTCTCCGTCAACCACATGCCCGCGCTTCCGCGATAGGACGCCGGGACTTCGCCCAGCAGTTCGGACAGCCGTTTTCCGTATATCCGGCGAACCAGCGTTTCAAGCCCCTCGTCGCGCGCCGTCTCGCGAAAAAGTCCCGGCAGCAGCGCGGCGCCTTTCGTCTCGACGATCCATTCGACGAAGCTCGCCGATTGCGGGTAGAAGAATCGTTCCTCGATCGCGAACGCGTCGCCGATCAGGGCCCGTGCCGGAAGGACTTGCCCCCGGCCCGCGTATTCCTCCATCCATTTCGCGCAGCTCTTGGCGCGGGCGTTCCCGTCTACGGTCTCCGTGCCATAGTAACCGTCGAACCACGTGGCGAATCCTTCGCTCACGATCCGGGAATCGCTCTTCCCCCACATTGAATGCGAAAGGACGTGGGCGATCTCGTGCCCGCCGAGCCATCGCGCCTTTCCCGGCGATGCGGATACCGGCCCGACGAACCTGCAGAATACGCTCGCCGAATCCGGGACGGCATGACCGCCGCCATTGGACACCCCGCTCTCCTCCGCCTGCTCGTCCGCGTTGAAGAGGCGGATCGTCACTTTCCCGGCGAACCGGACGCCGAACAGTCTTTCGAACCGCTCGATTTCGCGTTCTTGTTCGGCGATGACGAGTTCGATGTCCCCGCCGGAAGGCGAAGGGCTCCCGGCAAAGCCGGCCGGCCTGGAAAAAACCACGATCCTGCCCGATTCCGTCCTCGTCCAGCCGACGCCCGGGCAGGAAGCCATCAAGACCATCGATATTGTCATCAACGCGCTGTGTACCTGGGCTTTCGTCATGTCGTTCGCCATCGACCTCGTGTCAATCCGCGGACTGCGGATCGAGCAGTTTCAAAATCGAACCATAATACGTTTGCCCGTCCACGCGTTCAAGATCGTTGTGCCTGCCGCCCGCGATAGCTGACGACGAGGACGTCCGCGCCCATGTCGAACAGCTCGGTCGCTTCGTCGATCCGGTGGTACATGTTTCCGGCGTTTCCGTGGAAATAAACGATGATGTTCCCGGCGGCGTTCGGGGGTTCGTGCTTGAAGAGCAAGCCCTGGAGTTTCAATTTGTCGGCGGTCTCGAAGGAAACGAGGCGGGCGAATCCGGGAAGGCGTTCCGCGGGGACGGTCGAGGTCTTGTCGGGATAGAAGGCGAATTTGGCCACGAGGTTGGAACAGGACGACATGGTCGCGGCGACGAGGCCGCAAGCGATCAATCTGTTTTTCACGGTACGCTCCGTTCGGCCCATGATCCTCGCCGGGTCATTTCCGCAGTATCGTATCCATCGTCTTGCCTTTCGCCAATTCGTCGATCAGCTTGTCGAGATACCGCACTTTCCGCATTGTCGCGTCTTCGATCTCTTCGACCTTGTATCCGCAGATCGTCCCGGTTATTTTCGAGGCGTTCGGATTCCATCGGGGAGCATTCTTGAAAAACGACTCGAAGTCCACTTCACTCTCGACGATCTCCCGTATTTCCTTCTTCCCGTAGCCGGTAAGCCAGGTTAATATTTCGTCGACTTCAGAGGCGGTCCTTCCCTTCCTTTCCGCTTTTTTGACGTACAGGGGGTAAACGACGCCGAATTTCATCCGGTACACGCGCTCGTTGGCGGCATTCTTAGGCGATTCCGTCATGGCTTCCGCTCCTCGTCGCGCGCCCGTTTCGAGAACGCGATTTCCGCAGTCATGGAAACACGTTCCGGCATATCATCGGTTTCATTCGAACAGCTCCACCGGCTTGAAGCGGTCCACGTCGATGAGGCCGCGGTCGGTGAGCTTGAGGCTGGGGATCACGGGTAGGGCCATGAACGACAGCGTCATGAGGGGCGACGCGTTCGTGAAGCCCTCGCGGCGGAACAGGGCGTCGAACTCGCGGAGGCGCGCGACGACGAAGGCCGCGTCGCGGTCGCTCATGAGGCCGGCCACCGGCAGCGGCAGGTCGAGGAGCACGTCGTCGCCCACGGCGTACACGAGGCCGCCCTTCAGCTTGTTGAGGTGGCGCGCGGCCTTGAAGATCGAGCGGTCGTCGACGCCGGCGATGATCATGTTGTGCGAGTCGTGGCTGATGGTGCCGCCGAGCGCCCCCCGCCGGAGGCCGAGACCGGTGATGAAGCCCTTGCCGATGGAACCCGTGCCCGCGTGCCGCTCGATCACGAAGAGCTTCGAAAGGTCGCGCGCGGGATCGGCGACGCATAAGCCGTCTTCCACCGTGGGCGGGACGAGGAGGGCGCCCGTGACGATCGAATCGGGCCGCGCCTCGATGACGCGGATACGCTTGCCCTCGGCGCCTGACGGCACCGGAATGCGGAAATCATCTTCCGTGAGCCACTTGATGTTGACCGAGTCGCGGAGGGGCGGCCGGGACTCGGGCAGATCCGCGGCGAGCCTGCCGTCTTCGGCGACGAGCGCGCCGGCTTTCCAGACTTGGCGCGCCTCGAAGCGCGAGAGGTCGTCGAAGACGACGAAGTCCGCCTTGAAGCCGGGAGCGACGGCGCCCGAGTCGCGGAGGCCGAACCAGCGCGCGGGATTCAGGCAGGCGACGCGGAAGGCGTCGACCGGGTCCACGCCGCGCCCGAGCATGAGCCGGAGCGCGTGGTCCATGTGCCCTTCGTCGACGAGGTCGTCGGGGTGGCGATCGTCGGAACAGACGAGGAAGCGGCCCGCCGATTTCGCGTCGAGCGCGGGGAGCAGGCGGAGGAGATCCTTTGCGGTCGAACCCTCGCGCATCATCACGTACATGCCCAGCCCGAGCTTTTCGAGCGCCTCGCCGGGGCTCGTGCACTCGTGGTCGGAGCCGATGCCGGCGGCGACGTAGGCGGCGAGGTCGCGTCCCGAGAGGCCGGGGGCGTGGCCGTCGATCGGCTTCCCCGCCTCGCGGAACAGCGCGATCTTGTCGAGCAGCTTCTGGTCCTTCGAAAGGACGCCGGGGTAGTTCATCACTTCGCCGAGGCCGAGCACGCGCCCGTCGCGCAGGAAGGGATACATGTCGGAGGCGTAGAGCGCCGCGCCCGAGCTGTCGAAGTCGGTGGCGGGCACGCACGACGGCACCATGAAGTAGACGTCGAGCGGCAGGCCCTCGCTCGAGGCGAGCATGTAGCGCATGCCGTCGTAGCCGAGGACGTTGGCGATCTCGTGGGGGTCGGCGACGACCGTCGTGGTGCCGCGCGGGACGACGACGCGGGCGTACTCGGGCGGCGTCAGGAAGGACGACTCGATGTGGACGTGCGCGTCCACGAGGCCGGGCGCGATGAAGGCGCCGCGCACGTCCACGACGCGCCGGGCATCGAGCGGCTCGCCGACGCCCGCGATCCTGCCGTGCCGCACGGAGACCGCCGCCCCGTCCAGGATGCGGCCCGCGAACAGGTCGAGCACTCGGCCGCCCGTGAACGTCACGTCGCAGGGCGCCAGCCCGCGCGCGACGTCGATGAGATCCTTGTCGATCATCGCTCGACTTTATACCCGGATCGGACGTCGCGCAAGCATTTTGTATACAAAATGCTTGCGCCCGGAGGAAAACCGCTTTACACTGGGACGCGATCCGCCGGAACGGCGGGCTTCGGGAATCCCGTCGCCCGCCCGGCGAACGAGGAGGCATCCGTTGGACAAACTGTTCAAGCTCAAGACGAACGGCACGACCGTCGGCACCGAGGTGCTGGCCGGCGTCACCACCTTCTTCACGATGGTGTACATCATCTTCGTGAACCCGACCATCCTGGCGAAGACCGGCATGCCGTGGCAGGGCGTCTTCCTGGCCACGATCATCGCGGCGGCGACGGGCACCCTCGTGATGGGCCTCTTCGCCAACGTCCCGTACGCGCTGGCGCCGGGCATGGGCCTCAACGCCTTCTTCACCTTCACGGTGTGCTTCGCGTTCGGCTTCAAGTGGCAGGAGGCGCTCGCCCTCGTCTTCATCTGCGGCCTCCTCAACGTGCTCATCACGGTCACCAAGGTCCGGAAGGAGATCATCAAGTCGATACCGACCGGCCTCCAGCACGCGATCGGCGGCGGCATCGGCGTCTTCATCGCCTACATCGGCATCAAGGAAGCCGGCTTCCTCAAGTTCACCGCCGAAGCCCCGAACATCCTCGCGGTGTTCTCCAAGTTCGGCGGCCCCGAGTCGGTGCCGGCGAACGAGCTCGTGAAGCACGTCGACACGGTCGTCTCGAACGGCAACGTGATCCCGGCGCTCGCCAACTTCTCGAGCCCCGGCGCCATCGTCGCCCTCATCGGCCTCCTCGTCATCGTCGTCCTCATGGTGATGAAGGTGCGCGGCGCCATCCTCATCGGCATCCTGGCCTCGACGGCGGTCGCCATTCCCTTCGGCATCGTCAACTTCTCCTCCGTCAAGCTCGATCCGTCCGCCTGGGGGAACGCCTTCGCCTCGCTCGGGCAGACCTTCGGCGCGCTCTTCGGCAACCCGGGCTTCGGCAGCCTCTTCGCCGATCCGGCGCGCGTCCCGCTCGTCCTCATCACGATCTTCGCGTTCAGCCTGTCCGACACCTTCGACACGATCGGCACCTTCATCGGCACCGGCCGCGCCACGGGCATCTTCACCGACGCCGACCTCAAGGCGATGGACGGCTCGAGCGGCTTCAAGTCGAAGATGGACAAGGCCCTCTTCGCGGACTCCGTCGCCACGTCGATCGGCGCGCTCTTCGGCACGTCGAACACGACGACCTACATCGAGAGCGCCGCGGGCATCGAGGCGGGCGGCAAGACCGGCCTCACGTCCGTGGTCACCGCCGTCCTCTTCCTGTGCTGCATCATCCTCTCGCCGATCGCCGGCCTCGTGCCCGCCTTCGCCACCGCGCCCGCGCTCATCGTCGTCGGCATCCTCATGATGGGATCCTTCGGCAAGATCGCGTGGGACGACTTCGAGGAAGCGGTGCCCGCGTTCTTCGCGGCCATCCTCATGGCGTTCTGCTACAACATCTCCTACGGCATCGCCGCCGCCTTCATCTTCTACTGCCTCATCAAGCTCATGCGCGGGAAGGGCAGGGAAGTCCACCCCATCCTCTACGGCGCCGCGTTCTTGTTCCTTGTCAACTTCGTCATCATGGCCGTCAGGAACTTCTGACCGACGCATATGAAGAATTCACCACGAAGGACACGAAGAAGCACGAAGATCACGAAGGTAGGAATTATGGAAATGATTAAACCATCCATCTTTTCTTCTTCGTGCTCTTCGTGGCTGAACCTTCGTGCCCTTCGTGGTGATCCTCGCTCAACGCCTGTATGCATGTAGCCGCCTGCGCTTGACGGTTCTGGGAAACGGGGCGTATACTGGGGGTCCGCCGTACCGGCGGAGATCGGCGGGTTCCCAAACATGAACATGCTCAAAACCTACTCGAGTCGCTGGCGCTCCTTCGGGCACGACGCGAAGCTCTTCATCGTCGGGGCGTTCCTGGTCTCGATGGGGACCAACATGATCTGGCTCCTCTTCAACCTGTACATGAAGGCGCTCGGCTACTCGGAGTCTGAGATCGGAGACAACCTCGCGTTCCGGTCGATCGGCTCCATCGTCGCGGCGCTGCCTGCCACCCTCATGGCGGCGCGCGGCAAGGTGAAGCGTTGGCTGCTCTCCGCATCGCTCCTCAACGCGGTCGCCTTCGTCGCCATCTCCTTCGCCCAGACCCTCGGCCTCATCCGCGCGTCGGGCTTCGCCATCGGCCTTTTTTCCACCGTGTACTCCGTGGCCAGCGCGCCTTTCCTCATGCGCTCGACGACTCCGGAGGAACGGCCCTTCGCCTTTTCGCTCAACGCGGCGCTCGGCATGCTCTCCGGCACGTTCGGCTCCGCGATCGCCGGCGTCTCGCGCGACGGCCTCGCGGTGGCCCTGGGCGACGACGTGGCCGCGTACCGGGCGGCCCTGCTCCTCGGCGCGGTGTTTTCCCTCGTGTCGATCGTTCCCTTCGGCCGCATCAAGGACGCGTCGAAGGACGATGCGTCCGCGGACGTCGACAAGGGAACTCCCGTGGATCGGACAACCGGCGCGGCTTCGCCCCCGGACGCGGTCGCACGGCGGGCCGAAGTCGACAAGCCGTTCCTCCTGTCCGACCTGCCGCTGTTCGCGAAACTCATCACGCCGAGTTTCCTCATCGGTTTCGGCGCGGGCCTCACCATCCCCTTCATCAACCTGTACTTCAAGAACGATTGGGGGCTCAACGACTCCCTCATCGGCACGATCTTCGGCGCGGGGCAGGCGACGACCTTCATCGGAATGGCCGTGGCGCCCTTCCTCGTGCACAAGTACGGCAGCGTGAAGACGGTGGTCGCGGTGCAGTGGCTCAGCGTGCCCTTCATGCTGGCGCTCGCGTTCCTGCGCTTCCTGCCGGGCGTCATCCTCGCCTTCCTCGTGCGCCAGACGCTCATGAACATGGCCACGCCGATCAACGACCAGTTCGCGATGGAACGCGTGCGACCCGCGTCGCAGCCGCTCATCAACGCGCTCAAGATGCTCTCGTGGACGGCGTCGTGGGCGTTCTCCGCGAGCGTCGGCGGCCGCGTGCTCGAGTGGGGCTCCTTCCAGGCCAGCTTCCTCGCGACCGCCGTCGTCTACGTGATCGGCACCGCGCTGTTCCTCGCGTTCTTCGGCGGCAAGCGGGCGGCCGCGGCCCGCTGACCGGCCACCCGGAAGTCCTGCCGGGCGGCGCGGCCGGCTTCAGGCGCCCCGAGCGACGTAGCCGGCTTCCGCGTTCGCGCGCCTGGCGTACACGTCCGGCCTGAGCACGAAGTCCCACGCGCCCGCGCGCGTCACGCGGCGGCCGCCGAATCCCGACTTGAAGCGCGTGATGCCCGAGAGCGGGTGATCCGCGGCGCCGGGCGGCGAGACGCCGAGCAAGTCCATGCGGCGGACGCCCGCCTCGGCGCAATCCCGCATCGCCCGGTACAGCGTCGCGCTCGGGCCGGCCGCCTCGCGGCACGCTTCCGACGACGCCGCGAACAGGTACCACGCCTCGTCGCGCGACCGCGCGATGATGGCGGCGGCGGCGGGCCGGCCGTCGAGTTCCGCGAGGTACAGGTCGAGGGCCAGTCCCCAGTCGCGCGCCGCCGCGAACAGATCGCCGAACGAGCGGGACGGATGTTCGCGGAGCCCGTGGCGCGCCGCGGTGCCAGCGTGCAAGTCCAGGAAGGCTTCGAGTCCCGCCTCTCCCGCGCGGATGACCTTCGTGCCGCGGCGCTCGGCCAGGCGCACCGAATAGCGGGTCCGGGCGGCCAGGCGCGAAAGCAGGGTGTCCGGATCGCCGAGCTCCACCACGACGGTCGATTCCGACAGTCCTTCCGACGCCGCCTTCCGCAGGCAGCGCCACGCGGTCGACGCGTTCATGCGCAGTTCCTGCAGGTGCCGGGCCAGGGGCAATCCGTCGGCGTCGAGCCAGGCTTCCGTCATCAAGTCCCAGCGGATAAAGGCGCAGTCCTGCGGCAGGCGCGGCAGCAGCCGCTGGGAGAGGCGTTCGAGCGCGGCCCCGAGTTCCCCCGGACATTCCGACGAAAAGTCGTGGAGCTGCGGCGGCGACGCGCCGTACGCCATCGACGCGCCGCGCGCCAGGTCGCGCGCGAGGAGCTGGAAGCCGAAGCCGCTGTCGAGGCGGCGCCATCCCTGGGTTTCCTTCCACGCGAGCCAGGCGGGATGCGAGTAGAGACCCGACGGGACCTTATGCCTCGCCATGGCGCACCTCTTCCACGACCACGGCGATCCGGCCGCCTGGGCATTCGTAGTCGAAGCTGTCGCCGGCCAGGCGGCCGAGCAGGGCGGCGCCGAGCGGAGTCAGCACGGAGATGCGGCCGAGCGAAATGTCCGCGTCCTGCGGCAGCGACAGGCGATAGGCGAACGGTTCGCCCCCGCGGAGATCCCTGAGCCGGACCTCGGAGCCGATCGTCGCGCGGCCGTCGTCGATGCCCGCTTCGTCGAGCATGAGGACGCGCTCGAGGCGTTCGGCCAGGAAGCGGGCGCGCTCGGGGCGCGTACCGCGGCCGACCGCCGTAGCCAAGGCCGCCAGACGGAGATAATCGGATTCCCTCAACGTGTCGAAACGCATGCGCGGCCTCCCGAACCCTTCGCGTGATGGCGTGACCATACCGGCTCGGGAACCGCGATGACAATTTCCAGTTACCTTGTACGTTCCTTGTATGCCATATTACATGTTTCGTGGGGCGATCAGGTCGGCTTCGCGCTCCCGCCGACGGTCTGATCCTCGTTGCCGAGCAGGGTGACCAGGTTGACGTTACGCCCGGCGGCGTTGAGCTTCCGTCTGATGTTGTGGCGGTGCCGCTCCACGGTGGCGGTGGAGATGCCGAGCAGCTCGGCGATCTCCTTGCTCGTGCGGCCGTTGCGCACCTGCACGGCGATCTCGCGCTCGCGGGGGCTCAGCGACGGATCCGAGCCAGGACCGGCGCCGAGGGCCGCCACGCCGCGTTCCAGCTCGGCGGTGAGGAGGTCGAGGTAGGACGCGCGCCGTTCCGGCGAAAGCCCCAGGTCGCGGGCGCGCTCGGCCAGGGGGAGGAGTTCGTTCGACAAGCGTTCGCGGAAGGCGGCCACGGTGGCGCGCTTTTCGTCCTCGATCATCGAGAGGATCTCGCGCAGGGCCACGTTCTTGGCGCCGAGGCTCTCCGTGGACGCGCGGAGGCGTGCGATGAGGCTGGCGGTGCGTAGCATCGACGCGGCGACGACGAGTACCGATTCGAGTAGGGCGCGCTCCTGCGGGAGGAAGGCGAGCGCGGGATCCGAATACTCGACGTCGATGCCGCCTGACCACCCGAGAGACTCGTCGGCTGGGAGCAACGCTTCCATCCGGGGCCGCGCGTCCGCTGTCGAAGACCGGGTCGAAGACCGGGCTTCGGCTGCTTCGAGGGCGGGCGGTCCGTCGCTCTCTTCGATGGCGTCGTCGGGGGACGGTGCCGTCTCCACCGCGGGCGTCCGCGAAAACGAGACGACGCAGCGGGCGCGCCCGTCGTGGCTCATCGCCCGGCGCATCGCGCGCGCGATGCCGCGGGCCGCGACCCGGGGCTCGGGCGCCTCCGCCGCGAGAAGGCAGATGGCGTGGATGCACGCGAGCTCCTTTTCGCGCTCGCGGAGCAGTTCTTCGGTCGTCGTCATGGCACGCGATGATAGCGCGGATTTCCCGCCCCGTGAAGCGCGCCTCCGCGCGTCCGGCCCGACTTGACAGCGCGCGATGGCGCGTGCTACCACCTCCGCAATCCGGACAACGAACCCGCGGGGTCCTTCCGCGCGGTTCCTCTATCCCCGACAGCGATCCATTTTCGCGACGCCGCGGACGCGACCGTTACGCGGCTGGTTTCGTCGCGCCGAAAAGCCGCCCGCGAGGGCGGTCCGCGGGCGCGTCCGCGTCACGCCGACAACCGCCCGATCCGGCGGTCCGTCGCCGTGTCCTTTCGTCAGCAGGGAGCGCGTCTCCCGGGGGGGCCATGATCAAGGTTCGGGAACTCGTGAAGGAGTTCGTCGTCGAGGAGCGCGGCGCGGGGCTCGGCGGGGCGCTTTCGGGGCTCGTCAAACGGAACAAGCGCGTCGTCCGCGCCCTCGACGGCGCGAGCTTCGACATCGGGGACGGCGATCTCGTCGGCTACATCGGGCCGAACGGCGCGGGCAAGTCCACGACGATCAAGATCCTCGCGGGCATCATGCGGCCCACGTCGGGCGCGGTGGACGCGAACGGCCGCGTGCCGTGGAAGAACCGCGTGGAGCACGTTAGGCGGATCGGCGTCGTGTTCGGGCAGAAGACGCAGCTCTGGTGGGACCTGCCGGTGCGCGAGTCGTTCTCGCTCGTCGGGCGCATGTACGGCATGAAGCCCGCCGACGCCGCCGCGTCCTTCCGCGAGCTCGACGACGCGCTCGGGCTCGGGGCTTTTCTGGACGTGCCGGTGCGCCAGCTGTCGCTCGGCCAGAGGATGCGCTGCGAACTCGCGGCGGCGCTCCTCCCGCGGCCGGACACGCTCTTCCTCGACGAGCCGACGATCGGGCTCGACGCGCCGTCCAAGCTGGCGGTGCGCGAGTTCGTCGCCAGGATCAACCGCGAACGCGGCGTCACCACCATCCTCACGACGCACGACATGGACGATATCGAGGCGCTCGCGCGCACGGTCATCCTCATCCGCTCGGGCCGGACGCTCTTCCAGGGAACGATGCCGAAGCTCAAGGAACTCGCCCGCGAAGAGCGCGTGCTCACCGTCGATCTGGCTTCTCCCGCCGCCCCGGCCGACTCCGAGCCGCCGCTCAAGGGGATGCGGACCGTCTCGGCCGAGGGCAGCAGGATTTCGTGGGCGTTCGACCCGCGCGAGGTGAATCCCGGCGCGGCCATCGCCGCGGCCACGGCGCGCCGCGACATCGTCGACCTGTCGATCGAGGCGGAGCCGGTGGAGCGGCTGATCGCGCGGATCTACGGCGAGGCGGCTCCGGCCGCGGGGGCCGCGCGATGACGCCGTACATCGCCGTGTTCAAGGCGCGCTTTTCGCAGGGGCTCCAATATCGCGCGGCGGCCCTCGCGGGGGCGCTCACGCAAGTGTGCTTCGGGCTCTTCATCGTCTGCGCGCTCGAGGCGTTCCAGGCCGCGAAGCCCGCCGCGGCGCTCGACCTTCCGAAGAGCGTCTCGTACGTGTGGCTCGGCCAAGCCATGCTGGCGCTCCTGCCCTGGGGCCCCGATCCCGCGCTGCGGGACGTCGTGCGCCTCGGCGAAGTCGGGACGCAGCTTTCGAAGCCGCTCGACCTCTACTGGTCGTGGTTCGCGCGCTCGCTCGGGTTCAGGCTGTCGGGCGCGCTCCTCCGCTTCGTTCCCTGCGTCGTCTTTTCGATGTGGGCCCTGCCCGCGCTCGGCTTGCGCTCGCTCGCGCTCGGCCCGCCCGCCTCGGCGGCCGCGGCGCTCGCCTTCGCGCTCGCGCTGCCGGGCGCGGCGCTCGTGTCGGCGGCGGTCACGACCTTCTTCCCCATCGTCTATTTCCGCGGCGTGACCTCCGGCGCGTCGGCGCCGCTCTTGACGGCGCTCGTCTCGCTGTCGGGCGGCCTCCTCGCGCCGCTCCCGCTCCTGCCCGTCGTCGGGACCCTCCTCGCGTTCGGGCCGGTGGCGCAGGTGTCGGACGCGGGCTTCAAGCTGTGGACCGGCGCGACGTCTCCTGGGTCGGTGATCGTCACGATCGCGCTGCAGGCGTTCTGGCTCGCGGCCTGCGCGCTTGCCGGGAAGGCGTGGCTCGACCGCCGGCTCGCGGACGTCGAAGTGGTGGGGGGCTGAGCGATGCGGAACGCCCTGAAGATCTACGCCGCGCTCGTCGGCTTCTCGATCCAGTCGCAGCTCCAGTACCGCCGCGCGGTCGGCATGCAGCTCGTCGGGCACTTCCTCCTCTTCGGCGTCGAATTCGCCGCGGTGGTCGGCCTGTTCGCGAGCTTCGGCACGATCGCGGGCTGGACGCTCGCGGAAGCCGCGCTCCTCGGCGGCTTCGCGGACATGACCTTCGCCGTCGCCGACGCGCTCTCCCGCGGCTTCGACCTCCTCGGCGAGGAGATCAAGCGGGGCGAGTTCGACCGCGTGCTCGCGCGTCCCGTGTCGCCCTTCCTGCAGGTGATGGGACGCGAGTTCACCTTGCGGCGCTTCGGCCGTTTCGCGCAGGGCGCCGTGATCTTCGCGTGGGGCCTGTCCGCCGCCGCCCCGGCCCCCTCGGCCGTCGGGGCGGCGGCGCTCGTCCTCGGCTTCGCGGGGGCCGTCGTCACCTTCGTGTCCGTGTTCGCCGTGCAGGGGGCGCTGTCGTTCGTCACCGTGGAGAGCCTCGAGGCGATGAACGTGTTCAGCTACGGCGGCCGCCAGCTCTCCGGTTATCCGCTCACCGCGTACCGGTCCTTCATCCGCGACCTCTTCCTGCTCGTCATCCCGATCGGCTGTTCGGTGTACTTCCCGATGTGCGCGCTGCTCCATCGGGCGCCGCTGCCCGGCTTGCCGTGGTGGAGCGGCGTCATCGCGCCGTTCGGCTGCGCGCCGTTCGCGCTGTTCGCCGCGCTCGCGTGGAAGGCCGGCGTCGCGCGCTACGAGTCGGCGGGCGGCTAGGAGTTTGTCGGACTTGTCAGCTATGTAAGGGAAAAATCGTGAAACGCGATTTTCCTTCCCTGCAAACCCTGAAGGAGCCCGCTACGATGGGGATTTTCGCGCTGAAAGCGCGGAATATCCACGAGCCCCACAGGCTCCTGGGCCGCGGGCATCGCTCCCGCGAGAGTCCTTACGTCTCCAGCAGCTCCCGCAGCTTCGCGCCCAGCTCGTCGCGGGTGAAGGGCTTTTCGATGAAGGCGGCGCCCGTCTCGAGCCCGCCTTTGCGCGATACCACGTCGGCCGCGTAGCCCGACATGTACATGACCCCGAGGCCTTTGCGCCTCCGGCGGACTTCGATCGCGAGCTCCCTGCCGTTCATGCCGGGCATGACGACGTCGGTGAGGACGAGGTCGATGTCGCCCCGGTACTCGCGCGCGAGTCGCAGCGCCTCTTCCGGATCGGGGGCGGCGAGAACGCGGTAGCCGAGGCTTTCCAGCATGGCGCAGGTCTGCCGGAGGAGGGCCGGCTCGTCTTCCACGACGAGCAGGGTTTCGGTTCCCGCCAGGGCAAGCCCCGCGCGGGAAGTCCGGGAAGGCGGAGGAAACGCGTCCGGCAGTCCGGACGCGGCCGGCAGGTAGATCTTGAAGTTGGATCCGAGCCCGGGATTGCTGTACACGTAGATGAAGCCGTCGTTCTGCTTGACGATGCCGTGGACCGTGGGAAGGCCGAGACCGGTGCCCTCGCCGCGGCGCTTGGTGGTGAAAAACGGCTCGAAGATCTGTTCCATGGTCGGCTTGTCCATGCCGCAGCCCGTGTCGCTGACCGAGACGAAGGCGAAATTCCCCGGCTCGAAACCGGGATTGCCCCGGCAGAAATCCGCGTCGAAGGAAGCGGCGCCGGTCTCGATGACGATCTCGCCCGAATCTCCGACGGCGTCGCGCGCGTTGACGCAGAGGTTCGTGAGGATCTGGTCGACCTGGACGGGATCGATGAAGACGGGCGGCACGCCCGGGTCCGGTTTCCAGACGAGCGCGACATTCTCCCCGATGAGCCGCTTCAGCATCGACAGCATCGCGGAGATGCTCTTGTTCAAGTCGACGAGCCTCGGGGAGATCGACTGTTTCCGCGCGAAGGCGAGCAGCTGGCGCGTGAGGATCGAGGAACGCTTCGCCGCGTCGACGATCTGCGCGAGGTCGTCGGCGAGCTCGGCGTCCCCGCCGACGCGCCCGAGCGCCATGTCCGCGTATCCGAGTATGACGCCGAGCATGTTGTTGAAGTCGTGGGCCACGCCGCCGGCCAGCTTGCCGATGGAATCGATCTTCTGCGCCTGGAAGAGCTGTTCGCGCAGCGCGCGGCGCTCGTCCTCGATCGCCTTGCGCTCGGTGATGTCGAGGAGGCTCACGATCACCGCGTCGTCGAGGTAGCCCGTGGAGACGATCATCGTCTTGACGGTGCCGTCCTTGCAGCGGATTTCCAGCTCGTCCGGCTCGATGTCCGCTTCTTCGGCCCGGGCGTGTTTGTACTTCGTCATCCACTTCCGCCGGACGAGCGAGCGTTCGCGCGCGTCGGGCACGGTCTCGCGCCACCACGCGCCGATGTCGGGGATGTCCTCGACCGTGTAGCCGAGCGTCTGCGTGATCTTCCGGTTGACGTCGAGGAGGCGGCCTTCCCGCGAGACGAGCGCGATGGACACCGGCGACTGGTGGAAGAGCTGGCGGAAACGCTTCGTGCTCTGGTCGAGGGCCTCTTCGGCGCTCCGGCGCTCGCGGCTATCGCGCTTCGCCTGGTCGATGGACGAACGGTAGACGACGAAGGTGTTGAACGAGACGATCCCCACGAACGCGATCGCGAGACCCGTGTCGGCGAGGAAGTCGACGCGCTCCGAGTAAGAGACGCCCATGCCGGGAAGCACCGTGGCGCCGAAGACGGCCAGCGCGATCGCGTTCGCCGCGGCGTAGGCGGGT
This sequence comes from uncultured Treponemataceae bacterium, assembly GCA_964482955.1. GTDB lineage: Bacteria > Spirochaetota > Spirochaetia > Treponematales > UBA12059 > JAPLSN01. The sequence continues at coordinate 3,343 of CAYZZW010000035.1, read as the reverse complement.
ATCGAATAGCGCCCCGACGGCAAGACGAGGGGCGTCATGGCCAGGACCCCGAGCAGGAACACCGTCGAGTCGAGACGGCTGATCGCGCCGTTGCCGGAATCGACCCAGATGACGGCCCAGCTGAACATGAAGCTCGCCGTCACGAGCAGGTGCGCGGCCATCGCGTACCGTCCGCGCGACAGGAGCGCGAGGCAGATCGCGAACGGAAGGAGCGCGAGCGCCTCGACCATCAGTATGGGAAGCTCGATTCCCGCGTCGGGGGCGCGCGCGATCTGCACGTAGACGCTGTACGAAAACACGATGGCGATCGCCGCCATGCAGATGAAGCAGAAACGATAGAGGAATCCGATTTTCTGCCTGAGCACGAAGTCCGCGTCGCGATAGCGGCGGAGAAAGCGGGGCAGGGCGGTGCCGGAGTCCGGGGCGTCGTTCACGGGCGGACACCGCGCATGTCAATGGAAGGAAGCATGCTTCCAGTGTCGCCGGAAGGTACGCGGTGTCAAGGGCGAAGCGGATGCCGTCCGTCGAAACGCGCGGTGGCGCGGCGGCGGCCGAAACGTTATAGTTCGAAGGGAACGGCGGCGGATCGGCCGCGCGTTCGGTTGGAGGATTGACGGCATGCCGCATACCGGGAAGCGTGACGGACCGACGGGCGCCGAAAAAGCGCTCCTCCAAAGCGAGGAGCGCTACCGCGCCCTGTTCACCGGCATGACCGAAGGTTTCGCCGTCCACGAGCTCCTGTTCGACGGGGCGGGGCGGGCGGTCGACTACCGGTTCCTGGACGTGAATCCGGCCTTCGAGCGGCTGACCGGCCTCGCGCGCGAAACCATCGTCGGACATACCCAGCGGGAAGTCCTTCCGGACGAGGATTCGTTCTGGCTGGAAACGTATGCCGAAGTGGTCGCATCCGGCGAACCGGTCCATCTCGAGCATTACTCGTCCGTCTTGCGAAGGCACTTCGGGGTGTTCGCCTACCGCGTCGGCTACTCCGGGTTCGCGACGGTGTTCAGCGACATCACGGAGCGCAAGAAAGCCGAAGCCGAGCGCTTGGCCGTGGAATCGCGCCTGCGGATGCTGGTCGACATCCTCCAGCATCCCGCCGAAGACGTCCAGGAATTCCTCGACTACGCCCTCGAGCAGGCGATCGGGCTCACGGATTCGAAAATCGGCTACATCTACCACTACAGCGAAGCGACCCGCGAATTCGTCCTCAACTCCTGGTCGAAGCACGTCATGCCCGCGTGCGGCGTCGAGAATCCCGTGACGAGGTACGAACTGGACAAGACCGGCATCTGGGGCGAAGCCGTCAGGCAACGGAAATCCATCGTCGTCAACGACTTCACGGTCTACAATCCGCTCAGGAAAGGATATCCCCCGGGACACGTGGAACTCAGGCGGTTCATGACCGTGCCCGTGTTCAAGGACGGGAACATCGTGGGCGTGGTGGGACTGGCGAACAAGACCGATCCGTACGGCGAGCAGGACGTCCTCCAGACCACCCTCCTCATGGAAGCCGTGTGGCGGATGATCGACAAGATCCGCGCGGAGGCGGACGTCCGGCACCTCCTGGCCGAAAAGGAAACGCTCCTCAAGGAAGTGCACCACCGCATCAAGAACAACATGGCCGTCATACGCTCGATCCTCAGCCTGCAGGCCGGATCCGCGTCCGAAAAAGCGGCGGCGACGGCCCTCGAGGACGCCGCGGGCCGGATTTACGGCATGATGGTCCTGTACGACGAACTGTACCGTTCGGAGGACTTTCACGGCCTGCGCGTCGACGAGTTCATCTCGGCCATCGCGGACAACGTCGTTTCCAGCTGGCGCCTGCAGCGGACCGTCGGGCTGGAAAAGGACCTCTGCGAGTACCGCCTCGAGGCGGGGAAGCTGCAGAGTCTCGGCATCGTGGTGAACGAGCTCGTGACGAACTCGATGAAATACGCGTTCGAGGGGCGGACGTCGGGGACCATAGCCCTCTCAGCGCGTCTCGACGGGAACGCGATGCGCGTCGTCGTGAGCGACGACGGCGTCGGCGTTCCGGCGTCCGTCGACCCGGTCGCCAGCCCCGGATTCGGGCTCACCCTCGTCACCGCGCTGGCCAGGCAGCTCGATGGAAGCTTCAGCCTGACGAGCGGGAACGGCACGCGCGCCGAGTTCAGTTTCCCCGTCGACGCGGACTGAGTGGACGGCTCGATCCCGTCCGCCTTCACGCTTGCGAACTCGAGGTCCATAGGATGCAAAAGAAATGCCCAAGCCAGAGGGCTTGGGCATTTCATGAAAGCGATTGCTCTAAGGGCCGATCAATCAGTAGACAAGATAGTCCGAATGCCCGGGATACTTCGCCATGGCCGTCTTGTGCTTCTTGAAACCCAATTCGGCATAGAAATTCACGGCTTCGAATGACGAAGTCAATCCGATCAGCAGCCCCTCATTGCCCTCGATCAGCGTTTCTATGATCTTGCGCCCGATACCTTGTTTCCGAAACGTGAGGAGGACCGCCACGTCATGGATCCAGGCGTAGCATTCTCCGTCGGAAATCATCCTTCCCGCCCCTACCACCTTCTTGGAATCCCAGGCTATCGCGAACCGGAAGCTTTTCCGATACGCTCTGCGTATCTTGTCCGTTTCGCGATCCCTTCCCAAGCCCAAGAACATGTTGGTTTCATCATAGAGATCAACAAGGGCTTCCCATTCCGATTCATGGATATCGGTCCTGATTTCAAGCATTTTCCGTCCTTTGTCTGTCATCGATCAACAGGCACGGAAGATAGCTTTCCGCTCGTCTTTCCCGCGCCTTACCGAAGGGCACACCTATCAATGTCCAACCATGTGAAATTCCGCTTCATTCCAGAGCCTCCTGTCTTGAACTGAATCGACCAACAATGGCCGCCGATGTATCTGGTGTCAAGGGCAATCCCATACGATGGAGGTGGGGGGAGTTGCCTTCCGCTCGCCGCCATCCATGGCGGCTTCGCTCCGGGCGGGGTCCTCGCTGGCGCTCGCCATCCATGGCTCGCTTCCCTCGCTCCGCTCGGCGCTCGGACCCGTTCAACTCCCCCCGTACGAAAAAAGGAACCAGCCTTGCGGCTGGTCCCTTTTCATGGAGGTGGGGGGAGTTGCCCCTCCGCTCGCGAACTTCCTGTTCGCTCGCTCCGGGCGGGGTTCGCGCTGGGCGTCCATCCCTGGACGCCCACCCTCCGCTTCCTCAATGTTTCGGAAGCTCCGGGCTGCGCGAACCCGTTAAACTCCCCCCTAGAAAAAAGCAGCCCGCCTTGCGGCGAGCTGCTTTTTTCTGGAGGTGGGGGGAGTTGCCCCTCCGCTCGCGAACTTCCTGTTCGCTCGCTCC
>CAYZZW010000034.1:0-35096 GCA_964482955.1 uncultured Treponemataceae bacterium | reverse complement strand
GAGGTACATGACGGCCACGCGGTCGGAGGCGTGCTTCACCACCGACAGGTCGTGCGCGATGAAGAGGTAACTCAGGCCGAAGCGGTCGCGGAGCTCTTCGAGCAGGTTCACCACCTGCGCCTGCACCGAGACGTCGAGCGCGCTCACCGGTTCGTCGAGCACGATGAGCCGCGGCCGGAGGACCAGCGCGCGCGCGATGCCGATGCGCTGGCGCTGGCCGCCCGAGAACTCGTGGGGATAACGGCGCGCGTGCTCGGGTCCCAACCCCACCTGCCTGAGCGTGTCGACGACGAGTCCGTCGCGGTCCGCGCGGGAGAGGTCGCGGCGGTGGACGCCGAGGCCTTCGCCGACGATGTCGGCCACCGTCATGCGGGGATTGAGCGAGGCGTACGGATCCTGGAAGACCATCTGCGCGTCGCACTTGAACTCGGACAGCTCCCGGCCGCGGAGCGAGAAGACGTCGCGAACCTCGCCGTCGCGCGCCATGGCGAACGACCCGGCGGTCGGTTCGTAGAGCCGCACGAGGGTGCGGCCGACGGTGGTCTTGCCGCAGCCCGATTCGCCCACGAGCCCGAGCGTCCCGCCGCGCGCGATGTCGAGGTCGACGCCGTCGACCGCCTTGAGGTGGCTTTTGGGCGATCCCTTCACGGGAAACCAGGTGGCGAGTCCGCGGATCTCGCAGAGGCGGTCAGCGCGCATCGCGACCTCCGGCGTCCGCGGCGCGATCCTCGACGAGCCAGCACCGGGCCGAGCGTCCGGGCCCGAGGACGAAGAGCGGCGGCGCCTCGATCGCGCAGCGTTCGGTCGCCCGGGCGCAGCGCGGGTGGAAGCGGCAACCGCCCGGGTAGCGGTTCGGCGGCGGCACGGTGCCGGGGATGACGCGGAGCTTCGCCTGGTCCTTCTTTTTCGCGGCGACGTTCGGGATGGATTCGAGGAGGCCGACGGTGTAGGGATGGGCCGGCTCCGCGAAGAGCGCCTCCACGGGCGCCTCCTCCACCGCGAGCCCGGCGTACATGACGAGGACGCGCTGGCAGGTTTCCGCCACGACGCCGAGGTCGTGCGTGATCATCATGATCGACGTGCCGAACTCGTCCTTGAGTCCCCGCATGAGCTCGAGCACCTGCGCCTGGATCGTCACGTCGAGCGCGGTCGTCGGCTCGTCGGCCACGAGGAGGTCCGGTTTGCACGCGAGGGCCATGGCGATCATGACGCGCTGGCGCATGCCGCCGGAAAGGCGGTGCGGATATTCGTCGAGGCGTTTTTCCGGCTCGGGGATGCGCACGAGCTTCATCATCCCGAGCGCCCGTTCGCGCGCCTCGCTCCGGGAGGCCTTGCGATGGATGCGGTACACCTCCGCGATCTGGTCGCCGACCGTGAAGACGGGGTTGAGGCTCGTCATCGGCTCCTGGAAGATCATGGAAATCTTGTCGCCGCGTATGAGCTCGAGCCGCTTGTGTCCGGCGCGCGCGATGTCCTCGCCCGCGAAGGCGATGCGCGATTCGGGCGCCAGCTCGGCGTTGCGCGGCAGGAGCCCGATCGTGGAGAAGGCCGTCACCGTCTTGCCGCAGCCGGACTCGCCGACGATGCCGAGCGTCTCGCCCTTTTCCAGCCTGAGGTCGAGTCCGGACACGGGCGTGATGCGGCCGAAGGACGTGCGGAAACTCACGCCGAGTTTCGACACCTCGAGGAGGGGCGTGGTCGTTCCGTCGCTCATGCTTCACCCACGAATTTCGGGTCGAGGGCGTCGCGGAGCCCGTCGCCGAGGAAGTTGATGTTGAGGACGCACGCGAAGATCATGAAACCGGGGAAGAACGTGAGCCACCACGGCGTCACGCCGCCCGTCGCGCCGAGGATGTAGTTCACGCTGCGCTGGAGCATGTTGCCCCACGACGGCATGGGCGGCTGGATGCCGAGGCCGAGGTAGCTCAGGCTCGATTCGGTCAGGATGGAGTACGAGACGTTGAGCGTCGCGGATACGATGACGATGGGGAGGACGTTCGGCAGGATGTGGCGGAACATGATGGAAAGGGTTTTCACCCCGGTGACCTTCGCGGCCATGACGAACTCGGATTCGCGCACGGTCAGCGCGAGTCCCCGCACGAGGCGCGCCACGGCCATCCAGCCGAAGACGACGAGCACGATGACGATGTTCCAGAGGCCCGTGCCGAGCGCCATGGTCAGGACGAGCAGGATGGGGAAGAGCGGCAGCGAGAGCATGACGTCCACGAAGCGCATGAGGATCCGGTCCGCGGCGCCCCCGAGATAGCCCGACGCGAGCCCGACCGACGTGCCGACGAGCGTGGCGGCCAGCGCCGAGAAGAAACCCACGAAGAGCGAGATCCGCCCGCCGTGCATGAGCCGCACGAGGACGTCGTGGCCGAGCTCGTCGGTGCCGAGGAGGTGCCCCTCCGAGAAGGGCGGCGCGAAGATGCGCTCGAGGTCCATGTCCTCGTAGCCATAGGGGATGAGGAAGGGTCCGACGACCGTGAACACGGTCAGGACGAGCATCGTGGCGGCGCCGACCATGGCCAGGCGGTGCGCCTTGAATTTGCGCCAGACGAGGGCTCCGAAGGAGACGCCGGTCACGGGCTCGGAAGCGGTTTTCGTCGTCACGTGTTTTTCCTCCTGCCCTTCGCCAGGCGGATGCGCGGATCGACGGCGGCGTAGAGGACGTCCGCGAGCAGGTTCGAAAGGAGCGTGACGGCGGTGAGGAACATGAGGCAGTTGATGGCCAGGTTGTAGTCCTTTCCCGCGACGGCGCGGTACATGAGCCCTCCCATGCCGGGCCACGAGAACACGGTCTCGATGATGACGGCGCCGCCGAAGAAGTAGGGGATGTCGAGCGTGACGATGGTGATGATGGGGATGAGCGCGTTGCGGAAGGCGTGCTTGAGGATGACGAGGCGGTTCGGCACGCCCTTCGCGTACGCCGTGCGGATGTAGTCCTGGTCGAGCGTCTCGAGGAACGAGGTGCGGACGTAGCGGACCCAGCTGGCCACCTGCACGATGCCGAGCGTGAGCGCCGGCAGGACGAGGTGCCGGAGGCAGTCGACGAAGGCCGGCCAACCCGGCTTCGCGTCGAACGAGAACATGCCGGACACCGGCAGCCACTGGAGCCCGACGCCGAACACGATGATGGCCATGAGCGCGAACCAGAACGACGGCAGCGAGATGCCCATGAAGGCCGCCACCGTCATCGCGTAATCGAAGACGGAGTATTTCCGTACCGCGGAGTACACGCCGATGGGGAGGGCGATGAGGAGGCCGAGGAGCCACGCCGTCACGGTGAGGACGAGGGTGTTCGGGATGTAGACGCCCATGAGCTCGGTGACGGGTTTCTTGTAGAGGAGCGAATAGCCGAGGTCGCCTTTGAAGAGCCCGCCGAGCCAATTCGCGTACTTGACCGGCAGGGGATCGTCGAGGTGGTACGCGGCGCGGAGCTCCGCCAGGCGCGCGGGGTCGCTCGCGAAGACGCGCGGGTTCTCCATGCGCATCGACAGGAGCGGGTCGCCGGGCATGATGGACAGGAGCCAGAACGCGAGGAACGAGATCAGGAAGAAGATCGGCACGAGCTCGACGAGGCGGCCGAGGAAATAGCGCCTCATGCGCGTTCGCCCTCGAGCGCGCGCATCGTGGCGATGCCCGCGAGGAGCTGGACGCCCGCGAGTTTCCCGATCGGTATGGGCGTGTAGTCGAGGTCGGCTTCGAGCGCGGTCACGGAATCGTCGAACAGGCGGGCGGCGTCCTCGAGCGCCGCGGCCAGGATCGCCGATCCGGGTCGCGTACAGAGCCCCGCGCGCGCGAGACGCACGAGCATGCCGATGGACAGGCAGTGGTAGAAGCGCGATACGACCAACGCGTCGAATTCCTCGGCCTTCGTCGCCTTCCTGAGGAGCGTTTCGTCCGTGTTCGCCCATTCGCGATCGGCCTTGACGCGATCGTCCATGATCCGGAGGCTTTCCTCGAAAACCGATTTGAACGGCGAGTCGAACGCGTCGAGCTCGTGATCCATGACGGCGTGCACGGCGGCGATCTTTCCGTAGGCGCGCTCCGCGATATCCGCCATCGCGAGGCGCGTCTCCTTCCGCGTCAGGCTCGACTCGGACAGGTCGTTCACGCGCGGATCGAAGTAATACGGAAGTTCCGTCACGAGGGTGAAGGTGCCGCACGCGCGATAGGCGTATTCGTCGGAGCAGGAGCCGGATTTGATGACCAGGGCCGGATCCTTCCCGAGGTGCTTTTCGATGAAGTCGTACTCGGCGGCGATCGGCGACAGGCGGTAGACCGCGGGCGCCAGCGTTTCCAGATAGGGCGCCTCCGGTTCGCCGAGCGCGAGCGGGATGCCGAGCTTCGCGGGGATGTCGCGGTAGGCGTCGTAGGCGCCGGGCAGGGGGCGCGTGATGTAATAGTAAGCGCCTCCGAAACCGGAGTTGTGGAGCGAGTACATGAAGCTCGGGCGCGTCGCGTCGATGAGTTCCATGAGGATTTTCGTCTCGGGCAGCGGCTCCTGAAAGTGGAGGGTTTTGTAATCGACCGGGAAGGTCCACTCCACCTGCTCGTACGAAGGCGGCCTGTAGAAATTTGCCGCGTACGAACGGATCGAACCCGCGTCGCGGAACCAGCCCTCGTTGAGCTTCGTGCCGTCGTTGTCGATCGACTTGACGATGTGCCAGGTGTAATCGAGTCCCTCGAAGAGCTTGGGACGTTCCACGAGCGCGCGCGAAAGCGCGTCGAGCGTCATCATGCCGATGGGTTCGTTCGGGTGCGGGCAGCCGAAGAGGAAGGCGTTTTTCCGGCCGGAGCCGACCGTGAGCGCGTAGATCGGGTCGCCGTTCCGGGAGGATCCCGCCTGCCGCACGCGGACTTTGTCCGGGTGGGCGCGGGCCAGGTCGAAGGACGCCTTGTTGTGCTCGTCCACCGTGAGGAAACGGTCGTAGTCCGGTATCGCGTCGAGGAGGGCGTCGTGGTCCATGTCGTTTCCCTTGATGTTATCGGTTGGTGCCGTATCGGGGCGGCCGCCCGGCGAGCGGCCGCCGCGGGACAAGGCAAGCCGCCCGGAACCGGGTGTTTCCCGGCGGCTCGCCTTCTCTCCCGGGCGCGGCGGCTCCTACTGCAGGTAGTACCAGTCGTAGCAGCGCCAGCCGAAGCCGCACTCGTAGCCGGAGCTGTAGCTGCGGAGCGAGCGCTTGGCGAAGTGGGGCGTCGGGTCGACGACGAGCGGGTAGTAGGGCAGCGCTTCGGTCCAGAGGCCGAAGTGCTTCGCGTACAGTTCGCCCTTCTTGGTCGGATCGACTTCCCGCAGGGCTTCGTCCATGATCTTGTCGTTCTCGGCGTTCGACCAGCCCATGAAGTTGTTGCCCGCCCACGAGTTCTTCGCGGTGGGGATGGCTTCGGTGCCGAAGTAGCTCTTGGCCTCGTCGGCGAGGCCGTAGCCCCAGCCGGAGAGCATCATGTCGAACTTGCGCTGGGGCAGGGTTTCCGACCACACCACCTGCGCGGGCTTGAGCTCGATCTTCACCGTCACGCCGACCTGCTTGAGCATGCCCTGGATGAGCATGGCCAGCGTCTCGGAGTCGGCGCTGCCGGACGCGGCGGCGAGGGAGATCTCGAAGGGCTTGCCGTCCTTTTCGAGGACGCCCGCGGCGTTCGCCTTCCATCCCGCCTGCGCGAGGAGCTCCTTGGCCTTGGCCTGGTCGTACGGGTACTTCCTGACGAGGGGCGACTTGAGCGCGGCCGCCTGGAAGTGAATGGACGTGATCCAGGTGTCGGGGACGCTCGTCTTGCCCTGGTAGAACATCTGGTTGATCTGGTCGCGGTTGATGGCGGAAAGGAGCGCCTGGCGGACCTTGAGATCCGAGAGGATGGGATGCGGTTTGGCCGGATCCGCGGGATCGGAGAAGTTCACGAAGACGCACTGGTTGGCCACGCTCTCCGTGAAGGTGACGTCGAAGAGGTCGCCCTTGTCCTTCTGGAGCTGGAGGCTCTCCTTGAAGGGAAGCGTGTAGCGGCCGAAGTCGACTTCGCCCTTGAGGATGGACGCGAAGACCACGTCCTGGTCCTTGATGATGCGGAACACGATCCGGTCGACGTTCGGACGGCCCATGTAGTAGTCGTCGAAGGCTTCGAGCACGAGGTACTGGCCTTCCTTGTATTCCTTGAACTTGTACGGGCCGGCCATGACCGGGTTCTTGTTCACCTTGTCGACGAAGGCTTCCCACTTGCCGCTCTTCTTCGCGCTTTCGAAATCGGCGCGGAAGAGGTGTTCGGGAATCTGGAACCATCCATAGTAATAGCCGTAGACCGAGGAACCGAGCTCCATCGAGCCGACCGCTTCCTTGAGGTACGTCGTGAAGGTGTAATCGTCCTTGACCTCGACCTTGGCGACGTTCTTTTCGTAGTAGCTCGCCGTGACCGGCGCGGAGGAGGTCATCACCTCCCACTGGAACTTCGCGTCCTTGGCGGTGACGGGCGCGCCGTCGTGCCACTTCATGCCCTTGCGGAGTTCGTAGGTGATCGAGTAGCCGCCGTCGGGCTGCTTCTTGATGAGGCCGTTGGCGAGCGACGGGACGCGTTTGATCATGCGCGGGTGGTAGACGCCTTCGAGGTTCGACACCGTGAAGCCGTCGCCCATGACGTTGTCCAGGGTCCACACGAGACCCGAGCCCGTGAAGAGGCAGTTGTAGCCGGGGAAGTCGGCGGTGACCGCCGTGACCGCGGTGCCGCCGCGCTTGGGCGGGTTCAGGGCCATGTAAAACGAGCGGGCCGCGTCGGCGCGTAGGATGGGCGCGGCGGGATCGAGCTTCTGTCCCGGCGCGTAGTCGAGGAGCTGGCGGTTCGAGCGGAAGGCGAGCGTGAAGGCGCCGACGGCTTCCTTCGGCACGGTGTCATCGTCCACCGCCATCGTCGTCACTTCCTTGTAAGAGGCGGCTTCGCCGTCGAGCCCGAAAGCCGCGACGAGATTGACGATGAAGTCGGCGCGGCTCACCGGCTTGTCGGAGGCTTTCGCGAGCGAACCCTTGCCCGGAACGGCGGCTTCGAGCGCCTGGGAGAATTCCTTGTACGTGAGGGCGTTCGCGTCGGGATTCGCGATGATGCCCTTGTCCTTGACGAAGGCGAACGCGGTGTCGTCCGCCTTGACGGACGCGACGGCGGGTTCCGGTCCTGGTTTCGCGGCGGGCTTGCCTCAGGACGCGGCGACGAGGAGCGCGCCGACGGCGCAGACGATGCAAACGATTGCGGACTTTTTCACGCGGAGCCTCCTTGGGCAGGTCGTCGAAACGGCCGATGCGTTCTAGATCCCGACGGATTGAAGCGGTTGTTTCAGCATATGCCGGATCGCCCGTTTGTCAAGAAAACCGGGCCCGTACGGGACGGTCGGCGCGGCCGCGACCGACGCGGCGTCGGCCTCCTCCTCGACGAGGGCATCGACTGGAACATCGCGTTCACGGCGCTGCAGGTGAACGGCACCGCCATCCTGCCGCTCGTCGGCGGGCTCTTCAAGTGGCGCTCCGACGCGGCGATGAAGAAGCTCGCGGAGGAGTACGTCGCGGCGCTCGAGATCAAGTGCACGAGCACGCGCCAGCGGGCCGGCAACCTCTCGGGCGGAAACCAGCAGAAGGTGTGCCTGGCCAAGGCCTTCGCCCTGAAGCCCTCGCTCCTCTTCGTGTCGGAGCCGACGCGCGGCATCGACGTCGGGGCCAAGCGCCTCGTCCTCGACGCGCTCAGGCGCTACAACGCGGAGTACGGCATGACCATCGTGATGGTGTCGAGCGAGCTCGAGGAGCTCAGGTCCATCTGCGACCGCGTCGCCATCGTCGACGAGGGACGCATAGCGGGAATCCTGCCGCCGGAAGCCCCGATCGAGGACTTCGGCCTCCTCATGGCCGGCGATCCCGGACAGAAAAGCGCGGCCGCCGCCGCGGCGAGGAATTGACCCATGGACAAACTGAAACGCTTCGTCTCCGATTTCGGACTGCCGCGCATCATCATCGCGCTGTTCCTGTTGCTCCTGTTCGTCGTGGCGCCCTTCGTCGGCGTGAGCCTGCCGGGCGCCATTTCGAACACCATCGTGCGCTTCGGCATGAACGGCATCCTCGTCCTGGCGATGGTCCCGATGATCCAGGCCGGCTGCGGCCTCAACTTCGGCCTGCCGCTCGGCGTCATCGCCGGCCTGCTCGGCGCCACGATCTCCATCGAGACCGGCCTCGTGGGCATGCCGGGCTTCACGGCCGCCATCGGCATCGGGCTCGCCTTCGCCGCGCTCTTCGGCTTCGGCTACGGAAAGCTCCTGAACCGCGTGAAGGGCAACGAGATGATGATCGCCACCTACGTGGGCTTCTCGTCCATCACCTTCATGTCGATCATGTGGATCGTCCTGCCCTTCAAGAGCCCGACCATGGTCTGGGGCTTCTCCGGCGAGGGCCTCCGCACCACGATCTCGGTCGAGAAGTTCTGGGACAAGATCCTCAACAACTTCCTCCAGATCCGCATCGGCGACGAGTTCGCCGTGCCGACGGGCATGATCCTCCTCTTCCTGGCGATGGCCGTCCTCATGTGGTTCTTCATGCACCTCAAGACCGGCACCGCCATGACCGCGGTCGGCTCGAACCCGATCTACGCGCGCGCCTCGGGCATCGACGTCGACGCGATGCGCGTGGTCGCCGTGGTCCTCTCGACGATGCTCGGCGCGGTGGGCATCCTCGTGTACGAGCAGAGCTTCGGCTTCATCCAGCTCTACGAAGGACCCTTCTCGATGACCTTCCCGTCGGTCGCCGCAATCCTCATCGGCGGCGCCAGCGTGAACAAGGCCAGCATGGTCAACGTGTTCCTCGGGGTGTTCCTCTTCCAGGGCATCCTCACGATGACGCCGGCCGTCATCAACTCGCTCATCAAGGCGGACTTGTCCGAAGTGATCCGCATCGTCGTCTCGAACGGCATGATCCTGTACGCCCTGACGCGGAAGACGAAGGTGGCCAAATGAAAACCAACAAGCTCAGGCTCTTCCTCATCGACAACGCCGTCGTGATCCTCTTCGTGGTGATCATCGCGGCGGCCATCCCCGTCTCCAAGATCCCGCCCCTGAGCCTCGTGCGCGAGATCGTCTCGAGGCTCGGGCGCAACGCGTTCCTCGTGCTGGCCCTGCTCCTGCCCATCATGACGGGCATGGGCATCAACTTCGGCATGGTGCTCGGCGCGATGGCCGGCCAGATCGGCCTCATCTTCGTGACCAACTGGGGCGTCATGGGCATGCCGGGCATCGTGCTCGCGGCCATCATCTCCACGCCGGTCGCCGTGCTCCTCGGCTGGATCTGCGGGGAGATACTGAACCGCGCGAAGGGCCGCGAGATGGTCACGGGCTACATCCTCGCCTTCTTCATGAACGGCATCTACCAGTTCCTCGTGCTGTACCTCATGGGCACGCTCATCCCGATCGCGAATCCGGTGCTGCTCCTCTCGCGCGGTTACGGCATCCGCAACGTCGTGGACCTGATCGGCATACGCCAGGCGCTCGACAACCTGCTGTCGGTCACGGTCTGGACGGTGAAGGTGCCGGTGGCCACCTTCCTCGTGATCGCGGCCATGTGCGCCTTCATCGTCTGGTTCCGCAAGACCAAGCTCGGGCAGGACATGCGGGCGGTCGGCCAGGACCGAGCGGTGTCGCTCGCGGCCGGCATCCCGGTCGACGGCACGCGCATCGTGGCCATCATCATCTCCACGGTGCTCGCGTGCTACGGGCAGATCATCTTCCTCCAGAACCTCGGCACGCTGAACACCTACAACTCGCACGAACAGACCGGCATGTTCGCCGCGGCCGCGCTCCTCATCGGCGGCGCGTCCGTCACGCGGGCGTCCATCCCGAACGTGATCGTCGGCGTCATCCTCTTCCACCTCATGTTCGTGGTGACGCCCAACGCGGGCAAGAACCTCATCGGTTCGGCGCAGCTCGGCGAGTTCTTCCGCCAGTTCATCAGCTACGGCGTCATCGCGCTGTCGCTCGTCCTGTTCGCGTGGAAGCGGCAGGCCAACGAGGAGGCGTCGCGCGCGTCGCTCCGCGGCGAGGCGAAGGGAGGGACCAAATGATCAGTCGCAGCGTCATCGCGCGCGGCTCGGCGGTCGCGATCGCCGTCGCGCTGGCCGTCTTCCTGTTCGTGATCGGCAAGGGCCACACGATCTACCTGGACACGAACCTCGTCGGCGACGAGGAGACCGGCCTCCGCGCGCCCGAGTACTCGGCGGTGACCGTGAACGCCCTCGAGCCCGAGGAGATGGGCCGGGCCGAACGCGTCACCGTGACGGTGACGGGAGGCAAGCACACGGTCAAGGTGGAGCCGCTCGACGGCTCGGCGGAACCGGTCACGCGCGTGATCCGGATTCCGCTGTCGATGCGCGACGTCGTCGTGTCGATCCCGGCGATCATGGCGAACGCGCCCGACAAGGACGTCGTGTATCCCTTCGTGATGGAATCGTACGAGGACCAGGAAGCCGAGCAGACCGTCCAGCAGGAAGAGTCCGACGTCATCCAGGTCGACGAGTCGGGCAACCCCCTCCCCGCGGAGGAATCCGCCCCCGCCCCCGACACGCCCCCCGCCGAATAAGGCGGCCGAAGAAAAGACTACCACGAAGGGCACGAAGAGCACGAAGGACACGAAGGACACGAAGGATAGGAAAGAATTTTGGGGTGCCTGTGCTTGGGCACCCCTTTTTATTTTAGCTTCAACATCACTGAAGTGAAAATGCAGGTAACTATGATGATAAACAATCTTCTTCTTCTTCGTGACCTTCGTGGCAAAACTTCGTGCCCTTCGTGGTTTTTCGACCGGTAGCGTTCCGCGGCCGTGGCGGTTTGTCAGAAGCCGGAGACGCGGTTGCGGCCGGTCCGTTTGGACTGGTAGAGGAACTTGTCTGAGCGGTCGATGAGGCTTTCGAGGGTATCGTTTTCCTGGATGCCCGCGATGCCGGCGCTCACGGTGATCTTCCAGGGCACCTGCTCGAAGCGGCGCGCGGCCACGCCATCGCGGATGCGGTTCGCGATGAACTGCACGAGTTCGGGATCGGCCCGGATGATGTAGACGAGGAACTCCTCGCCGCCGTAGCGCGACGCCGTGTCGCTCGACCGGATCGACGAGAGGATGACTTCCGCCACGCCCTTCAGCACCTCGTCGCCCACGGCGTGGCTCAGCGCGTCGTTCACCTTCTTGAAGTGGTCGATGTCGATCATGATGACGTGGAGCTGCTCGCGGTAGCGGGCCGCGCGCGTGAAGAGCGTGATGCCCGTCTCGTTCGCGAAGCGGCGGTTGTACAGGCCCGTGAGCGCGTCGCGGAACGAAAGCTTCCATAGTTGTTCGTTTTCGGCCTCGAGGGTCTTGAGGCGATCCTCGCTCGGCCGCGTCTCGTGCCGAACGAGGCGCGCGAAGGCGAGGGCGGTCGCGGTTCCGAGGATCAGCGTCTCGACCCGCTCGGGGGTGAGGTAGCCGTGCAGGTAGAGGGCGACCCCGAGCCCGGCCGCGGGCAGGACGAGGGCGGGGACGAGCGTCCGCGCCCGGTTCCAGTACATGATCCCGACGGCTCCCGCGGCCAGCGGGAACGTCGCCAGGGACAGCCCCATCCCCGCCTCGAACACCCCGATCGACGCGGCCCACGCCATGAAGTAGGCCGCGAACGAGGACCCCGCGTTGGTGAAGAAGCGGAGCACCGCACGCCGGCGCCCCGAAACGGCCAGAATCAGCCTGACGACCGACCACGGCAGCGGCAAGGCGGCGACCACCATCGCCGCCAGGCGGACCGTCTCGAAGCCGATCGACGCCAGACCGGCCGCTTGCGCCGCCGTGGCGAAGCGCGCCGCCAGGATGAGCGCGACGACGGCGGAGGCGACGACGAAGTTGACGCCCGTGCGGAGGGTTGAATCGTCGCGGGGCGGCTTGGTCGAAGGAACGTCGATCGCGGGTTTTGTGATGTGTTTTTCAGTCTTCACGTCGTGAGTATAGACGATCCGACCGGCGTCGCCAAGATGCGACGGCTGGGCCGAACCGCGGCGTCAGCGTTTCGCCCGCAGTTCCACCACGCAGCGCTCGTCGTCGAGGAAGGGGACTTTCACGGGTATGATCGCGGATTCGAGCGGGAACTCGGCCAGCGCCGGCAATTCCTCGCGCGCCCGGTCCGCCTTGCCTTTGTAGGCGAGGATGCGGCCGTCCGGCTTGCAGAGCGCGAGGATGCGCTTGAAGAGCTTCCGCTCGAAGGGGCGGAAGGCGCGGAAGGTGACGATGTCGTGGAGGCTTTTGGCGCGCTCGACTTGCTCCTCGACGATGGTCACGTTGTCGAGACCGAGCGAAACGCGGACGTCCTCGAGGAAGTCGGTCCGGCGCGTCATGCGGTCGATGAGCGTGAAGTTCCAGCCCGGCCGCGCGATGGCGAGCGGAACGCCGGGAAGGCCCGCGCCGGTTCCCAGATCCGCCACGTCGGGCGCCGAAAGTCCGCCTTCGGCGGCGACTCGGTCGAAGATCGCGATCGGCGTCAGGCTGTCGAGGATGTGCTTGACGACGAGTTCGTCGCCCTGGGCTCCCACGAGTCCGAGCGCGGGATTGTCCCGCTCGATGAGCGCGACGTAGGCGGCGAGGCCCTCGAAGACCTCGGGCGCGTCGAGGCCGAGCTCGACGAGGCCGTCACGGAGCAGTCGTTCGTTCACGGGGGGATTATACCGATACCTTCATCGGTACGTCGACACGCGAAGCGTTTTTCGGGAAGCCTGCCCGCGGATCGCTTTTATTGACCGGTTTAGCCGACAGGTATAGACTGCGCGGACGAGGTTTCATCGACTTGTCCGTCGTGGATGCACCGGAGGGCGCCGTGTCAGTCGCGCAATTGCCAGAACTCGTGATCGTGGACGACGAAGTCCGGGTGGGCGCTTCGCTCGAACGGGAGCTGTCCCTCGAATTCGCCGAGCGCCCGTTTTCGGTCCGCGTCTTCACCGATCCGCGGGAATGCGTCGATTGGGTGAGCTCCCATCCGGAGGGCGTCTTCCTCGTCATCTCCGACCTCCGCATGCCGGGCATGAACGGCAGCGACCTCCTCGCGAAGGTGCGACAGGCGGGCAAGGACATCCAGACCATCCTGCTCACGGCTTACGTCGACATTCCCGACATCCAGAAAGCCGTCTCCACGTCCATCATGAGCCTCCTTTTCAAGCCCTGGTCGCGGGACCATCTCGTCGCCGAAGTCGAACGCGCGCTCTCGGCCTGGTCCCTCCGGACGGAAAACGCCCGGTTGAGGCGCGAACTGGACGGCATGCTCGAATCGGCCGGGGACTTCCAGCGGGCGCTCTTCGCGCACGCCGCGCCCTCCTTCGCGAAGCTCGACGTGGACGTCGCGTTCCTGCCCCACGACGTCTACCACTGCGGAGGCGATTTCTACCGCATCCTCGACGACGGCGCGGGCGGGTGCCTCGCGGTAGTCGGCGACGTCGCGGGCCACGGGCCGAAACCGGCCATGGTCGCCGCCATGGCGACGGCCGCGATCGGCTGGGCGGCCGAGGCGGATCCCCGGCTTCTCCTCGATCCGGGCCGCTTCCTCGCGGCGATCAACGACCGCTTCTGCGCCATGGTCGCGTCCTCGCCGGAACTCCTCATGGCGATGACGGCGATCCGTTTCGACCCCGACGCGGACCGCCTGTCGTTCGCGACCGCGGGGCAGCCGCCGGCCTGGCTCCTGCGGGGCGGCCGGGCGACGCCGCTCCACACGGGCAATACCGCGCTCGGCGCCGTCCCCGGACAGGGCTTCGCCTCGGGTTCCGCCGAATTCCTGCCGGGCGACCTCGTCTTCTGCCACACGGACGGCCTGACCGAATCGGTGAGGTCGGCGTGGTGTCTCGACGGTCCGGAGCTGGCCGCCGCCATCGAAGCCTGCGCTTCGTCGCGCGCCGCCGAAGCCGTCGAACGCTTCAAGCCGCTCCTGCCGGGCGCGGCCTTCTCGGACGACGTGACCGTGCTCCGCGTGGAGCGGCTGATCCCCGGACCCGCATGATCCCCGAGTTCCGCGTCTTCCTGGCCGCCGCCCCCGCGCTCGCGCTGCTCTGCGTCGCCGCGTTCATCGCCGTCCTTCCGTACCGGAAGGAGCTGACCGCGCAACCCGTGTTGGCCATCCTCGCCCTGTCCGTGTTCCTCCTCGCGACGAGCCTCGCCGAGCTGGCCGCCCCGGCCGGGCCATGGACCTACCTGTTCGCGAAGCTCGAGTACGTGGGCTTCCTCGCCCTGCCGATGGCCTGGCTGTCCTTCTGCCTGCGTTTCACCGGCTGGATCACCTTCGTGGATCGGCGTCTCGTCGGAGTCGCCGTCATCGTCCCGACCGCCCTGTTCCTCTTCGCCATGACGAACGACCTCCATCGCCTCGTCTGGACGGACATCGCCTTCCGGGAATCGGGGGGCTTCTCGGTCCTCCGCGCCGGGCACGGTCCGGGCTTTTGGGTGCTCGCCACCTATTCGTGGGGCTGCGTCGCGTTCGGCACGGCGCTCGTGTTCCTGTCCTTCCTGAAAAGCGCCCGCCAGCACCATCGGCAGTCGGTTCTGGTGCTCGTCGGCGCCCTCCTGCCGGGCGTGCCGAACGCCGTGAACAACCTGGGCTTCGTTCCGCACCTGCAAAAGGACTTCACCCCCCTCGGCTTCGCCTTCGCGGGCATCCTGTTCGCGTTCGGCCTCTATCTCGCCAGGCTCGTCTTCGTGATGCCGGTGGCGCGGGCGGTGATCGTGCAGGAGCTCAGGATGGCGATCGTCGCCGTCGACGCCGGACTCCGCGTCGTGGACCACAACGCCGCGGCGGACGCCCTCTTCGGGCTCGACTCCATCTGCGTCGGACGGCCCGCGGGCTCGTACGGGCGGCTTTCGGCCTTCTTTGAAACGATCGGCTTCGGCGCCCGCGAGGCCGGGATTAGCGATCCCGGCCTCGCGGGTGGCGTCGTGGATCTCGGACGGGAGTCCCTCTCGTGGCGGCTCCACGCCTCGGCCCGGCACGGGAAGATTTCGGTCTTCACGGCGGAGGACGTGACGTCCCGGGTGCGCCTCGAAGCCGAACTGGATCGCGCGCGGACCGGGCTCCTCCGACAGGAAAAACTCGCCGCCGTCGGCATCCTCACCGCGGGAGTCGCGCACGAGATCAACAACCCGCTCGGCTATATCCGGAGCGACCTGCGCTCCCTCCGGACGCTGGTGTCCCGTTCCCTTCCCCCGGGAGCGCCCGATGCCAAGGAAATCGACTTCATCGGCGCGGGACTCGAGGAAGGCCTCGACCGCATCGAGGCGACCGTCAAGTCGCTCCTCTTCCTGTCGCGGCAGGAGCGTCCGGACGCCTTGCCCGAACCGTACGACCTGAACGCGGGCGTCGAAGCGACCCTGGCCCTGTGCCGGGGCGAGTGGCGCGGTTCGATCCGCGTGGAACGGAGGCTCGCGGAACTCCCCCCGGTCAGGGCGCGCGGCCGCGAGATCGACCAGGTCCTCCTCAATCTCGTGACGAACGCCGTGCAGTCGATCCGCGAGCGTGGATCCGAAGCGCGGGGCGTCGTCACGGTCATGACCGGCTCTGGCGAGGGGACCGTCTTTTGCGAGATCATGAACGACGGCCCGACGATCCCGGAATCGCTTTCCGACCGGATTTTCGAGCCCTTTTTCAGCGCGCGGGGCGGCGACGCGGGCACCGGTCTCGGTTTGTCCGTTTCGAAGGACATCGTCGAACGCCGGCACGGCGGCCGCCTTTTCCTTGCTTCGACCGACCCGGTCGTGTTCAGAATCGAACTTCCCGTCCGCCCCTGAGTCCGCCGGCGGTGCCAGGCACCCCTGCCCGCCGGGTGCCAGGCACCTCTGCCCGCCGGGTGCCAGGCACCTCTGCCCGCCGGGTGCCAGGCACCACCTACTTCTGGTGTCAGACACCAGGGACGTGGTGTCTGACACCATGGACGGGTGTTACCAGCGCAGCTTCAATTTGACAGTTATTTACAGTTGTGTCATATTGACACGTGTATTCGATCTTGTCAGAATACCCGGGATCGAAACGGAAATCGCGCTTTTTTTATTGATTTCCGCAGGAAACTTGAAACGTGTCGGGAACCGAGCCTGTCAAACCGTCGCGAACCGAAAATCGCGACACGACACGGAGTCGGATCCGCGTGCGCGAAAGCCCGAGGAGGCGATCATGCCGGCTTACATCAGATCGATGGGATACTGCGTTCCCGAACGGAAAATGACGAACGACGACCTGCAGTCGCGCGTGGAGACGACCGACGAGTGGATCCGCTCGCACACGGGCATCGGCGCCCGCCATCTCGCCGAAGACGGCGTCATGTCGAGCGACCTCGCCGCCGAAGCCGCCCGCCGCGCCCTGGCCAAGGCCGGGATCGGCCCGCACGAGATCGACGTCATCGTGCTCGCCAGCGCGTCGCCCGACTATCTCGGCTTTCCCTCGACCGCCTGCATCGTGCAGGACAAGATCGGCGCCCACGGCTGCGCCGCCCTGGACATCGTCGCGGGCTGCACGGGCTTCGTGTACGGCCTCGACGTGGCCGCGGGCATGCTCGAGACGCGGAAGGGCCGCAACGCCCTCGTGATCGGCGTGGAGACGCTGTCGCGCCTCGTCGACTGGGACGACCGCGGCTCGTGCGTGCTTTTCGGCGACGGCGCCGGCGCGGCGGTCCTCTCCTACACGGAAGAGGCGGACACGGGTATACTCAAGACGATACTCGGCGCGGACGGCGCCGGCGCGAAGTCCCTCTACCTCGAGCAGCCGCTCCGCGACAAGGCGTTCGAGCGGGCGGCCCCCGCGACGCCTCGCATAGTCATGGACGGCAAGGCGGTGTACAGCTTCGCGGTCAAGTCGATCACGGTGCTCATCGAGCGCATGCTGCACGTCACCGGCTACAAGCTCGACGACTTCAAGTGGATCGTGCCGCACCAGGCCAACCTGCGCATCGTGCAGGCGGCGGCCAAGCGCTTCGGCATCCCCGAGTCGCGCTTCTACATGAACATCGAGGAATACGCGAACACGTCGGCGGCGTCCATCCCCATCGCGTTCGCGGAGATGCTCGACAAGGGACTGATCAACAAGGGCGATCTCGTCATGACGATGGGTTTCGGCGCCGGCCTCACCTACGGCGGCTCCGTCATCCGTTTCTGACCCGACGCGCAACGCGATACTGAACGCCCGCAAGGGCGCTACGGAGGAGAACATATGAAGACCAAAGTCGTCGTCACCGGCATGGGCGTCGTGAGTCCCGTCGGCAGCGATCTGGATTCCTTCTGGAAC
The DNA here is from genome assembly GCA_964482955.1 of uncultured Treponemataceae bacterium. Lineage (GTDB taxonomy): Bacteria > Spirochaetota > Spirochaetia > Treponematales > UBA12059 > JAPLSN01. Next base: position 17,816 of record CAYZZW010000034.1, on the reverse strand, counting down.
AACATCAAGGCCGGCATGAACGGCATCGGCCCCATCACCCGTTTCGACGCCGCGAACTTCGACGCGCGCATCGGCGCGGAAGTGAAGGGTTTCGACGTCTCGCTCTACATGGACAAGAAGGAAGCGCGCAAGATGGCGCTCTTCACTCAGTTCGCCGTCGCCGCGGCCGTGCAGGCGTGGAAGCAGTCCGGGCTCGAGGGCGCCGGCGTCCCGACCGAACGCGTCGCGTGCGTGATCGGCAACGGCATCGGCGGCATCGAGATCTTCCAGGAGTCCTACCGGAAGCTCCTCGAATCCGGCCCCGGCCGCATGCTGCCCATGACCGTGCCCCTCATGATCGCGAACGAAGCCTCCGGCAACGTCGCCATGCGCCTGGGCATCCACGGCCCGGCGTACACCGCGGTCACCGCGTGCGCGAGCGGCACGGACGCCATCGGCCAGGCCCTGGACATGATCCGCGCCGGCCGCGCCGACGTCGTCGTGACGGGCGGCACCGAGGCGGCGCTCTCCGAGTTCGCCGTCGGCGGCTTCTGCATGCTCAAGGCCCTCTCCACCCGCAACGACGATCCGGCCCACGCCTGCCGCCCCTTCGACAAGGACCGCGACGGCTTCATCATCGGCGAAGGCGCCGGCATCCTCGTCCTCGAGAGCGAAGAGCACGCGAAGAAGCGCGGCGCGAAGGCGCTCGTCGAGCTCGCGGGATACGGCGCCTCGTGCGACGCCTACCACCTCACCTCGCCGGACCCCGAAGGGCAGGGCGGCGCCCGCGCCATCACCCTCGCGCTCGCCGACGCCGACGTGAAGCCCGAGGACGTCCAGTACTACAACGCCCACGGCACGTCGACGCAGATCAACGACCCGACCGAGACCCTCATGGTCAAGAAGGCCTTCGGCGACCACGCGAAGAAGATGAAGATCAGCTCCACGAAGAGCATGACCGGACACCTCATCGCGGCCGCCGGCGCCATCGAGGCCATCATCTGCGCCAAGGCGATCATGGACGGTTTCTACCCGCCGACGATCAATCTCGAAAATCCGGATCCGGCCTGCGACCTCGATTACGTCCCGAACAAGGGCGTCCCCGGAAAGATCGACGTGGCCGCCTCCGGCTCGCTCGGCTTCGGCGGCCACAACGGCGTGCTCGTCCTCAGGAAAGCCTGATGGCCCCGTCCGAAACGCGCGACGAGGCGGCGTACGAAGAGGTGAAGACCCTCCTCCCGCACCGCGAACCGTTCCTCTTCGTCGACGCCGTCGAGGCCGACGGCGACTCCTTCCGGGGCTGGCGCCGCTTCCGCGACGACGACTTCTTCTTCAAGGGACACTTTCCGTCGTATCCCGTCGTGCCCGGCGTCATCCTCATCGAGACGATGGCGCAGGCCGGCGGCGCGGGGCTCAAGAAGACCGGCGTCCTCTCGTCGGGGCTCTTCTTCCTCGCGAGCGTCGACAAGGTGAAATTCCGCAGGCAAGTCCGCCCCGGCGACCTCTTCGAGTCGCGCGTGGAGACGCTCCGCGCCTCGAACCGCGCCATCAAGCAATCGGGCAAGGGCTACGTGAACGGCGAGCTCGCCGTCGAAGCCGAGTGGCTCTGCATGATCGGGGAGGAACCGAAGTCGTGAAGCCGATGATCCGCGGGAACATCTGCTTCAACTGCAGTCCCGCCGGGTGCGCCGCCTTCGTCCGCGCCTGGAAGGAACGGGCGAAGGCGGAAGCCGCCTCGCTCGTCTCCGCCGCCGCCGTAGCGGGCGCCCGCCCGGCGCCGAAGACGGTGCTGCTCCTCGGCGGCTCCATGGGCTACGGCCTCGCGAGCCGCGCCGTCTCTTCGTACTGCTACGGCGCGACCACCGTGTCCGTGTCGTTCGAGCGCTCGCCCGACGAAAAGCGCCAGGACACGCCGGGCTGGCACACGACCATCGCCTTCGACCGGGAAGCCGACACGGACGGCATCCGCGCGTACTCGCTCAACGCGGACGCCTTTTCGGACGCCACGCGCGACGCGGTCATCGCGCTCGCGCGCGAAAAAGGCCTTTCGTTCGACCTCGTCGTCTATTCGCTCGCGTCGCCCGTGCGCGTCGACCCGAAGACCGGCGTCATGTACCGCTCGGCCCTGAAGCCGCTCGGCGCGCCCTACCAAGGGCTCAACGTCGACGTGTGGAACGGTTCGCTCTCGCAGGCCAGCATCGAGCCGGCCAACGAAGCCGAAGCCGCGGACACCGTCAAGGTGATGGGCGGCGAAGACTGGAAGCTCTGGATCGACGCGCTGTCAAGCGCGAAGCTCCTGTCGCGCGGCGCGCTCACGGTCGCGTATTCCTACATCGGCCCCGAGCGCACTTGGCCGCTCTACCGCTCCGGCACGCTCGGAAAAGCCAAGGAGCATCTCGAGCGCACGGCGAAGGAACTGACTTCTTCCCTCCGCCCGATCGGCGGGGCGGCGTACGTGTCGGTGAACAAGGCGCTCGTCACGCGGGCGAGCGCGGTCATCCCCACGATACCGCTCTACGTCTCGGCGCTCTACAAGGTGATGAAAGAGAAGGGCGTCCACGAGGACTGCCTCGACCAGATCCTGCGCCTCTTCCGCGAGCGCCTCTACGGCCCGAAAGTCGTGCCCGTCGACGAAGCCGGCCGCGTCCGCATCGACGACCTCGAACTCCGCGAGGACGTGCAGTCCGAGACGGCGCGTGTCCTCGGCGCGGTCAACTCCGAAAACGTCGCGTCACTCGTCGACCTCGAAGGCTTCCGACGCGATTTCCTGCAGGCCCACGGCTTCGCGATGCCCGGCGTGGATTACGCCGACTAGGAAGTTTTTCGCCGCAGAGACGCGAAGGAAGATAAGCTTTTTTTATCGATGGACTTGAACGCCGGCCGACGAGGTCGGCGTTTGATTTTTCGGAGGCGGATACTACACTGAAAGGGCAGCCTTTCGGGAGGTCCGCATGCGCCGATCCGTCTCGATCGTGGTCGCCTTCCTCTGTTCGTCGATAACGCTCGCCGGAGCCGCGCCGTCCGGGGCGGTCGACATTCCGGGGTTCGATCCGGAGGGGAATTACCTGGGGTTCGACTTCGGACCCGACGCGCTGTACGTCTCGACTCGCGACGGGGACGGCAAGAGCGCGCTCCTCGTCATCGACCCGAAGACCGGTGCCTTGCGAAAGCGCGTCGACCTGAAAGAAGCGTCCGGTTACGAATTCAAGGTCGTGGACGTGCTCGTCGACGACGAAAGTGTATAGGTCGCCTCCTACAACCGGCTTTACGAATTTTCGCTCCCCGACCTCGCGTACAAGCGGCGCCTGAGCCCCGACGCGAAGGAGGGCATGCAGGGCGTCGGCAAGATCGGGAAGCTTTTCCTCTTCGTGGAGTACCGCGATCCCGTCGTCAAGTTCTTCGACCCCGCGACCGGCGTCACCGCCCCCTGGGCCAAGCTCCCGGAGCCGTGCAGCCCGCGCGCCCTGCGCCTGCACGACGGCATGGTGCTCGTGTGCGACTCGCTCCACGATTTCATGTAGGCCGTGTCGCCCGAGACGAAACGGGTCGAGTACGAAATCCCGCTCGCGTACCGCTCGCCCTACGCGCTCGCGACGCGCGGCGGGACGCTCTACCTCCGGAACGACGACGAAGCCCGCATCGCCCCCTTCGAATACCGGGTTCTCGATTCCGCGCGGGTCATCGCCGATCCGGTCGTGGCGAAGATCCGATACGAGCACCGCATCGCGAACAAGTCGGGCATGGCCCTCCTCGACACGCGCGTCATCGCCCCCATGCCGCGCGACGACCTCAGGCAGCAGAAACTCGGGCACACCTTCTTCGGAGCGCCGACGGAGCGCGCGAAAGACCGCTACGGACAGGAGCTGCTCGTGTTCAAGGTCGGCCGCGTCGAAGCGGGACAGGAAGTCAGGCTCGGCTACGAACTCACCGTGAGGCTCTGGGCGCTCCGGAACGTCGTTCGGCCCGATTTCACGATGACCTGGAAGGCGCCGCCGGCCGAAGCGCGCGCGACGGCCATCGCGCCGGACCTCGAGTACGTGTCGTTCGACGATCCGGCGGTCAAGGAACTCGCGAAGTCTGTGTCCGCGCGGCGCGACAGGCCGGCGCTGTTCATGCGCGACGTCCGAGACGCGGTGTTCGCCGCGCTCGAATACGAGATCGACGACGACCGTCAGACCGCGGCGAACACGCTGAAAACGGGGAACGGCTCCTGCACCGAGTACAGCTTCGTCACGGCGGCGACCTACATGCGGAACGGTTACGGCGTCCGCTTTTCCGGCGGCTCGGTCGCCACGGGTCTCGCGAACGGCGGAGAACCCTATGTCGACGACGTCCACCACCGCTGGATCGAAGTGTGGATGGAAGGGCTCGGGTGGGTGGCCGTCGACTGCAACCGCAACGACGACGACGACCCGCCGTGGTCGGACGAGTTCGTGCCCGGCGTCGCGCGGAACATCCTGAACCTCACGGTGGGCGGCGGGGGCGACGAGGAGTGGCTCGGCGTCAAGAACGTTTCGACCACGCGCTACTCCGCGGAAAAAAAAGGCATCGACCACGATCTCGTGGAGACCGCTTCGGATTTTACCTGGACCATTCCGGACTGACGCGTTCGGACGCGGCGCCCCGTCGGCGCGAGGAGGAGATCATGGCGGACGTGAGCAGGATTTACGGCAAGATCCAGTACGTGGATTCGTTCCCCGACTACAAGGTGGAAGTGGTGACGTCCTTCCCGGACCTCAAGGTGCAGGAAGTGTCGTCCTTCGCCGACGGACCGGGAAAATGGGAGATCGTCGACTCCTTCCCGGACTTCAAGATCCAGAAGGTGTCGTCCTTCGGCGACTTCAAGGTCGAGTACGTCGACTCGTTCCCGGGAGTGCCCTGATCAGTTCCTGAGCGCGTAGCGGGCGGGATCGATCCAGAGTCCGAGCGCGGGATCCGGCACGAAGAAGATTTCCTCGCCGTCGGGCAACTCGTTCCGGCCGCAGCGGAGTTTTGCCGGATCGTAACGCGACGCGAGCGTCGCCGCGTCGCCCCAACGGTAGCCGACCGCCTCGACGTCGCGCGCCGAAAGCGCGGGGCCGGGCGCCCACGTGACGCGGAACTTCCCGTCAGTCGAGCCGTGGATGAGGTGCGCCGCCGCCGAGAGCGACTCGCCGAGCTCCGGGCTCGAATCGACGAGGCGGCGGATCTCGGCGGCGGGCCGGTATCCGTACTTCCGGATGAGCGCGTCGATGCGAGCGTCCTCGCCGAAGCGCTCCACGCCCGGTCCGATGACCAGGAGCTCGCCGCCCTCGGCCATGGCCATGCGAAGGCGGTAGATCGACTTGTTGCCGAGCCAGGCGGAACGGTATTCGGCCGGATCGAGCCATACCACCGCCTTGTCGATGGGTCGCTCCACGACGTCCATGTTCACGAGGCGCGAGAGCGCCGCCGCCCGCTCGAAGCACTCGCGGTCGTCGCCCGCGTAAAAGCCGCGGAGCGCGAGCGTGCCGTCAGGGCGGCGTCCGACGACGGTCTGCATCCACAGGACGCGCGGCAACCGTTCCCCGAAGCGCGTCAAGGCTTCGTCGAAGAGCGCGCGCACGGGCGTGTCCGTCATTCCCATGATCCGCTCGCAGCCGTACAGCGCGCCCAGGTAATGGCTCTTGTCGATGGCTTCCTTGCCGCCCAAACCCACGAACAGGTTCTTCGCGTGGTTGGCCATGCCGACGACTTCGTGCGGCACCACTTGCCCGACGGACACGACGAGGTCGCACGAACCGTCGACGAGGAGGCGGTTCGCCTGCACCGGCCAGTCGAAGCGCGCTTCTCCCCCCGAAACGCGCTCGACGAAATCCGCGTCGATGCGCCCGAGCTCCACGCAGTCGCGGCGCCAGTCGTGTCCGAGGAAGAGCGACGGAGGAACGCCCGGGAACACGCGGCTTATCTCCGCGCCGCTCATGGGCTGGTGCGTGCCGAGCGCAGGCAGCACCGCGCCGATATTCGGCCCGATCGCCTCGTACAGCATGCGCAGGATCGAGCCGGCGCGCGAATGCGGCCTCGTCCCGTCCGGCGGCACGACGAGGGCTTTCCTGATGTCCCCGCATTTCGTCAAAGCGTCGCAGACGAGCGTTTCGAGGGTGGCGTCGTCGATATCCGTTTCGGCCGATCCGATGGCGACGTAGGTCATGCCGTAAGGGTAACGCGTTTCGCGCGGAATGTGAACCGATATGCGGCCGACTTTCGGCTGGCGTTCCGTGAAAGATCCCGCGCGATGGAATCCGTCTGACTTGGCTGGTATCGATGTTGCGCGTATAGTGAAAACGGGAAATCGAAAGGTCGTTTCGGCCCGTCGCGCGCGCAGCGAAAAGTGCGGAGCGCCGTTCGCCGGCGTCAGGCCGGGAAAAGTCTTTTTCTGCATCGGAGAGACGCGGAAGTGCTGGATAAGAACTTCGTGATACTTGGCACGCTGATCGGAGCTTCGGGCGCGTTCGCGTACTTGCGGGAGACTCTGCGAGGTACGGTAAAGCCCAATCGGGTTTCCTTCCTGTTGTGGTCGATCGCCCCGATCATCGCGTTCGCGGCGCAGGTCAAGCAGGGTGTCGGACTGGAATCGTTGATGACGCTCAGTACGGGCGTCTTGCCGCTCATGACGTTCGCGGCTTCGTTCGCCAATAAAAACGCCGAATGGAAAATTACAAGATTTGACATCGCCTGCGGTTGCCTTTCCGTAGCGGGCTTGATCCTGTGGCTGATCACGAAAGTCGGCAACGTGGCCATTTTCTTCAGCATCGTGGCGGACGGTCTTGCCGCGTTGCCGACCATCGTAAAGGCCTATAACCATCCCGAGACGGAACTGGCCTGGCCGTGGCTGGCGACCTGCGTCGGCGTCCTATTGACCCTGCTGACCTTGAACGAGCTGACCTTCGCCAACAGCGGATTCATCGTGTATATCTTCGTCGTTAATCTGATCATCTTCTGCCTTGCGCGATTCCGGCCAAGGAATTTTACGAAATAGCCGGTCTCGGTTCGACATAGCTGACATGTTCTGTCAGGGGTCCCGGTATAGGATTGACTCAAGAGATCGGAAACCCGCTTTCAGGAGGCACTTGATGGAAATCATCAGTATCGATGGAAACAATATCGACGATGAGCACATCTGCTGCGCGATCGGAAACGACAAGGAAAACAGGGAACGGGTCCGGACGAAAAAGGATTGGATGAAGGGGCAATTCGGCAACGGCCTGGTTTTCAAAAGGTTGGATGAACGGGGCAAGGTTTTCATCGAATACATGCCCATCGAAACCGTCTGGAAACCGATAGTCGGCGAAAATTACCTGGTCATCAATTGCCTGTGGGTTTCGGGACGGTTCAAGGGTCACGGATACTCGAAACGACTATTGGACGAGTGCGTAAAGGACGCGAAGATACAAAAAAAAGACGGCATCGCTGTAGTCACGAGTGCCACCACCAAACCATATTTAACCGACAGGAAATTCTACGTGAGCCAAGGTTTCAAGACCGTCGATACCGCGCTTCCGTATTTTGAACTGCTCGCGCTCGCCTTCAACAAGAACGGTGAACAGCCGCGCTTTACCGACAAGGCAAAAACCGGCGAAGGCGGAAGGAAGAAAGGCTTCACGTTCGTGTATTCCGATCAGTGCGTGTTCATGGAAGAATACGTGCGACTGTTGTCGAATGTCGCGGAGGATTCGGATTGCCCAAGCTCCGTCGTTAAATTGGACAGCAGTAAAGACGCGAAAGAAAACGGAAGTCCCTTCGGCACACTGGGAATCTATTTCAACGGAAAGTTCCTCACGCACGAATTGATGCCCGAAGAGAAATTCAGGAAACTGATCAAGGAAACCCTTGCCTGACTGTCTTCAGATGACAGGCGCGCAATAGAAAGTATCGAGGACCAGCAAAACCGTCCGAGCGCTTTTCCCGCCGCCGTACGCCACATGATTCGCAAGCGGCGCGGATAGAACGCATGGCGACTAGATGCGGCAGAACGCGATCTCGAAGGAAATGCATATCCGGCTGCCGATCGGGTGGTAAAGCGGGGACCATTGGAAAAGCTTCTGTCTACTGACAGGTCTTTTCCAATGGTCCCCGCTTTGCCAGGCCCCGGCACCCATGGATCGATTTCTCTCGATACCGGTTTGCCTCGGTTTGTCCGTCGGGTTCTATCCGCGCTGTTTGCGGGTCGTGACGTCGACGATGACGAACAGCGCGAGTATGGCGCCGCGCATGATCAGCTGCCACGACGCGTCCACGACCGGCGGCAGGTTCATGCCCGAGGTGAGCGCGAAGTACACGAGCGCGCCGACGAGCGTGCCGGTCACCTTGCCGACGCCGCCCGCCGCCGACACGCCGCCGATGTAGGCGGCCGCGATGGCGTCGAGCTCGTTGCCCGCCCCGGCGGTCGTCGTGGCGGAGGCCTGGCGGGCCGCGATGAGGATGCCGGAAATCGCCGACAGGAAGCCCATCGATCCGAATACGATGTACGTGATCTTCTTCACCGAGATGCCCGACAGCTCCGCGGCTTCCGGGTTGCCGCCGACGGCGTAGATGTGGCGTCCGAGCACGGTCTGCGTCGTCACGAAATGGTACACGAGCACGATGACGAGCGTGATCACGACGATCCACGACATGCCCTGGAAGGTCGCGAGGATGAGCGTGGCCGCGATGAGGAGCGCCGAGATGAAGACGAGCTTCGCGACGTACAGCGGGAAGGTGATGACTTCGAAATTGTACTTTTTCTTGTTGGCGCGCGCCTTCACGTCGCCGATGACGAGGAGGACGACCGCGATGACGCCGATGACGAGCGTCAGCACGTGGAGCCGGTGCCCGGCGTCGGCGACGAGGTTGGGCGGGTAGAGGAAGGCGAGGGGATCGGGGATGAAGTCGTTGCCGATCGCCTTGAAGAACTTGTCCGAGATGATGATGGTGCCGTCCTTGCCCGTCACGAGCTGGAGGGCGCCGTGGTAGATGAGCCAGCCGGCCAGGGTGGCCACGAAAGCCGGGATCCCCACGTTGGACACGAGGAACGACGTGCCGAGGCCCGCCAGCGTGCCGATGACGAGCACGAGCGGGATGACGAGCCACACCGGGAGTCCCCACGCCTTGAGGGCGATCGCCGCGATGGCTCCGAGGAAGCCCGCGAGGTAGCCGACGGAGAGGTCGATCTGCCGGATGACGATGACGAGCGTCATGCCGACGGCCATGACCGCGATGAAGCCCATCTGATTGAGGAGGTTTGCGATGTTCTGCGGCTTCATGAAGATCCAGTTGGTCCTCACCGCGAAGAACGCCATGATGACGAAAAGCGCGATGTACATCGAGTACTCGCGGATGTTGCCCCGGAGGAATTTGAACAGCCCGTTGTCCTTCATGTCGTGCCCCTTCTAGCTCGTCGCGAGTGCCATGATTTTTTCCTGGGTGGCTTCGGCGATCGGGAGTTCGCCGGAGATCCTGCCGGCCGCGACGACGTAGACGCGGTCGCTCATCCCGAGCACCTCGGGAAGTTCGGACGATATCATGATGATGCTCATGCCCTGCTCCACGAGCCGGTTCATGAGGAGGTAGATCTCGTACTTGGCGCCGACGTCGATGCCGCGCGTCGGCTCGTCGAGGATGAGGAGCCCCGGCTTCACGAAGAGCCACTTGGCGATGGACACTTTCTGCTGGTTGCCGCCCGAGAGGTTCATCACCTTCTGGTCGATCGACGGCGTCTTGATGCCGAGCGCCGTGCGGTACCCGTCCGCCACCTTGATCTCGGCGAACTCGTCGACGATGCCTCGCCTCGAGATTTCGCGCAGGTTGGCGAGCGTGATGTTCTGCTTGATGTCCTGCATGAGGATGAGGCCGTTGCCCTTGCGGTCCTCGCTCGCGTAGGCGAGCCCGGCCCGGATGGCGTCGTGCGGATTTCGGACGCGCCGCGCCTGCCCTCCGAGGACGATCTCGCCGGAGAGCGAATAGCCGTCGGGATTCCCGAAGAGCGAGCGGGCCAGTTCCGTGCGTCCCGAGCCCATGAGTCCCGCGAAGCCGACGATCTCGCCTTTTTTCACGGTGAAGCTCATGTTCTTGAGCATTTGTCGGCCGAGCGCGTGCGAGTAGGCGTTCCAGTCCCGCACCTGGAGCATGATTTCGTCGGACCGCTTGTGGGTGCGCTTGGGGAAGACGTCCTCGATCTCGCGGCCGACCATGTGCTTGATGAGCGCGGCTTCGGATACTTCGCCCTTCTTCGCGTCGAGCGTGCATACCGTATGCCCGTCGCGGAGGACGGTGACCGTGTCCGCGATGGAGATGACCTCCCGAAGCTTGTGGGAGATCATGATGCAGGTGACGCCCTGTTTCTTGAGGTCGCGGATGATGTCGAGCAGGTTGTCGCAGTCGTCTTCGTTGAGCGCGGCGGTCGGTTCGTCGAGGATGAGGAGCTTCACCTCGCGGCAGAGGGCCTTGGCGATCTCCACGAGCTGCTGCTTGCCCACGCCGAGCTCGCGCACCTTGGCCGAGGGGTCGACGTCGAGCCCGACCTTGGCCAGCATTTCGCTGGCCTTCTTGATCGTCTCGTTCCAGTCGATCCTGCCGAAGCGGTGGATCTCGTTGCCGAGCAGGATGTTCTCGTAGACCGTCATCTCGGGGATGAGCGCGAGCTCCTGGTAGATGATGGCGATGCCGGTCCGTTCGCTGTCGGCGATGCGGTTGAATCTCTGCGGCTTGCCGTCGAAGACGATGTCGCCCGAGTAGGTGCCGTGGGGATGCACGCCCGAGAGGACCTTCATGAGCGTGGACTTTCCCGCGCCGTTCTCGCCGACGAGGCAGTGGATCTCGCCGGGGGCCACGGAAAAGGTGACGTCGCTCAGGGCTTTCACGCCGGGGAAGGTCTTGGTGATTCCCCGCATTTCAAGGATTGGCTTGTCCATGTTCTTCGACGCTCCTCGGTCATCGAAAGTCTAGCGGCTTGCCGCCAATAGTGCAAAGGCGTGGCGCCCTCGCGGAACGCCACGCCTTCGCGGAATCGGGAGCGTCTTTCCTTACTTGAGGTTCGTGAACTTGTCGGCGGGCCAGTAGCCGGAATCGATCACGGCGGCCTTCACGTTGTCCTGGGTGACGGTGACGACGGCGGTCGGCTTCGCGGGAACGTCCTTCGCGCCGTTGTTGTAGGTCTTCGTGGACGCGGGAGTCTCGCCCTTCACGAAGGCGATGGCGGCCTTGAGCGCGTCGTCGGCGAGCACGCGGGTGTCCTTGAGGACGGTCATCGACTGCTTGCCGTCGATGATGTACTGGACGGAGGCGATCTCGGCGTCCTGGCCTGTGATGTAGTACTTCGTCACGCCCTTGTCGGCGGCGAAGGCGTCGGCGATGGCGCGGGCGGTGCCGTCGTTCGGGGCGCAGATGAAGACGGTGCCCTTGTCCGCGGCCTTGGCGGCGGTCAGGTTGGCTTCGGCCTTCACCTTGGCGACGTCGAACTTCCACTCGGTGGTCACTTCGCCGATGATCTTGCCCATCTCGTCGCGGGTGAGGGTGGCCTTGCCCTTGAGGGCGACGGCCTGCGCGGAGTTGACGACCTTGAAGGTGCCGTCGGCGATCTTGGGCTGGAGGACCGACCACGCGCCCTCGAAGAAGAGGAAGGCGTTGTTGTCGGAGGGGGCGCCGGCGTAGAGGTAGAGGTTCGCGTTCTTGGCGGCGCCCGCCTTTTCGACGAGGTACTTGCCCCAGGCGGCGCCGACTTCGACGGAGTCGAAGGTGACGTAGTAGTCGACGCTCTGCGTGTCGCGGATGAGGCGGTCGTAGGAGATGACCTTCACGCCGGCCTTCGCGGCCTTGTCGGCGGCGGCGGCCGCGGCGACGGAGTCCTGCGGGCAGATGACGATGGCTTTCACGCCGGTGGTGATGAGGGTTTCGACGTTGGAGAGTTCCTTGGCCGAATCGCCCTGGGAGAAGAGGATCTGGGCCTTGTACTCCGTGGCGGCGAGACCGGCGTTGAAGCGGGCTTCGTCCTGGAGCCAGCGCGGTTCGTCCTTGGTCGGGAGCACGATGCCGATGGCCGGACCGGCGGCCTTGGGCGCGCAGGAAGTCGCTACGCCGAGGATTGCGACGACGGCGAGAAGGATCGCGATCGAACGTTTCATGGTGATACCTCCGAGGGTACTTTAGGTCGCCTAGGGCGACTGTATACGTATACAACTTTAATAAACCGGTTTAACTTTGTCTAGCCGTATTATGACGGGCAGTTTCGGCGATCACGAGTACCAGGCTTCGCCCGTCTAGCCCCCGCTATCCGCTTATTCAGGTCCGCGCCAGCCGCCTGACGGATACCAGCTCCGCGACGATGGACACGGCGATCTCTTCGGGCGTCTCCGCGCCGATCTCGAGTCCGATCGGGCTGTGGATCGAGGCGATGTCCGCGTTGGCGAAGCCGTCCGAGGCCAGACGCTCGCGGAGGAGGGCGCCCTTGCGGCGGCTCGCGATGAGGCCGATGTAGCGCCGCGGACGCGACAGGACGGCGCGGCAGGCTTCCAGGTCGAAGAGGTGTCCGCGCGTGAGGACGACGGCGTAGGTCGCCTCGTCGAAGGGAAAGGCGTCGATGAGTTCCTTATAACTGCCATGGATCGCCCGGACGCCCGGGCCGAAGCGCTCGGGCGACGCGAAGGCCGGACGGTCGTCGATGACGGTGACGTCGAAGCCGAGCGGCTTCGCGGCTGCGACCACGGCCAGCGCCACCGAACCGCCGCCGACGACGAGCAGTTTTTCCGCGGGCAGTACGGGATCCAGGAACGATCCGGTTTCTCCGTCGTAGGACGGCGCTCCGCTTCGAATCGCCCGTTCCAGCGCCGGCGAGGAAGCCGCGTCCGCGACGCGTATGGTGGCCGCGACGGAGCGCGCTCCCTCGGTCCCGCCGCACGCGGCGTCGACGATGCGCTTGTCGAGCACGACGCGGCGACCCGCGCGGAGCTCGTCGCGCGCCTTCCGGTACGTCGAGAAATCTTCTATATATTCGACGAGCATGCGGCTCGTCCCGCCGCAGATGACATCGTCGCCTTCCGGGTCGGCACCGCGCATTTCGAACTCGACGACCCGAGAATGCCCGTCGGCCAACGCGGCGCGGGCCGCTTCGAGGGCGCCGGCCTCTCCGGCGCCGCCCCCGACCGAGCCGGTCACGGCCAGACCCGCGCCGTCCGCCCGCACGAGCATGGCGCTGCCCGGATGCCGCGGCGCCGAACCCGTCACCTCGATGACCGTGACGACGACCGCGTTTCCTTCGCGCTCCGCGATCGCCTCGACGATAGCCTGATCCATGCCGCGCTCCTTCCGACTTCGACGCGAAAGCGCGTCGTAACCGTTCGCCCGAGTATGGCCGCGTCCGACGGGAGCGTGTCAATCGAAGGGGACGTTCGGCGGCGGGCCGCGGCCGGGCGTTCCCGTCCGACGGCGACGCGGATCGTCGCGGACAAGTCGGCCACGTCCCCGCGAATTGCGGAAGCCTTAAAAACGTGATAGTTTGAAGGTCGCTCCGCTTCGGAGCACCGGGCGGCCGCCCGGGTCCCATTCAGCCTTTTGGACGTCTTCATGACCGCACGCCGACGCATCACGATCGCAATCGCCCTCGTTTCCGGCCTTTTGGCCGTCGCGTGCGCGCGCATGGACTTCACGAGCTACCTCGGCACGGACGAACCCGACGGCGCGAAGGACGCGGTCACGCACATCGTCGTGAGGCCGCCGAGCGTGGACGCCGTGAGCAACCAATGGCTTTCGTTCACGGCCTACGCGGTCCGCGCCTCCGGCGCGGAAGAGGAACTCACGTCCGGCGTCACGTGGTCGACGACCCTCGCGCCCGCGGACGTGTCCGACAAGGGCTCGGGCAGCTACCAGGTCGCCTACGGCATACCGACGGCGAGCGGCACCGTCACCGCCACCTACGGCACGCTGAGCGCCGCCTCGACCGTTCAGTTGCGCGGCGACATCTGCGTGTCGGGGACGAGCGGCGACGATTCGACCGGCGACGGCTCCGCGGGCAAGCCATACCTGACGATCGACAACGCGATCTTGAAGGCGGTGCCGCCCGCAGGCGTCACGCTCAAAGTCCTCGTGGCGGGCGGTTCGTACGAAGTCAGCTCGATCACGATGAAGGACCGCGTATCGATCCTGGGCGGTTTTTCGGCCGATTTCAAAACCCGGAACATCGTCACGTATCCGACGTCGATCCTGGGCAGAGGCATGTCGGGCGGAACCCTGACCGTTCCGCTCGCCACCGTCGTCGTGCCCGGCTCCGTCACGTCAGCCACGGACTTGGACGGAGTGAACGTGGTAGGCTCTGATGAAGCGAGCCCGAGTTTGAATTGCACCGCGGCGGTTCGCGTGGACGGCGGCTATCTCCGCATCGTGCGCTGCGTGCTGACGGGCGGCGGCGGAACCGCCGGCAGTTACGGCGCGTTCATCGCCAACGGCGCGGGAGCGACGAACCTGATCGGCGTGACCCTCGACGGCGGAGGCGGCGCGGGCGGCACCACCGCGCTCAAGGCGGTCGTGAACAAGGGGCACCTCGCCCTCGTGAACTCGAAACTGCGTGGAGGCGCGGGCGGAACCGCGCGCGTCGCGGCGGATCTGGGCGGCTCGAATCCGATCCGCGTCTACAACTGCGTCGTCACCTTCCCGGGCGCGGGCTCGTCCGGCATCGCGCAGGCCTTCCTGCTCGACGGCGCGAAGGACGCCCTCACCGCGAACAACACCATCGGCTTCCCCGATGCCCTTTCGATCGCGTCGTACGGATTCTTCCTGAAAAACTCCTCGACGCCCGAGATCTACAACAACCTCATCCTGCTTCCCGCGCCGAGCGCGGCCGACCGGTACGGCGTCTACGAAGCGGACGCCGTGACCCCGAAGTTCGTGAAGAACAACCTGTTTTACCGATGCAAGGCTGCGTACCGTGACGCCGACACGCTCTCCGACTGGGACCTCGCCGCCATGGAGGCAAATATGCCCGCGGGCACGGCGACCGGCAACCTGAAGGACATCGCCCCGACCCTGGACACCGATTATGCGTTGACGCTTTCGACGCCTCCCAGCATCGCCTCGGGCGGCCTGAACGGGGCGTTTTACGGTTGGTCCAATTTCCCGCAGCATGACGGCTACCCCGCCGACCATAACAACGGTCACCGCGCCCAGTCCGGTCCGGAGGCGTGGAGCATGGGCGCGTTCATAAAGAAGTAAGCGCCGATAAGCCGCGCCTTCGGTTCTTGGGCGTTTCTAAAAAAGGGCTGAAGCCGTGGAACACGGCTTCAGCCCTTTTCTATTTTCGAGCTGTCCTGGCGGATCGGTGAAACACCGATGCCTTCAGACGAGCCGACCGGGTCGCCTCTTTCGGCCGCCGTCAGGCTTTCTTGCTGCCAGGGCCGTACGCCGCCATGAGCGCGAGACCGGCTGAGACGGCCATGCCGGCGAGCGGCAGGACCTTGGGCCAGAAGGCGCCCGTGGCGAAGGAGCCGCCGAGACCGAGTCCGTAGCCGAGCACGACCGCCGCCACGAGGACGGGGCCGTTGAACGAGCGCTTCCCGAAGAGCATGAGGGCCACGAACAGCGCGGGCACGAGGCCGGCCGTATAGCCGTTGTAGGTCTTCATGATCATGCCGATGATGTCCTGCTGGAAGAGGGCGATGGCCGCCGCGACGAGGCCGACAACGACGATCCACACGCGGACCCACGCCACGCTCTTCCGCTTGACGAGGTCGTTCTCGAGGACGCCGGCCGCGGTGATGAGCACCGTGTCTCCCGTGGACAGGATGGCGGCGAGCACGCCCACGATGACGAGGACGCCGATCCCCTTCGGGAGGACGTTGGCGGCCATGAAGTTGAGCGGATCCACCTTGCCGATGTCGGTCAGGGACGCCTTGGCCCACAGGCCGATGAAGGTGATGACGAAGGCGAAGAGCAGCATGCCGGTGCCGGACAGGTACGACGACTTGCGGGCGTTGGCGGGCGTGTCTGTTGAAAGGATGCGCGAGAACATCATGGGGCAGATGAAGTACGAGCCGCCCATCACGACGAGGTAGTACACGAGGTCGAGCGGCTGGAACTTGGCGTTGAAGAGCTCGACGACGACCGAGCCCGGCGCGGGCGCCTTCGCGGCGAAGAGCCAGACGAGCGTGACCACGATGGCGATGGCCAGCACGCCGAACTGGAAGAAGTCGGTGCGGAGCACGGACTTCTGGCCCCCGATGAGCGTGTAGACGACGAGGAAGGCCGCGGCGATGGCGACGGCCGGCTGATGGGCGATACCGGTCAGGGTGCTGATGACCTTCGCGGCCGCGACGAACTGCGAGGCGGCGATGCCCGTCCACGTGACGAGGATGATGAGCGAGGTGACGAAGCGGAGCTTGTCGTCGGAGAGCTTGCCGGCCATCTCGGCCATCGTCATCGCCTCGGTCTTGCGGACGCGTTCGGACAGGAAGAACGCCTGCAGGAAGTGGGCGAAGCCGCCGGCCGCCACGAACCAGAAGGCGGGGAAGCCCATGCCATAGGTTTTCGTCACCGTGCCTATCGTGAGACTGCCGCCGATGGTCGACGCGAGCATCGACGCCACGACGAGGAACTTCGGCTGCGACCTGCCCGCCACCAGGAAGTTGTCGATGGATTTGGCGTATTTCAAGGAAAGGAAGGCGATCCCCATGAGGACGGCGCCATAGATTATCAGCACGACGGTGGTCCACGTCATCTGCTTTTCCTCCGTGTCGGGTATGTCCGTGCAGGCTACCGACCCGCGCCCGCGTGGTCAAGGCCGACGATGGCGAGGAAGGCGGGGGAGTCGACGGTTTCCTTTTCGATGAGCTCGACGGCGAGCGCGTCGAGGGCTTGCCTGCGCGAGCCCATGAGGGCGAGGACGGCCTCGTAGCGGACCCCGATGACGCGGGCCACTTCTTCGTCGATGTAGCGTTGCGTCTCCTCCGAGTATTCGCGCGTGAGCACGGAGTCCTGGGACTGCCCGACGAGGCCCATGCCGCGCTTCGTGAGCGCCATGTTGCGGAAGCGGCTCGACATGCCGTACTCGGTGATCATGCGGCGCACCGTGTCGGTGGCGCGCATGATGTCGTTGGCCGCCCCGGTGGACACCTTGCCGAAGACGGTCTCCTCCGCCGCGCGCCCGCCGAGGAGCACGTCGATCTGCGCGAAGAGTTCCGTCTCCGTGACGATGTAGCGGTCTTCGACGGGCAACTGCATCGTGAAGCCGAGCGCGCCGAAGCCTCGCGGCACGATCGTCACCTTGTGCACGGGATCCGCGCCCGGCGTGAAGGCGGCCGCGACGGCGTGGCCCGATTCATGGATGGCGATGACGCGCTTTTCCTCGGGATTGATGACGCGGCTCTTCTTCTCGAGCCCTGCTACCACCTTTTCGATGGCCGCGTTGAAATCGGCCTGGACGACCTTTTTCCGCCCGGAGCGTACCGCGAGCAGGGCCGCCTCGTTGACGATGTTCGCGAGGTCCGCGCCGACGAAACCCGGCGTACCGCGCGCTACAGTGGAGAGGTCCACGCCCTCGTCGAGCTTCACCGCCTTCGCGTGGATGCGGAGGATGGCTTCGCGGCCCACGATGTCGGGGCGGTCGACGGACACCTGGCGGTCGAAGCGTCCGGGCCGGAGCAGGGCGGGGTCGAGCACGTCGGGGCGATTCGTCGCCGCGAGGATGATGAGCCCGCTCGTGGCGTCGAAGCCGTCCATCTCCACGAGGAGCTGGTTCAGGGTCTGCTCGCGCTCGTCGTTGCCGCCGATCGCGCCCGAGGCGCGGCTCTTCCCGATCGCGTCGAGCTCGTCGATGAAGATGATGCAGGGCGCCTTCTCCCGCGCCTGCTTGAAGAGGT
>CAYZZW010000033.1:0-38543 GCA_964482955.1 uncultured Treponemataceae bacterium | reverse complement strand
TCGAAGATGCCGCCCGGCGATTCCCGGCTCAAGACGGGGTTGTTTTGACGGTTACACATGAATTTTCGGTACGGCTTCTTGAACCACGGTATGCCGTTGAAGATGTCGCCCCAGAGGTCGTAGTAGTCGCGCTGGCTCACGATCCGGCCGTCTTCATGCAACGTCAGCACGGTGGCGCCATAGACGGGAGTGCTGGGAAATTTCTTGAACATCATCGTCATGGTCCACTGCATGTGGATGACGTTGCCTACCTGCGCGGCAGAATGGATGTCCATCCGCAGTTCCTCGCAGCGCTCGGTCAGCCGCTGGCACAGTGCCTTGAACGCATCGATGCCCTCGAGCCGTTGTATGGAATCCTGGAACACGATATCAGGGTGGTAATAGGCATAGATATGTGACCAGTCAGGCTTGCCCTGCGTGTTGTAGGTCTTGGACCAGAGCTCCTTGACGATAGCCACGGTGAGCGGGAGCTTCAGGACCTGTTGTCCTTCGTTGCTGGATATTGGATCTTGCATGCTTCATAAAGTACCACGGAAGGGCCGGGGCGGCAAGTTTGCCGACCCTTCCGCTGCAAATCTTGAACGCCGAGCTGCTGTTCAAGTAGCCGGCGATGGACAACTCCTTACCGGTACGATATCGCCCCTGTCGGGCATTCAGCTTCGCAGGCATGGCAGGTCAGGCAGTCTGGTGTGCGTATGCGCATCTTTTTGGTATCCGCAACGATGTCGATGCAGTTGACGGGGCAGACTTTGCGGCACTTGCCGCAGGAGATGCAGGCTTCCTCGTCGATCTTCTCGTTCTTGAGCGCCTTGCGGGAGGTGACATTGAGGATGGTGCCGTACGGGCACACATGGTTGTGCCACAGGGCTTCCTCGAAAAAGAGTGTCACAAAAACGGCCCCCACGGTCACGTAGGCCAAAAGCGGCAACTCCATTCCCATTTTTTTTGTGACAAGCATGGTGCCTACAAACAGCACAAGGAATACATACCGGAACACGGGGTGCTTCAGGAAACCCGGCGTCTTGAGGCGCTTGATGCCAAGCTTGCCGTAGAGCCAGCCCAGGGGGCGGAACAGGGTATTCATGGGGCAGATCCAGCCGCAGTAGAAACGGCTGAATACCAGCGACAGGAGTGCGCCCGATCCGAATACCGCGAGCCACAGCTGTATCTTGCCTTTGGCGAACAGCAGGGCGAAGAGCGCCAGAAACACGAGCTGGGTTATAATGCGTAGTGTCTTTTTCATCACGTCTGTTCCTCTTGCCTAGAATGATATCTTCGCGCCTGCAAAGACGCTGTCATTGCCATCATACTGGCCAAACTGGCCAGAGTCTCCAAAGAACAGCCAGGTGCCGCCGGACAGCTCCATGGCATCGGTTATCTTCCACACCAGCTGGGCCTTGAGCAAGGCGTCGGGATTATCGAGCCCGAGGTAAGCCAGCACTTCAAGCCGGAGCGTTTCACGGGCAAAGCTGTGGACTGCCATGACGGTGGCGGTGTTGGTAAAGCGCTCGTTGACCAGCGCATCCTCATGTTCAAGGATAATGTCCTGGATGAACTGCAGGCCAAAGGTCGTACCCAGGATGGAGAAATCCGTTCCGACAAGGTACTGCACGGCGTTCTTCGCTGCATAGCCCAGCGGGTAGACGGTAAAATCTCCCTGGTAGCGCTTGCCCAGTTGCAGGGCTCCCTCTGAGCGTAGCACGAACGGGCCGATGGTGGCGGCCGCGCCGTACCCGAAGGCGGCCGTGCGGTAGTATTCACCCTGCAACGCTATGCCGGTCAGGCCGACGCCCGGCGCCATCGTCTTGCCGGTTACGGCGAACGAAGGCAGGTCGTTCCAGAACCAGCCGCCCATCAGGCTCAGGTCCACGGCGTTGCCCATATATGAGTACCGGGCAAAATATTCACCGTTTTCAAGCGACAGCTCCGGAAGCGTCGCGGCCGTGATCGTCGGGGTGACGGGATACGGCATCGCGGGCGCCCATATCGTACCGGCGGACGGGGCCACGCCGGGGGTAAACAGCGGCAGCCAGACCAGTTCCAGGCTGTGGCCGCCCGCGTAACCGCCGAGGCGCACGCCGTCCACCGCCTGCCTGAGCTCCACGAAATCAGGCACCAGGAACCGTGACAGATCCTTGGGCGACACGATGTCGGTTATGAACACACCGTCGCTCTTGCCCCAGATGATCTGCTGCTTGCCTATGACGAACTCAATGGCATCGCCGGAGTACCGCAGGTACAGCTCGCGAAGGTCCAGTTCCGGGCTGCCGCCAAGGCGCTCGTTGACCGCCACGTCGGCGAAGAGCGTGCTGTCGCCCGTATCCCAGGAAAGTCTCGTGTCCAGCGTCGTCTCAGCCAGAAAGATCGAGCCGTCGGACAGGAGGCCGCCGACTTTAGCCCGGCCGTACCCGCTCAGGGCAAAGCCGTCATCGGCGAATGCCATTCCCGTAATGGCAACGCTGATAATCATCATCAGGGCCAGCACAGGCGTTGGCATGATCCGGTTCATTGTTTTCATCATAGTCCCTTCGTCATGGCGCGTTCCGAGAACTGCTCGTCGGCAATTCCCTTATCCAGCTCTATCGCGGTGAACTCCATGCGGGTGCGGTGGTTCGACTGCACGTTGCGCATTTCCGTCCTGGTTATCATGAGGTAAGCGCCCATGGTTTTTGTCTCGAGCACCGAGAGGGTCTTGAGCAGAGCGCCTTTTTTGTCATAGTAGTCGCGCCTGAACCCGATGAGCCGGCTTTTGGATATCCAGCTGACGGTGCGGGAATAGCTGTCGCCCGCCTCTTTGGGCGTGCTTTCTATCATCCAGCATTCCTCGCCGGCCAGGACTTCACTGCCAAGAATGACGTGGGTATCCATGGAAGGATGACGGGCGCCCAGGTCGTCGTAGCTGAAATCCGAGCCCATGAAGGACCCGCCCTTGCCGTCCGAGGTGATGCGCTTGACCCGCTTGAGGGCCGGCATGTAGATCCACTGGTCGTCGCCCTTGCCTGCCGCTGCGTAACTCCAGTTCATGAAAGCGGTGCCGCGGACATCGGCGGGGCTCTGGAACATCATGATCTTCTTGTCTACGCCTCCGAAACTGGCCAGGCGCTGGTCGAGCGAACGGACGCGCTCCTTGCCTTTGGAATCGACGAGAGTCATGGTCAGGGTGGCGCTCATGTCGGCCGGCTGGGGACGTTCGTATACAGCCGTCATGATGGCAAGAGCCGTTTTTTCTTGCGCGCCAAGTGCCGGTGCAAAAACCAGACAAAGCATCAGGGCAGGCAGTATGAGTCGTTTCAATGCGGTCATTTCTGTAACTCCTTTACCGAGCGGGGAGAGATTGAGCGAAGAACCATGAACATGATGGTGACGGTAGCCACAAACGCGGTGAGCATGTTCAGCGACACGAGAAGCCCTACCTGGCGGTTGGGCGGGAACACCGAGAAGACCATGACCATGAAACCTGAGATGACGATGGCCGCGTTGAGCAGCACCGCCCTGCCGGTATGGCTCATCGCGAAGCGGGCTGCCCGTTCCTCGTCGCCGAGGGCCTTCAGCGCTTCACGGTAGTGGGTTATCAGGTGGATGGCGTAATCGACGCCTATGCCCACCGCGATGCTGGAAATGAGGGCCGTGGAGGTGGTCAGCGGCACGTTGAGGAGCCCCATGACGCCAAAGTTGACCGCTATCGATATGAGCACCGGAATCGTGGACACGAGACCCAGAGGCAAGCTGCGGAACATGAAGGACACGAGTATGAATACGATGATGACTGAGAGTCCGAGGCTGCTCATCTGCCCCTGCAATATGAGGTCCGAGAATATGAGGCTCTTGTAGCCGGACCCGGCATAGCGGATGGTAATACCAAGCCGGTCAAATTCGCATGCCTGCGCATCGATGTAGTCAATGACGCGCTGAATGGTGCGGGTATCGTCGCTCTTCATCTGGATGGTGACGTTGGCGCTCCTGAAATCCGCGTCCACCACCTTCCAGAGGTTGTCAGGATCTCCCGACATTTCGTACAGGAGCAGGTACTGGGCAACCAGGTCGCTGGAGTCGGGGATGACATCGAAGGCCGGATCCGCCGCGTTCATGGAATAGTGCAGGCGCCTGAGGTAGGTCGTCAGCGATATGGTATCGCCGACGTTTTCAAGTTCCAGGGCTCCGGTCTGCAGCGCATCCATCTGGCGCAATACCTCCGGATCCTTGAAGGTATCGGGATCCGTTGCTTCCAGGATCACGTTGAGACTGGAGGTACCGCCGAAATGTTCGTTGACGAAGGCATCGGTCCTGACGATGGCGCTTTTCGAATCGAAGTTGGCCAGGAAGCTGGTATTGATCCACACCCGTGAAATTCCGAAAACGGCGACCGCGATCAAGACTGCGGTGGCGATGTAAACAAACCGGGGCCTGGCTTTGAGGGCATCGGCAAATCTGGCACCAAATCCGTGTTCCGGGATATGTTCAGCCCGGACAGCGCTTGAGCCGATCGCTTTTTTGACGGTGCCGTTGCCAAAGGCCATGATGCCGGCCGGCACGAGCAGCATCGTCAGCAGGAACGAGACGAAGACGCCAAACGCGGTGAAGAGGCCGAAGTACTTGACCGGATAGACCTGCGAAGTGACGAGCGACACGAATCCGGCTACTGTTGTCAGCGCCGCGAACAGGGCCGGGCTGCTTATGACCGAAATGGCGTTTTCAGCTATCTCGCGCCGGCCCGCTCCAGGCGTTTCCCTGGCAAAATGGTCTATCTGGTTGTACAGGTGGATGGCATAGGCGACACCGATGGCTATGAGCATCACCGGTATCATGATGCTGACCGAGTACATGGGAACGCCGAGCGCGCTCATCAACCCAAAAGCCCAGATGGTGCTGGCCACGACGACCGACATCGTTATGATGGTGCGCCGCATTTGCCTGAGGACCAGGAGAAGAACGATGGATATGACGAGGAGCACCAAGGGGCCCATCCTGGCCATATCCGCGGGCCCGAGCGCCGCAAGCGTGCCCTCAACGATGGGCCGGCCGGCTATGTGGAGCGTTTCCGGCCCCGACCGGTCGTCGGCGATACGCTGTATCTGGTCGTACAGGTCCCGCGAGAAACCGGATTCCGGCAGTTCCACGATGATGAGGGCTGTTCGTTCATCATCGGAGACAAGCCGGCCGGCTATCATGTCATTGCCCCTGACAGCCAGCGCTATGCGGTCAGCGCCTTCCTGGTCGGCGGGCGCTTCCGTGTAAAACCTGCGGACATCCAGCCCGTCTTCGGTCGCAAGAATGTTGTCTCCCGTATGGATCGAGTTGACGCGGGCACCGGACAGGCCCTCCAGCGCCAGGAGATCTTCCTCGATGTCGATCAGCTTCTGGAGCGTCGCCGGATTGAAAACCGAGTCCGGATGCTCCACGGCGATGAGGATCGCGTCCTTTATCATGAATCGCTCGTCTGCCTCATCGCTGAACACGAACGCCGGATGCGTTCGGGGCATGTAGGTGTCAAGGTTGGTTTCCATCCTGAAACCTGAAACCACTGAAACAACCGCGAGCACGGTGATGCCCAGCGCCAGGACCATCACGGCATACGGATGGCCCAACGCGGACTTGAAGAACTTCTTCATCGGCAACCTCTTCAAAAAAACTGTTGTTAGTTATCGATAACTAACTTATGCGTTAAAAAAACTGCATGAGAGAAACATCATTATGTGCTTATCAGGGGAAATACACCGTCCATGAACCGCCGGGCACCGGATTCCAGTCCACCTGAGCTGGCATCCAGCCGCCATGACGAAACCAACAACCTGAAACCGCCTACAAGCATGAGCGCGCAAGCCTCGCAGTCGACGGCGGGCTTGATCGATCCATCGGCTATGCCTGCCTGCAGCAACTCGCGGAACCGGACAAGGGTCTCGTCCATCATCGCGGTGGCCCGCCCCAGCAACTCGGCGTCATTGCGGAACAAGTCTTCAGGAAACAGCATGATGGTCAGCGAAGGCCTGCTTTCAAAAAGGCTGGCCTGCACTGAAAAAAAAGAACGGATCATGTCACGGGCCGTGCCCGGACCGCCGCTGACCTTGAGGAAGGCAGCATCGCGCTGAGCCAGCATTTCGTCGATGACGGCGGACAGGATGTCGGTCTTTGACGAATAATGGCGATAGAGGGCAGGTTCGCTCACGCCGACGACCGAGGCTATCTTGCGGATCGTGAGTTCCTGGATGCCATGCGCCGAAATCAGGTCGAAAGCCGCCGCAATGATCTCTTTACGCCGTTCGCTGGTCTGCACCGTCCCCTCCGCGATAAGTTAGCTATCGATCGCTAATTTATCGCGGGAAGCACAGGTGAGTCAAGAGCGGACCATGGAAGCGATGGTGTGCTGGGTCTCGTCTGATATGGATGCTATCGTGCGAATCAGAGCCAGGATGCCGGTGATCTCGCCGGAGATGGTCGAATAGATGTCGCGCACCTCCTGCGAGGTGGTCCTGAGCTGCTCGATGCCGTCGGTAACCTGAGCGCCGCCGGCGGAAATCTCCGTAAGGGAATCTATGAGGGCCGACATTTCGTCCGCCATCACGCCGACATCCTTTGATATGGTTTGCATGCCATTTTCAGTCTTCAGGGTCATGTCGTCGGAAGAGGATATCTGCTCGACGATGGATTAGTCAAGTTTCTTTCTGTAAATTCGTTTAGCTGATCGTTTCTTCCGGTAGATACCTTTTCTCTCCGAGCCACTGCTCGGCGGTTTCCATGAGCATCGCTCCAACAAGCCTGAGGAGCGATTCTTCGTTGGGAAAAATACTCGCGATCTTCGTTCTCTTTTTCAGCTCCCTGTTTTGCCGTTCCAGCATATTCGTCGTACGGAGCATCCTTCGGTGTGCCGCGGGAACGGCAAACACCGAGAGCGATTGAGGCACGTTCGCCTCCATCCACTCAGCCAGTTTAGGCGCCGTGTCGCGATATTTTTCCACTCGGATCTTGAGCAAGCGCTCCGCTTCCATGCGATCAGGCGCATTCAACACCGATCGAATATCCTGGCAAACCTCCTTTCTCATCGTAATTTTGGGAACGTAGCTCATCGCATTTTGCTGCAGGTGAAACTGGCATCGCTGCCATGGCACTGCCGGAAAACAAGCTTCACGGGCTTTACCTAAACCGCTGTGCGCGTCCGAGATGATCATGCGTATGCCGTGCAACCCTCGGCCGACCAGAGAATCGAGAAATGCCCGCCAATGCGCTTCCGCCTCGCTCATACACGCCGATACACCGAGCACGTCGCGTCGTCCATCGTAAGTAATGCCGATGGCTACGAGAACCGCACAAGACGCGACAGAACCGGCCTGGCGCACGTTTTCATACCGTGCGTCGAGCATGAGGTATTGGAACCTGCCGAGCGGTCGATTTCGCCACATATTGATCTCCACGTCGAGTTCTTTCGCCGCGTCGCTCACTTGCGTCGACGAGATGGACGTCCCGCAGAGCTCTTCCACGATATCGGACACTTTTCGCGTGGAAACGCCTTTAACGTACATCTCCGCGATGGCGATCTTGAGCGCACGCTCGCTTCGTATGCCTTTTTCAAGGCTGCTCGGGTAGAACTCGACGTCGCCGCGAACCTGCGGAACTTTCACCGAGATCTTGCCGAGTCGAGTGGAAACCGTCTTGTCTTTATAGCCGTTGGCGTATCCTGTCCGTTCCTCCGTCCGCTCGTATGGGCTTGCTTGCAGCGCTTCTTCCCGCTCAGTCCTCATGGCGGCGTTCATTAGAATGGTGATGGCATTTTTCAGCCCTTCTGGCTCGTGCAGCGTCAGCACTTTCAAAACATCCTCAAGAATGCTAGTCTCGTCTTGGTGGGTCATCCGGTCCTCCGTTGTGTTCTCATCAAACCCATGGAATACCGGATTGGCCCGCCATTTCAATCGCTGCAATTTACAGAAAGAATTTTACACCACCCCAATCCATATCAGCAATAAACATCTTTTCATTGATCACTCCTCCTTAGTCGCACGATATTATGCGTAAAAGGTTTGTAATTATTTTTTAAATTGTATAGTTATATTGCAGACAGAATAGATCCATTGTCGCTCCCTGCGGTGCCTGGCACCGGATATAGCCCAGTTCCAGATACTATATCGCGCCCGGGGTGCCTGGCACCAGACGAGCTCCCTAGGGTGCCAGGCACCGTAACTGGCTGGATGCGGTGTCTGGCACCACTCGGCTTCTGAATGCGCCCGCCGGACAGATCGCCGTCATATCCGGTCCATAGCCGAACAAAGCCCGCCACGTTTTATCATTATGGTTCTTCGGTGTTGCGAGCCGGATGTCGTGTGGCGCAACTGGGGGCATCAAGCTTCCGATGACGTACCTCATGCGACCGCTGGACAGATCGCCCTCATATCCGGTCCATAGCCGAACAAAGCCCGCCACGTTTTATCATTATGGTTCTTCGGTGTTGCGAGCCGGATGTCGTGTGGCGCAACTGGGGGCATACTGCGCCCGATGACGCACCTCATGCGACCGCCGGCTGGGGCAACCAAGTACCCATGACGAATATCGCGAGTACTCTCGCCTATTCGTCATGGGTACTTGGTTGCCCCAGCCATTGGCCGATTCTGTTCGACTTCGATCGCCGCATCCCCTGTTCGCTTCACAAACGCCCGCCGCGTGCCGACAATATGATAATGAAAACGTGGTTGGCGGCAGTCACCCTGTGTATCGCCTCGGGCGCGGTCCAGGCGCTCGACCTGACCCTCGCTCCGGGCGATCTCCGCATCGAGCAGCGGAACGACGGGGGTTACCACCTCTACGTCCGCGCCAAGCCCGGCATCGCGTGCGTCCTCCTCACGGAGACGACCAAGGATCCGGCGCTGAAAGCCGACAACTACGCCTACCGCGCCAAGGAAAAGAACGCCGTCAACGGCGACGAAAAGCGCCTTCTCGACGGCAAGTTCCTGCCCCCCGACAGCAAGCTGTATTCCCTCATCGACTCGACCCCGGAGCCGGACGCGGCGCTCGGCTCGGCGTTCCACGTCTTCATCCCCTGGGTGGTCGAGTACGGCTACGAGTGGTCGCGCCACGGCGAAGTCTTCCTGTCCGACGGCACCTTCATCAACATCCGGACCTTCGAAAAGCCCTACGGCGACTACGCCGGGGCGTTCAAGGACAATCCGTACATGCTCCGCCTCACCCAGCGGCCAGCGCCGCGACCGGCCGAAAAGCCCGCCGAAGCCCCGGCGACCCCGCCCCCCGAGACCCCCCCGAAGCCGCAGCCCGCAGCAGAGGAACCGCCGTCGGACCTCTACCACAAGGACACGGTGACGAGCTTCAAGCACATCGCCGAGGACGGCGCCGGCGTCGTCAAGTTTTCCGAGGGCAAGGCGGACATCACCGACAAGCTCGAAGAGCTCCTGGACCGCGCGAAGGGAAAGAGTCTCGACCTCGTGGTGTGCCTGGACACGACGGAGAGCATGAAGGACGACATCGACGCGGTGAAGACGGCGATCCCGGAGATGGTGAACAAGCGGATCAAGGACTTCAAGTCGTTCCGTTTCGGAGTCGTGCTCTACAAGGACTATTTCGAGGATTACGTGGTCCGCCGCTACGACTTCACGTCCGACATCGCCAAGTTCACCTCCTGGGTGGGGGCGGTGCGGGTGCAGGGCGGGCGGGACATCCCCGAAGCGGTGTACGAGGCGCTCTACGAGGCGCTCGGCGGCTACCCGTGGGGCGCCGAGGCGCGCATGATCGTGCTCGTCGGGGACGCGCCGCCGCATCCCATCCCCCGGGGCAAGGTGGACCAGTTCATGGTGGCGGAGGCCGCCAAGCGGCTCGGGGTCGAGCTCGACGTGATCATCCTGCCCCACTGAAACGCCCTTGCGGGGAGCGGGGCTTTGGTATATGCTGGCCGAATATTCGGATCGAGAGGTTCATGTTGAAAGTACGGAAGCTCGATGATTTCCTGGCGGCTCTGGGTATCAGGCGCGTCGCCGCCTTCGCCGCCTGCCTGGCCGTCCTGGCGCTCGCCGCGAACCTCTCCGGCGTCTTCAAGCACGATACGGCCGCCGGCCAGGGCTCGCTCGACATCGCCTCCCTCGAACTGGAGGACGCCAAGGCCGAAAACGGCGCCGTCGACGAAGGGCTCTACTACACGTCCTACCGCGTGGCGAAGGGCGACACCATTTCCGAGCTGGCCGAACGCTTCAACGTCTTCCCCGATTCCATCATCAGCTTCAACGGCATCAAGCAGGCCAAGAGCCTCCAGGTGGGGCAGTATCTCCGCATCCCCTCGATGAACGGCATCCTGTACACGGTCAAGGCCGGCGACAGCGTCGAGTCGGTCGCGGAGAGCTACAAGATCTCGCCGGACCGCGTGAAGGACGCCAACGCGCTCGATCAGGCGGTGCTGGCCGCCGGTTCCACGCTCTTCCTGCCGGACGCCCGCTTCCCGAACCACGTCCTCCACGAGATCAACGGCGACCTGTTCCGCTGGCCGACGAACGCGCGGCTCACGTCCTGGTACGGCTGGCGGAAGGATCCATTCTCCGGCAGCCGCATCTTCCACAACGGCATCGACCTGGCGGCCGCCATCGGCACGCCGGTGCGCGCGGCCATGGCGGGCACGGTCACCCAGATCGGGTACTCCACGATTTCCGGCAACTACATCACCGTCCGCCACGCCTCCGGCTACTCGTCGTTCTACGGCCACCTGAGCGCCACCTACGTGAGCGTCGGGACGAAGGTGGGCGTGGGCACGATGATCGCGGCGGTGGGCAATTCCGGCTACAGCACCGGCAGCCACCTCCACTTCACCGTCTTCAAGAACGGCCGCACCATCAACCCCATCCCGTTGCTGTTCTAGGTCCGAAGCGGATCCGCCACCGAGCCATACCGGCGCCCGAAGCGCCCGTATGGCTCGTTCGTTTTTACCCCCCGCACAGCTTCCCTTCCGGCCCACGCCATCGTCCAACTTGGAAGCGAGATCAAATCCAACTTGGACCGGGACCGAGTCCAACTTGGACCGGGACCGAGTCTAACTTGGACCGGGACCGAGTCCAACTTGGAAGTGGGTCCGAGTCCAACTTGGAGCGGGTCCGAGTCTAACTTGGAGCGGGTCCGAGTCCAACTTGGAGCGGGTCCGAGTCCAACTTGGAGCGGGTCCGTGTCCAACTTGGAAGTGGATCCGTGTCTTAGTTAGAAGTGGGTCCGTGTCCAACTTGGAAGTGGGTTCGTGTCCAAGTTAGAAGTGGGTCCGTGTCTAACTTAGAAGTCGCTTGACAGGTTGAAGCTCGTTGTTTCAATATTGAAAAATATTTTGACAAAATAGGAATAGCGTTCTAAAATGCTGATGTATGTATTTATTCGGAAATGAATTAATCTCCCCGACAAAGGTAGTACTAGTAGTGAAGCAATAAATACTATCATGGAAGTCGCAGTTTCCGACCGCATAAGGGCTGTTCGGATATTTCAGCTCCGATATTCGGAATAAAACGAAAGGTGACACTTAAAACAAATAAAGTACTAGAAGTGAGTCATTTGAAAGTACTGGACTTATGATATAGTTTCTAAAGCAAAGGCGTCGGGCGGTAGGGAGACCGCTTGAAATAGCAGGATTTTGAACAAACAAGGAGATGACCCATGCAAAAGAGATTGGCGAAGATGATGTTGATCGCTTTGGCGGCAACTGGGCTGATGTTCGGATGCGCGAGCGCAGGTAGCCCTGCGAAAAACGAACCTACTGTCATTAAAGTAAAAGAAGCTGATTTTAAATCAGAGGATGGTTTATTAAAAATAAACAACAATACATCTTCCGATGTAGCAATTTTCGCTGGTCGAGTTGAAAAAACTATGTTCATCGGAGCTATAAAAGCACACGGTTCTCGTCGCTTTGATTTAAAAAAGATCAATGGACTCCCAAAAAAGGGGGCTTTCCTTTTCAGGGCAACTACCTACGCAGCTTTGGATAAGAAAGGGACAAAAGGAATTACGGAAGAGGACGTAATATTTACGGGTCTTGTAGCATATGACCAGGAAAAGCCCGACAAGGTGGTTGAACAAGATATTTATAAAAGCGTTGATGACGCACAATCGACGTTCGTGATCATATCAAATTTTTCAAAGTACATTCTAGAAATGCGCCTTGATGCTTCTGATGGTGAGAAAGTTGCTATTTTATCTCCAGGGCAACGAAATAAACAAATTTGGATCAAGCCCAACGTAGAAGACCTTCCTTACACCTTTTTCCCAACATATGTGTATGTGGATCCAAATAGTGGTGAACTGCATGCAATGGCGGATAAAGCTGGCATAAATGGGGAGCGTTTTGAGCCCCAAACTACTGGTTCGGGTACAAATGTTTACTCTTTTTATGGTCCTGGGGACGCGAGTGGCATTCAGTATAATGTGGCTTTTATCATGCTTCAGAATGATACGGATGAGTTGGCGAATTTTATGACTGCTAAGGGAAATTATCGGAAAAATGATCGGGGCACTAAATCAACCAGCAGAGGGGAGTCGGATATCTATCAGATTGCTGCCGATACTGGTCCAAGTGGTAAATTATACAGCAACCTAGGAATCCTACTCAATACCTATTACCTAACCCTAAACCCTACCACTGTTTTACCGGGACATAAGTATAATTTGCTGGTTACTAAAAAGGATGGTAGTTTTCACTACAAAATGGAAGATTTAGGTGTAAAGAGTAAGGTTGAAGACGCTGAAATCGACCTGTTTAACGAGTATCAATAAGAAATACGTTTGTAAGAAGACAAAGCGTTTTCGTTTTGATTAATATTTGATGGCTTTGTAATATTACATTGTCATTCTACTAAGGTATTTATTGGTTATATGTAATGGAGGGATGTTTACAGCATCCCTCCTATTAACTGAGGGATAAATGCGCACTAAGAGTTTTTTGCATTTACTTAATATAATTGTTATATGTTCGTGCGCGTCGCAACGACCTTCTCGTGGCAACGAATTAGTGGATTCAGGTTCTGAGTTAATTGGTTCCGTTTTTTCTGTAGCGGTAACGAATGCCACGGAGTTCGATATTGAGTTGCTTTCGGAATCGCGATTTATACCCAAAAGAACAAGTAGGGTTGTTAGTTTGCCTGTCTACAATAATACGCTAACGGAGGGGTATCCCATATTATACAGGGTCGGCCTGGCTGATGACCTTTTTCTTGTTTTAAAAGGAACAAATGTATTGATCAAATCCGAGCAAAAGGAGTCAATTATTAAAAGAGCTGAATTTGCATCTTCAGAAATTTTTATGAAACTAAATAACATTTCTAAAGAAGTTATCAGATTGCGTGTTGGCAATCAGTATCGCGGCAATCTTGTTCAGAATAAAAATTCTTATACAGTTGGCAAAATCGAGCTTGCGCCCGGTAAAATAAATGTTTATAAAATGCTACATAGTGATAATAATATATTCGTTGAAAACGAAGAGGAACGCAAAATATTCTTCCCTGATATAAGGTGGCAAGAAAGTATATTCTATTCTTTTTCTTATGACGGCTTATGTGTTCGTTTGCAGGACGCCCGACCCTTGAATAAAATCGGCGAACCGACCTGGAGCGTTGAGCTTTCTGGATTGAATCAACCGATTGCCTTGATTGACTCGCTGGCTTCGCCGATTGTCTACGCCACATCGGGCAAACAAGGAATAACGCTGTATACGGTATCGGATGCGGGTAATGCAATCGGAAAGGAACTACGCAAGAGTGATGGGAATGTGTCGATCAAGTCGATCCGGGCGACATCTGGCGACACATATCTTCTTGCTGGATACGCGGAAAAGAACAGTCTTGAACCGTATATCCAGATGCAAGCGGCGTCAGGCTCGGTTGAATGGACTATTCCCCGCAGCAAGCGCCCTGATTGCGAGAGCGGATATATTCTGGCGGTCGCCGGGAATGAAACGACCGGATGGCTCGCCGTAGGCGGCGGGAGCAATGAAAACGATTTCGACACGTACTACCCATATGCCTGCGCTTTCCAAGGAGATTCAAAATCAGGATCGGTTTCATGGGAACTCGGCCGAAAGGAGTTCAATGAACGCGGCCGAAAGGAATTCAACGATTCTTCGTACGGGAACCTAAGCGCAGCAGCCTATGATGCCGCCCGAGAGATATGGATTGTTGCCGGCGACTACCATGAAGGCGGTGATAGGACGCAGGAATTGGGAGCTTCGTATTTTGCAACAGTGTCGAAAGCGGGGAAGATCATTCATCTGGAATCTCCGATCAAAAACATCATTGTCAACAGGGTTCTCGCGGCTACCGATGGTTTGTACCTGATCGGCGAAGAGCGCAAGGCGGGAGAAGGGTACGGAGTCGTGTTGAAATATGGCCTGGACGGGGATCTCATTTGGAAACAAACGGAGCAACCGAAAGCTTTTTCGTATTATCTGGACGCCATTCTCGACGAAGCGAACGGCGCGATAATACTTGCAGGCACGATTGGAGCCTCGAACGAACAAGGAGAAGGCGGAAAGCCCTATCTTCAATCAATCGGCATATCGACCGGAAAGGAAATATGGTCGGAGACATTCGAGAATGACTTCCCCGGCACCGAGGCAATCGCGAGAATGACGCGCGCTCCTGGCTATGGCTTTCTTCTTTCACTGGCCGGAGTGAATGAGGATGGAGATTCGCTGGATCCGTATATAATCGCCCGGGTCAATGAATGCGGCAAACTGATAGATCACGTACGAAGGAGTGAAAGATGATATGCAGACGATGGCTTCTCGCCTGCGTCCTGTCGGGTGCGACGGCGGCGCTGTTCGCTCAGAGTATCGACATCTCGGTAAAGAAGTCCGTCGATGAGCTTGTCGCGAATGTCTCTTCGCGGATCGCCGTGGGTGTCGGGAAGATTACCATCAGCGATACCGGGGCAACAAGCGCGCTTTCCTCATACCTGCGGGATCTCATCATCCTCTACGCTTCCCAGAATAAAATGTATCAGGTGATGAGCGACGCCGAAGTCAACGCATTCGAAGGTGCGACTAATTTTTCTCAAACCCGTTCGATGAATCGATTGGGAAATTCGGGATCAAAGACTTCGGCCAAAATACAGGCGATGATCAGCGGAAAATACAGGAAAGTCGGCGAGAATATCGAAGTGTATATTTCGTTGACCGCGACGAGCGATGGCCGGATCATTTCCGCCCCGAAGTTTGCGATCCCGGTCGCTGATCTTGCTAAAGCCGGAATCGACGTATTTCCGGCTAACGTGAACAAGGAAACCGAATTTACCGAACGGCAAGAAGCCCTCAAACCGTTCAACGGAGATTCCAACTCCTTCAAGCTCCTGGCTTGGACCGGCGACGCCGACTCCGTGTTTTATGATGGCGACTTGATGTCGTTTCAAGTGTTGTCCGAGAAGGATTGCTATATAAAGGTGTATCACGTTGACGTTCATGGTGATAGGACGCTTGTATTCCCCCGGGTGAATGATGATCGGGGAAACAGGATTTATCCGACGCAGGATAATTTTTTAAGGGCAAATACAATTATGATTTTGCCTCCAAATGGTGCCGAATTTACTATGGGCGAGCCATATGGGCAGGAAAATATTCTCGTCGTTGCTTCGACCCAACCATTTGAATTGTCGCAAGAGGAAGAAAAGCGAGTAAAGCTTACGAGAGATATCAGTCGGGGAATGAATGTAGTCGCCGTTTCCGGGAAAGAAAAACCGCTCGTTTCGACGGCGCAATTCACGTATACGATATTAGCCAAGTAAAGCGCAGGAAATCTATTCGAATGTAAATTGGGGCGCCTCACAAAGCTTGAATGGCTTTTTGGGGTGCCCCAATAGTCAATAAAAACTGCATAATCGGGAGTCAGCATGAACTATCAAAGAGAGCAGAAAATACAAACGCTATTGATTTGTGTGCTGATTTCAGTGATGCAGCCTGAAATGATGTACGCTCAAGCCCCGGAAATTAAAATTGCATTAGGTCATGCTGGCCGTATTACACAAATAGTCCAATCTCCGAATGGTAAATACATATTGTCATCTTCAAGAGATAGAAGCATAAAATTATGGGACTTTAAATCCGGAAGAGAGTTGCGTCGTATGATCGACCATGAAGGCTGGGTTAATACAGTAGGATGGTCTCCTGATAGTAGGTATGCGGTTTCATGCGGATATAATGGCGACAGTGGTTCAATCAGGCTTTGGGATGTCGCAAGTGGGAAGCTGATTCATCGGTTCTCTCCGGAAGAAAATGATTCCTTCTTTTGCGCGATTTTTTTGTCAAATACCGTAATTTTGTCGCAATCGTATAAAGGTGTGTATGCTATAGATACTGTTACATATTCTATACATAAATTATTTTCGGTGGATAGTACTGTAACCGATGAACCTTTTGTTTTATCCCCTAATGGCAAGTATCTTGCAAGTAAGGTATATAAAGATGGAGTGCATAAACTAGTTGTTTATGATTTAATGACCAATAAGCTTTTCAGGGAAATCAATGATTTTACATCTGGTTTCTGTTTTTCTAGTGAGATTATGTACATTGTTAGTGACCAATACCTTGAACGGTGGGATTATGTAAATAATAAAAGTATTCGAGTAGCCGCAATTGAAAGCAATTATATTAGTAATAGTGGAATCTGGCCAAAAATTACTGTTTCTCCAGATAATGAAAATATTATTTTCAGCTATGCGGGGATGAGGCACGGTATATTTAATCTGAATACTAAGTCTTTCAATAAAGAATATCCTGGCGATTGTGAGTCGTTTTCATTGGATGGGCAGTCAATCATATATGGCGATCGAGATGGTATTGTTCAAATAGATCGACTGAGTGATCCTGGTGTTTTTGAATCCAGGCATCGTGTTGTTGGTTTGACTTCAATGAGTGATGTATTTTATACGAATGTGTATTTTACCGATCATGAGTTTATTTATGAATGGAATCCTGGAGAGGCAAGGCTTGACTGTACGTACAGTGATAAGACATATCAGGTTGATAATGGCTTGCTTAAATTAAGGGGAAAAACCAAATTTGAAGAATGGGGTTACTATGTGCTTTCTGATGATAAGAAAATTGCGTTAAAAACTTCTGAACTCTTCGATTATTCATTGTGTTTGTATGATACCAATACGGGGTTAATTAAAAAAAAATATGATTTATCACATTGCTATCCGGTTGCTATTAGAAAGGATAATAGAGCCGCTCTTCTTTGGAGCGGTGACAATGGTTATTTTTGGTTTGATTTAGAAGTAGAGAAAATAATAAAAGAATTACCTATAAGCGACTACGATAATCCATATTTGTTCGATGAAGTATCAAGGGATAAAAAATATCTTGCTGTTTTGTCTCCTGGTAGATTGTTGATATGGAATTTGATAGACGGAGTTGTTGTTTGGGAAAAAGTAACAACATGGGGCAACCCTAGCGGGTTGAGTTTTGATTCGGATAATAAATATATATTGCTTGGTTCTGATAATTATTCAATTATGAAAATTGATATTTCAACCGGAGAGGTAATTGAAAATCATGCGTCTTTTGGTATAGCAACTTCTTTTTCATCCAATACTAATTGTACGCGGTATTTCTCGACATCGCTTGACGGAGCCATCAGGTATTGGGACGCAAATAGCGGTGCGCTTATCTATTCTGCCATCGCGTCTCCTAATGGAGATTATCTTGCGTGGACGCCTGAAGGCTTTTTCAGCGGAAGCGAAGAACTTGCCCGCGACGCCGTCTACATCCAGGACGGCAACACAATAATCGATATTGGCCAGTTCTATGAATTATTCTATCGTCCTGATTTGGTCGAAGCTAAAATCGCGGGTAAAGATATCTCGAATTACGCGAACAAGATCAACCTTGCCGCCCTTATTCACGGCGGACTTCCTCCCGAGGTCGAGTTCGTCACGCAGAACGGAACAAGCTCGGATCGCGACATAAAAATCAAACTGCGGGTAAAAGACATGGGAGGCGGCGTGGGGCGCATAACGCTCTCGCTCGATGGAATGCCGATCGTGCTGGGCGACGGCGGGCGCGGGATGACGGTGCTGGCCGAAAAAAGCCCTCGGGAAGCGGCGAGTCACGAATATGAAACACTGATCACACTCCGCGGCGGCACGAATCATATTGAACTGTACGCGAACAATGCCGCGAATAGCATGGAAAGCCGACGCGCGAGTCTCGACCTCGTGTACCGGAATGCGGTAGTCGCGAAACCGAACCTGCATATTTTGGCAATCGCAATAAATAAATACCGCGATAAATCATTATGGCTCAATTATTCGATTGCCGATGCTGAAGCAATTACGACAGCGCTCAAAGCAAAAGCAGGCAATCTGTATGGTGCGGTGAGCGTCAATACGCTGTACGACTCGCAGGTGACCAAAGATGGATTCTCCCGTGCCTTTGACGCTCTCAAAGGGAATGTCGGATCTGATGACGTGTTTGTGTTATATCTGGCCGGACATGGGGTAACGAATGACCTTGACGGCGACTATTACTACATCCCTTCTGATTTCCGGTATACGGACTCGACCGATATACCCATGATGGGGATATCCAAGAAGCTAATTCTGGAAAATCTGAGCAAGATACAATCGAAGAAAACGGTTCTGCTTTTCGATACCTGCAACTCGGGGAGTTTCATAGACAAACCTGCGACGCGAGCGATGGCGGAAAAGACGGCGATCGACCGGCTTAAGCGCGCGGTGGGACGAACGATCATCGTGGCATCGAGCGAGAGTCAAGTGGCAATGGAAGGGTATGAAGGTCATGGGGTATTCACGTACGCGCTACTGCAAGGTCTGGATGGGGCGGCCGATCCTGGAAAGAAAGGAGTCATTACCATCACCGACCTCTGTACATATATCGAAAACGCGGTTCCCGAATTGACGTACAAGAAATGGGGGTATGAACAGATTCCGATGAAGGAATTGCCGACGGTTGATTTCCCGCTGGTAATGGAACAGCGACACTGAGGATAAACGAAATCAGACCGAGAAATCGATATGACGGGAAAAAAAATCGATGTTGACTCGCGGAGTGAATATGGGCGGAATACGGCGGTTCGTGGCGGCGGCGGTGATCGGACTTTGGGCTACGGCGGGAGCGACGGCGGAAAGCCGCGGGCTGACGCTCAAGTCGAAAAACGGCGACCCGATCGGGAACTTCACCGGGTCGTACGCGCTCGTTATCGGGGAATCTAAGTACCGGGAAGGATGGGACCAGCTCGACGGGGTGAATACGGACGTGGTCCAGGTCACTCAGCTCCTGGACGATTTGGGTTTCAAGGTCGATCCCAAGTGGGACTTGTCTTCTTCCGACCTCAAGCAGGCGTACGAAGACTTCATCGGCCAATACGGCATGATCGAGGGCAACCGTCTCGTCTTCTACTACGCCGGGCACGGTCACACCATGCCCCACGCGGCCGGCGGCGACATGGGCTACATCGTCCCGGTGGACGCGCCGCTTCCGAATTCCAACAAGGTCAGCTTCATGCGCAAGGCGATCAACATGCAGCAGTTCGACGCCTGGGCGCGGATGATCCAGAGCCGCCACGTCCTCTTCGTGTTCGACAGCTGCTTTTCCGGTTCCGTATTCAACGAAATCCGCGCCGACAGCTCCGAGCTCGCGTTCATCAACGAACAGACGATGAAACCGGTCCGCCAGTTCATCACGGCCGGCAGCGCCGACGAGTCCGTGCCGGACGAGTCGATCTTCCGCGGCGAATTCGTCAAAGCCCTCGAAGGGCAGGGCGACTTGGACAAGGACGGCTACGTGACCGGCGCCGAGCTCGGGTACTTCATCAAGAAAAACGTCATCATGTACACGAGAGACATGTCGAACCCCCAGCATCCCCAGTACGCCAAGATCAACGATCCCAAGCTGGACCAGGGCGACTTCGTGTTCGAGGTGAAGGGCGCGGCCGGCAAGCAGACCGACAGGCAGACTCAGAACAACCAGCAAGCCGCGCCCGCGAACGGCCAACAGGACGCGACGGCGCAAAACCAGAACGCCGCGCAGAAAGCGCTGGAAAACGCCGCGCCGCAGGCCAACGTGCCGCAGAAGAAAGCCAAGCCGCAGTTCCTCAGCGTGAAAGTACCGGACGACATCCGCGTGGACGTGCGCTTGCTCGGGCACGACGGCACGGAAGTGAAGTCATGGAGCGACACGCCCAGCTTCAGCGAGCAAGTGGAGCCGGGCGAGTATCGCCTGGAAGCCCAGGACCGCGCGTACCTGTATTACCCGTTCACGACGTCCGTCACCATCGCGGACGCGAAAGTGAGCGTGACCGTCACCTTGAAACCCAAGTTCGGCTCGTTGTCCCTCCGCTGCGACCCGCCCGACGGCGTGGACGTGCTTTTAAACGGCGAAAAGCGCGGCACCATGACGAACGGCGTCCTCAATCTCGACAAGCTCAAGTCCGGCTCGTGGGAACTCGTCCTCACGCGCGACCTCTACGATACGAAACGCCAATCCGTCATCGTCGAAGAC
The DNA here is from genome assembly GCA_964482955.1 of uncultured Treponemataceae bacterium. Classification (GTDB taxonomy): domain Bacteria; phylum Spirochaetota; class Spirochaetia; order Treponematales; family UBA12059; genus JAPLSN01. The sequence goes on along the minus strand of CAYZZW010000033.1, from coordinate 18,079 downwards.
GGCAAGGCCACCTCCGTGAGCCTGACGCTCACTCCGAACTTTTTCACGCTGGACGTCAAGGAAACCGCGAACATGCCCGGCACGGTGTACGTGGACGGCAACCCGAAAGGCAGCCTCCCGTTCACCATGAAGCTACCCTTCCGCGACGCGGAACTCCGCGTTGTACCGAACGACGTCCGATACAAGGAATGGTCGGTCACGGTGAATCCAAGGACCAAAGGCGCCACAGAAACCCGAGTCTTCGCGTTCGAAGGAAGAAAAGGCAACCTCGTCGTGACGACGAATCCGGACGCCGACGCCACGTTGGTCTTAGACGGCGTCAAGATCGGCACCGCCCCCTTGGACTACGAAGGCCCTATCGGCGACTACGACCTTGTAGCCACCGCCACCATCAAAGGCGCCACCTGGAAAGGCAGCGCCCGCGTGTCCGTCAAGGAAGACCAAACCGCCACCATCAAGCTGGACTTGAAGGATACTACCCCGGTAGCCGCCGTCCCCGAACACGTGCCAAACAACATGGTCTGGATCCCCGGGAATTATACCGATTCGATCTACTTATTAGCAGAGGGATTTGTGTTTTCAGACATTTTAGATGCTAATGCGGATACATATACCGATGGATGCAATTTCGCATTAATATTTCAGCGTTCCGATTCGAACGGATTTTTACCTTGGTATGTTGGAATCGGGGGAGGATTATTTCTAACCCCGCTTCTGGATTATGATTTGAACGCAAGAATAGGATTTTGGATTAGCGACAATACATGGTCGAAGTTTACAGCCTGTTACTTTGATTTTAACGGATCTGATGACATGGCAAGCTGGAACTTGGGATTAAGTACATCTTTAGGCTATTCGCCGCTTTTTGGCGCATATCTCGTTGGATCTGTTGATCTTCGTCTACATCTTGCTTTTTTTGGTAATGTAACTTCGTTTCAGATTCTTTACCCTGTCAATGACGAGTCTTTAATGTATCGTTTGAAGTTTGTTGTGTATGGCTATAGATTCTGATCGTTCAAGCGGCACTAACAGACTACATATGAGTACGCAGTGCCATGATTCAATCTTTCCCTGATGGACCGCAAGTGTAGAGTGTGGATCATGGACCAACGTTGGCAGGGCGCTGGCTGGGGTGGGGGGGGCGAGGGGGCGTTCTGCCCTTCTGCCGTTCGGAAAAATCATACACGAGTCGCGAACACGCGGTCGGCGGCACGGCTTTACTGGGGACACCCTGCGCCCGATGGCGGCGCGGATGCGACCGCCTATACAGTCCGACACCTGTCCGTCGCACCTTCCCGGAAAGTCCCGTCCGGATACATAACCCCGCGAGTCGCCGCTCTCCATACGAGAGTTGCAAGCGCATGGTTAGTACGTTACAATAATATTTCCGGCGGTTAATCGAACGCGAATCGCGGAGGCGACATGAAGAATATTCGAAGGCCGATGGCGGCAGTACTTGGTTTGGCGGTGTTGGCTGGGGCGTGGGCACAAACTCGCGGGCTGACCATCAAGTCGGCCGGCGGAAGCGCCATCGGGAACTTCAAGGGATCGTACGCCCTGGTGATCGGCAATTCGCGGTACTCGTCCGGGTGGCCGAAACTGCCTGGCGTGGAAACCGACGTCGACGAAGTGGCGGCGCTGCTCGGTGAGTCCGGCTTCCAGGTCGAGGTCAAGCGCGATCTGGGCATGGAAGCGATGAAAACCGCCTACGAGGACTTCATCGACGCCTATGGTCTCGATCCGGAAAACCGCCTGCTTTTCTACTACGCGGGGCACGGCTATACCATGAAGTTCGCGGACGGCCGCGATATGGGCTACATCGTGCCGATCGACGCTCCGAACCCGAACAATGACAATAAAGGTTTCGTGCGGAAAGCCGTTGAAATGCAGCTGTTCGACACTTGGGCCAAGCGCATACAAAGCAGGCACGCCCTATTCCTTTTCGACTCCTGCTTTTCCGGCTCCATCTTCAACGTCACGCGCGCCGTGCCGGCCAATATCACGGAAAAGACCTTGAAACCGGTGCGTCAGTTCATCACCTCCGGCTCCGCCGACGAGGAAGTCCCCGACAAATCCGTCTTCCGCGCCCAGTTCGTCGAAGCTCTTCGCGGCGACGCCGACCGCAACTCCGACGGTTACGTCACCGGCGCCGAACTCGGCGAATTCCTCGACGAAACCGTCGTGAACTACACCCACAGCAGCCAACACCCGCAATACGGCAAAATCCAGGATCCTAAGCTCGACAAAGGCGACTTCGTCTTCGAAGTGAAGTCTCAAAGCTCCGCTAAACAACCCGACACCCCGCCTGTCCAATCCCAAACGCCAGCCGCCGCCGCGCCCGAGCGCGCGGCCAACAACATGGTAAAAATTCCCGGCGGCATATTCACGATGGGTAGCCCCGCAAGCGAACCCCAGCGGTATAGCAACGAAGTCCAGCACCAAGTGACGGTGGGCACCTTCTACCTGGGGGCGTACGAAGTGACGCAAGCCGAATGGCAGGCGGTGATGGGATGGTGGAACCCGAGTATTTTCAAAGGCGACAAGCTTCCGGTGGAACAGGTGAGCTGGTACTACGCCCTCGTGTACTGCAACAAGCGCTCTATAAAGGAAGGGCTCAAACCCGCCTACAAGATCAAAAACGCGACGGATCCGGCGGTATGGGGCGCGGTGCCCACGTCCACGGACGCCTCCTGGGACGCGGTCACTTGCGACTTTACGGCAAACGGCTACCGATTGCCAACGGAAGCCGAATGGGAATACGCGTGCCGCGCCGGGACGACGACGCCCTTCAGCACGGGGAACAATGTCACGACAAGCCAGGCTAACTACGATGGCAACAATCCGTACAACGGGAACGTCACGGGCGAATACCGGAATAAGACGACACCAGCAGGCAGTTTTGCGCCGAACGGGTATGGGGTCTACGACATGCACGGCAACGTGTGGGAGTGGTGTTGGGATTGGGATGGCGCGTACGCCACGGGCAGCCAGACGAACCCGACGGGCGTGAACTCTGGGACGTCTCGGATTCTGCGGGGCGGTTCCTGGCTCCGCGGCGGAGGCTCCCTGCGCTCGGCCGTTCGGTTCAATGGCACTCCGAGCAGCCGGAGCGACGGCTCCGTCGGGTTCCGGATTGCGGTGTCGGCGCGGTAGCGCCGGTTGCATCGGTAGAGTTAATATTCCAGCCAAGGCGAATCCGCCGTCTCCACGGACGCGGCGGCGTCAGATGGAATCCATGCCCGCCCGATCCTGCCCCGCCAGCGTCACGGCGCGAGGGGGCGAAGAAGTTCTGGCGCCCCGTGGTGCCATGCACCGAAATTAAAGTTCCGGCGGAGAATGTAGGACGCGTGCCCCGTAGTGCCAGGCACCATAATTTTGGCTGGGCTGGCCGCTCCCTGGGGTGCCTGGCACCGAATTTTTTGTTTCTAATACTGTATCCCATAGGAGGTGCCTGGCACCAGAATTCCACTTGCTGCTCCCCGAGGTGCCTTGTACCAGTGTCAAGGTCGGTTTCGTTTTGCCGGACTGAGTGTCAAGGTCGGTTTCGTTTTGCCGGTTTTAGTCGGTTTGAATTTGCCGGTTTCCGCCAATCACTCGAAGGCGTAGCCGACTGAATTGGACGCCCCAACCTTCAGCCGCTCCTTCATTCTGTACGAATCCGCTTTCAGGCTCACAACGTGGGCGTGATGCAGGAGCCTGTCGAGCATAGCCGTTGCGACGGCTTCGTCTGACATGAGCTCCGCCCACTTTGCGAAGGTCTTGTTCGACGTCATGACAATCGACCCAGTCTCATACCGCGCGTTGATCAGTTGAAAGAACACGTGGGCTTGCTCGGGACTGAGCGGCTCATAGCCGACCTCGTCCAGAAGGAGAACATGCGGCTTGCGGAGCCATGCGAGCCGTCGCTTGAGCCGGTTCTGCTCGCGCGCCTTGAGGAGCGATTCGATGGCGTCGCGGCAGGTCATGTAGTACGCCGTGTAGCCCGAAAGGCATGCCTTCTGGCCAAGGGCGAGCAGGAGATGCGTCTTCCCCACTCCCGACGGCCCAAGGAGCATGACGTTCTCCTTGCGCTCGATGAAAACAAGGCTCTTGAGCTCCTCGAAGCGTTCGCGCGTCAGGCCTCCCTTGAGCCAGGACAAGTCGAACTCATCGAGCCGCTTGGACTGCGGCATGCCGGAGAGTTTGAGCCTCGTGCGCGCCGTGCGTTCCTTGCGGGCGAAGTATTCGATATCCAGGAGGTCCCTCAGCGATTCGACGAGCGTCGCCTCCTTGTGCGACTGGTCGGACAGGAACGTCTCGACGGAAGCGGCCATAAAACCAAGGCCGAGCTCCTCCATACGATTGGCGAGCAGCGTTCCTTGGGATGTTTCGCCGCTCATGCGCCTGCCTCCGCGAGTCCCGCATATGAATCATAGAGTGACGGTGGCCGCACATCGACGTCCGCGCCGATGGCGACGCGGCGGCGACGCGGCGTCCTCCGAACCGACAGCCGCGATCGGTCCATGGCCCAACGCATGGCAAGCTCCGTGCGGTCCTCTTCGAATACGAACAGCGTCTTGGTTCCAGGCGCGGCCAGCGGGAAGGACCTGACGCTCCTGCCGTCGGCAAAAAGCTCCACCTGGCGCGTCAGGGGATGTACGTAGAGCAGCACCGTCGTGGCGATGAGCTCGGGCGGAACGGAATAGCGATTCGACTCGAAGCGGACCGTTGATTCCCTTGAGACGACGACAGGCACGACCTCACGGGAGTCGAAATCGACCGTCGGGAGGGCCTTAAGGAGCGGCGACTCCCTCGCAAAGCGTTCGGCTCGGCTTTCCCCGAGGTCCGCTATCTGCTTCGCGCCGATCGCTTCGAGCCATTCCCCGACGCGATCGTTGAGCAGGGAAAGGCTCAAGGACTCTCCGTCCATCCGCGGCCAGAAGTTGTTGTCGAGATAGCCGATCGCCCGCTCGACTTTGCCCTTCGTCTCGGGCCTGCGGACGCGGCAACGCTTGGGAACGAAGCCGTAGTGCACCGCCAGCGCGGCAAGCCGCTTCGCGGGGCGCCACTGGCCATCCTGGTCGGGCTGGAAGGCGGTCCGCATGTTGTCATACAGAACCTCCTCCGGCACGCCGCCAAAATGGTCGAAGGCGAGCTCGTGGCAAGCAAGGAGCGTCGGCTGGCGCATGTCTGTCGTGAACCGGACGAAGGGCTTCCGGGAGTAGCCGAGCACCATGACGAAAGCATAAAGCCTCGTCTCGCGGCCATCGATGACTTGCTTCCCGAACTCTTTCCAGTCCACCTGTGCCTGGCGCCCGGGCTCCGTCTCGAAACGCTGGACCGCCGTGGCCGCGAGACGCCGGCGCGCTTTCGCGACGAACTCCTTCATGACGGTCTTTTTCCCCGTGTAGCCCATTCGGATTATGCGCTCGAGGATGAGCTCCCCGTTGTATGACGGGTTGGCTTCGAGCTGATCGAGTATGATTTGCTTGAACGGATCCAGCTTGCTCGGCCGTTTCGGGCCCTTTCGTGCTCGCGGTAGCTGTTTGAGGTAGTTCCTGACCGTCCGCTCGCAGACGCCGAGTATCCCGGCGATCTCCACTTGGGTGTGGCCCTGCGCTTGTAGTAGTCGCGCATCCAGCATACGATTCTCCCTGTCCATGGGGCTCTCTCCGTAGATGGGTGTTGTGGTGACTCCATCTTACGGGGGCTGAGCCCCATACTTCTCCCCTACGACGTAGGGTTATGGACAGGAAACCGGCAAATTCCCCCCGACCAATTCCGGCAAATTATCACCGACGCTGACACTGAGGGTGGGAGATGAGTCTTCCCCGCTCCCGACGGCCACAGGAGCATGGCGTTCTCCTTGCGTTCGATGAAGACAAGGCTCTTGAGCTCTTCGAAGCGTTCGTGCTCCGCGGCCAAGGGCGTAGTGATCCCTCTCTCAACGCTTCCCGAACGCTCCGCTTCCGTCACCAAGCCAGGCCAAGAGGCTTTTCTTGTCGTCGTGGATCAGGTCGAGCGTTCCGTCGCCATTGACGTCCTTGAGCCTGAGCCAATCGATCCAGGGCGCGTTCTCGTCGGTGATCACCTGGGTTTCGGTGAATGAACCTTCTGGGCCGCGCTTGAGGATTTGTATCTTGTAGCCCTTGTAGAACAGGTCGATATAGCTCGTGGTGCGAAGTACGATCAGCTCCTTGCCCGGATGACCGTCGATATCCTGGGCGATGAAGTCCAGGACGGCGCCCCACTTGAGGATCTCGGGAATGACGGTCCTGCTACCGTCGCTGAACGTTCCGTCTCCCGTACCCCAGTACACGGCGGTGGCCACCCCGTCGTAGACTTTTCCCTCGTAATAGATCTTCTCGTCGCCGCCTGCGAGGAGATCGAGCCGGCCGTCTTCGTCCACGTCGACAAGCTCGGCCGAAAAGAAGGGGAGGTCCACGAGCGAGCCCGGGATCCCCGTACGGTCGACGGTGAAGGATCCCTTTCCGTCGTTGATAAGTATGCAGGGTTGTCTCGGATTTCCATCCGGCCCGCGGGCGCCGCCGTTGGCGAGAAGCACGTCGATGTCGCCGTCGCCGTCAAGGTCACCGGACGCGCCACCGTGAAAGAAACCGACGATGGATTCGTAACCCTTCTGGAAACGCAGTTTGCCATCGGGTCCCGAAAGGTAGAGATGGGGAAAATCGCCAGGCCAGGGCGCCGCGTCCCAGCCCGTCGAGATGACCAGGAAATCGTCCCGGCCGTCTCCGTTGAAATCGGCCACCAGCAGCTTGCGCGGCCAGGTAGCTCCAGGCCCCGCGTCGGCGAGCACCTTGGAGTCGGCCTTCTTGTAGCGTCCTTTCCCGTCTCCCAGGTAGATCTCGGGTCGCCACTGTCTCTTCTCCAGGAACCCTACGCAGATGACGATATCCTGCGTGCCGTCGCCGTCGAAGTCTCCATAGCCCCTGGCGTACGTCATGTTGCTCGGCTTTCCGGATCGGTAGCCTTCGGGCGCGGGTTCCGTCCCCACCCAGGGATTCGAGGCCGCCTTGAAGCGAGCGTAGGAAGTGCCGGCTTCGACGTTCCCGGCGATCGGCTCCTGGCAGAAAAGCCGCTCGAACGAGTACAGGCACATGACGAGAGCGGGGAAGTATGTCTTCGCGAACATGGTCCCTCCCGAGTGGGCTGATTCTTTCCCTGGTTTGCCGATTCTACTCTATTCGCGCGGAATCTCGGGCGCAAGTTTCTGAATCGCCCCGGCTTCGCCAAAGACCGTTCCCCTCGGCTTTCCCTGTCCCTCCATGGCTCCGCGGCTGATTTTCCCGCGAACTGTCGGTTTGACTAAAATACCCCGTTGGGGGTACGATTCAGGCGGAATGAAGCAGTTCACGGGCATCCCGGCATCCCCAGGCGTCGCCATCGGCCGCGCGTTCGTCTTTTACGACGACGAAAACGCGCAGGTACCGACGTATTCCATCAAGGACACCGAGGTGGCCTCCGAGTGGACCCGCCTGCAGGCCGCGGTCGACAAGGCCAAGGTGGAGGTGGAGGAGCTCCGCGACCGCGCCCGCGACGAGATGGGCGACGAGCAGGGCGCCATTTTCGACGCGCACCTCCTCATGATGCAGGATCCGGATCTCTTCGACCGCATGGAGGAATCGCTCCGCTCCAACCTGCGCAACGTCGAGTGGGTCATCCTCCAGCTCGAGCAGGAACTCGTCCAGCAGCTGTCCGAGATCGACGATCCCTACATCCGCGAGCGCACCGCGGACATCCGCGACGTGTCCCGCCGCATCCTGAACCATCTCCTGTTCCGCGAGCGCCTGTCGCTCGCCAACCTGAAGGACGACGTGATCCTCGTCGCCCACGACCTCCTGCCGAGCGACCTCATCTCCATGAACCGCGACCGCGTGAAGGCCATCGTGATGGACCAGGGCGGCCGCACGAGCCACACCGCCATTTTGGCGCGCGCCTTCGAGATCCCCGCGGTGCTCGGTCTCGGCAAGGTGATGCACGAGATCCACGCCGACGACGAGCTCGTGGTGGACGGCCGCGGCGGCACGGTCATCGTGGATCCCGACGAGCAGACGCTGTCGCTTTTCACGAAGTTGCGGGAAAGTCTCATCGCGCGCGAGCGCGGCCTGCTCGAGGGCGCCGCCGAGCCCGTGACCACGCGCGACGGCCGGAAAGTGCTCTGCAAGGCCAACATCGAAGTGCCGGAAGAGGCGGCCGGGGCGCTCCGCTACGGCGCGGACGGCGTGGGCCTGTTCCGCTCGGAGTTCCTGTTCCTCCAGCCCGGGCACATCCCGGGCGAGGACGAACAGGCCGAGGCCTACGGCAGCGTGCTCAAGTCGATGGGCGGTCGCCCGGTCACCATCCGCACGCTCGACATCGGCGGCGACAAGGCCCTCCGCGAGCTCGAGGACGAGAACGAGAAGAACCCGCTGCTCGGCTGGCGCGCCATCCGCTTCTGCCTGTCGCGGCAGGACGTCTTCAAGACCCAGCTCCGCGCCATCCTGCGCGCCTCCGTGCACGGCGACGTCCGCATCATGTTCCCGATGATCTCCGGCGTCGAGGAGCTCGAGCTGGCGCTGGCGCTCCTCGGGCTCGTGCGCGAGGAGTGCGACAGGCACGGCGTGCCGTACCGCAAGGACATCCCGGTCGGCATCATGATCGAGATCCCGTCGGCGGCCATGACGAGCGACATCCTCGCGCGCCACGCCGACTTCTTCTCGATCGGCACGAACGACCTCATCCAGTACTCGATCGCGGTGGATCGCGGCAACGAAAAGGTCGCCTACCTCCACCAGCCCTTCCATCCCGCGGTGCTCAGGCTCATCAAGCGCACCATCGACGCCGCGCACGAGGCGAAGATCCCCGTGGGGATGTGCGGCGAGATGGCCGCGGACCCGTACGCGGCGGTCGTGCTGCTCGGGCTCGGGCTGGACGAGTACTCGATGTCGTCGGTGAGCATCCCCGAAACCAAGCGCCTCATCCGGAACGTGCGTACGGACGAGGCGAAGACGATCGCGGATAAAGTCATGTCGATGAGTTCGCCGGCGGAAATCGAAGGCTACCTCAAGACCCGCATCGACGCCGAAACCGGATCGCTGCGCTGAAAGGCGCGGCGCCGACACCCAAGGAATTGCCGTGAAAAGAACCTCATCTGCCGGGCGCGAACGCCCCCGTTCGGGCCGCCCCGCCGCCGCGAAGAAAACCGCCTCGGCGCGCGCGCCGCGTTCCGCGAAGGGAAGTTCCGGCGAAGACGCGAAGGCCGCGTCCGGCCGCGCCGCGAAAAAAGCGCCGAAAGCGCCCGGTAAAGGCGAAGGCTCGGCCTCCGGCGGCGCGAGTCCGTCGGCGGACGCCGATCTTCCGGCGGACGAGGCGCCGAAGGGCCGGACGCGTTACCGCAACCTGCCCGTCGTGGCGGTGGTCGGACGGCCGAACGTCGGCAAGTCGACGCTCTACAACCGCCTCCTCCACGTGCGGAAGGCGATCACCGATCCCACGCCCGGCGTCACGCGCGATCCCGTCGCCACCGAGTGCGAGTTCCGCGGCTCGGGCCACCGCGTCCTCCTCGTCGACACGGGCGGCTTCAAGCTCGAGCGCGAGGGGCTCGACGAGCTCGTGTCGGAGCGCAGCCTCCAGACCGCCGACCGCGCCGACCTCGTCGTCTTCGTCGTGGACATCACCGAGATCACGCCCGAGGACGAGGAGTTCGCCGCCAAGCTCCGCAAGATCGCGGACCGCGTGCTCCTCGTCGTCAACAAGGCGGACAGCCCCGAGCGGGACGCGCGCGGCTGGGACTACGCCCGCTTCGGCTTCGGCGACATCGTCTTCGTGTCGGCGGCGCACGGCCGCAACATCGCGGAGCTCGAGGAGAAGGTAGTCGAGCGCCTCGATTTCTCGAAGGTCGAGGCGTACGAAGACCACCACGAAGACGTGCGCGTCGCGTTCATCGGGAAGCCAAACACCGGCAAGTCCACGCTGCTCAATCGCCTGCTCGGCGAGGAAAAGTCCATCGTGAGCGACATCCCCGGCACCACGCGGGACGTGGTCGAGGGCAGCTTCGCTTGGAAGGGGCGCCGCTTCACGGTGCTCGACACCGCGGGCATCAGGCGCAAGAAGAAGGTGACCGAGGACGTCGAGTACTACTCGGTGAACCGCGCCATCCGCACGATCGACGAGTGCGACCTCGTCGTGCTCATGATCGACGCGCTCGAGGGACTCACCGACCAGGACAAGAAGATCGCGGCGCTCGCCACGGAAAAGGGACGCGGCGTCGTCTTCGCGCTCAACAAGTGGGACACGATGCCGGACATCAGGAACGGCTTCGAGGCCGCGTGCGACAAGCTCCGCTACTTCTTCGGGCAGATGGCGTGGGCGCCGATCATCGCGCTGTCCGCGAAGGAAGGCACGGGCGTCGGGAAGCTCCTCGACACCTCGACGCGGATCTTCGACCAGCTCAACACGCGCATCGAGACCGGCAAGCTCAACCGCTTCCTGGAAAAGTGGCTCGAGGCGTATCCGCCCCCCGTCGGCATGAAGACGAAATTCAAGATCCGGTACATGACGCAGGCGTCGGTCAATCCGCTCAAGTTCGTCGTCTTCGCCACGAAGCCGGACGTGGTGACGGAATCGTACCGTTCGTACCTCAAGAACAAGATCCGGAGCGACCTCGGCTTCGGCCAGGTGCCGCTCGAGCTCGAGTTCCACGCGTCGAGGCGCGATTACCGGGACCTGTAGTGCGCCGCTATTCCACGGGCGACGTCGAACGGATCGCCGGCGTGAAGGCGCACCTCCTGCGCTACTGGGAGGAGGCCGGCTGGCTGCCGGAGCCCGCGCGGAGCGCCTCCGGCCGCCGCGAGTACTCGGAGCGCGAGCTCCTCGACGTCATGCGCTTCCGGCATTTCGTCCACGACCTCGGGATGCCGCTCGAAGCCGCCCGCGACGCGCTGAGAGAAGAGGCGATCTCCTTCCAGGACGAAAAAGCCTTCGCGAACGAAGCCCGCGCGGGGCTCCTAGAGGCGCTCGAGGCGATACAGGCGCTCTCCGCGCGCCTCGATTCGTTCAAGCGAACCGCGACTCGTACCCAAGACTGACGAGATGGTGCGGCGGGCGGTTGTCGGATCGATCAGACCGGGTCTAGGGCATACAAGTACCCGCGCCGAATAGGCGAGAGTACTCGCAATATTCGGCGCGGGTACTTGTATGCCCAGCCCGGCGGTCACATGCGATTCGTCATCGGGCGCCTAACGGCCCCAGCAGCGCCGCACGATGGCCATGACACCGAACGAATCGCGGCGGGTTTTCTCACCCGTTCAGCGCCTTTACGGCGAGGGAGAGGTCGTCTTTCAGGCGTTTCGAGTCGGGGACGAGTTTGAGAGCGGCTTCGACGAAGTCCTTCGCTTCCTTGAAGCGTCCGGCGTTGTAGAGGGCGGCGAACTTGTTGTGCGTCTCGGCCACGTAGTTGTCGCGCATGATGGTCCGGTTTTTCCTGAGCGTCGCGTTGCCGGGAATTTTCGAAAGTCCCCGTTCGAGCACGGCCGCGCCCGCCAGCCAGCCGGAGCGCTTGGCTTCCGCCACGGATTCCTTGTTGTACAGGTATTCGATGAATTCGCCGTAGCGCGCCTTCGTAAGGTATCCGGCCGAGTAGGCGGTTTCCACTTCCTTTTCAGCGTCGGCGAACGGTTTCGTCATCACCGCGTCCGCGGTTTTCGCGTCGTGGAGGAGGGCGCGCGTGGAGGCCAGCTCGTCGGGTGGCAGGCGCGAACCGATCCGCTCGAGGAGGGCTTCCGCCTCCGCCCAGCGCTTCTGGCGCACGAACGCCGTGAAGGGATCGAGCACCGAGGCGCGGAGGAAGTCGCGCGCGGATCCGTCCGCGTCGGCGCCGGACGCGACGCGGGCTTCCGCGAACGGCACGCCGTCTTCCCAGCGCTTTTGCGACCCGAGCGACGCGAGCAGGTTGTGCGAGGTCAGGTCGGCGAGCTTGGCCGTGGCCGCGTCGGCGCCGTACGCCTTCTCGAAGGCGGCCACGAAGCGCAGGGTCTCGTCGAAGGCGCTCGCCTGGTTCAGGGCCGAGACGAGATTCGACAGCCTCCCGCGAAGGAACTCGGCCGATTCGGCGGTGCCGAGGAAGGCGTGGACGTCCACGGCGATCGAGAAGGCGTCTTCCCAGCGGCCGCGCTGTTCGGCGAGGGTGACGCGGTTCCGGAGCACGAGCGACAGGAGTTCGCGCTCGCCGATGGCCCGTCGCCTGGAATAGGCGCCAGGCGGCGTGTAGGCGTACCCGGTGGCGTTCCCGAATGAATCGGTGAACTCTTTTTTCGTGCCGGGATCGAAGCCGTACGGATTCGTCGTCTCCACGTCCACGAGCTTGCCGTTCCCGACGTCCACGGCGCAAAAGGCGTGGTCCACGGTGGCGACGCCGGACACGTCGAGGCCGATCGCCTTGGCGAACGCCGCGTAGACGACGGCGGAACTCACGCAGTTGTACGCGCCCGAGTCCAGCGCGGCGTCGACGAGGGTCTGGTTTTCGACGTAGCGCGCGAAGACGCGTTCGTGGAGGAAGGCGAGGAGCGCTTCGCCCCGGGCGTACGGGTCCGCGAGCTTCGCCGCTTCCGCGGCCGCATCGTCGAGCAGGGCGGCGAGCTTCGCTTCGATTCCGGTCCTTCGCGTCGCTTCGGCGGCCGAGAAGTCGAGCGCGGCTTTTACAAAGGAAGAAACCGGCATGGGATCGGGCGCGCCCGCGGCTTCGAGCGCCCACGCGGACGGCTCCAGGTCCGGGAGCGGGTAGGGCCGGGGCGCGGCAGGAAGGGCCGACGCGATGAAAAGGACGAACGCGGCGAACGCGGCCGCGCGGACGGCGGACGCGAGCCTTGCCGGACGCCCCGCGGTCGGATATATTCGTGTCTGCATCATCCTTTCCATAGTAATCAATTCGAACTCGTCGTCCAAGAACCGGACGGGAAAAACGGGGGGACCATGGCTGACAGGGACGTAATCATCATCGGCGCCGGCGCGGCCGGATTGGCCGCGGCGCAATACGCGGCGCGCGCCTCGCTCGATACCCTCGTGGTCGAGGAGATGGCTCCCGGCGGGCAGGCTCTCGTCATCGACTCGCTCGAAAACTATCCGGGCGTGAAACCGACCCCGGGCTTCGACTTCGCGGAGGTCATGCGCGAACAGGCCGAACGCTTCGGCGCCGCCTTCCTGTCAGCGACCGTCGATTCGCTCCGCAAGGACGGCGACGCCTTCGTCCTGGCGACGAGCGAGGGCGAGCTCCGCTCGAAGACCGTCATCCTCGCCACCGGCGCGAAGCACCGGAAGCTCGACGTGAAGGGCGAAGCCGAGTTCGCCGGCCGCGGCGTGTCGTACTGCGCCACCTGCGACGGCCCCTTCTTCAAGGGCAAGACGATGGTGGTCGTGGGCGGCGGCGATTCCGCGTGCGACGAGGCGATGTTCCTCTCGAAGCTCGCGTCGAAGGTGGTGATGGTACACCGTCGCGACCGCTTCCGCGCGCAGAAGAGCCTGGCCGAACGAGTGCTCGCCAACGAAAGGATCGACACGCGCTTCAACCACGTGGTCGTCGAGATCAAGGGGAGCGCGAAGGTCGAATCGGTCGTGTTCGAGCGCGTCGACACGCATGAGCGCTACGAGGAGCCCGCCGACGCGGTCTTCGTCTTCGTCGGTTCCGAACCCCAGACCGCGCTCGTGCCCGACGCGGCCAAGGACGATACGGGCGCCATCGTCACGAACGAAGTGATGGAGTCGTCGATCGCCGGCCTCTTCGCCGCCGGCGACGTACGCGCCACGCCCTTCCGCCAGATCGTCACCGCGGCGTCGGACGGCGCCATAGCCGCGCACCGCGCCGCGCAGTACATCGACGAGCTCCGCGGGGCCGCGTACCGGTAGCGGATTGGGACGCATGAGACGGAACGCGCTCCTGATAGCGGCGGCCGCGTGCTTCCTCGTCGCCTCGGGCGCCGAGCGGCCGGACTTCTGGAACGCGCCGCGCGACAGGGCGCCGTCGGCGGACGCCCTCCTTTCGTCGCTCTCCGACGAGGAGACGCTCGGCCAGCTTTTCATGATGACCTATCCGGGCGACGATCCGCCCGAACTTCTCCTCGACTGGATCGGGCGCCGCGCCCTCGGCGGCGTCAAGCTCTTCGGCTGGAACGCGGACGACACGGACAAGGTGGCGCGCGCCGTCGCGAAGATCCAGGCCGCCGCCGCTTCCACCAGGCACCGCATCCCGCCCTACGTCGCCACCGACCAGGAAGGCGGCTGGATCCGCCACGTGAAAGGCGCCACCATCGTCACGCCGGGAGCCATGGCCATCGGCGCGTCCGGATACACCCAGGACGCGTACGAGTCCGCGCGCTACATCGGTCTCGAGCTCGCCGCCCTCGGGATCACCATGAACTTCGCGCCGACGGTGGACCTCGCGACGCGGCCCCGCTCGCAGATCATCGGCCCGCGCGCTTTCTCCGACGACCCGATCGAGGTGGCCGCGCTCGCCGCCGCGTTCGCCAAGGGCATGGCGTCGGCCGGAGTCGTCTGCACAGCCAAGCACTTTCCCGGGCACGGCGACACCGAATACGATTCGCACGGCGTCCTGCCGGTCATCGACGCCGACGAAAAGACCATCTGGGAACGGGAGCTCGTGCCGTACCGCGTCCTCGCGGCAGAGGGCGTCGCGGGCGTGATGAGCGGCCACCTCGCGTACCCGCGCGTCACGAAGGACCATTCGCCCGCGTCGCTGTCGCGCTACTTCCTCGACGACGTGCTCAGGAAGAAGATCGGCTTCGAGGGGATCGTCGTCACGGACGACCTCTTCATGACCGGCGCCGCCCTCGCGGGAGGTTTCGCGGAAACCTGCGAACGGGCGATCCTGGCGGGCAACGACCTTCTCATGATCTCGCGCACGCTGTCGCCGGACGACGCCGCGTGGAAGACGCTCCTCGCGAAGTACCGCGCCAAGGGACCCTTTCGAGACCGCGTCCTCGAATCGGCAAGGCGCGTCATCGAAAGCAAGCTGCGTTACCTGAAGCCGCTCGGCGCTTCGGGCATCACCCCCGCGTCCGACGTCGCGCGGAAGCTCGGCACCGAGGAGGCGCACGCGTTCTTCGCCGCCCAAGCCCTCCGCTCGGTGACGAAGCTCGGCGGCTCGGGATTGCCGCTCGATCCCGCGAAAGCCGGCCGCACGCTCCTCGCGTCGCAGTATCAGGAATTCTTTACGGAAGGCAAGCGTTATTTCCCGAAGGCGGACACCTTCTATTTCAGTTCGCAGCCGTGGAACCAGCCGGTGGCGACCGAGCGCGACGCGTTCGACGCGCGGCTCGGCGCGTACGACACCGTCGTCGTCGCCGTGGCGAATCCCGCCGCCGCGGCGTACGCGCGCGCGGCCGTGGCCGCCGGCAAGCGCGCGTACGCCGTGTCGGTCTTGAGCCCCCAGTCGACCATCGACGTGGCCGGCCTCCGCGGATCGCTCGCGGTCTACGGCTTTTCGGGCGAGTGCTTCGCCGCCGGTTTCGCGGCGCTGACCGGCGCCGTGCCCATGGACGGCGTGCTGCCGTTTTCCGCCAAGCGATGACCGGCCAGGGCTGGCGGCGCCTCGGCCCGCGCGACCTTCCCGCCCTCGAGCGCTTCCTCCGCGCGCGCGAAACCTGGTGCGCCGGCTTTTCGAGCCGCCTGCTCGCGCACGGCACGCTCGAACTTCCGGCGGAACGCGCGGGCTCCGTCTTCGCGGAAATCGACCCCGACGGCGAGCTTCTGAAGGCGATCCTCTTCCAGCAGGGCGGGGTATGGTTTCCCGTCCTTCACGGCGCGTTGGGCGACTCCGGCCGCGCGGCGGCGCTCGCCCACGCCCTCGAACGTGACTACGCGGCCTTCTCCTGCATGGGCCTGACCGACGACGCGCTCGCCCTCGAAGCCGCCCTCGGCATGCGCCCGCTCGACACGGTCGACTATTACGATCTCGCGCGCGATCCGATACCCCTTGCGGTCCCCTGTCCCGCCGGCGCGAGCGTCCGTTTCGCGACCGCGTCGGATTACGCCGAGCTCCTTCCGATCCAAACGGCGTACGAACTCGAGGAAGTGCTCCTCGATCCGTCGACCTTCGACCGGCACGCCACCGCGGCGGGACTCAAGCGCTCGCTCGAGCGCGAACTCGTGATGGTCGCGCTCGCCGGGGATGCGATCGTCGCCAAGGCGCAGACGAACGCGCGCGGACTCGGACGCGACCAGCTCGGCGGCATCTTCGTCAAACCGGCCTTCCGCAGGCAAGGCTACGGCCGCCTCGTCGTCGGCGAACTGGTGTCGCGCCTGGCCGCGGAGGGGCGCGGAACCTCGCTCTTCGTCAAGAAAGCCAACGCCCCCGCGCTGTCGCTGTACCGGGCGCTCGGCTTCGGGAGCGTCGGCGACTTCCGCATCGACTACTTCGCGTAAGACATCAAGGTTGCGACACGAAGAGGTACCCGAGGAAATCGACCTACCTTTGGAAGGCAACCACAGAGCGAAGCTTAGCGAGTACCCAAGCGTTGTTACGAAGCAGAGGGAGAGGTATTAATATAAGATAACTCGGCTCGGTCCTTGGCCGAACAAAGCCCGCCGCGATTCGGCGAACTGTGTGCCGTTGTATGGCGCTGCTGAAGCAGACGGCGCCCGATGACGAACCGAATGAACCAGCCGGGCGGGGCGTATAGCTATCCGCGACGAATATTGCGAGTACTCTCGCCTATTCGTCGCGGATAGCTATACGCCCCAGGCCCCGGTCCATCCGGCTCAACACCCGTCCGCCGCACACTTCCGTAAAGCCTTACGAAGGTATCCAGCCCCACGAATCGCCGCCCGCGACGTTGCTTTGCGAGTACTCTCGCCTATTCGCCATGGGTACTTGTATGCCCCAGACCCCGAGCGCCTCGGTTAGCCATCCGTCCGCCGCGTCTTGAGTTCCCTGTCGAAGAACTCGAGCGTGCGCTTCATCGCGACCGCGTAGTCCTTGGCGAGGTTGTGGTCGTCGCCCTTGTACGTGAAGAAGCCGCCCGACTTGCCCGCGGCTTCGAGGTCCCGGGCCAGGGCGACGGAATATTCGTAGGGCACGGAATGGTCCAGGGTGCTGTGGTGGAGCTGGACGGGACCCGCGAGGAGGTCGAGCCGGAGGTTCGGGGTGATGGCGCGGAGCAGCCCCTCGGTCGGCGCGACATCGCCCAGGGCCGATTTCAAAAGAGCCTTTGCGCGGAGGATGTATCCCGGCGTCGCGATGCCCGAGGGCGTGCGCGGCCCCGCCGCCAGGATGTCCGAATAGCGCGGCACGACGCCGGCCCACAGCGAACCCGCCCGTATGTCGCCGCTCGTCACCATAACCCGGAGTCCGACCTGGCCGCCCAGCGAATGGCCCCACACCCCGATGCGCGCGGCGTCGATCTCCTTCATGCGTTTCATGGCGCCGAGAGCGTTGAGCGCGTCGACGGTGTAGTGGCGCTCGCGGAAGCCCCCGTCGGCCCGGCCCTCGGAAGAGCCGTGACCGCGGTAGTCGGGCTTGAACACGATGTAACCCGACTCGGCGAGGTCATCGACGTAGGCCACGTAGCGCTCCGTGGTCCGGTACTCCGCGGGCGGGATGTACCCGTGGAGGAAGAGGATCGCCGGATACCCGCCCTCCGGTCGCTCCGTCTTCGGGATCGCGAGAAGACCGTATTGCTTGAGGCCCTCCGAGCGGAAGGACGCGACGTACTGCCGGTACGCGGGCTTTTCCGGGAGCGTCCGCTCGAGCGCGAAGTCGCCGCCCGGGTAGGAGGCGGCGCGCATCGCGTCGATCGAGAGGGGCTCGAGGCCTGCCGGGAGCGCGGCGGCATCCGTCGGTCCCTCCGCGAAGAGGAAGCCCGGAGCCGTCGCGAGTCCGAGGACGACGGCGACCGTCCGTGCGAAGCGACTCGCATGCCGCGCGGCGGAACGAGCGTGAACTGCCATACGGACAAGTATACGCATGTTCCGCGAACCTTTCCCGGAACAAGCCGATGCGGCACCAAATGTCGGGCGCCCCGCCGCGAACCCGCCCGGTGGACGACACCAAGTCGGGCAACACCGCCATCGTTCCCATCGCGGCGGGCAA
>CAYZZW010000032.1:21111-40987 GCA_964482955.1 uncultured Treponemataceae bacterium | reverse complement strand
AGATCGTGACGACCTTGGCGCCGAGCTGGGTCCCCTTGATGCAGGCGCCCCAGGCCACGTTGCCGAAGCCGGACACGGAGATGGTCTTGCCCTTGAGGCTGTCGCCCTTCGCCTTGGCCATTTCCTCGGCGAAGTAGACGGCGCCGAAGCCGGTGGCTTCGGGGCGGATGAGCGAGCCGCCGAAGGTGAGGCCCTTGCCCGTGAGGACGCCGGTAAACTCGTTGGCGATGCGCTTGTACTGGCCGAACATGAAGCCGACTTCGCGGCCGCCCACGCCGATGTCGCCCGCGGGGACGTCGGTGTCGGCGCCGATGTGCTTCACGAGCTCGGTCATGAAGCTCTGGCAGAACTTCATGATCTCGTTCTCGCTCTTGCCGTTCGGATCGAAGTCGGAACCGCCCTTGCCGCCGCCCATGGGGAGACCGGTGAGGGAGTTCTTGAAGATCTGCTCGAAGCCGAGGAACTTGAGCGTGGAGAGCTGGACCTTCGGGTGGAAGCGGATGCCGCCCTTGTAGGGGCCGATGGCGGAATTGAACTGGCAGCGGTAGCCGCGGTTGACGCAGTACTCGCCCTTGTCGTTGATCCAGGGCACGCGGAACATGACCGTGCGCTCGGGCTCGGTGATGCGCTCGAGGATGCGCTGGGCCTGGTATTTGGGCTCGGCGTTGATGAGGGGCTCGATCGACTCGAGGACTTCCTCGGCGGCCTGGAGGAATTCGGTTTCCCAGGGATAGCGGGCTTTCAGTCCGTCGAGGACCTCTTTGATATAGGTATTCATCATACCCTCCTTCTAATTGTGCGTCGCCGCGAACCGTCCCGTTCACCCGGAGCGAGCGAACCCGCACCCGACGCAATTCCTTGCGGAATCGTCATTTGGCGAAGATTGTACGCTGCGGGAATCACGAAGATAGTCCGGTGGACGGCTGTATTTTACGGTCATTTGCGGTTTTTGGCAAGGAAAAAGTAAAAAAAGCGCGAATGCGCCCACGGAAATGAAGGGTGTTAATCACAGAAAATAAACCGGTTAACAACTTGAATTGTGGCGGGTGTCTGACACCTTAACAGCTGAATGATCGTTCTATCCGTGCCGTAATCGTTGAGCGACGGCCTTTTTCAGGATCCTCCGGAGTTTGTCCAAGGTCGGGGGAGGCCCCGTGACCACCTGCCTGCCGTCGACGAAGATGGCGTCGCCGTAGCCCCAGTCGTCCATGACGTCGCGCCGATCGGTGTCGATCTCGACGATATCGACCGCGCCGCCCAGTTCGCCCGCCGCGCGCTTCATCCGCTCGCACGCGATGTTCTGCGCCTGGCACCACCCGTTTCTGAAACATGTCACCTTCGGCCTGTCGGTTCCGGACTCGGGCTTTTTCATCGGCTTGAGGAGCTTCGGCGGGATCGCGTCCGCGGCGAAGGATTTCCAGACAAGCTCGACCATGCCGTCGCGGTCGGCCACCGAGTAGCCGTTCTTCTTGAACCATTTCGACCGCATGAAGAACGGCAGGGTGATGCCCCACGCGGCCAAGCCTTTGCCCCCGAGCGCTTTCGCGTCCCGCTCCGCCGCGTCGAGGAGGGCCTTCCCGATGCCTCGGCGGCGATGGTCGCCCACGCCCTTCTTATGGCCATGCACCCAGATGCAGTAGACGTAGTAGAGCCCTTCCCCGATCGCCGGCGCCCGCTCGATCGGGGCGTAGTGGATCATCCCGACGATGCGCCCTTGCTCGTCACGCGCCAGCTTGACCCGGAGTCCTTGATCCCTGTTCCGGTCGTACCACCGGCTTTTCAGGGACCCGGCTTCCTTCATCTCGTCGGACCAGTCCTCGAGACAGTTGCAGTACGTCTCCCGGTATTCCTCCGCGATATCGACGATCTCCATACGCCCTCCCTCACCCCACCCACCACAATTTTAACGCCACGCCGAAACCGCTTCCACCCGCCAAATGAATCCGCCACACTGCGGAAAGTCAACCATGAAGCGAACCTTAGCGAGTACTCGAGCGTCGGCACGGAGATTTGTACCACGGAGATCACGAGAAGAAGGAAGAGAGGGTTAAAGATTGGGTACTTCTAGATGGGCCTTAGCTGGCAAAACTTCGCCGCGGCTCGTTTTGATCTGGTGGGCCTACGAACAAAGCTCTTCGCTGCCGAAGGTCGTAGAGCTTTAGCGAGTCGTGCGGCGCTTCTGGGTTAATGTAGCAGCCGATGGCAAACCTAATGAGGCCGCCGGGTGGGGCATACAAGTACCCGCGCCGAATATTGCGAGTACTCTCGCCTATTCGGCGCGGGTACTTGTATGCCCCAGACCTCGGTCTCTACGGTCGACAATCGTTCGCCGCACCTTTCCTTTTCAGAATCACCACAAGCGTTCGATGTCGCGATACGATTCCGGCGGGCCGAAACTTTCCGGTGGCGCGATCGGTGCCGGAGCCGCGGGCTTGGAGCCGGGCTTCGGAGCGGGAACGGGCGCTTCGAGCGGCTTTCGCACGACCTCGTCGCGCACGTTCACCTTGTCGAAGAAGCCGACGCGCGCGAGCGTGCCCTCGGCGATCTCCTCGTCGAGGGCGGTGACCGTCACCGTGGCCAGCTCGTCGGCCTTCGCCCACTCGAGCCCTATGCCCTCGGGGGCGATCCGGAGCGCTCCGCCCCGCAGGACGAGCAGTTGATCCCCGAGTTTCAACCCGTCGTTCGAGCCGAGGTCGATCACCACCGTGTCCGACTTTCGGACGACGACGCGTCCGCGCTCGGGCAGCGCGGCTTCCAGGTCGGAGACGAGGCGCCAGGCGGTCCTCGCCACGCGGTCGTTGCCGCTCGCGGAGAACGCGAACGATTTCGCGGCGGCGCCGGTACGTCCCACGTACAGGTCGAGCCGCATCGACACCTCGCGCTCGGTCTCGTCCACGGCGAAAAGGCCGAAGTACGGCGCGCCTTCCGCGCGCGCGGCGCGGAACGCCTCGGCGAAATCCGCGGCCCCGCCGGTCCGCGTCGTCGTCGCCACCTTCGAGGAGGATTCGAGCAGCGACGCCGCGTAGGCCGACAGCACGAGGTCTCCCGCGACGTGCCAGGACGCGCCGGGACGCGCCGCGCCCGACAGTGCGATGCCGTACGGCCGTTTCGGCAAGGCGAACTGGTCGACCTTCCAGCGGACCGCCACGGAATCCTCGAGCGTCGACCCGGTGTTGTCGAGCTCGTCGAGCGTCCATTGGTCGGCCTTGCCGTTCTCGGACAGGAACGACAGCTCCTGATAGTAGGAGGCGCGTCGGCCGCGGAGCGCGAGGAGCTTCGCGTACGCCTGCCGGCCCGGCTTTGAATACGGATACACGCGAAGGCCGCGGCGGTATTCGAAGAAAGCCCGGTCGTATTCCGAGCGCTCCCGGAATCCGGCGGCGCGCTCGAAATGAGCGTTCGCGTAGTCGATGCGGAGCGCGTCCTCGAGCTTCGTCCCGTCCATGAGGGCGTTCTCGAGGGCGATGCGCGCGGTCTCGTCGTCCGGCCTGAGGGCGATGGCGGCGTTGAACGCGTAGAGCGCGTCGTCCAGGCGAGCCTGGGCCGCGCGGGCCATGCCGAGGGTGAACCACGCGGACGCGTCGTCGCGATTCCGCGCGATGGCCTCCTCGGCGAGGCGCGCGGCGCCCTCGTGGTCGCCGCGCTCGTGGAGAAGGGACGCGAGGAAGCGCCGGGCCGCGTCGAAGGACGGACGGAGCTCGAGCGCGAGAGCGGCCTCGGTCACGGCGCGTTCCGGTCCCCAATCGGGATCGTCGGATTCGAGCGATACGCGCGCGGCGACGTAATGCGCCCGCGCCCCGTCTCCGAAGCGGCGGAGCGCCTCCTCGACGAACGCGAGCGCGCCGCGCACGTCGTCCGAGTCCAGCTTGAGGAGCGCGAGCGACAGGAGGATGCGCTCGTCGCCCGGAGAGGCGCGGAGGGCGTCGGAGAAACGGCGTTCGGCGTCGGAATACTTGCCCGCGCGCAGGTCGATCATGCCGAGCCCGAAGCGCGCGTCCGGGTCGTTCGGCCGCGCGGCGAGGACGGCGTCGAAGATGCCGGCGGCGTCGCCCGAACGGCCGAGTCCGAGCAGGCAGAAACCCTCGAGCGTCCGCAGCGCGGGGTCGTCTCGGCGGAGCCGCTGCGCCTCGCGGACGCGCGTCAGGGCTTCGTCGTATTCGTCGAGTGCGTAATAGGATTCGGCGAGCGCGGCGATCGCCTCGGCGTACGCGGGATTGATCGCCACGGCCGCGAGATAGCTTTCGACGGCGCGGAGGTACTCGCCCGCGGTCTGTTCGAAGCGGCCGGCTTCGTAGAGCGCCACCGGATCGTCCGAGGACGGCGCGGGCCCGAGGACGTTCGGGCCGGGCGGAACCGCGACCGGTTCCTTCGGTTTCGCGGCCCACGGGGGAGTCCAGCCGCACGACGACGCGAGCGCCGTCGCCAGGATCACCGCCGTCGCCGTCCGCGCGTGTCGTTTCACGGCTCTTCCGTTCTCGCGCCGCGTCATGATTCCTCGGTCCTCGCGCCGCGCACGAGCTTCACGCTCGTGATCTTGTGGCCGTCCATGTCCTGGATGACGAAATCCATTCCCTTCCAGGAAGCCTTTTCGTAGCGCGCGGGAATCTTCCCGAAGAGGTCGAAGACGAAGCCGCCGAGCGTGTCGAATTCGTCCTCGGGCAGGTCCGTGCCGATCTCCTCGTTGAGGTCGGCGACGTTGACGCGCGCGTCGCAGAGCCAGGCCGAGTCGCCGAGCGGCACGATGTCGTCGCGCTCGTCGTCGAACTCGTCCTGGATCTCGCCGACGATCTCCTCGATGATGTCCTCGAGGCAGACGATGCCCGAGACGCCGCCGTACTCGTCGATGGCGACGGCGATGTGCACGTGGCGGCGCTTGAACTCGCGGAGGAGCGCGTCGATGCGCTTCGACTCCGGCACGAAAAAGGGTTTCCTGACGATCTTTTCGAGCGAGATGTCCTCGCCGCGGGCGAGCACGCCGAGCAGGTCCTTCACGTAGAGGACGCCGACGACGTCGTCGGCCGTCTCGCGGTAGATCGGAATGCGCGAATGGCCGCAGCCGATCGCCGTGGACACGATCTGCTCGCGGTCGGCGTCGACGGGCAGGAAGACGACGTCGATGCGGGGCACCATGACTTCCTTGACGGCCGTCTCGGGCAGCTCCTGCACTCCTCGGATCATCTCCTGCCGTTCGGAGGACGCCGCGTCTCCGTCGCGCTCGGCGTCGCCTTTCCGCGGACCTCCGAAGATGCGCTTGAGGATGCTCGTTCGTTTCAAAATAGGACAACCTCCGTGAATCGTTCGAGTATCGTTTCCTGAAGGGCGAGCATGGGCTCGTCCGCGTCGTTGGTCTCGTGGTCCATGCCGGACAGGTGCAGGACTCCGTGCACCGCGAGTCGCTTGAGCTCCTCGTTCTCCGTCACGCCGAACGTGACCGCGTTCCGCGCGAGCTCGGTCAGGCTGATGACGAGATCGCCCGCGAGGTAGCGCCGCTCGGCGCCTTCCTCGACCCAGTCGCCGAGCGGGAAGGACAGCACGTCGGTCGGGCCGTCCTTCCCGCGGTACTCGCCGTTGAGGCGCGCGGACAGCGCGTCGCCGCAGAGCACCGCCGAAAGGTCCCACGACTCCTTGCCGAGTCCGTCGAGCAGGCTTTCGAGCCAGAGACGGAAGCGCTCCGCCCAGGGCGGTTCGGGTAGTTCGTCCATGTCCAGCGCGACCCGGTTGTTCCCGCTCACGTCGTCCGCTCCTTCGCCTTGGGGTATTCTATACGGGAATGGTAGTGCGCGGCGAGTATCCGCACGAAGCTGTTCTTGACGATCTCGAAGTCGCGGAAGGTGAGCTCGGAGCGCGCCAGCTGGCCCTTCGCGAAGCGTTCCATGATGATGCCGTGCACGAACTGGTCGAGCCGCCCGACCGTGGGGCGCTTGAGGGTCCGGGAACCGGCCTCCACCGCGTCGGCGAGCATGACGACCGCGGCTTCCCGCGACGACGGGGGCTGGCCCGGGTACGAAAAGTCCTCGACGCTCACCGATTCCTCGCGCTTCAGCGCCTTTTCGTAGAACCAGGCGATGAGGCCGTTGCCGTGGTGCTGGGCGACGATGTCGACGACCGCGTCCGGAAGCCCGAGGGCGCGCGCCTTTTCGGCGCCGAGCTTCACGTGGCTCCGGAGCACGGTGGCCGAGAGCCGCGGGTTCAGGTCGTCGTGCTTGTTCCGCCCTGACTGGTTTTCGATGAAATACTCGGGTTGCTCGATCTTGCCGATGTCGTGGTAATAGGCGCCCACCCGCGCGAGGAGCGGATTCGCGCCGATGCCGCGGCACGCGCTCTCCGCGAGGTGGGCCACCGCGATGGAATGGCCGTAGGTGCCCGGCGCCACGGCGAAAAGGCGCTTCAGGAGCGGCGCGTTGAGGTCCGACAGCTCGAGGAGCCGGAAGCGCGTGGGCGCGTTGAGCGCCTGCTCGACGAGGGGCATGACGCCGATCGCGAGCATGCCGCACATGAGCCCGTTGAAGGCGGACCAGAACGCCTCGGCGGCGAGCAGCGCGACGTCCTGCCGCCACGCGAGCCCGAGCGTGACCGCGGCGGCGGCCTGCACGATCGCCATGAAAACCGCCGCGCGCACGAGATCGAAGCGCTTTTCGGCGCCTTCCGCGGCGAACGCGCCGGCGAAGCCCGCGAACAGGAGGCGCAGGAAGACGGCGGCGTCCCACGACGACGCCACGGCGCCCGCGACGGAGAGGAACAGGATGTAGATCGAGGCGAACCGCGTGCTGAGCAGCACCGCGACGAGCGTGGCCACGAGGGCCGTGGGCACGACGAGGTCCGGGGAGAGGCCGGTCGCGGCGCGGAAGGCCGGTCCGACGGACGTGACGGCCGCGAACACCGCGAGCGCGGCTCCGAGGACGAAGTGGAGTTGCCCCGGGCCGAGCCGCACGCCGCTCACACGCTCGGACAGCGCCTTGCACGCCGCGAGGATGACGAGCGCGAGGAAGGCCGCGCCGCCCGCCGCTGACGACACGTCGAAGCGCCGGGCGTACTCGCGGGCCGCGACGATGTCCGCGTAGTCGGCGTCGGAGACGACCTTTCCCTTTTCCGCGAGGAGATCGCCTTTCGCGATCCGGAGTTTCACCGTCTCGACCGATCGCGCCGCCGCCCGGAGCAGGCGCCGGCTCTCGTCGGCGTCGAACGCGACGTTCGGTTCGATGAAGCCTTCCACGAGGGCGAGCGCGAGGTCGGCGCCGTCGGGCAGGATCGCGGCCAGCTCGCGGCCGGCGCGCTTCAGCGCGGCGCGTTCGGTCTGGGCGCCGTCGGTCGGGCGACGCTCGACGCGGCCGCTCGCGTCCGCGCGGAGTTCGAACACGTCGGGATCGTGCCCGGCCAGGCCCTCGGCGGGAAGCGCGAAGACGCCGCGCGCGAACGCGGCGGCGAGGGCTTCCCGCGCGCGCAGGAACAGGCGTTTCGGGGCGGGATGCGCCGCGAGCCGCTCGATGACCGGCCGGTCGACGGCGTCCGCGAACGCGGCGGCGAGATCCTCCGCGAGGACGGCGTCGTCCGGTTCGGCGTCCGAGAGCCGGACGAATTCGGCGTCGAAGGCGTCGAAGCGCGACAGGGCCCGCGCGGCGGCCTTCGCGTCCAGCCGGAAGACCGCGGGCACGCGGCTCATGGCCAGACGCCGCGCTTCGGCCGTGGCGGCGCGGTCCTCGATCACGATGTCGCGCTCGGCGACGAGGTCGAATTCCGCGGCCACGCCCGGCCGGTACGAGGCCGCGCGCGCCTCGAGCTGGGCGAACTCGCCGCGGCGGAACATCGCGTAGACCGCGATCGCCGCGAGACAGAAGGCGGCGAGGGCGAAGGCGCGCGAACGCGTTCCGGGCCGTTCGTCCCGGAACGGGGCGCCCGACGGCCGGACGCCGGCTTCGTCGCCCCGGCTACTCGGATTCATAGGCTTCGATGATCCGCTTGACGAGGGGATTCCGCACGACGTCTCGCGCGTCGAGCTTGGAGACGAACACGCCCTCGACGCCCGCGAGGAGCGACAGCGCGTGCACGAGTCCCGAATCGCCCTTGCGCGGCAGGTCCACCTGCGTGACGTCGCCGGTGATGATTGCCGACGCTCCCTCGCCGATGCGCGTGAGGAACATCTTCATCTGCTCGCGCGTCGTGTTCTGGGCTTCGTCGAGGATGACGACGCAGTTGTTGAGGCTGCGGCCGCGCATGTAGGCGAGCGGCGCCACTTCGATGGCGCGCGTCTCCTCGAGCCGGCGCACCGTCTCGTAGGGCGCCACGGCCTCCATCGCGTCGTAGAGCGGGCGGAGGTAGGGATTGATCTTCTGCGCGAGGTCGCCCGGGAGGAATCCGAGGCTTTCGCCCGCCTCGACGACGGGTCGCGTGATGACGAGCTTGCGCTTGGCGCGGGACAGGACTTCGCGGAGGGCCCACGCCACCGCCAGGTAGGTCTTGCCGGTGCCCGCGGGCCCGACGGCGAAGCAGAGTTCGTGGGTTTCGAGCCCCTTCAGGTAGAGGAATTGCCCCTGCGTCCGCGGGAAGACCTTGCCGTACCCGCCGGGTATCTGCACGCAGCGGTCCTTGATGGATTCCTCCCCGGCGCCCTCTCGACCGGCGTCGATGGAAGAATAGACGGCCGCGACGAGATCGGGCCCCGGCGGCAAACCGTCCCTGATCGCCTCCACCACCCCTTCGACGAGCTTCGAAAAGAGTTCGCGGGACGCCGGGGAGGCGTCGGCGGGCGGCTCGAAGAACAGTTCGTTGCCCCGCGTGAACACGCGGCCGCCCAGCATCTTCTCGATGATCCTGAGGTTGTAGTCGTTCACGCCGCACAATTCTGCGAGCACGTCCGTATCCTCGAGGGTTACGGTGATTCGTCCTTCCAAACGCACCTCTTCGCGCCCGCGGACCGCGACCGGGCGTCGCGGACGGGCGTTCCGTGCAGGGTACCCCGTGCCCGCGGAAAAATCAACCGAGGAGGCTCACTCCACCGTGAGGCCGGCCGAATTGCCTATCGTCTTCGTCGAGAATTCGGGCACGGGCCGCCAGGCGACGAGCGCGGTCACCGACGTGTCGAACAGGTATTTCCGCGCGGCCGGATCGAGCAGGGGCTTGCCCGTGAATTCGAGCGACAGGTCCCAATCGTGCAGCTTGCGGGAGATTTTGACCGACAGGCTCCGGAGCTTGAAAAAGCTCGCCTTGCGCGCCTCGAGGTCGAAGAAGTTGAGCGACGAGAGGATGTCTTCGACCGGATTGACCGGTTCCACGTCGAAGCCGAGGTCGAACAGGCCGGGGAAATAGCGCCAGGCGCTCGGATTCTGCGAACTCGACGAGAAGCTGAGCTCGAAGGCTTCGAACACCGAGACGCCGATCGACGTCGTGAAAGAGAGGGTCGATTCGGAATACCGGAGGAGGCTCTGCGAGAACCGCGCGTCGGCCGAGAATTTCACCGAGACGCGGTTCCGCCAGTACGGCGGCAGGGCGGTTTCGAGCCGGTAAGCGGCAGAGAGGTCCGTGGGCCGGAAGGCTTCGGGCGAAGCGGCGTCGACCTGCCAACCGGTTCCAGGGTCGAGCCAATAGGCCTTCGATCGCCGCATGGCGAACGAGGCGGAAAAGCCGCCGTACCCGAGCGTCGCGTTGTCGGTGACGGGGTACGACCCTTCGAGATCGTAGACGAACGAATTGGTCAGGCGCGGCCCCGCGGGCACCGCGAACTCCGCGTTCGTGGTCAGAGGGTCCCAGCGGAACGACAGCCCGGCGGGCGCGTAGTATTTCGTCGACGCGGAGAGCGAGGTGAAGGGCGCCTTGAGCGACAGCTTGAAGCCGTAGGACGGATCGAGCGGCGGCAGGGTGGACGACAGCGAAAACGACTGGACGAAGCCGTAGGGCTGGACCGCCGCGATCGCCTCGAGCGAATGCGCCGCGATTCCCTCCTTCGTGAACTCGGCCGTCTTGGTCTCGTATACCGGCTCGTCTCCGTCCATGCCCGTGAACAGCACCGAGTACAGGCGCGCGTCGATCGAGTAGACGAGCGAGGTCTTCGACCACAGCCACCAATCGAGGAAAGGCGAGAGCGAGGCCTTGAACGAGGAGCCGAGGCGCTGGGAATGGGCTTGGCCATCCTGCTGCGCCCACGACGCCTCGAGAGCCGGAGTCACGTACGCCGCGTCGTCGGAACGATAGGGGCGCAGCTGTCCCTGCGTCGTGTACGTGAGCGCGGTCGACAGATTGAGCGCCTGCCCGAACAGCGAGAGTCCGCCGTTGACGCCTGCCGAGAACTTGTAGGTGAACAGGTCGTACAGCGCGCGCCAGTCGACGTCCTCGGGCACGATCCACGCGGCGCCGAGGAACCGGCGCTCGTACGCGCCCTGCGCGCCGAGGGTATAGCCCACCGACGCCGCGCCCGCCCTCGCCTCGGCGATCGTCAGGATCGGTGCCGATTCGGGCGGCGGGAAGCCCCTCGCGTCCGGACCGCCGGCCGCGGCGGGCGCGGCCGTTTTGTCCGCGCCGTCCCCGACCTCGTCAGGCGCTTCGCCGTCAGCGGACGACGAGGTGTCCGTTTCCCACGGAGCCGTCACGCCCGCGGGCACGTCCTGGCGCGGCGCGGACCCCGCCGACGAGGCCGCGGCCGCCGTCGCGCCCGCCGCCGGAGGCCACGAAAAGAGGTCGCCGCGAGCGGAGAGAGCCAGGTCGCCCACGATCCACTGGTCGGGAAAGAAGAATTTGCGTTCCGGGTCGACGTAATAGCGCGTCCGCTCCTCCGGATCCGTCGGCACGGGACGCGTCTTCGACGACCAGAGCATCGAACCCGAAAAGCGCTGGAGTTCCAACGCCGACAGGTACGGCGCGAAGGCGCTCACCGGAAACGAAAACTGCGTGTCGACGCGCTCGGAGAACGACGAGCGCTCGGAGGCTGTCGTTTCCTTCGTCTCCGGCTTCATGAACTTGAGCCAGTCCATGTCCTCGGTGCGGCTGGAAAAATCGACGTCCCAGAACGGATCGGAGAGGAAGGCGAGCTTGACGCCGATGCCCAGCTTGCCGAGCGATATGCGCGTCGCGAGATCGAAGGAGTAGCGGAACGGCACGTCGAGGCCGAAGAAGGTCGATCCGTTCCACACGCTCGCGTAGTCGCTTTCGAGGACGTGGGGCGTGTAGATCAGCTCCGGCGTCGTGAACACCGAGCGGCTCAGCCCGAGTCCCGCCGAATACTCGAGGCCCTTGAGGGGGCCGACCGTCTCCTGCCGACCCTTCACGCCGACCGAGCCGCCGAGGTTGCCGTAGACGTCCGCGATGATCTTCACGTAATCGGAAATCGACGCCTTCTTCTTTTCCTCCGTCTGCCTGAGGAAGACGCCCTTGAGCTCCTTGGCGTTGTCCGTCGCGGATGAAACGAGCTTGAAGACGCTGATCGAATCGTCCTTGGCCGGCTTTTCGCCCACGAGATAGGTCGTCGTCTGCACGAAGCGCCCTTCGCGGTCGCGGTAGCCGAAGACGGGATGGAAGACGATCTCCTGCCCCGGGTAGTAGAAGAAAGGCAGGTACAGCGCGGGCACCTCGCCGACCGACAGCACGGCGTTGGCGATAGCCCACTCGTTCGGCCCGAGGATCCAGACGCGCGAGGCGCGTATCGAGTAGTGGGGGTCCTCTTCGGCGCAGGTGGTGATGGTCGCGTCGTCGAACACCAGCCATCCGTCGTCGCCCTTGACGATGGTGTTCGCCTCCATGTAGACGGCGTCCTGGGATCCGGTCTGCCCGCGCTTCATGAGCCCTTCCAGGAAGACGCCCTGCCAGGTATCCAGGTTGATGGCCAGCTTTTCGCCGTAATAGAACTGCGTCGTCTCGCCCTTCTTGAGGGAGTACGAGATGCGTCCGGACGCGGTGAGGGATCCGGTGGTCTGGTTGTAGACGATGCGGTCGGCTTCGATGCGGTGCGTCTCGCCGGAGGAGTCGATGACGACGGACAGGACGACGCGCCCCGACAGCCGGATGATCTTCTCGTCCTCGTCGACCATCTTGACGTATTCGGTGCGGTTGGCGCTCTCGATGCGGATGCGTTTCCCGCCCGCGGCGCTTTCGGCCGGCGCCTTGACCTTGTAGTGCGCGTACAGCCGGTTGCGGAGCTCGGGCGCGGTTCCGGCGTCCGAAAGCCCGAGGGACTTCGCCCACGCGACGAGTTCGTAGTAATCGGCCGTCGCGATGTCCATCGCCATCGTGGAAGCCACGAGATCGGGTTCGGTCTCCTCCGCGGACGCGGCGCCGCCGTCCGACGCTTCGGAACCCTCCGCCGTGCTTTCGGCGGCTTCGGTCGCGCCGTCCCGCGGCGAGGGGTTCGCGGCGGCGGGCGCAGGCGGCGGAACGTCGCCCGAGTCCTGCGCCGCCAGGGTGAAGGCGCACGCGCAGCAGAGGACGAGAAACGCGAGGTCGCGCGGGACGCCGCGGCGTCCGTCCGTCGCGCGCGCGGGACGGAACGTCAAGCGCGGCACCCGCCCCGGCGGAAACGCGGCGCGCTCACCCGAGTGCGTCCTTGAGGTACTTGCCCGTGTACGACTTCCGGTTCCGCGCGATGTCCTCGGGACTGCCCTCCGCGACGATGGTGCCGCCCCGCGCGCCGCCTTCGGGCCCGAGGTCGATGATCCGGTCGGCGAGCTTGATGACGTCGAGGTTGTGCTCGATCATCACGACGGAGTTGCCCGCGTCGACGAGCCGGCCGATCACCTCCATGAGCTGCTTCACGTCGGCGAAGTGCAAGCCCGTCGTCGGTTCGTCCATGAAGTAGAGCGTCTTGCCGGTGCTGCGCTTGGCCAGCTCGAAGGCCAGCTTCACGCGCTGGGCCTCGCCGCCCGATAGCGTCAGCGCCGACTGCCCGAGCTTGATGTAGCCGAGCCCCACGGACAGGAGCGTGTTCATCCGGTGCCCGATCTGCGGGATCTTCTCGAAGAAGGACGCCGCTTCCTCGATGGTCATGTCGAGGACGTCGGCGATGTTCTTTCCCTTCCACCGGACGTCGAGTGTCTCGGTGTTGAAGCGCCTGCCGTGGCAGACGTCGCATTCGATGTACACGTCCGGCAGGAAGTTCATCTCGATCTTGATCGTGCCGTCGCCCTGGCAATTTTCGCAGCGTCCGCCGCGCACGTTGAAGCTGAAGCGCCCCGGTCTCCAGCCGCGGGCCTTCGACTCCGGCAGGGTCGCGAAGAGGTCGCGGATGGCCGTGAACACGCCGACGTAGGTGGCCGGATTCGAGCGCGGCGTGCGGCCGATCGGGCTCTGGTCGATGTTGATGATCTTGTCGATCGCCTCGAGCCCCTCGATGCCGTCGTAATCGCCTTCCTTCCAGTTCGTGCCCATCACGCGGTTCGAGATGACCGGATAGAGCAGGTCGGTGAGGAGCGTGCTCTTGCCGGAGCCGGAGACGCCCGTGATGCACGTGAAGAGCCCGAGCGGTATCGTCACGTCGATGCCCTTCAGGTTGTGCTCGCGGCAGCCGCGGATCGTGATGCTCGAACCGTTGCCCGGGCGTCGCTCCGCGGGCGTGGCGATGCTGAGGGTGCCGGCCAGGTATTGCCCCGTGACGCTCTTGCGGCTCTTCATGACGTCGGCCGGCGTGCCCTGCGCGACGACGTGTCCGCCGTGGACGCCGGCGCCCGGCCCGAGGTCGACGATCCAGTCGGCCGTGCGCAGGGTCTGCTCGTCGTGCTCGACGACGATGAGCGTGTTGCCGATGTCCCGGAGGAAGACGAGCGTGTCGATGAGGCGCTGGTTGTCGCGCTGGTGAAGCCCGATCGACGGCTCGTCGAGGATGTAGAGCACGCCGACGAGCGAGCTGCCGATCTGCGTGGCCAGCCGGATGCGCTGCGCCTCGCCGCCGGAGAGCGTCGCGGCCCGCCGCTCGAGCGTCAGGTACTCGAGACCGACGTTCTTCATGAAGCTGAGCCGCGCGACGATCTCCTTGAGGATCTGCTTCGCGATCTGGCGCTGCGTGTCGCCGAGCTCGAGCCGCTCGAAGAAGGCGACCGATTCCTCGACCGACATCGCGGACAGGTCGTGGATGTTGACGCCGCCGATAGTCACCGCGAGCACTTCCGGCTTGAGGCGCTTGCCTCCGCACGACTCGCAGACCTTTTCCGTCATGAACCGCTCGAGCCAGGTCTTGATGCCCTCGCTCTGGGTCTGCATGTAGCGGCGCCGGAGGTCCGCGAGGATGCCTATCCAGCGCGATTCGTACTCGAACTTGCCCGTCCCCTCGTTGTTCTCGTACTTGATGCGGATGGCGTCGTCCGAGCCGTGGAGGAGCGCGTTCATCGTCTTCTTGGGCAGATCGGAAAGCGGCGTGTCGAGGCGGAATTTGAAGTGCTTGGCGAGCGCCTCGAAGCGGGAACGGTACCACGCGGCGTCCGGGTTGTACGGCACGATGCCGCCCTCGTCGAAGGAGAGGCTCCGGTCCGGCATGAGGAGGTCGGGGTCGAACTCGAGGTCGACGCCGAGCCCCGAGCACTCGGGGCAGGCGCCCTGCGGCGCGTTGAACGAGAAGAGGCGCGGCTCGAGCTCGGGCAGGCTGATGCCGCAGTCGGGGCAGGCGCCGCGGCGCGAGAAGAATTCCTCGGAGATCTCCTTACCGGTATCCTTCTGCACGACGCACGACTCGTCCGCGACGCCGAGCGCCGTCTCCACCGATTCGGCGAGGCGCTTCCGCGAATCCTCCGACAGCTTGATCCGGTCCACGACGATCTCGATGGTGTGCTTCTTCTGCTTGTCGAGCTTGATCTCGTCCTCGAGCTCGCGGATCTCGCCGTTGACGCGCGCGCGGAGGAAGCCCTGCTTCTTCGCGTCCTCGAGGATCTTCTGGTGCTCGCCTTTCCGCGCGCGCACGACCGGCGCCAGGATCTGGAGCTTCGTCCCGTTCGGCCACGACATGATCGTGTCGAGGATCTGGTCGATGCTCTGTTCCTTGATCTCCCGGCCGCACGACGGGCAGTGCGGCGTCCCGATGCGGGCGAAGAGGAGGCGGTAGTAGTCGTAGATCTCCGTCACCGTGCCCACGGTGGATCGCGGGTTGCGGTGCGTCGTCTTCTGCTCGATGGAGATGGCCGGCGACAGGCCCTCGATGTAGTCGACGTCCGGCTTGTCCATGCGGCCGAGGAACTGCCGGGCGTACGCCGACAGGCTCTCCACGTAGCGCCGCTGGCCCTCCGCGAAGATCGTGTCGAAGGCGAGCGAGCTCTTGCCGGAGCCCGAGAGTCCCGATATGACGATGAGCTTGTCGCGGGGCAGTTCGAGGTCGATGTTCTTGAGATTGTGCTCGCGCGCGCCCTTGATGATCAGTTTGTCCATGTCGATTGGCTCCGGAAGGTCGATCATACGTCGGCGCGGGCGGGCAAGGCAAGGGCGCGCGATGGCGGATCGGGCGCCGCCGGGCGACGCGGCGGACGTTTCCGATTACAATGGGACGTTATGGAAAGAAACCGACGCCCCGTCGCGATCGCGGCACTCATCGCGCTCGCCCTTTCGTTCGCGGCTCCCCTCCCCGGCTTCGCCATGCCGCCGCCAAGGAACTTCGTCCCGAACACGGGCGCCTACAACGCCGACGGCGTCTGGCTCCGCGGCTGTTCGCTCGCGGTCGAGCGCCACGTCCCGTTCGACGGTTCGGCCGCGATCGAGTACGCGCTCCTCCTCGGCGAAGCCGCGGACGGGTCGGGCAGGAAATTCGGCGTGATCCTCGGCGGCCGGGGCGGCTCGTGGAACGAGGCGCGGACCCGCGTGACGGTCGACCAGAAGCCGTTCGATCCCTTCGGGCCCGACGCCGCGGCGCTGATCGATCCGGAAGCCGTTTACCGCTTTTCCAGCCTGCGGGCGCTCGCGAGCGTCGACGCGGCCGCGCTCGCCTTTCCCGCCGATACCGTCCCGGAAGACCTGTACCGCGTCGCCGCGACGCTCGAACACGGCTGTCCCGCGGGCACCTTCGTCGCCCTCGGGGACTTCGAACTGGTCCGCGACCGCGCCCTCCGCGTCGTCGCGATCGCCGTCCGTACCGCCGACGGCTCCTTGCCGGACATCGCCACGAACCTTCCCGAGGGGACGGAACTCGCGCGCGTCGACGGCGGTTACGAAGCGCGCCACCGAGGCCCCCTCTGCCTCACGCTCGAAGTGTCGGCGCCCGGTTACCGCGTCGTCCGCATCCCGCTGGAGCTGTTCCGCGAACGCGTCGCCTCCGTGAAAGCGGACTTGGGCGCGTATTGGTCCGGCGACGAACCCGCCGTGATCGAGATCGCCGCGGATCCGAAATCCCCGACCCGAAACCCCGAACTCTTTTTCCGCGGCCGGGCCCTCGGCAAGGCGCCCGCGCGGATCGAACTCCGCGAACGCGTCGCCGACGCCGAGATCCTCGCCGCGGCGAACGGCCTCGAGAGCCGAAGCCGCTTCGGCGTGGACGGCCCCGGACCCGTTCGCGTCCTCGTGTCGCTCGACGCGGAGGAGCGCCGCGCGTCGCTCGACTCGAAGCCGTCGGGCGCCGTCGTCTACCTGAACGGCCAGGCGGTCGGCTCGACGCCGCTCGAGCTGGCCTGGTTCGGACCGCGCGCCTCGATCCGCCTGCATTACGACGGCAAGGCCGATTGGACGGCCGATCTCAAACTCCCGCCCGGCCGGGCCGGACGGCGTGTCGTCACGCTCGTCGAGGAACGGAGAGGCGGGGGCAATTTCGGGTCGATGGGTCCGGCGGCGTACGGTTACGACGACCCGGGCAGCGGCGTCCGAAACGTCGGCGTCGGCTTCGGGGTGTTCGCCCGCATGTCTCGGGACTCGTACTCGCCGGTGGTCCAGATGTCGGCGTCGCAAACCGTCGGCCTCTGCCTGGACCGGAGCGACGGGAGCGCCGTCGGCGGCAGCTACGACGTGCAGCTGAACGTCGGGTTGTCGCTGTTCGGCGGCGCGCCCTTCGACATCCACCTCGATCCGCTCGCGGTCCGCTACGGTCTCCGCGTGGCCCCGGATTTCACGGGGCTCATCTCGCTCGGCTCCGGGGGCGGCCTCGACCTCACGATCGGCAAACTCGTCGTCTCGGCGAACGTGCACTACCACTGGCTCGCGTTCCCGAGCTCCGGACTCGTGTCGGCGTCGATCCTGGCGTGCTTCAGGTCCATGTAAGACCGCGTTGCCCGATCGGTCCGCGACCGCTCACGACTGGGCGAGCCACGCCTTCCAGATCGGGAGCTTGTCGTCCATGGAACGATAATCGCGCGTCGGCACCGGGCTCGTCGAAGGCAACCGCGCGACGGAAAAGCGCCGCCTTGGAAGCGCGTCGTGCGTCCATTCGAACGGCGCGCCGATCGGACTCGCCTTCGCGCCGCCGAAGTGGCGCGCGAAGGACGAAGCGGCCTTGCTTCCGTTGAGCGCGATCCGTTCGACGCCGGGCAGACGCGCGAGGAGTTCCGGAATCCGGTTCGGTTCTTCGTGCCCGATGTCCGCGTCGAGACTGCCCGTCCGCTCGCAGGAGGCGATCACGTCCCACAACGCGACGCCGTGGCGGCCGAGCAGCGCGAGCCTGCCCTCGTAACCCGCGGGCGCGTCCTCGCCGAAAAGCGCGGCGACGAGCGGCCAGAAGTGGTTGCGGGAAAACCCGTAGTATTCGCGTTTACGGAGCGACTCGGCCGACGGGAAGGACCCGAGCACGAGGATGCGCGCGTCCGGAGGCGGGTACGGAGGCAGTCCTGAAAGGCGCACGGCGGGACTCACGCCGCTGCGCGCGCCGTCGTCATCGTGCGACGAACGCCGATGCCCCGACCGCGTCGCGCGTCGCTCACGGTTTTATCGGCGTGTTCAGGCTGCCGTTTTCGCGGCCGTAACGCTCGAGGAAGCGGAGCACGGTCGCGTCCCAGCTTTCGCCCGGGCGCGACGCGGCGTCGGCCTTGAGCTCGCGGTAGAGGTCCACCATGCGCTCGCGGGCGCGGTCTCGCGCGGCCAGATCCGATCCCTCGCGCGTGAAGAGGTCGCGCATGAAGCGTTCGCAGCGTTCGTCGTCGAACAGCTTCGGATACTCGGCGTTCAGGTAGAAGAACGAGGCGCCGACGCAGTTCACCGAGTGTTGCTTGAGGAACAGGATGGACTCGGTGATGCGGACGCCGCGGTCGTACAGCTTTTCGAGCCAGTCCACGGCCGCTTCGTCCGCGTCGCCGCCGCGGTCGAGCACGAGCGCGCGCGCCAGCGCCCAGGTCGCGTAGACGAGCGTGACGTGGAGGCTCGGCACGCAGTTCATGTGCGGATCGAACAGGTGGATGATCGCGAAGCGTAGATCCTCGAAACGCGCCGGCCGCCTCGTCGTCGAGTGGCAGCGGAGGTACACCTTGCCGGCGTCGCGGTAGAGCTTGGCCAGGTCGCGCACCATGCCGTCCACGCCGGCGTCGTCGCCGTAGGCGCGCTTGAGCCTGAGCGCCGTGTCCATCCAATACTGGATGAAGCCGAGGTAGGTCCCGACGAGGCCGCCGCGGAAGGGTATCTCGTCGTCGATCGGGTGGTCGACCGACACGACCGGCCGCGTCCGGACGAACGAGTTGGCGAACTGCGGCAGGAAGAAAAAGCGTATGGCGTCGAAGGCGAAGCCGAGTCCCGCTTTCAGGAGCTTGCGGTCGCCCGCGGCCGCGAAGACGAAGCTGACGGGGGTCGCGGGGCGCGCCTTCGCGGCGCGGGAAAACGCGGTGATCATGTCAGACGTTGAACTTGAAGAAGATGACGTCGCCGTCCTGCACGACGTACTCGCGCCCTTCCTGCCGGAGCTTGCCCGCCGCCTTGATGGCGTGTTCCGATCCGAGCTCGACGAGGTCGGCGTACTTGTAGACCTCGGCCTTGATGAAGCCCTTTTCGAAATCGGTGTGGATGACGCCGGCGGCGGCCGGAGCCTTGTCGCCGGCCTTGATGGTCCAGGCGCGGCACTCGTCCTCGCCCGCGGTGAAGTAGGTGCGGAGCCCGAGGTGGCGGTACGCGGCGTGGATGAGCGCCGAGAGGCCCGATTCCTCGAGGCCGAGCTCCGCCATGAATTCGCGCTTTTCCTCGTCGCTCTCGAGATCGGACAGCTCCGCCTCGAACTTGCCGCAGATGACGACGCACTCGGTGCCGGCGGCTTCGGCGAATTTGCGCACGGCGTCCACGTGGCGGCTGCCGCCCTTCACGCCCGCCTCGTCCGCGTTGCACACGAGGATCTCGCGCTTCATCGTGACGAGGAAGGAGCGCTTGACCGCCTCGGCTTCCTCCGCGTCGAGTTCGACGGAGCGCGCGGCCTTGCCTTCTTCCAGGACGGGCCGGATCTTCGCGAACGCGGCCAGCTCCTTTTCGGCGTCCTTCTTCTTCCCGGGATCCTTGAGCTCCTTCTGGAGCTTTTCGGTCCGCTTGTCGATCGACTCGAGGTCGGCCAGCGCGAGCTCGGTGTGGATCGTCTCGATGTCGCTCACGGGATCGACGCGGTCGGCGACGTGCGGCACGTCCGGGTCGTCGAAGCAGCGCACGACGTGCACGATGAGCGCGGAGTCGCGGATGTGCGTCAGGTACTGGTTGGTCGCGCCTTCCTTCTTGGAGGCGGCGGACGCGAGCCCCGCGATGTCGACGAACTCGACCGTGGCGGGCACGGTCTTCCGCGGCTTGAACATCTCCGTCAGCCTGTCGAGGCGCGGATCAGGCACCGCGACTATTCCGAGATTCGGGTTCTTGGCCGACGCGAAGTTGGAGGTCTCCGCCTTGACGCGGGTCAGGGCGGTGAAAATGGTAGTCTTGCCCACCGTAGGCAGGCCGACGATTCCGCAGTTGAGTGGCATGGCGCCACTCTACCCGCCCCCGCCCCCCCCCCGGGGGCGCCGGGCGCGGGGGGGGGGGGGGGGGGTGGTGGTGGGCC
>CAYZZW010000032.1:0-21101 GCA_964482955.1 uncultured Treponemataceae bacterium | reverse complement strand
CCCCCCCCCCGGTCAAGCAAGCGCCCTACTGAAGGCTGCTGCCTAATTTTTACCACGAAGGACACGAAGTTCGACCACGAAGAACACGAAGAAAGCGAAGAAAGAGAATAATTATGGGGGGATGACGAACGATCCCTTCATGTCCTGTAGTGTGCATTGGGCATTTCGATAATAGTGCGATGCGAATATAAAAAGCTGTTTTAACTCCCGGTACTCTTCCCTTCGTGTCCTTCGTGGCAACATCTTCGTGTCCTTCGTGGTAAAGCCTTCGTTTCCTTCGTGACCTTCGTGGTAAATTCTTAGCAGAGGTCACCTGAATCTGGATCTGGTCAAGAAATCGCGGTGGGCGCGGTGGTAGCGGAGGAGGAGGGGCTGGAGACCGCCGAACCAGCGGTCCTGGACCAGGCAGGCCGAACGGCCCAGGTAACAGTAATGCCACGGTTCCCAGACGATACCGGTCAGGAAGCGCCCGTCCCGGGGATACGACTGCGAAAAGCCGTAGTCGGCGGCGTTCGCGGCCAGCCAGCGGCCGCTCGCGGTGCCGGCGAACGCCTCCGAGACGTCGCCGATGTCCGCGGCCAATCCGAGCTGGTGCTGGCTGAAACCCGGGCGCGACGAAAAACTCTCGACGGCTTCGAGGGCCGAGCTCCGCAGGTAGCCGCCGAACAGCTCCGCCTGCCGTTCCCGCGAGCGGAACGCGGACACGGGCGCCAACGCGACGCCGTCCCGGGCGGCGGCCGCGAGCAGGGCGGAGAGCGACAGCGCGGCCTCGGCGCGCATGAGCAGGTCGTGCCGGGGCGACCGCGATATCAGGACGGGCCGCAGGTCGGGCGGGCGGTAGTCGCCGAGATCGCCTTCGCGCGCGACATCGTCGAGGCAGGCGCCTCCCGGCCCGAGCAGGGCTTTGTAATCGTCGAGAAAGGCGCGCGGCTCCCGCCGGACCGCCTGCGCGAGCGCGGGCGGGAGTCCGTCGACGACGCGGTCGAGATCGCGCTCGAAGAGCCAATAATCGGGATGCAGGGGGGCGGGCGATACGGAAGAGCCGGTTTCTCCCCGGTGGAGGATCAGGAACAGGACGAGGAGCGGCAAGGTCCGCGCGTTCGGATTTCGCATCGACACGCATATTAAAGGAAGAGCGCGCGTTCGCGGAAGGGGTGCCCGCGAAGGGCCGATCCCCAAAAACGGCTTTACGGAATCCGGAAGCTGTAGTACCATCATGCGGGCGGACGTTCCGAAGCGAACCCTCGCCGCCTTCCAAGCACCATCACGCCCGCCGCGCCGTTCCGGATCCCAAACCGGGCCGACACGACGACCAGGAGTCAATCCGCATGATCAACTACGACGCCCTCTACTCGGCGAACGCCAAGAACATGAAGAAGTCCGTCATCCGCGAGCTGCTCAAGCTCACCCAGAAGCCGGACATCATCTCGTTCGCGGGCGGCCTTCCCGCCCCGGACAACTTCCCCATCGAGGACCTGCGCCAGGCGGCCGACCGCGTGTTCACGAACAGCGCGAAAGCCGCCCTCCAGTACGGCACCACCGAGGGCGACGACGGCCTCAAGGAAGAGCTCATCAAGTTCGAGGCCCGCCAGGGCGTCAAGCTTTCGAAGGAAAACCTCCTCGTCACGAGCGCCAGCCAGCAAGCCCTGGACATGCTCCCGAAGCTGTTCCTGAACCCGGGCGACTACGTCCTCGCGGGCAGCCCGACCTACGTCGGCGCCATCCAGGCCATCCAGTCCTACCAGGGCAAGATCCTCGGCATCCCCTTCAGCCCCGAAAACGACGGCTTCGACATGGTCGAGCTCCAGAAGCGATACGAACGGGCCCTCCGCGACGGCTGCAAGATCAAGTACATCTACGTGATCCCCGATTTCCAGAACCCCACCGGCATCTGCTGGAGCCTCGAAAAGCGCTCGGGCCTCCTCGACTTCGCCTACAAGCACGATCTCCCCATCGTCGAGGATTCCCCCTACCGCGAAGTGCGCTTCATCGGCGAGCACGTGCCGTCCATCTACCAGCTCGACCAGCAGCGCGAAAACCGCGGCTGCGTCATCAACCTGAAGACCTTCTCCAAGATCCTCGTGCCGGGCGCGCGCGTCGGCTGGATCATGGCGAACACGGAGGTCATCGACAAGCTCGTCACCGCCAAGCAGGCCATGGACCTCTGCACGAACGTCTTCGCGCAGAAGTGGCTCGCCGAATACCTCAAGACCGGCAAGCTCTACGCCCTCATCGAGAAGACCTGCGACCTCTACCGCTCGAAGCGCAACCACATGGTCGAGCTCCTCCAGAAGCACATGCCGAAGCGCTTCGACGTGAAGTGGACCGAGCCGGAGGGCGGCCTGTTCCTGTGGATCTCGCTCCCGCATTACATCGACACCGAGAAGATGCTCGTGAAGGCCGTCGAGAAGAAGGTAGCCTACGTGGCCGGCTTCGCGTTCTACTTCGAAGCCCCCGAGCGCAACACGATGCGCATCAACTTCTCCTTCTCGTCGCTCGAGCAGATCGAGGAAGGCGTCAAGCGCCTCGCGGAGACGATCAAGGCCGAGATCGACGCGCACGAAGCCGGCCCCCGCGGCCAGACGACCGTCGAAGGGGTATAAGGGCTCGAAGCCGCGCGAAGCGGATACCGTCATGAAAACGGGCGCCCGGGTTGGAACCGGGCGCCCGTTTTCTTTATGGCGGAGTGAGGGGAAATCGTGTCATAGCGATTCGGCGAGGCGGGCCCAGAGGCGCCAGGCGGCTTTGGCTTTTTGGTTGGCGTTGAGGGGTTGCGAATGCGCCGAGGAGCAATCCCACCAATCGTCGGGATGTGCCGCCTGCCAATCGATGGCCCAGTTATGGCCGCCGTCGTATTCGCAGGAATCGTAGACGTGCTTGTCGCCGTAGTAGGCGCCGTCCGGATCGTAGCACTCGATGTCGTAGAAATCGTAGAGCCAGTGTTCTTCGGTTTCGCAGTGTTCGCGGATCTGCCGGTTCCGGAGGTGCAGGTTGCCGGACAGGCCCGAACCGTCGGCATGGCCGGTCATATGCACGAATCGGACGTTCGGATAGTCGGCGATCAGGCTGTCCATGCGCGAAAGGTAGTTGTCGATATCCGACTCGCCGGCGCCGGACACTTCCCCGCACCAGGACCAGATGACGACGTTGGTCGAAGGATGGTCCGCCAGATACGTTCGGGTCACCGATTCGAAATTGTCGAAGTCGGGGTTCCCGAGATCGTACGGTCCGTAATGATCGTCGAGAACGAGTCCTCCCGAGCCGAGTCGATACAGGCCGGTGCCGCCGTAAAAAGCGTCCATGCCGGACATGCCGTCCACGAGCTGGCTGCCGTGCGAGGTGTGCCAGTACGCGATCCGCAGTTTTTCCTTCGCGTTTTCCACGCGCGCGGGATCGAGCCCGAGCACTGTGGCTTCGCGATGGTCGACGACGCGCCGGCTCTCGTCGACGAGGCCGATGCCGGTGCCCAATATCCATCCGCAGGACGACAGGCAGAGGGCCGCCCCGAGATAGGCGCAGAGCCGCGCGAAACCGATCGACGTCCGTACCATGCCGCGCGCTCCTTCCTCAGAAATAGACCGCGAGCCCGAACAGGACGCCGGAATGCGCCGTACCCGTTCCCGTGACGTCGCCGAGACGGAGTATGAAACCTTCCGCGTCCCAGCTTGCGATGAGGTCGTACTCGGCGAAAAGCGCCAGGTTGCGGTAGATCCTCGTTTCGACGCCCGCCAGGGCTCCGAGGTAGAAATCGAAGCGATCGTCCTGGCCCGTCTCGCTCAGGGTCCGGCCCCCGATCTGGCCGCCGAAGTACGGCGACACGATACCCGGCCTCGGATGCCATGCCGCTCCCACGCCGAGTCCCAGCGCGGTCCGGTCCGCCGTTTCGCCCGACACGTGGTCGATGCCGACGAGCGCCCGAAGCCCCAGGTTCGGAAGCAGGCGGTACGAACAGCCCGCGCCCACCTGGTAGGAGTCCTCGAATCCCCCGACGCCGAGCAAATCGGCGAGGTTGAAGAGGAGCGCCCAACGTTCCCCTCCGTCCGGGGCTTGCGGCCGGGGGTCCTCGGCGTACGCGCCGACGGTTCCCGCCAGCAGCAGGGACAGGATGCATGCCGTATTCTTCATGTTCATGACGTTTTCCCGCGTCTCCTCGAGTCGGATTCCGCCGGCGCCCGTCTCCCGACAGTGAGCGTGAACCGGCACCGCCCTATTCTACTACCATAGTTGTATCGCGGAAACCGCGCTTTCGCCGTCTTTTCGCGAAGAATGAACCGGAAACCGCTCCACCGAACGCTTTTTCCCCCCTTTGCCCCGATGGACGCTTGAAGGAAAGCGGACGATCTTGGTATCTTGATGGACGGGCGTACGGAGGCCGCTGCCTCGCGGACCGTTCGCCCGCTCGCGTCGCACCGCGGAAAACCGCTTCGTGCGCGCTTCATCGGCGCTGGAACAGGCCGATGGGGGCGCGGACGCGCGACGGCGAAAAGGAGACAACATGGGAATCGTCGAACTCAAGGATGTCCGCAAGACCTATCCGCTCGGCAAGGTGAAAGTCGAAGCCGTGAAGGGCGTGTCCTTCTCCATCGAAAAAGGCGACTTCATCTCGATCGCCGGTCCGTCCGGCTCCGGCAAGACGACCATCCTCAACATGATCGGGCTCATCGACCGCGCCACCGCGGGCGAGGTCCTCATCGACGGAAAGCCGACCGCCGGCCTCAAGGACCGCGAGCTCACGCGGCTCCGCCACGAAGTGCTCGGCTTCATCTTCCAGTCCTTCAACCTCATCCCGGTCCTCAACGTCTGGGAAAACATCGAGTTCCCCCTCCTCCTCGGCAAGACGCGCATAACGAAATCCGAGAAGAACGAGTGGATCGACTGGCTCATCAAGGAAGTCGGCCTGTCCGAGTGGAAAAAGCACAAGCCGAACGAGCTCTCCGGCGGCCAGCGCCAGCGCGTAGCCATCGCGCGCGCCCTGGTCACGAAGCCCCAGATCGTGCTGGCCGACGAGCCGACCGCGAACCTGGACTCCGCCACCGGCGAGCAGATCATCGAACTCATGAAGAAGGTCAACCGGGAACTTGAGACGACCTTCATCTTCTCCACCCACGACGCGAAGATCGTCGACGTGGCCGACCACATCATCCGCCTCCGCGACGGCCTCGTCACCGAGAACTTCAGGCGCGAAGAAGACACGGCCGCCGCCACGGCCTCCTCCGACCAGGCGGTGGACTGACATGCCGGTCATCGTCAGGATGGCCTTCCGGAACCTCTGGGAACACAAGGCCAAGAGTCTCATCGTCGGCTCCTTCCTCGCGCTCGGAGTCTTCGTATTGATCGTGGGGAACGCCTTTCTCGACGCCTCGCAGGAAGGCGTCAGGAAATCGTTCATCGCCAACTACACCGGCGACGTCTTCATCTCCGGCAAGACCGCCTCGGACATCTCGCTCTTCGGCGTGTCGTCGATGGACGGAATGGAAGCGACGCCCCTCGTCCGCGACTTCGAGAAGGTGCTCGCCTACGCGAAGGGCCTCAAGGGCGTCGCGATGTCCACGAGCATGGCCACCGGCATGGGCGGGCTCCAGATCGACGAGAACGCGGAAGGGAACCGCGAGGAATCCGACGACAACGCCGACTCGTCGTTCCTGTACCTGTTCGGCGTCGATTCCTCTTCCTATTGGAAGATGTTCGACGGCATCGACGTGGTCCAGGGCCGGCTCCTCGAGCCGGGCGACACGGGCATCATGCTGCCCGAAGACCGCCTCGAGAAGATGGGCAAGTACCTCATGAAGAAGGTGGTCGTCGGCGAGAAGGTCGTCATCTTCGGGTACTCGGGCTCC
Source organism: uncultured Treponemataceae bacterium (assembly GCA_964482955.1). Taxonomy (GTDB): domain Bacteria; phylum Spirochaetota; class Spirochaetia; order Treponematales; family UBA12059; genus JAPLSN01. Next base: position 15,264 of record CAYZZW010000032.1, on the reverse strand, counting down.
GGCATGAAGATCCGCGAGTTGACTCTCGTCGGCACCTACCGGGCCCGCTCCGAGGGCACCGTCCCCGAACAGCTCGCGTACGTCGATGTCGACAGTTGCCGCATACTCTCCGGCATGACGGTCGGCGCCGCCGAGAACATCGACCTGGACGCGACCCAGACCGGCATGCTCGCGGCGACCGACACGGACGCCCTCTTCGGCGACGACATGATCGACGAAACCGCTCCGGCCGCCTCCGCCCGCGTGACCGAGGACAGCCTGTCCGGCATCCTCGGCGACACGAGCGAACGCGAGCGCCTGAACCGCGTCGACTACGGCGCCTGGCACTTCATCCTCCTGCGCGCCGAACGGCCCGAGCAAGCCAAGGCCCTCATCGCGGACCTCAACGCCTGGTTCGCCAGGGAAGGCATCGAGGCGATGGCGGGCGACTGGAAGAAGGCCGCCGGCTTCTACGCCCAGTCGGTGGACATGCTGCGCGTCGTCTTCACCGTCGCCATCGTCATCTTGGCGGTCGTGACCGTCATCATCATCATGAACACGCTCGTCATCTCGGTCATCGAGCGCACGGGCGAGATCGGCACGATGCGCGCCATCGGCGCCTCGCGCGGCTTCGTGCGCAAGCTCTTCGCCACCGAGACGCTCGTCCTTTCCGTGGTCTTCGGCCTCGTCGGCATGGCGATCTCGTTCGCGGCCGTCTGGATCCTCAAGGCGGCGAACATCAAGGCGGAGAACGAAATGCTCAGGGTCCTGTTCGGCGGAAACGTCATGAGCCCGCTCCTGAGCCTCGGGCCCGTCCTCGCGTCGCTCGGGCTCATCGTCGCGGTCGGATACCTGGCGCACTTCTACCCGGTGTCCGTCGCGCTCAAGATCCAGCCCGTCCGGGCCATGCAGAACGAGTGAGGGCCAGAGCCATGAAAACCACCGCCATCCTGGCGCTCCGCAACCTGAGCCGCCAGAAAAAACGCACCATACTCCTCTCGAGCGCCATCGCGTTCGGCGTCATGATCGTGTCCGTCATCAACGGCTTCGCCGGCGCGTTCATCCTGAACGTCTCGGAGAACATCTCCTTCCTCGCCGCCGGCCACGTCTTCGTGAACGGCGTCGAAAAGACCGGCGCGAAGCTCGACAAGAAGATATCCGTCATCCGCGACGACAGCGCGATCATGCGAGCCGTCAAGGACGCGGGCATACGTCCCGAGTACCTCACCAAGCGATCGAGCCTCTACGGCACGCTCATCTTCGAAGGCAAGAAGGTCAACCACAACGTCACGGGCACCGACCTGGCCAACGAGACCTTCCTCCGCGAGCGGCTCATGCTCAAGGAAGGCTCCTGGGACAACATGAAGGATCCGCGCGCGATCATCCTCTCGGAGAAGATCGCCTCGAAGCTCAACGCGAAGATCGGGGACCGCGTACTCGTGTCCTGCGAGACCGTCACGGGCCAGAACAACGCGGGCGAGTTCGTGCTCGCGGGCATCAGCGTCGACACGGGCATCGTGTACTCCCTCATGGGCTACGCGAACCTGGCTTACGTGAACGAGCTCATCGGACTCGGTCCCTCCGAGTACCAGGACTTCGGCATCATGCTCGAGGGGCTGTCCGGGGTGGAAGCCGCCGCGACCGCGCTCTACGGCGTCATGAAGAAAGAGCTCCAGGTATTCGAGCGCGGCGTCAAGGACGAAAAAGGCCAGATGACGCCCTTCCAGGCGCTCACCCGCAAGCAGAACCGGGAAAAGTGGGACGGCACCAGGTACCGCGTCTTCACCATCAACGACGCCTTGAGCCAGGTCCAGCAGCTCGTGAACGTCATCAACGTCATCGCGTTCGTCGTCCTGCTCGTGCTCTTCTTCATCGTGATGGTCGGCATCACCAACACCTTCCGCATGGTGATGTTCGAGCGCATCCGCGAGATCGGCACGATGCGGGCCATCGGCGTCCAGCGGGGCGACGTGCGGAGCCTGTTCCTGTTCGAAGCCCTCTTCCTCGCCATCGGCGGGGCGGTCGCGGGCATCGTCCTGGCGCTCGTCGCCATGGGGATCATCTCGATCTTCGACCTCGGCGCCGATTCGCCGCTTTTCATCATCCTCAAGAACGGGCATTTCTCGTTCCGGCTGCCGCCGACGCAAGTCCTCGGCAACGTCGTCGTGATCGGGCTTCTCACCCTGCTCGCCGCGTTCTTCCCGGCGCGCAAGGCCGCGAAACTCGATCCCGCCGTCGCCCTCAGGACCATGAAATAACGCCGTCGCCCGACGACGGTCCAACCGCCGCCCCGCCCGACGCGGGGCGGCTTCCAGGAGTACCTTCATGAAACGATACATCACCGCCTTGGCCTTCGCGGCGTTCGCCGCCGCGGCGTTCGCCCAGGCCCCCGACGTCAGGAAGATCATCGCCGACCTCGACGCGATGGACGATTTTTCCGGCAAGGATTTCTCCGCCACCTACACCATGGTTTCGCAGAAGCCCGGCGAGAAGGAAAGCGTCACGCAGGCGCGGCTCTTCCGCCGCGACTCGAAGGAACAGTTCGTCATCCTCATCCTCCTTCCGGAGGCGAACAAGGGACAGGGCTACCTCCGCGAGGCGGACAACGTCTGGTTCTACGATCCCTCGAGCCGCAAGTTCTCGCACTCGTCGGTCAAGGAGAACATCCAGGATTCGGAGACGAAGAATTCCGACCTCGCCAAGCAGTCGCTGCTCGACGACTACGACGTGGCCTCCACGACCGAAGGCACCGTCGGGAAGTTCCCGGTCTGGATCATCGAGCTCAAGGCGAAAACCACCGAAGTGTCCTACGAGCGCATGAAGCTCTTCGTCCGCAAGGACCGCAACATGATCCTCAAGGAAGAGGATTACTCCGTGTCCGGGCGCCTCATGCGCACCATGCTCTTCCCGAAGTACGCCGATCTCGACGGACGCTTCATCCCGTCGCAGATCCTCGTGGTCGACGAGCTCAACCCCGGCGAAAAGACCCAGATGACCCTGACCGACCAGTCGGTAGCGCCGCTGCCCGACTCGGTGTTCACGAAGGCCTTCATCGAAAAAGTGAACAAGTAGGGGATGACCATGCACGCACGCACCGTTTCCCGCGCGGCCGCCGCGCTGTTCGCATTCGCGGCGGCCGCCGCGTTCGCCCAGACGGACATCGCCACCGACGAAGACGCGCTCTTCGGCGGCGACGAGATCGTCTCCGAAGCTCCCGCCGCCCAGGCCGGTTCCGCCACCGACGACTTCCTGAAAGCCGACAAGGTCCGCGTGGGCGGCGACTTTTCCGGCGGCGTCCAGGCCGAGAACACGTGGTCCAACCCGTGGAAGGAGGGCTTCGACGCGACCGACGCAGACGAAAGCGCCCTGTCGACCGAACTGAGCGGCTTCTTCTTCGTCGACGCGCGCCCCGACGAGGACTACCGCGCCTACGCCTCCTTCATGACCTCGTGGCCGTTTTCGACGGAGGTCGCTGGGGGCGTCACCATCCCCAACATCTCCGTCTTCGAGCTCTTCGCGGACTGGAGCTGGAACGACGCGGTCTTCTTCCGCTTCGGCAAGAGCACCGTCAAGTGGGGCGTCGGCTACTTCTGGAGCCCGGCGGACGTCGTCAACCTGACGGCCATCGACGTGATGGATCCCACGGCCCGCCGCGAAGGTCCCGTGTCGTTCCGCGTCCATTACCCCGTCCCGAAGACCCAGCACAACCTCTACGCCTACGCGATCGTGGACCAGGCGACGATGAACGCCGCCGACACCGCCGTGGCGCTCAAGGCCGAATTCCTCGCGGGCAACTACGAGATCGGGCTCGGCGGCTTCTACAAGCGCACGCGCCCGGAGCGCGCCATGCTCACGGTGACCGGCCCGCTCTTCGGCACCGGCGTCGACCTCTTCGCCGAGGCGAGCCTCGCGCGCGGGTCGGATAAGCAGTTTGTAAAATCCATTTCTGGATCGTTACCGGTTCCCGCTATCGCTACGGAAACCTACGACGACCGCGCCTTCTTCTCAGGCACGATCGGCGGCAGCTATGCGAACTCGGATCTGAAGCTCTCGGTGAGCGGCCAGTACTACTTCAACGGCGAAGGCTACTCCGACGCGGAGCGCGAGGCGATCGTCGACGACGTGCTCGGCCTGTCCGTTCCGTCGGGCGCCGCGCTCGGGATGATGGCGCCCTTCGTGGCCGGCTCGGGCAGGCACTACGCCGCGCTCTCCGTGTCGCGCTCGGATTTCTTCCACAAGAAATTGAGCGCCTCGGTGTTCGGCGTCGCCAATCTCACGGACCTTTCGGCCACCGTGAAGCCGTCGATCAGCTGGTCGCCCATGGACCGCATGAGCTTCACCGCCTACGCGGCTTTTGCCTTAGGCGAAGCGTACTCGGAGTACCTGGCCCTGAACGGCGGCCCCGCCGTCACCTTGGGCATTTCCGCCTCGCTCGGCTCCGGCAATTTCTGATCGCTTCCCCGATAACGACACGTCATGCGCGCATGAAAAAACCCCCGGCCTGGTAGCCGGGGGTTTTCATTCCTGATTACCTCATCTCGTTAATCATTCTCTTTTTTTCTTCTCTCAGTGTCTCCGTGCCAACGCTCGAGTACACGCCAAGCTTCGCTCTGTGGCTTGATTCCTTGTCCGGTCATTTCAGCGTGAAGTTGCCCTGTTCGTCGAAGGCGAGCGGAATGGGTTCCTTCTTGATCTCGTCGGGCAGCTTGATGGTCGCGTTTCCCACCACGCCGAACTTGCCCGAGCGCGCGCTGAAGAGCGCCTTCACGGCCTTCGACAGCTTTTTCGCGCTGAACACGTTGTCGATGGTGATGAGCGTGCGGCCGCCCTTCGAGACGACCTTGCCGCTTTCGCCGACGACGAGCTTTTCGCCGTTCACGAACAGTTCGTAGCCGAGCTTCGAGAAGTCGAGCGGTCCCTTCGCGTCGTTCTTCACCTCGATGGTGAAGCTCACCGTGAGCGGCACGTCGAGCTCGGCGGGGTCGATGACGGCGGCCGGATCGGCCTTCTTGCCCTCGAGCAGGTTCTTGATGACGCCGAGCGCCTTGCCGGAATCCACCTTCTTGCCGGCCTTCGCCAGCGCCTCGGCGATCTGCGCCTGGGTGGGCGGCTTCACGGTGAAGTCGAGCACCGCGACCGTGGGCTTGATCGCGGGGATCTTCTTCTTGACCGTGTAGTCGAAGCTGACGTTGGCCGGCACGCCCGGGAGCTTCGGGAGGGGGATGACGAGGGTCGCGTCGATCCGCGTCTCGAGCCAGTCCTTCTGGACGTAATCCTTGATGACCTTGATGATGTCCGCGTACGCCAGCGTCACGGTGAAGGTGTTCGCCTTCGTCCCGTTCGCCTTGACGGAAAAACCGCCCTGCGACGCGGCGGAAAACACCTTGTTGCCCTCGACCGAAAAGACCATGGACAGGCCGTCGAATTTGATGGCGACGGGATACGGGTTCTTGACGGTCAGCTCGAATAGGAACGTGACGTCCCGAAGGCCGATCGCCTGGATTTCGAAGCGGGTGAGCTCGGCGGTCGGTTTAGGCAGCGCCGCCTCGACGGTCTGCGGGAGTAGCGAGGCGCACAGGAGCGCCGCCAGGAAGAAGGAAACGCGCGCGGGCGTGGACATCGACGAACCTCCATGACTCCGGGACCGCGGCGGCACGCCGCCGGGATCCTCGGTACGCGTCCATCATAGCGGAAAACGGACGGAAAATCAGGCGGCACGGGTCGGAAACCGTCGGACGGCATCCCCGTTTTCCGCCCGTTCCGCGAAACGGCACTACATTTTTCGGGCGGGATGGTCTATACTGCCACCTGTCGCCCGCCACCCGGGCCGCCGCGACCGATCGCGCCGCCCGAATCGCGGCGCCAGCGGCCACCACTCAGGAAAGGACAGGAAATGAAAGCAATACCCATCTCAAGCGGCATTTTCGCGCTCCACGCCGACATCGAGACGACCGACCTCTTCGAGGGCATCTGGCCCATCCCCGAGGGCGTCTCGCTCAATTCCTACCTCGTGAAGGGCGACAAGGTCGCGCTCATCGACCTCGTCCGCGACTGGTGCGACGCTTCCGGCGTCCTCGAGAAGGAACTGGAGACGGCCGGCGTCGCGCTGGCCGACGTCGACTACCTGGTCCTGAACCACATGGAGCCCGACCACACCGGCTGGCTGGCCGACTTCCGGGAGAAGAATCCGCGCGCCCAGATCATCGTCACGCCGAAAGCCGTCGACCTCGTCGCGAATTTCTACGGCATCACCGAGGGCGTGCGCGCCGTGAAGTCCGGCGACACCCTCGAACTCGGACAGGGCAAGGTGCTCCGCTTCGAGGAAGCCCCGAACGTCCACTGGCCCGAGACCATGGTCACCTACGAAACCTCCTCGGGCACGCTCTTTTCGTGCGACGCCTTCGGGAGCTACGGCAAGCTCGGCGAACGCGTGTTCGACGACGAGTTCACCGCGGAAGAGCACGCCGTCTTCGAGGCGGAGAGCCTCCGCTACTACGCGAACATCGTCTCGAGCTTCAGCCTCTTCGTAAAGCGCGCCGTCCAGAAGCTCGCCGGCCTCGACATCAAGGTCATCGCGCCGAGCCACGGCATCGTGTGGCGCAAGGACCCGAAGGCCATCGTGGACCGCTACCTGAAATACGCGGACTACATGGAAGGCCCGCAGGAAAAGGAAATCTGCGTCGTCTGGGGCTCGATGTACGGCAACACCGAGTCCGGCCTCCAGGCCGTGCTCGACGGCATCGACAGCGAGAAGGTGCCCTACACCATCCACCGCGTGCCGGACGAGGACGTGTCCTACGTGCTCGCCGACGCCTACAAGAGCGCGGGCATCGTCATCGCCGCGCCGACCTACGAATACCGCCTGTTCCCGCCCATGGCCTACGTCCTCGACATCTTCGAGCGGAAGCACGTGTGGAACCGGACGGCGCTCCGCGTGGGCAGCTTCGGCTGGGTGGGCGGCGCCAAGAAGGAATACGACGCCAAGATAGCGCCGCTCAAGTGGAACTCGCTCGAAGCCGTCGAATGGCCCGGAGCCCCCGACGAAGCCTGCATGTCGGCGCTCTTCGAGAGCGGGGCCGAGCTGGCGAGGCGCGTGAAGAAGGGCTGAAGGCCGTGAGAGACCGCCCCGAGACCAAGTACCTCTCGTACGCGCGCGGGGGCGGTCTCCTCACTCCGCCGTATCCCTACTATTCCTACTTCGACGACATCGACGAACATCCCTTCGACCCGGACGCCGAGGGGATGCCGCTCGTCAACGCGTGGCGCCTTTCGGAGGCGTCGCTCCTCGCGTACGAGCGCCCGAACTTCATCCGCGTCGCCTGCCTCTACGCCGGCTTCGACGAAGTCGTTTTCTTCGAAAGCGGCTCGACGCAGTGCTTCCTCGCGGTGGCCGGCATGACGATGCCCGGCTCGGGCCTGTCCTACGCGCGGAAGACCCGCGCCGCCGAACGCCAGGTGAAGTCGGACGCCCTCGGGCGCCGGCGTTCCGCCATCAGGCTCGGCAAGCGCACGCCCTTCGCGGTGCTCGCGTTCAGGGGCACCGCGGCGACGGACTCCGACCGCTTCCTCGACATCGTCGCGGACGTGACCTGGGACCGCCTGCCCTTCGAATCGGGCTTCGCGCACAAGGGCTTCCTGCGCGCGCTCGACTCGGTGTGGACCGGGCTGCCCTCGCCCCTCGGCGTGCCCTGGGCGTACTCCGACGGCCTCGCCTTCGCCCTCGACCGACTCTTCGCGGCGAAGCCTGGCTTGAAGCTCTTCCTCACCGGCCATTCACTCGGCGGGGCGCTCGCCACGCTTGCCGCCGCGCGCGAAGGCCGCGCGGCGACGCTCTGCACCTTCGGCGCCCCCATGGCGGCGGACGCCGCCGCGCTCGCCTCGGTCACGTCGCCCTGGTATCGCTTCACGAACGGCTTCGATCCCATCCCGGCCTTTCCGCCGCCGGGCTTCATGGACGCGATCTTCCGGTACAAGTACGCGCAGGGCGGCCACCACTGCCGCATCGCCTCCGACGGCTCCCTCTCGGTCGACGCCCCCGACACGGAGCCGACGAAGACGCTCAACTTCTTCGTCGCCAACATGCGCGACGCCCTCGCCGGCATCGGCGAACGCCTCGCGCTGCCCGTCGCGGTCAAGGAAGCGCTCCACAAGAGCATCGATTCCATGCGCATGGGCAGGCGCCCCTTCGTCGACGACCTCAACGACCACGCGCCGGTCACCTACGCGGAGCGCCTGAAACGCCTCGCGCTCGTCGAGGCGGAAGCCGCCAGGCGCAAGAAAAAACCCCGCGACGACCGGAAGGCCGAGCGGGGTTTCCTGGAAGGAATCGTGTAGCCCTTTTTTTTCGCACTCCGCCACGATCAGGATTTTTTACCCCAGATACCGTAGCGGCGGAGCCCACAAAATCGGGCTATCCCTGTCAGTTGCCGTTCTTCGGCTTGAAGATCTCGAACGCCTTGATGACGAGGAACAGCACGAAGAGCGTGGCGAACACGCCGATCATGCCTCCCGCCGTGATGAAGAACGCCTGCTGGAGCTGGTCCGATTCCTTGATCGCCTGAATGTACGCGTCCATCGTATACCCCTTATTTCACGAGCAGCGGCACGAGCGCGAGCACGAGACCGCCGGCGACGATCGAACCGAGCTGGCCCGAGACGTTGGCGCTGACGGCCTGCATGAGGATGATGTTGCCCTTCTCTTCCTCGGCGGCCATCTTCTGGATGACGCGCGCGGACATCGGGAAGGCCGAGATGCCGCAGGCGCCGATCATCGGGTTGATCTTCTTCGCCTTCGGCAGGAAGAGGTTGACGAGCTTGGCGAAGAGCACGCCGCCGGCGGTGTCGAACACGAAGGCGACGATGCCGAGCCCGAGGATCTTGAGCGTGGCGACGCGGAAATCCGCGTCCATGAGCTGGTCGGCGCGGATCGTCGAGCCGATCGTGATGCCCAGGAAGAGCGTCACGAGGTTCGCGAGCTCGTTCTGCGCGGTCTTGGACAGCCGGTCGACGACGCCGGATTCGCGGAGCAGGTTGCCGAACATGAGCGTGCCGACGAGAGGCACGGAGATGGGGGCGACGAAGCCGGCGATGATCGTGACGAGGATGGGGAAGCAGATGAGAAGGGCTTTAGGCGCCTTCTCCTCGTGGAGGACCATCTTGATCTTCCGCTCGTGCTTCGTCGTGAGCAGCTTGATGACCGGCGGCTGGATGAGCGGCACGAGCGACATATAGGAGTACGCGACGACCGTGATCGGTCCGATCAAGTCCTTGGCGAATTGCTTGCCGACGTAAATCGCCGTGGGACCATCGGCCGCGCCGATGATGCCGATGGCGCTCGCGGTCTTGAGGTCGAAGCCGGCGAGCGTGGCCAGGATGATCGTCGCGAAGATGCCGAACTGCGCGGCGGCGCCGAAGAAGATCATGAACGGGTTCTTGAAGAGCGGCCCGAAGTCGATCATGGCGCCGATGCCGATGAAGATGAGCAGCGGGAACAGGTCCGAGTCGATGCCCATGTTGTAGAGGGTCTGCAGGAAGCCCGGCGCGCCTTCGTGCGAGATCACCACCGAAAGCGGCAGGTTCGTGATGATCATGCCGAAGCCGATCGGCAGGAGCAGCACCGGCTCGTAGCCCTTCGCGACCGCGAGGAAGATGAGGATTCCGCCGAGGGCGTACATGATGAAGTGCATGTACGTCACGGAGGTGAATCCGATCAAGAGTTGATCCATGAGTATACCCCGTGTGTTTCGAGATGCGACATGGTATCGCGAAAAACGCGGATCGGCAAGGCTCGCTTCGCCGGGGTCAGGCGTTTTTCGAGGCGATGTGGGCGAGTCCGTCGAGGACGAGTTCGGGATGGAAGGAGCCGAAGCCGCACGACGCGAACAAGTCGGCGCCGGCCGATTCGCCCGAGCCGATGACGTCGCAGTCCTCGCCGAGTTCGGCGCGCTCCAGCTCCACGAGCCGCGCGACGAGTCCCTGGAAGCCGTTCACGACCCCGGAGCGCACCGCCTGGGCGGTCGTCCGGCCGATGGCGCGTTCCGGCCGTTCGAGCCCGACGTCGGGTATCTGCGCGGCCTTCTGCCTGAGGGCTTCCATGGCGGTGCCGAGCCCGGGCGCGATGGCGGTGCCGAGGAATTCGCCCGCAGAGTTGAGGGCCGACACGGTGATCGCGGTTCCGAAGTCGACGACGACGCACGCCTTGGCCTTGCCGTCCTTCCTGGCGAGTTCCCGCGCCGCCACCGAGGCGCACACGAGATCCGCCCCCACTTCCGACGGCAGGTCGGTGCGTATCTTCACGCCGGTCTTCACGCCCGGGCCGACCGTCGACGCGCCCAGTCCGAACGCGGTGCGGCAGGCGGCGTCGAGGACCGGCGCGAGCGCGGGCACGACGCACGACATCCACGCCGCCTCGATCGCGCCGCCTTTCGGCCCCGGCAAGGCTGAGCCGCCGACGGCGCCCGCCTCTTTCGCCACCAAGCCGAAGAGCAGCGCGTATTCGTCCGCCGTGCGGTCGGCCGACGCGCCGAGCTTCCGCACGACGCGCCAGTGCCGGCCTTCGCGGACGCCGACGGTCACCGAGCGGTTCCGGGCGTCGATCGCGAAGAGCATGGCCTCAGCCTTCCTTGGCGATGCGGGCCGTGCCGCCCTTTCCGGCGATGCCCTTCCACGCCATGACGACGGCCGTGGTGAGGACGGCGGCCACGGCGGCCTCGATGAGGCCGTTCTGCAGGATGACGGTGGCGGCCACGGGCAGGGTCAGGGCCTTGAAGGCGACGAGGGCGCCGAGCACGAGCGCCGAGTTCGTGAGGCTGCCCATGACGCCGGCGAGCGGCAGCGAGACGCCGGGCAGATTGCCGCGGAAGGGCGCGTAGACGGCCCAGGCGACGACGCCGATGGCGACGCGCGGCAACACGGAGACGACTGGATTCTGAAACAGGACGTCGATGGGACCGTTGGGCGCGCTCGCGGCCTGCACGAGGCTCGAGACGCCGAAGATGAGGCCGATGACGCCTCCGACGATCGGCCCCTCGATGACGGCGCCGATGATGACCGGCACGTGCATCACCGTGAGCGACGCCCCGCCGAGCCAGGGGATGAAGCCGAGCTTCGTGACGGAGAGGACGATCGACACGGCGCCGAGCGCGCCGGCGATGACGATCTTGCGGACCGGGATTCCGGTGTTCATTGAAAGCTCCCTCGCGGGCCCGCGCGCGCGGTTCCCGCTTCGATCATGTTAGGACGCCCGTCTCGGGCGTCTCGATCACCAGGACAGGTACTTCGCCGCGGCGACGCCGGCCGCCATGGCCGTCGCCGCGAAGAGGATCGCGCCGATCCGGAACGCGTTCTCCCCTCTGGTCGGCGCGAAGGTCGCGTACCGCGTGCGTCCGACGCCCGAGTAGCGCCGCGACTCCATCGCCTCCACCAAAAGCTCGGCGCGCTCTAGGGCGCGCACGACGACCGGCACGAAGAGCGGCAGGTACGCCTTCGCCTTGCGGATAGGCCCCGCGCCGGTGGCGCCGAAATCGCCCCCGCGGGAGGCCTGCGCCTTCACGATGGCCTCGAGCTCCGAAGCCACGATCGGCACGAAGCGGAAGGACATGGCGACGGCAAGCGCGAGCGCGTGCGAGGGAAAGCCGAGCCTCGACAGTGGCGCGAGAAAGTCCTCCACGCCGTACGCCACCTCGCGCTCGCTCGTCACCGAGGTGAAGAGGCCGATGATCGCCATGAACGCGAAAAAGCGCAGCGTCGTCATCATGATGAGGCGGAGTTCCATCGCGGTCAGGGCCACGGGCCCGAGGACGACGAGGCGCGCGGTCGCGTCGCCGGGCCAGGCGAAGAGCGCCTGCAGCGCGGCCGTGAGGGCGAGAACGGGTAGCGCCGGGCTCGCGCCGCGCAGGAGGAAGCCGAGTGGCACCTTCGCCCCGCGGGACAGGATCGCGGCGCCCGCGAAGGCCAGGACGATGCCCGGCCACGACGGCGACACGAGCGCGGGAACGGCGAGCGAGAGGAGGATCAGGTATTTCGTGGCGGGCGTGAGCGCGTGCACGGGCGACTTCGCGTCGATGTACTGCCCGATCGACACGTTCCGGAAGAATTCGATGTTTTTCATACCGCCAGCTCCGACGCCGAAAGCGGCTTCAGTTCCGGCAGGCCGAGCTCGCGGGCGCACTCGCAGACGAACGGCAGGCCGATGCCCCAGGCCGGGTCGTACGAATCGTAGAAGAGCTCGGCGGGCTTTCCGTACGCGACGAGGCGCCCGTCGCGCATGACGCCGACCAGGTCGGCGCGCGCGGCTTCTTCCATCGAGTGCGTCGAGAAGACGACCGTACCGCCGGAGCCGACGAACGCGCGGAGGGATTCCATCACGGCGCGTTTCGACCGGGGATCGAGGGCGCTCGTCGGTTCGTCGAGGACGAGGGCGTCCGGTTCCATCGCGAAGACGCCTGCGAGCGCGAGCTTCCGCTTTTCGCCGCCCGAAAGCGACGCGCTCCTCCGGTCGCGGAATCCGTCGAAGGGAAGTCCGAGCTTTTCCATCGACCGTTTCACCGCGTCTGTCAGCTCGCGGCCGCGCAAGCCCTTGTTCCTCGGACCGTACGCCACGTCGTCGCCCGCGTAAAATTCGAAGAGCGCCGATTCCGGTTTCTGTACGGAGAGCGGCGCTCGCATGCGGAGCGCGCGACGGTCGGTCTTGCGCGCCCGGGTATCGAAGCCGAATGAACGGACCGTACCCGAAGCGGGCAACGCGATGGCGTCGAGCAGCTGCAGTATGGTCGATTTTCCGGAACCGGTCTGCCCGACGAGCGCCACCATCGCGCCCCGGGGCACGGAGAACGTCGCTCCTTCGAGCGCGGGACGCTCGTTGAGGGTGCCCTTCAAGTAGGAAAACGAAACCGAATCGAGTGCGAAAACCGCGTCCCGATCGATCGCGCCGGCGCCGCTCGATGCCGGAGCGGTCGAGGCGGCGTCCGCGCGACGCGACGCGACGTCGGCGGCCGTAACCGCGTCGACGGACTTCGGGTCGTCGGCTTTTCTCGTCCTGGCGACGCGCGCCGCCAGCGCGGCGGGCGTTTCCCCCGGCAGGGGCGGCAAACCGAGCGCGCGCGCGCAATCGGCCGACTCGGGCAGCGACAGGCCCCAGTCGCCGAGCCGGGCGTCGCCGAACAAGTCGGCGGGCGAGCCGTCGAACGCGACGGAGCCGCGGGCGAGCACGACGACGCGCCCGGCGCGGGCGGCTTCGTCGAGGTCGTGCGTCACGTGCACGATCGTCGCGCCGGAGGCGCGCAACGCGTCCATCAAGTCGAGCACCGACGCCCGTCCGCGCGGATCGAGCATCGCCGTCGCTTCGTCGAACGCGAAGATCGACGAGCGCATGGCGATGGCCCCCGCGACGGCGAGGCGCTGCTGCTGTCCGGCCGAGAGGAATTGCGGATGCCTGAATCGTTCCGACTCGAGGCCTACCGCCCGAAGCGCATCGGTGACCCGGGTTTCGATCTCGGTACGCGGCAGGCCCAGATTCTCGGGGCCGAACGCCACGTCTTCCTCGACGACGGAGGAGACGATCTGGTCCACGGGGGATTGGAAGACGAGCGAGATTTCCGCGCGGGCGCGCCCGAGGCCGTCCGGATCCGAAGTGTCGTGGCCGCGCACGAGCGCCTTTCCGGAGGTCGGGAGTCTGAGCCCGTTCATGAGGCGCACGAGCGTGCTCTTGCCCGAACCGTTCGCGCCGAGCACGGCGACGTATTCCCCGTCGGCTATCGACAGCGATACCGCATCGACGGCGGGCGAGCGCGCGCCTTCGTAGGTATATGAGACGTCCTGGAATTCTATGGCTGGCACGGTGCCTCCCGACGGTCGGGAGGGCGCGGGGCGAATATCGACATGCTGCCTCTCGTCTCGGCCTCTTACTCTCCGCGGGTTCCGAGGAAACCGCGCGGCGTCGCCGCGTATCGTGAAGATCGCGGTAGGGGTCCAAGCGTCGCGGAACGAATAACGTCCGCCTGCCGAATCTAGACATCGCCGGAAAAAATGTCAAGTCACGTCGCGGCAAGAACTCGGCCATTTCCCGTCAGCGGCGCTTCGGCTAGAATCGGTCGATGATGATAGTTCCCGATGGCGCGATCCGCCCGTGCCCGCTCTGCAAGGCGCCCGCCCTCGCCTTCGACGCCGGAACGCGCCGCTACGCGCGCTGCCCGAACTGCGGTCTCGTGTCGCTCGACCCGTCCCAGTTGCCCGCTCCGGACGCGGAACGCGAGCGCTATCTCCTGCACCGCAACGCGCCCGACGACGGAGGCTACCTCGCGTACCTCGGCGTCTTCGTCGAAGCCGTGTCCCCGCTCCTTTCTCCCGGGATCCGCGTCCTCGATTACGGCTCGGGGCCCGAACCGGTCCTCGCGCGCCTGTTCGAGGCGCGCGGTTCCGAGGTGACGCTCTGGGATCCCTTCTTCGCGCCGAGTCCGCCCGAAGCGCGCGCGCCTTTCGACCTCGCGGTCGCGCACGAGAGCGCCGAGCATTTCCACGACCCGCGCGCCGAGTTCGCTCGCATCCGTACGCTCCTCGCGCCGGGGGGCAAAGTCGCCATCCGCACCCGCCTCGTACCCGACGGCAACGCCGACTTCGCGCGCTGGTGGTACCGGGAAGACGCGACGCACGTCTCGTTCTACGCGGAACGCACGCTGCGCTTCGTCGCCACGCTGCTCGGCGCGCGAGGATACGAACGGAAAGCCGAGGACATATTCGTATTCGGATAATCCGAATTAAGCTGATGCGGGCAAATCGGATAAGTGCGGCGGACAGGTGTCGAGCCGGATTGACCGGGGTCTGGGGCATACAAGTACCCGCGCCGAATAGGCGAGAATACTCGCAATATTCGGCGCGGGTACTTGTATGCCCCACCCGGCGGTCACAAAGGACGCGTCATCGGTCGCCACCTGACCCCAGTAGCGCCGCACCATCATGATTCAATTCACAAAACGTTTAAGACTTCGTGGCGTTCATCATCTTCAGCGGATCTGTCGGACGACGAAGCGCAGGGATCTTTGGCTCCCTATGGTCCGGCCAGGAAAGCCTCGCAGCGAAGCGAAGGATGTGCCGTGTAGCTCTACCGACGAACCGCGGCGTGCTTTTCTTTCCTGAAACCCGCCCCGAGCCTTCCTCTCTTAAACCCTCTATCCCTCTTCTCCGTGCTCAACGCTCGGGTACTCGCTAAGCTTCGCTCCGTGGCACAATTCTCAGTGTCTTGTAAGTTCTTTTTGTGGGGTTAGGCTTTGAATGGGATGTAGCTCGCTC
>CAYZZW010000031.1:0-41838 GCA_964482955.1 uncultured Treponemataceae bacterium | reverse complement strand
CCACGGCTCCGGCGGGGGGGGGCATGCACGTCCCCGCGCCTATTTTGGCGTTCACTCGCGCCCTTTCGACGCGGGTACTTGCATGCCCCACCCCTCGGTAGATGTTGTCGATTTGAAATCGCCGCACCTTCCCGAATAGGTTCACAAGGGTCGCGGCTCTACGCTGTTCGTGCGGGGCTTAGGTTGATTCCGGCGGGTTGGGCTCTGCGGTCGGCATCGAACCCATGATGCCCAGGTCGGCGATGCGGGAAGACATGGCGGAGCGCCACGGACTGGGGGTTTCCTTGCGCTCGAAGGCCACCTTGCGCTTCAGGTCGAAGGTGGTTTCGGACTGATCGCGGAATTCGACCACCGCGAAGTTGCCGGCGCCGATGTAGACGATCTTTTCCTTGGGGCCGAGCGATTCGCGCTCGGTGACCTGCTGGAGGGCGCAGTCGAAGTGCACCGGCGCCCCCGCGTGCGGTTCGGCCAGGGCGGACGACAGGTCGAAGATGGGTTTCTGGCAGAGCGGGCAGACGGCGGGCGGCTCCCGGTTCCGGCGCTCGTCGCGCTCGTCCGGGCGCGGCCCCTGGCCTCCGGGCCGGCGGTGCCTGAAACGGCGTCCGTTATCTCGATGGGCGTCCGACATGATCGACTCCGTATCCGTTCATGATCTCGGCGCTCAAGACCTGCGCGATGCGCTGGATGGCCCCGGAAATGTAGGACTCATCATGCACTTTCAGGCGGAGTTCATCAAGCCGGTTGGGCGAAGAGCGGCGCCGCTCGGCCCGGGTAAGCGTCATGGATCTCATGCGTGCTCCATGAAAGCCCGTTCCAGATGGACGCATGCGCGGCCTTCGCGGACCAGGACGACGTCGAACCTCGATTTCATACATTCATATTGTCGATTGCAGGCGAGGAAGTATTGAGCCGTTTCGGCGATTCTCCGACGCTTCCTGGCGCCGATCGTCCATTCGAGCGATTCGGGCCCGTAGGCGTCCACGACCTTGACCTCGACGAAGGCGAGTTCCCCGCCCCGGAGCGCCACCGCGTCCAGTTCCCCGGTCCGCGTGCGGAAATTCCGCGCCACGACCGTCCAGCCCGAAGCTTCGAGGAAGGCGCAGGCCTCGTCCTCGCCGGCCCGCCCCCGGGCGGTTTTCGAAGGGCGGCCGGGAGCCGTCACGGCCCGGCGAACTCCTTGGGGTCGATGGCCTTGGCGATGAAGAGGGTCTTTTCGGTGGCGAGGTCGATCACGTCGCCGTCCTGGCCCTCGTAGTGCTTCCCGAACTCGTCGACGATGACGCGGAGCTTGGGCCGGAGCGGCGACTCGGCGTGGGTCTGCGTGACGCGCGCGATGACGGCGTTGTTGAGGAGGACGAGCGAGCCGATCGGATAGATGCCCATCGCCTTGATGAAGGTCTTGATGATCTCCGGGTCGAAACGCCGTCCGTTGTCCGACAGGAGGTTCTTCATGGCGTGGTAGCCGATGATAGAATTTCGGTAGGGCTTTTCGCTCACCATCGCCTCGAAGGCGTCCGCGACGGACACGATGCGCGACAGCTGGTCGATCTCCGCGCCGGCGGTCTTGCGCGGGTAGCCTTCGCCGTCCCAGCGCTCGTGGTGCTGGAGGCCGATCACCCCGATGTCCTCCGGGTAGAGCAGCTCCTTCGTGATGACGCGGTACGACAGGAGCGGATGGGCGCGCATTTTCTGGATCTCGTCGCCCGTGAGGTCGCCCTGCTTCTTGACGATGCTCTCGGGGATGCGGAGCATGCCGACGTCGTGGAGGAGCGCGCCGGTGGCCAGGTGCGACAGCTTGTAGGGCGGCAGCTTGAGCGCGATGCCCATCACGGTGGACAGTATGGCGGTGTTGATGCCGCCGCGGGCGCGATCGTTCGCGCCCTGCACGTCGCCGAGGACCGCCGCCGTCACGATGGCCGACTTGTCGCGCACGACCTTGAGGATCTCCTGGGCGATGTCGTCCACGTTGCGCGGCTCGACGCTTTCCTTGGCCGCGATCTTCTGGAGTATGGCCGCGAATTTGTCGGACATGGTCACGTAGGACTTGTAAAGCTCCCGGTCGCCGCCGAAGGTGGGCGCGATGGCGCTCTTCACCTCGGCCGCGCGGGGCGCCTCCTCGGGTTCGGGAGCCGTCTCGACGATGTCGCCTTCGGAATAGACGTAGGCGATGCCCCACTTTTTCAGGGTTTCGAGATCCTTCTGGCGCACCGGGATGTCCGCCGGGACGAGGAGGTTCGAGCCGTCTATGAAGACGTCGGCGGTGAAGCGGGTGCCCACGCTCAGCTGTTCGATCGGAAATTTACGTTTCATCTTGCGTCCAATTCCATTATAGCGATATAGACCGCGGCCAGGGCTTCCCAGAACGCCTCGGGGACCGCGTCCCCGATATCGAAGGGAAACAGGAAACCCGCCAGGGCTTCGTCTTTCACGACCGGCACGCCGGCCTCTTCCGCCAGCGCGACGAGGCGCTCGGCCGTCGCCCCGGCTCCCTTGGCCACCAGGAACGGCGCCGGCAAGGTCGTCGGGTCGTAGCTCAGCGCGACCGCGCGGCGCACCGCGGCGCGCCGCGAAGCCTTCTCGGATCCGGCCACCGCTCACGCCTCCGCGTCGACGGCCGGAAGCGCCGCCGGGTCGACGGCCGGAACCCCGCATGGTTCGGCCGACGCGTCGAGTTCCACGTCGGCTTCCCGGGCCACCCGCGCCGCGGTTTCCGCCACACGCGCCGCCACGGCCGTCGAGCCGCGCCGGTCGACGATCCGGAGCCGCGTCCGGCCTTCTGAGACCGACTCGAGCGAAAATCCCAGGTCGAGGCCGCCTTCCGTGCGCGCCGTGCCGGCCAGAAAACCGCACCGGTTCGCGGTCGTATCGATAAGTATACGCAAAGCGCCGTTCAAGGCAAGGCGGTCGAGCTCGAAGGCGTACGGCACATGAACCCAGCTTAACCGGCCGGACTTGACGTGATTGTACAGGCCGAGGGCGGCGTCGCCCGTCGCGGACGAGCGCGTACAAAACGCCTTGAGTTCGGCGGCCAGGGCGCGGACTCGTTCCCGTCCGGCGGGGATGTCGGATGATGTCGATGCGGCGACGCCGGTCGTCGCGTCCGCTTCCATCGTCCCGTTCCCGGCCGGGCGGCGCGAGTCGGCGACCTTCCGTTCCTCGTCGCGCCGGTCTCGCCGGTCGCGGTCGCGGTCGCGCCGATCTTCCCCGTCCCGCCGGCCGCCTTCGCCTCCGTGGCGATCGGAAGCGCCGAGCACGTCGACGAGCGCTTCGAAGCCGTCCGCGTCCGGAGAAAAGCCCTTCGCGGCGGCGCGCGCCGCGGCGGTCGCGTCGTCGTCCAGGTCGCGGGCGGACGAGCCGCGCCGTTCGAGCAGGCGACGGACCTTGCCGAGCGTGCCGGGTTCGAGCGGGAGTCCTTCGGCCATGAAGGCGCGGAGCGCGGCGAAGGTAACGGCGTCCGCGGGCAGGCCGAGGGAGCGGGACGCGTCGGCCAGGCGAGCGGCGGCCGTCGCCGGATTCGCCGCCCGGCTCGCGGGATTCGCGGACACGTCGGGCGCCGGGCGCTCCGTCGCGAGCCGCACCCCGAGCCGGCCGTCCGGCAGGCGCACGACCGTGCCGAAAAACCTTCCGCCGGGCGCGGCGGCCAAGGCGGGATCGGGCGGCGTACCCGTCAGGGGAAAACGACGCCCGCCCGCGACGGCAACAAACGCGCCGTCGCGGGCGGGACCTTCGATCGAGACTGAGAGTTTCGCGCCGGGCGCGGGTTCCGCCTTCGCGCCGGAGGGCGGAAGGCCGGGGATCCGATCGACCGGGGCCATGACGGCCTCAGGCGGCGGGCAAGCCCGCCGCGCGATCCTTACGCCTTGGCGGGGGCGTCGGACGCCGCGTCGCCCGTGACCGGGACGCCGAGCGCCTTGCGGCCGCCGAGCAGTTCCTTGATCTTGGACTTCTTGCCGATCTTCGTGCGGATGTAGTAGAGCTTCGAGCGGCGGACGCGTCCCTGGCGGACGATCTCGACGCGCTCGACGCGCGGGCTGTTCATCGGGAACACGCGCTCCACGCCGACGCCGTACGACAGCTTGCGGACCATGAAGGTGCGGCCGATGCCGGCGTTCTTCATGGCGATGACGAGGCCTTCGTAGACCTGGACGCGCTCGGTCTTGCCTTCGACGATCTTGAAGTGCACCTTGACCGTATCGCCGACCTTGAAATCGGGCATTTCGCGGATCTGGGCCGCCTCGAGCTTCTTAATCAGGTTCATCGCTTCCCCCTTGGGTCATGATCGTTTCGATCAAACGTCGTATCTCGTCCGTGAGCGCGGGACCGGCGAGCAGATCCGGTCGAAAGGCCAGCGTCTTCTCGACGGCCTTCCTGAGGCGCCAACGGGCGATGTTCGCATGATGGCCGGACGA
Source organism: uncultured Treponemataceae bacterium (assembly GCA_964482955.1). Classification (GTDB taxonomy): domain Bacteria; phylum Spirochaetota; class Spirochaetia; order Treponematales; family UBA12059; genus JAPLSN01. Next base: position 37,429 of record CAYZZW010000031.1, on the reverse strand, counting down.
CAGGACGTCCGGGACGCGGAGTGTATCATAAACGGCCGGGCGTGTATACTGCGGATACTCGAGCAGACCGCCTTCGAAGCTCTCTTCTTCCAGGGATTCCCCGGTGATCACCCCGTCCACGAGGCGGTACACCGCGTCCACGAGGACGAGGGCCGCCACCTCCCCCGACGACAGCACGTAGTCCCCGATGGAGATCTCGTCGTCAACGTACTTGTCGATGGTCCGCTGGTCGATTCCTTCGTAGCGGCCGCAGATGAGCACGAGCTCGGGTTCCTTCGCGAGGTCCCGGGCGTAGGCCTGGTTGAAGAGCCGGCCGCCGGGGGTCAGGTAGACGGTACGTTTTTCGGCGGCTCCGACCGCGTCGAGCGCCCGCCCGAGCGGCTCGGGCAGCATGAGCATGCCCGGCCCCCCGCCGTACACGATGTCGTCGCACTTGTGGTGCTTGTCGAGGGCGTAATCGCGGATGTCGACGAGTTCGTACGAGACGAGGCCGCGTTCCACGGCCCGTTTCATGATCGAGGTCTCGAAAAAGCCCTTCAGGATATCGGGAAACAGGGTCAGGATGGTGATCTTCACGGCCCGTCGCCTTCGTCTTGGTCGCCTGGACCGCCGGCGATCTCCGCGCTGTCGTCCGCGTCGAGGATCCAGTCGACGAGGAGCTCGACGGTCTTCGCCGCCACGTCCACCTTCCCCACGAATTCCGCGCGGAAGGGGACGAAGCGCTCGCGGCCGTCGGGAAGGCGGCACTCGAGCAGCTGCCCGCCGCCGCCGTCCACGACGGTGTCCACCGTCGCCACGCGTTCGCTTCCATATACGAAAGCGGCGCCCTCGAGGTCGGTGACGTAGAATTCGTTCTTGCGGAGGGGAGCGGCCTTGGAGCGCGGCGCGACGAGCTCGAAGCCGGTCAGCGCGCGCGCGGTCTCGGGCGACTCGTAGCCCTCGAACTTGATCGCCACGCCAGAGCCCGCGTTGATGACGGACGCCACGCGGGCGGTCGACTCGCCCCGGCCCGGGCGGCCGGCCGCGGAGGAGGCCGCGGCGTCGCGCAGGACGACGTCTTTCAGCTTGGCGATGTGGGCGGTTTCGCCCGAATAGGAGGTGAAGCGGAGGTGGCCTTTGAGGCCGAAGGGAGCGCCGAGGCGGCCCAGAACCAGTTCGTCGGAACCCATGGTGCGAGCCGCCCCGGGCGGGTCAGTCGAGGATCTCGAGATGGACCCGCTTGGAGTCCTTGGTGGCGGCGGCGCTCAACACCGTGCGGATCGCCTTCGCGATGCGGCCGTGCTTGCCGATGACCTTGCCGATGTCGTCGGAGGCCACGCGCAGCTCGAGGATGGTGGACTTTTCGCCCTCGATGACGTTGACGGTAACGCCCGCGGGATCGTCCACGAGCGACTTGGCGATGTATTCGACGAGATCGCGTTCCACGATGCTCTCCTTGCGCTCCCCCGGAGCCGCCATCGGGCGGCTGTAGGTCGCGCGGCGTGCCCGAATCCCCCGCATGCGGCGCCCGGACGCCGTCCCGCTCGGGGGACGGAAGCTTCGGGAAACCGCTCTGGTGGATCGCGTCGGGCGGGATGGTCCCCGGACCGGGAGGCCCGGGGTAGGTCGTTATTTGACGTGGATGCCCTTGAGATTGAGGAGACCGCGGACGGTGTCGGACGGCAGGGCGCCCTTTTCGAGCCAGGCCTTGGCCTTGGCTTCGTCGATGACGAGCTGCTTGGCCTCGACCTCGATCGGGTGGTAGAGACCGAGTTCGTCGATGGTCTTGCCGTCGCGCGGCTGGCGGGTATCCATGACCACGATGCGGAAATAGGGGCGCTTCTTGGCGCCGAACTTCTTGAGGCGGATCTTGACGCTCACGGGGAGTCCTCCTGGTGCTGTCGGCCTTCGTCGAATTCGATAGTCCCCGTCGGGAAGGCCGGAAAACGGGGCGTGCGTGCCGCGTTTATACACGAATTCGCGGACCTCGTCAACGCGAGGCGCGGAAACGCCGGGGAAAGGGTGCGGCAAACGGTGATCTGACCGGATCGACCGGGGTCTGGGGCATACAAGTACCCATGGCGAATAGGCGAGAGTACTCGCAATATTCGTCATGGGTACTTGTATGCCCCACCCGGCGGTCGCATGCGGTGCGTCATCGGGCGCGGCATTACCCCCGGTAAGGCCGCACGACTGCTTGACGCCGCGCCGCGAAAACTTAGAGAAAAAACGCGGCAGGCTCTGTTCGGCTAGGGACCGGCCAGGGGGCTCGTCATGGAAACGCGGCAAGCTCTTTTCGGCTATGGACCGACCAGAGGGCCCCCGGCGGCCAGGTTCGGTTCGTCATTGGCCAAAGGGGCGGGGGCGGTGGTATACTGCGGGCATGGATAACGTGAACGACTTGATCAAGCGCGGAATCGAGCTGATCGACCGCCTGTCTTTCCTGAAGGGACTGCCGTACTGGGCGCTCGCGCTCTACGTCGTCGGCGTCGGCATCGTGGGGACCGTCCTGCACGGCATCCTCGCCAAGGGTTTTTCCGACAAGACGCCCAAGGCCGTTTCCGGCCTCTGGGGCGGCATCTGGGGCGCCGTCTCCATCGCCGCGGGCCTGCCGGCCCTCCGCGAGCTCGTCCGCCTCGTCGCGTCGTGGCGGGACTACCACACCCTGCCCGTCCTCGTCCTGTCGCTCGTCGGCGAAAAGACCTGGAACGCCCTCGGCATGGCCACGTGGTTCATGATGGGCGTGAGCCTCCTCGGCGCGGCGGCAGCCTTCGCGATCGGCGCCCTGCTCTCGTCGCTCCTCGCACGGATCTGGCTGCTCGGCAAGAAAGTCCGGGCCTTCGCGTGGAGCGGCCCCACCATGGGCGCCCTCGGCGGCATCGGCTTCGGCGCGCTGTTCGGACTCTGCTCCCTGATCGGCAAGGACGGGTTCTTCGCCTGGGTGAAAGCCTTCGACGGAAGCCTCCCCACCGTCTGGCAGTACTGGATCCCCTACGCGGGCTTCGCGCTCTATCTCCTCTGGACCCTCGCCCTCCTCGTGTTCGGCGTCCTCGAAAGCGGAGCCTGGGGCTGCGCCCGCGCCGCGGTCAGCCTGGCCGTCGGGGCGGTCTTCTTCGCGTTCACCCTCGCGGCCGCGCCGCTCGCGGGCGTCATCGTCGCCGCGCTCATGCTCATCTCCCTGCTCGGCGCCAAAGCCCGCAAAAAGCCCGACGCCCAGCCGCCCCAAACCGGCGGCGCGTCGACCTAGTATTTTTGCCACGGAGCGAAGCTTAGCGAGTACTCGAGCGTTGACACGGAGGAAGAAATACTTTTTAACGATAGGCGCCCCCGCGCGGAACGCGCTCGAAGAAAATGCTCGTGCATGGATGCACGAACCACACCCGCCGAATACTTTGTATTCGGCGATGTCCAAAATCTACAGGGACGTAGATTTTGGACTAGGGTGCTTCGCTGCAAGTCCTCGCGGACGCGGCGAGGCCGCGTCCGCGGCGCCGAAGGCGCGCTTTAACGCGCGCCTTCGGCAGTCAACTGAATTCGCTCCGGGTTTTTCACTGCGCCCCCTGGCGCGTAATCCGACATCACACGAGACTGGTATCCAACCGCCCAGCAAGGAGAGTCTATGAAGAAGACCGTCGCGATCCTCGTTTGCATTTTCTGCGCCACCGCCGTGTTCGCGCAGACCGGTGAGTTCGGCCGCGAAATGAGGAAGCTCGGCCAGGCCGTCGCGGACGCGTACGCCCCCGACCCGGCCGCGTCGTTCAAGTCCACGATCTCCGTGGGCGACTTCGAGGACGTCGGGCCGACCGCCGCCGCGCTCAAGATGGGCGAGACGGTGCGCGAAGCCCTCCTCACCGTGCTGTCGCGCTCGACCGCCTTCGCCGTCGTGGACCGCCGCAACCTGGACGCCGTCCTCGCCGAGATGGAACTCCAGCTGTCCGGCCTCACCGACCCGGAACAGATGGCCGAAGTGGGCCTCCTCGCCGGCGCCGACGCCCTCGTCTACGGCAGCGTCACGGAAGAGGCCGACGCCTTCATCGTGAACTGCCGCATTGCCAAGGTGGAAACCGGCGTCGTCGAGTCGGTGAGCGCGAGCCTCCCGCGCGAGCTCTTCGTGAAGGCCGCGGAAGACCGCCTCGACCGGATGTATGTCCAGCCCATGGGCATCGGCATTTCCGTGTACGGCATGGGCATGACCCTGTCGGGCGACAGCGCGACCATCGTGCCGTACCCCGACCTCGACCAGACCTTCCTCCGCACGAACGCCGGCGCCGAAGTCCGCTACCGCTTCACGAAAAACTTCATGGCCGGCATCGGCGGCGAATGGCTCTACGGCCAGGTCGCGCACATCCCCAATTTGGCGTGGGATATGACTGCCGTGGGATGGGCTGGTGCAACCCCCGGCGCCATGGGATCCGGCCCCTTCACGGTCGTCGCGAACGGGCTCGGCATCCCCGTGTCGCTCTACGCCACCTTCAACCCGATCCGCTGGCTGTCGCTCGTCGGTCGCGTCCAGGCCGAGTACACGCACTTCACGTTCGAAGGCTATTTCGACCCGTCGGTCGGCAAGGGCTTCGGCATCAACGACTTCGGCCCCCAGCTCAACGCGGAAGTCTTCCTGGCGCAGTTCCAGGCGGGCGCGGAAATCTTCGTGACGCCGCGCGCATCCGCGTGGCTCCTCGCCGGCTACCGCCTGGGCGCCACCGAGCTCGACATCGACATGGCGCACCTCCCCGCCCTCAAGACCGTCGACGTCGACTTCTCGGGCTTCAGCGCCGGCGCCGGTTTCGCGCTTTACTTCTGACCGCGTAGACGGCCGTTCGCGAACACCTACCACGGAGGCGCGCATGGAAAAGGATTTCTCGGGCAAGAAGGGCACGGTCAAGTACGTCTGGGACAACGGGTCGGAGTATTCCTCCGAAGGCACGATCGTCTTCGGGCAGAGCGGGGTGTTTTTGAAGGACTCGGATGACGAATCCTTCGCGGGCCACGTCATCTTCTTTCCCTACGAGCGGGTCATCACGGTCACGTTCTGACGCGAACCGCTTTCATCCCCGAAAATCGTATGAGAGGCGATTCGGAGGGGTGTGGCACGTTATTGGAACCGTACAGGTCGGGTCCTGTCGCTAAATAAAGCATGGTGTCATTCGGATTACCTCATGACACCATGCTTTATTTACGCCACCCGACCCGGCGCATACGTTCCCACAAGCTGCCGCCACCTTGCCCCCGCAAAGCCGCACGACGGCATTCGGTGGCGGCCCGCGTTCGCGTGAGTAGGTGCAGGCTTACTGGAGCAAGCGGGAAGATGGACGTGGCGGGCTTGCGTTGACTATGGACCGGACAGGAGAGCACCCGGCTGGTTCATTCGGTTCGTCATCGGGCGCCGACTGGCCACAGTCGCGCCGTACGACGGCTTTCAGGGCGGGCATCGTTCGCGTGAGCGGGCGCAGGCTTGCCGGCGCGGGCGGGAAGATGGACGCGGCAGGCTTGCTTCGGGTATGGACAGGCTAGAGGGCACTCACCATATCTGGTGCCTGGCACCGGTAAACCGGGCACCGTATCCAACCAGCAACGGTGCCTGGCACCGGCAAACCGGGCACCGTATCCAGCAACGGTGCCTGGCACCTCCGTGAGCGGCATATGCGCGAAAGGAGCAGGTAGGCTGAAATGGCATATTTCCGTCTTACCTTCCGCGTCGCGATGGAAGAACTTTCGACGTACAACGATCTCGGCTTGTACCAGCAGAGCCATGATTACCACGACCTGCGGCGCGGTGAACCGCTTTCGGATTTCAATGGACCGCTTTTGTGCATGATGGACGGCTTTAACGGAAAAATGCCGCCGTTCTTCGAGTCGCCCGCCTTCATCGGCAGTTCGCGTTTCTGCGACGATCTCAGGAAGGCCGGAGCGGATTCCTTCGAGGAATTCCCCGTATTGATACGCGATCCGGAAAGAGATGTCACGATCGACGATTACCGTCTCATCAACGTCATCGGGCGAAGCGACGGAAGCGAGGCGGACGGCCCCGATCTTTTCCTGTTGCAGACTGATCCCGCATGCGTCGTCGTGAGCGGACGCGTGCGCGGTCGCCTGATCGACGCGGGCTATCCAGAGCTGTTTTTCATCGAGCTCGAATGAAGCTCGGTAGTATCAGTTACGGTGCCTGGCACCGCAAATTCCGGGCTTGGCACCATGCGGGGCGAGGGTTTGACGCCGTTCCATGGGGCATGAGACCTCGCAGATTACTGCCGGACGGAGTTCCGTACCACGTGGTTTCGCGAACGAACGGGAAAGCGATGCTTCTCAGGTCGCCGGTCGCGAAAGAGCTGATGCTCGAAACGCTCGCGCGTTCGCGCCTGCGGCACCGGTATCGGTTGGACGATTTCGTCGTCATGGAAAACCACGTCCACGTGCTCCTATGGCCGGAAAAGGGCGCTGACCTTCCCTACCTCGTCAAATGGATCCCGCGGACATTCACGGTGTCGTACAACCGCGTCTACGGTACCAGCGGCCACGTCTGGGGCAACCGCTATTTTTCGCGGCCTCTCTGGAACTATGAACAATACATGGACGTCGTCGAGTACATACAACGCAACCCCGTAAAGGCCTACCTCATCGACCGTGCGTCGGATTACGAATGGAGCGGCTTCCACCATCACTTGACCGCCCGGCGCGACATCACCACGCAACCGCCATGGCTCTCCCGCGGCCCGCTTCTTCTGCCGCCGCCGGATCATCCGGCGCCAGACACTTCCGGGGACAACCTGGTGCCAGGTACCCCAGGCGCGATATAGTATCTGCAACTAGGCTAAATCCGGTGCCAGGCACCTTTGGGAGCGGCACCCCGCCGCCAGCCTACTGTCATGTCAACCTGGCACTCTTCCGGGTATCAAGCACCTAATCTGCCCGAACCCAGTGCCAGGCACCTATTTCCCCGCTTTCCCCCGCCCCACTGTCATGTCAACATGACACTCTTCCGGGTGCCAGGCACCCGAACCGTGGCGCGTGTCTGACACCATGGGCGTCGCTCGGAAATCTGGTGCCAGGCACCTCGTGTGCGGTATAGTGTCACGTTGACATGACGGAAAAGCGGGGATCCGGTGCCAGGCACCTTTGGGAGCGACAATATAGTACCCGGCAGAATCCGAAAATTCGGTGCCAGGCACCTCAGGGAGCGGCATTACATATATATCGCATCAACGCACGCTCAAGTGTTATATTTTTTTCTTTTGGGTGATATTACGTCTCAAGTGATAAGTATGGAGGAATGCATGCGTTGTTTTTTTAGTTTCCTATTCTTGTTGCTAATTACGTCAGACAGTTATTCGCAGGACTATTCAGACATTCTGTACAATGATTGTACGCCAGAGCTTGTGAAAACATTTAAAAACTCAACAGAGCCGGGTGGGGTAAAATTCTTCATTGAAACTGCCAATGCAAATTCCAGTTGCGCAATGGCATTTGATGAATTCGGCAATTTCTATGTTGTGGAGGCATCTGTTGAACGGATTGAAATATTTAATGATTCATTAATTTTTCAAAGTGAAATAATTGGGTTAAAAAAGAAATTCGCGACAATTGCAGTATTGCTTGAAGTAAAAGAAGGAGTTATTACAGGACGAAGCGAATGGAGCTATGGGGAATATGATACTAATAGAAATACTTTTTTATATGTTTATTATTACCCAATGATCGGACCGGGCGGGAAACTAAATCCAGGTTCTACTAAAAAAATTGGAAAAATATTATTATCATATTTGGAAAACGGTAAAATTGTAAGCGTACTTCAGCCATCGAACGATGCAAAAAGGAATCAAATGAATTTTCTCAACTCAGAAAAAACAAAGGCTCTTTTCGCAAATGCTAATCCGGAAATACCAAAGGGGTTTTCTTTGGATAAGAAGGATAGATTGTTTTTTAATGGTGAGTTAATAACTGGAGATTTTAATACTTTCTACGAGTATTGGATGGACTATTATACTAAAAACGGAGTTGAGTATTATAAACACGCTGAACATAAAATTAATTTTTCCATTGGAGCTTACAATAACTTGCTTGGTAGAGATGCTTCTGGCCATTGGTACTGGTCTAAAGATTATAATATCGTCATGATTTTCGACAAATTCGGGATATGCCAAGAATCCCTGCGCGTACCGGAAAATACCTCGATGATCATCCCAGCTTTGCATCCAAGTGGCGATATCTACTTCATGAGTTACGATAAGGAACAAGTCTACTTGTGGCGCGTAAAAAAGTGCTGGTAGGATAGATGGCTTGGCAGGGAGAGAAGCCGGCCAAGCCATCTGAATATATCCATGCGTTTTACGGAGGCACTGAAGGATTGATAGAAGGCCCACTGTTTATCAAAGTAATAAAAAATAATATATTATCTTCCTCCGTGCCCTCAGTGGGTGAATCGCGGTGTCTCCATGGTCCCTCCGATGCGAGCAGGCCTCTTCGAGTCGCAGCCGTGAAGGCCCCAGTTGCCCGACTCCGCAGTATGGGGAAGCGGAAGCCCCTGCAGGCGCCCGGACGGGCGACGAGGAGGCTGGAGCGTGGGGGAGTAGCGGCGTCGTGGCGCCGGCAGACGAACTTCGGTAACCGCCAACGGTTGGTACTCCCCCTCCCGTATCGAGATCGCCCAACCTGCGCATATTTATGCGCGAGAAGCCTGTTCGCGGAATATTTCTTCTTGATGCCGCTCCCAAATAACGTCTAAACTGGCCGAAAATCGGCGCGGAGTCTCTTCGCGTCCCATTGACACGGGGCCACACACCTCTGTGCGTCCTCTGGTGCCTGGCACCCCCCCCCTTCTCTTCCTTCGTGTCCTTCGTCATCTTCGTGCCCTTCGTGGTACCTCTTCTCCGTGGTTGCCTTTCAATTCATGGTCGCTTTCCGGTACACTGCGGGCCATGCCGTACGCCTTTCCGCCGAACGCCCTCCTCCTCGCGCCGATGGTCGAGCTCACGCATAGGCCGCTCCGCGAGCTGATCGAATCGTTCGGGGACTGCGACGTGTACTACACGGAGATGTCGAGCGCGGCGGCGTACGTGTCGGGGGCGGCGTGGGACCGGTACTTCCTCGACACACTGCCCCGCCCCGATCGCACGGTGCTCCAGTTCTACGCGACCGAGCGCGAGTCGATGGCGAAGGCCGCGAAGCTCTCGGCCTCGATCGACGCGCTCGGCATCGACCTTAACTTCGGGTGTTCGGCGCCGCACATCGAGAAGTCCGGCGGCGGGGTGCGGTGGATGAAGGATCCGGCGGGGGCGGCGGACCTCGTGAAGGCGGCGCGGGACGCGCGGCCCGAGGGCACGCTGTCGGTGAAGACGCGCGCGGGCTACGAGGACGACTACGGCTTCCTGCTCGACTTCTGCGGGCGTCTCGTGGAGGCGGGCGCGGACTGGATCGCGCTCCATCCGCGGCTCAAGAGCGAAAAGTTCCGCCGCTCCGGGCGCTGGGATTACGTCAAGCTGCTCGGCGAGGACCTCGGAGTGCCCGTGGTCGGGAACGGCGACATCCGCTCGCCGGAGGACTGGGCGTATCGCCATGAAAACGCCGGAAACTGCCCCATCATGATCGGGCGGGAGGCGGTCAGGCGACCGTGGATTTTCGACCTCATCAAACAGAGGATCGCCGACCCGGCCTACGCCCCCCGCGTCGACCTCCGCGACGTGGCCTTCCGCATGCTCGATTTGATCGCCGCGCTGCTTCCCCCGGAATTCCACCGCTCGCGCGGACGCAGATTCTTCTTTTATTATGCCGACAACTTTACGTTCGGACACCACGTCCGCACGAAGACCCGCCACGCCGACACCCTCGACGAATTCCGCGCCATCCTCGATTCCTACTTCGCCGAAGTCCCGTCCGACGCCGCCCGGATCGAAACCCCGCCCGCTCAAGCTTGACAGATTTGACACTCCGGGATAATTTGTCAAACCAGACCCGGCCATCGACAGAACGCATTAGACACACGATAATCCGGTCAGGTTGCGAAAAATCGCCTTGAGGCGATGATGACGACCGGCCCCGAACGGAGGATCGCATGCCCGATTCCAGGAACCTCGCGCACATGTTCGCGCAGACGGCCGCCAAGTATCCCGACGTCGTGGTACAGTATTCCAAGGACGACAAGGGGACTTTCCAACCGACCACCTACGCCGAAGCGCTCGAGCACATCAAGCTGTTCGCCGCGGGGCTCAAGGAACTCGGGGTCGACAGAGGCGACAAGGTCGGCCTCATCGCGGACAATCGCCGGGAATGGCTCGTGTCGGACTTCGCCGTCCTCGGTATCGGGGCCGCGGACGTGCCGCGCGGCTGCGACGCGACCGACCTCGAGATCGCGTACATCCTGGACTGGAGCGAGTGCCGGGTCGCCATCCTCGAAAACGAAAAGCAGCTCCGGAAGGTCGTCGAGCGCCGGTCTTCGATCAAGGGACTCGCGACGGTCATCCTGTTCGACGCGCCGAGCCAGGCCGACAGGACCGCGGCGGAGATAGCCGGCCTCACGGTCCTCACGTTCGCCGAGGTCAACGAACTCGGCGCGAAACGCTACGAGTCCAAACCGGGCGAATATCTCGAGTCGGTCGACAAGGTGAAACCCGAAGACCCGGCCACGATCATCTACACGTCGGGCACCACGGGCGATCCCAAGGGCGTCCCGCTCACGCACCGCGCCATGCTCAACCAGGCGGAGTACTTCCCCTACTACCTCGGCGTGAAGCCGGGGCACATCTTCCTGGCCGTGCTCCCGATCTGGCATTCGTACGAGCGCTCCGTGCTCTACATCATCATGGAAGTGGGGGCGAGCATCGCCTACTCGAAGCCCGTGGGCTCCGTCATGCTCGCGGACATGGCAACGATCAAGCCGCAGTGGCTCGCGTCGGTGCCGCGCATCTGGGAGGCCGTGAAGGACGGCGTCTACCGCAACATCAAGCTGTCCGGCGGGATCAAGCAGATGCTCTTCGACTTCTTCGTCGGCGTCGGCGAGACCTACGCGTACTTCCGCAACCTGCTCCTCGGGCGCATCCCCGCCTTCGTCGCGCGGCCGAGGATCCTCGACATCCTCATCGCCTTCGTCCCCTTCCTGATCTTCCTGCCGCTCCGCGGCCTCGGCTGGCTCCTCGTCTTCCGCAAGATCAAGGCGAAGCTCGGCGGCAAGTTCATCGCGGGCATCTCCGGCGGCGGCGCCCTGCCCCCGGCGGTCGACCGCTTCTTCGACGCCATCGGCGTGCTCGTGCTCGAAGGCTACGGCCTCACCGAGACGGCGCCCATCCTCGGCGTCCGAAAGACGAAACACCCGATGGTCGGCACCGTCGGCCCCGTCACGAAGGGCATGGAGCTCCGCGTCGTGGACGAGCACGGGAAGCCGCTGCCCCCGGGACACAAAGGCCACATCCTGGCGCGCGGCCCGCAGGTCATGGCGGGCTACTACAAGAAACCCGACCTGACCGCCAAGGTGCTGTCCTCCGACGGCTGGCTCGACACGGGCGACCTCGGCATGCTCTCGCACGGCGGGGAGCTCAAGCTCACCGGGCGCGCCAAGGACACCATCGTGCTCCGCGGCGGCGAGAACATCGAGCCCACGCCCATCGAGCAGCGGCTCTGCGAGAGCGAGTACATCCAGCAGTGCATGGTGCTCGGCCAGGACCAGAAGTACCTCGCGGCGCTCGTCGTGCCGAAGCAGGACGCCCTCAGCGCGTGGGCCGAGGAGAACGGCGTGGTCGGCGAGGACTACGAGGATTTGCTCAGGCAGCCGGAAGTGCAGGAGCTCCTCGACGGCGAGATCAAGGACTGCGTGTCGCAGAAGACCGGCTTCAAGCCCTTCGAGCGCATCTTCAAGTTCAAGCTGCTCGCGAAGCCCTTCGAGGTCGGCCGCGAGCTGTCGGCCAAGCAGGACCTCAGGCGCCACGCGGTGAACGAGCTCTACCGCGACGACATCGAGGAACTTTTCGCGGAGTGAACGCCGCCGCGAGCCGCTTCGATCACGGGGCGATGAAGGAACGGAGTCCGGGCGCCGCGCCGTACGCGAACAGGTAGTAGAACTGCGGCGTGGCGCGGTAGTCCTTCGCGCGGAAGGCCGGATCGTCGGCCACGCTCCCGACGGGGAAGAGCCCCGCGCCGAAGGCGAAGCGGAGACCGTCCGGCGGCCCGACGGTCGCGAGCAGGGCGGCGAAGGGGCCGTCCTCGAGCAGGTAGTCGAGGCGATCGGGCAGGAACGCGTGGAATCCGACGCCCGCGCAGGCTTCGATCCTGAACCATCCGCTCTCGAAGGCGCCGTCGAGCCCGACGCGCGCCTGGCACGGGCCGAAGCCGACATACGCGTCCAGGTCGACGAACGGTTCGAGCGACAGTCCCTCGAGGGGCAAGTCCGGGATCGCATAGCCGATTCCGCAGCCGACGTTCGCCGCGAAGCCCCGCTCGACGTACGGGAAGTCCACGGTCGGATAGCCGATGACGCCCGCGTGCAGCGCGTTCTGGAAAAACCCGCCGCCGTAGTTCCCGACCAGCGCGACGCCGGCCCGGACGCGGACGCGCAACGCGTCACGCGCGAATTCTCGCCCGGCCGCGACGCGCAGGACGTCGAAGCGCCACCCTTCCGCGCGCGAAGTCACGACGAGGTCGTCGACCATGCCGAACCACGGGCCGTATGCGAAACGGCCGGTCATCGTGTACGTGTATTGATCGTCCGGCCCGACCGACCAGCCGTCGACGGCGGCGCCGTACGGACACGGCAGGTTGTCGTTGACGAGCCCGACCGCGACGCTCACCGCGTCCCCGTCCGCCCACGCCGCCCCGACCGCAAACGCCGCGACCATCGCCATGCACCGAATCTTCATCGCCATATTCTCCAATCACCGCTCCGCGAAACCCGTCTTTGCCTTCGCGGCGAAACAGACTATAGTCGCGGGCGATGAACATCCTGATCCTGTCGGAGCGGGAACTGGCCGACGGACTGCCGCGCCACGACCGCAGGGTAGAGCATATCCGGAAAATCCTCAAGAAGACCGCGGGCGATACCGTGTCCGCCGGCATGGCGGACGGCCGGATCGGCGACGCGCGCATCGAGTCGTTCGACGGGAAGACGATGCGTTTTTCCTTCGTCGCGACGGGCGAGGCTCCGCCGCTCCGCCCGGTCACGGTCGTGCTCGGGTTTCCGCGACCCATCCAGGCGGACCGCATCCTCAAGGACCTGGCGACGCTCGGGGTCGCGCGCGTCCTGTGCTGCGGCACGGAGCTCGGCGAAAAGTCCTATCTCGATTCCTCGCGGTACCGCGACGCCGATTTCACCCGGCCCCTCGTCGAGGGCGCGGAACAATCGGGCAATCCGCGCCTGCCCGAAGCCTCCGTCCACCGGACGCTCGCGGACGCGCTCGACGCCCTGCCCGCCGGCTCCGGCGACCGCCTCGCGTTCGACCCGTACCGCGCGACGGAAGCCTTCGGAGCGGCGCGCGCTCCCGGATCACCCGTCACGCTGGCGGTCGGCAGCGAGCGGGGCTGGACGCCGCGCGAACTCGACCTCCTCGAGGCGCGCGGCTTCCGCGTCTTCACGCTCGGGGACCGCATCCTCCGGACGGAAACCGCGGCGCTCGCCGCCGTGTCGGTCGCGCTCGCGAAGCTCGGTTATCTCTGAGGCCGGTTCTCACTCGCCGCCTTTCAGATAGTGTTCGACCTTCGGCGCGATGACGATGCGGCAATACGCCTGGTCCGGGTTTCGCTTGAAGTAATCCTGGTGATAGTCCTCGGCCCGCCAATACGCGCGAAGCGGCGCGAGGTCGGTGGCGAGGGGCTTCGCGAAACGTTTTCTCGCCTCCGCCATCGAGCGTTCCGCCTCCGCGCGCTGCGCCTCGTCCTTGTACAGGATGATCGACCGGTATTGCTCGCCGATGTCGGCGCCCTGCCGGTCCACCTGCGTGGGGTCGTGAACCCGCCAGAACAGCTCGAGCAGCGCCGCGTACGTCGTCTTGGACGGATCATACGCCACCTTCACCACCTCCGCGTGCCCGGTGAGCCCCGTGCACACCTGCTCGTAGGTCGGGTTTTCGCGCGAGCCGCCCGCGTAGCCGTTTTCGACGTCGACCACTCCCGGCGCGAGTTCGAACACCGCTTCCAGACACCAAAAGCACCCGCCGCCGAACACTGCGGTTTCGATCGTCGTCATCGTCTTTCCTCCGTCGACCGCGTGGCAGAGGCTCGCCGCGGCCAGGGTCGCCGCGAGCCGTATCGCCATGGAATGTTTCATGCGACGAAAGATACTGACGACGCCCGACCGGCGGCGAGTCCGGTCCGCGGTTTGCCTCCGATCGCGGCGGGCGCTAGATTAGAGACCGATACGTCATCAAATCGACAACGGAGGGATACCCATGCGCGCCAGCGAAGATCTCGTCGACGAACACGAAGGCATCCTGCGCGGCTTGAAGATCCTGGAGCGGATGGCCTCGCTCGCGGGCGACGCGACGAAGGTCCCGCGATCGGACGCCGAGGCGCTCGTCGGCTTTTTCGTCTCGTTCGCGGACACGTGCCACCACGGCAAGGAAGAGGGCATCCTGTTTCCGGAACTCGAAAAGGTCGGCATCCCGCGGGATCGCGGCCCCGTCGGGCAGATGCTCGCCGAACACGAGGAAGGGCGCGGGCACGTCCGCGGCATGAAGCGCGCGCTCGAGGGGGGCGGCTTCGACCGGACGGCGTTCGCGAAATCCGCGGAGGACTACATCGCCCTGCTACGAGCGCACATCCGCAAGGAAAACGAAGTCCTCTTCCCGCTCGGCGACATGAAGCTGCCGCCCGAAGCCCAGGCGTCGATCGCGACGCGCTTCGAGGAGCACGAGGAGAAGGTCATGGGCGCGGGCACCCACGAACGGCTCCACGCCATGCTCGACGAATTCGAAGCCAAGTATGCGTAAGGCGCGGCCTCACGTGCCTCCGAGATCGACCGTCGGGAGGAAGCTGGGCGCCTTTCGCGCCAGCGTCGCGCGCTCGAAGGCGTGCGCAAGCGCGAGCAAGGTCCCCTCGCTCCACGCGCGCCCGAAAAACGAGACGCCCACGGGCAGGCCGAAGACGAAGCCGGCCGGCACGGTGACGCTCGGATAGCCTGCCACCGCGGCGAGGGTCGAGCTGCCGCCGATGAAATGGTCGCCGTCCACGAGGTCCGTCGGCCACGCCGGTCCCTCGGTCGGCGCGAACAGGGCGTCGAGGCGGTGGCGGTTCATGGCCGCGTCGATGCCTCGCGTCCTGGTCAGCTTCCGGCACGCGGCGATCGCCCGCCGGTACTTCGCGTCGCGGAGGGATCCGCAGGCATGCGCCTTCTCGAACAGCTCCTGGGCGAAATACGGCATCTCGCGGGCGGCGTTGGCCTTGTTGAATTCGATGAGGTCGCCGAGGGTCTTCGCCGGAGCCGAGGGGCCGAGCCGCTTCAAGTACGCCTCCACGCCGTCCTTGAATTCGTACAGGAGCACCGTGAACTCGTGTTCCTCGAATTTGCCCATCGAAGGGATGTCCACCGGATCGACGACGACCGCGCCCTTCGCCTTCAGGGCATCGATGGCCGCTTCCGCCACGGCGTCCACGCCGCGATGGTACCCGAAGTACTTCCGTACGACGCCGATCCTCGCGCCCGACAGCGCGTCCTCGCGGAGGCAGGCCGCGTAGTCCGGGGAACCCGCCGCGGCCGGCCGAGGAATGCCGGCGCCGGCGTCTTCCGGATCGGGAGCGGCCAACGCGCCGAGCAGTATGGCGGCGTCGCGAACGGTTCTGGCCATCGGGCCGGCGGTATCCTGACTGCCGGCGATGGGGATGATCCCGGTCCGGCTCACGAGCCCCACCGTGGGTTTCACGCCGACGATGCCGTTTATGGAAGAAGGGCTCACGATGGAACCGTCGGTCTCGGTGCCGACGGCGACGGCGCAAAGGTCGGCCGCGACCGCCGCGGCGGAACCGGAGCTCGATCCGGAGGTGCTGCGGTCGAGGGCGTAGGGATTCCGCGTGAGTCCGCCGCGGCCGCTCCAGCCGCTCGACGAGCGCGTGGAGCGGAAGTTCGCCCACTCGCTCAGGTTCGTCTTGCCGAGGATGACGGCGCCCGCGTCCCGGAGGCGCTTGACGATAAAGGCGTCCGCGGGCGGCTTCGAACCGACGAGGGCGAGCGACCCCGCCGTCGTCGCCATGCGGTCGGCTGTGTCGACGTTGTCCTTGACGAGGATCGGGATGCCGTGAAGGGAGCCGCGCGGCCCCTTTTCCGCGCGCTCGCGGTCGAGCCCGTCCGCAATGGCGAGGGCGTCCGGGTTGAGCTCGATGACCGAGTTGAGGCGCGGCCCGCCCCGGTCGACGGCTTCGACGCGCTGGAGATACGCCTCGGCGATCGAGCGGGCGGTCAGCGTTCCCGCCGCCATGCCGTCCTGCAGCCCGCCGATCGTCGCCCCGTCCGGTTCGAACCTGTCGCCGTCCTTCATCACGCGCCTCCGAACGCCCGCCTCTCGCGGGCGCCCGGTCATTGTAGCCGACTTCCGCGTGCCGTCAACTCGGTTCCGCCGCCCGCGCGGCTTGATGCGGACGCCGCCCGAAGTGTACGATATTCGCGGCACCCGAGGCGCCGAACGCGCCTGTCCGGGATCGCCCATCCAAAGGAGAACGCATGAAACGCACGCTCACCCTCGTCCTGGTCGCCGTCGTCGCGCTCGGCTGCACCAAGACCGACGCGAAGAAAACGGACGGCGCCGCCGCGGCCGGCCTGCCCGACCTCAAGGGCCGCACCGTCGTCGCCGTGACCGAAAACGCCTACACGCCGCTCAACTTCGTCGATCCCAAGACCGGCAAGGCCATGGGCTGGGAATACGACGCCGTCAACGAGATCGGCAAGCGCCTCAACGCGAAGATCGAATGGAAGGTCTGCTCGTGGGACACGATGATCCAGGCGATCCGCGACGGCCAGTTCGACGTCGGCATGGACGGCATCACCATCAACGACGAGCGCAAGGCGCAGGTCGATTTCTCCGCGCCGTACATGGTCTCGCAGCAGTTCATGCTCGTCCGCGCCGACGAGACGCGCTTCAAGGACGAAAAGGAATTCGCCGCGGACAAGAAGCTCCTCGCGGGCGCCCAGGCCGGCACGACCAACTTCTACGTGGCCGTCTACAACGTCCTCGACGGCGACGAGAAGAACCCCCGCATCAAGCTCTTCGAGACCTTCGGCGCGACGGTGCAGGCCCTCCTTTCGGGCGACATCGACATGGTCCTCATGGACGCCGCGTCGACCAAGGGCTACATGGGCGCGAATCCCGACAAGCTCAAGACCATCGGCGGCCCGCTCGGGACCGAGGAGTTCGGCTTCATCTTCAAGCAGGGCTCCGACCTCGTCGCGCCGTTCAACGCGGCCATCGAGGCCCTCAAGGCCGACGGCACGATCGACGCCCTGAACACGAAGTGGTTCTTCGAGTACAAGCCCTGACCGATCCGTGAAGCGCGACGACGACGCCCGCTCCGCGCCCCTCCGGGCGCTCGGCCGCCTGCCCTGGTGGCTCGTGGCCCTCGCCCTGCTCGGGGCGTGGGCGCTCGTCGCCGTCTTCTCGTCCCCCGGCTACCGCGTCATCTTCGGCGCGGTGGCGTCGGGACTCGGCGTAACGCTCTCGGTCTCGCTCGTCGCGTACGCCGCCTCCGTGCTGCTCGGGCTCGGCCTCGGACTCCTGCGCGTTTCGCGCTTCCGCGCGCTCCGCGAAGCCTCCACCTTCTACGTGGAGCTCGTGCGCGGGCTCCCGATGCTCGTCATCCTCTATTACATCGCCTTCGTCGGCGCGCCGGCCCTGGCGGGAGTCCTCAACGCGCTCCTGTCGCCCCTCATCCAGGCTGGTTTCATCGACCGCGTCGAACCGAGGCACTTCGACTTCGCGACGCGCGCCGTCATCGCCCTCACCCTGGGCTACGCCGCCTTCGTGGCGGAGATCTTCCGCGCCGGCATCGAGAGCGTCGACAGGGGCCAGGTGGAAGCCGCGTACGCGCTCGGCCTGAGCCGCGGCCAGACCCTGCGCCACGTGATCCTCCCGCAGGCGGTGCGCAACGTGCTGCCGGCGCTCGCGAACGAGTTCGTCGCCATCGTCAAGGACTCCGCCCTCGTGTCCGCGCTGGGCGTGCAGGACCTCACCCAGCTCGGCAAGGTGTACTCGGCCTCCACCTTCCGCTTCTTCGAAACCTACAACGTCGTGGCGTTCTTCTACCTCTGCCTCACCGTGTCGCTCACCCTGCTCGTCCGCGCGCTCGAGCGCCGGCTCAAGCGGAGCGTCGCGCCGTGACGCCCTTCATCGAAATCCGCGACGCGGTGAAGACCTTTCCGTCGCCCGACGGACGCGGGCGGATCGCGGCGCTCGACGGCGTCTCGCTCGACGTCGGCCGCGGCGAAACCCTCGTGATCATCGGCCCTTCGGGCTCGGGCAAGAGCACGCTCCTCCGCTCCGTCAACCGCCTCGAGGAACTCGACTCGGGCTCCATCCGCATCGGCGACGACCACGTCACCGCGCGCCACGCAGACGTGCGCCGCATCCGCGAGGACGCCGGCATGGTCTTCCAGTCGTTCAACCTGTTCCGCCACCTGACCGTCCTCGACAACGTCGCGCTCGCGCCGCGCCTCGTCCGCAAGCTGCCGCCCGCGGAGGCGCGCGGA
Organism: uncultured Treponemataceae bacterium; assembly: GCA_964482955.1. Classification (GTDB taxonomy): domain Bacteria; phylum Spirochaetota; class Spirochaetia; order Treponematales; family UBA12059; genus JAPLSN01. The sequence continues at coordinate 18,804 of CAYZZW010000031.1, read as the reverse complement.
CGGGCCGCCGCCATGCTGGAGCGCGTCGGGCTTTCGGACAAGCTGCGCAGCTGGCCGCGTCAGCTCTCGGGCGGGCAGCAGCAGCGCGCGGCCATCGCGCGGGCGCTCGCCATGGAGCCCGAAGTCCTCCTCTTCGACGAGCCGACGAGCGCCCTCGACCCGGAGATGATCCGCGAGGTGCTCGACGTGATGACCGACCTCGCCCGCGGCGGCATGACCATGCTCGTCGTGTCGCACGAAATGGGCTTCGCGCGCGCGGCGGCCGACCGGCTCGTGTTCATGGACGGAGGCCGCATCGTCGAATCCGGCGCCCCGGCCGACCTCTTCGACTCCCCCCGCGAGGCCCGCACTCGCGACTTCCTCGCCCGCATCCTCTGACGACCCGACCGAACGCCGAAAGGATTCCACGATGAACGAAGCGACCGCCCCCTCGAACACGCTCTCCCGCGAGGAACTCGCCTCCTCGAACCGCAAGATCTGGAACATGGCCATCCCGGTCATGGTCGACAACCTCTTCCAGCTCGCCGGCGGCCTTATCGTCATGGTGATGGTCGGGCACGTGAGCGTCCTCGGCACCGGAGCCATTGGACTGGCGGTGCGCATCACGAGCGTCGTGTGGGCCGTGTTCCGCGGCATCGCCACGGCCGCCACCGTCTATGTCGCGCAAGCCACGGGCGCGGGAGACCGAGCGCGCGTGCGCGTCGTCGCCTTCCAGTCCGTCTACGTGACGGCGTCGCTCTCCGCGCTCGCCGCCTTCGCCATCTGGCTCTTCGCGGACAAGCTCCTCCTCGTGTTCGCGCCGAAACCCGAAATCCTCGACGTGGCCCTCACCTACCTCCGCATCGCGTGCTGGGGCGTGCCCTTCCTGTCGGTCATGCAGACCGCGGGCGGCGTCATGCAGGGCGCGGGCAACACGCGCCGGCCCATGCAGATCACCTTCGCGCTCAACGCTCTCGTCGCCCTCGTCGTCCTGCCGCTCTTCTACTTCGGAAAGCCCGACGTCCGCCAGGCAGTCGTCTTCGCGGGCGCGGCCACGGTCTTCGCGCAAGCGACCGCGGCCACGTTCGCCCTTCTCTCCGTGTTCGCCTCGCGCAGGCAGGTAGGCTCGATGGAACGCGACGTCCCCGTTCCGGCGCCCGACTTCCGCGTGTGGAAGGCGATCCTCCGCGTCGGCATCCCCTCGTCCGCGGAAATGACGCTGTGGCAGCTCGCGGCCATCGTGCTGAGCCGCATCATCCTCGGCTTCGGTTCCACCGTGATGGGCGCGTACCAGCTCGGCCTCCAGCTCGAGGCGCTGTCGTACATGCCCTCGGCCGGTCTCGGCGTGGCGGTGACGAGCCTCGTCGGGCAGGCTATCGGCGCGGAAAAGCGGCATCTCGCGCGCTACTGCTTCACGAACATCATCCGATACAATATGGCGATCACGGCGGCGGTGTCGCTCCTCTTCATATTCGGAAACCGCTTCCTCATGGGCCTCATGACGAACGACGCCGCCGCCATCGCGCTCGGCGCCGTCTACCTCTTCCTCATGGGACTCGTGCAGCTGCCGCAGAACGCCACCAACACGATGTTCGGCGCCATGCGCGGCGCGGGCTTCACGAAGGAGCCCATGTACATCGCGCTCGCGGGCCTCTGGCTCGTGCGCGTGCCGGTGGCGCTCTTCCTGTCCACGGTCGAAGGGATCGGCGTCGAGATCATCTGGACCACGATGTGCGCCGACCTCGTCATCCGCTTCGCCATCGCCCTCCTCATGTTCCGCCGCATGCGCATCTTCGAAGCCAAGGCCCTCGCGGTGTAAATCCGTCCTCCGGGAGAGAAGGTTCCACCTTCCCTGGAACATCCGAAAACCCCATTGGTTTTTGGATGTTCATCGCAGTTGTCCTTCGACAACTGCATTTAAATGTAGATCTCGAAAAACTGAGGTTTTTCGAGATCTTCTTTTTCCGGACCCTTCCAGCCGCCTTGCCAACGACTTGACTTTTTCCGAAACTGCAGTATGATATAAACTGGTTTACATCGTAAACCTGTTTATGGAGGTCCATCATGCGCGATCCGGAAATCTCCGAGCTGCTCGAGGACATCGCCGCCATCAAGAAATCCATCCGGAGGGCGAATCCGCTCCTGCGCGATATCGCGGCGCCGGACTCCTTCCTGTGGCTGTCGCTCGTGGCCGCCCTCCTCTTCCCCTTCGTGGCCGTGCCCGCGCACGTCCTTTCCATGGAATACGGCGGACTCCTCAAGGCGCCGGCCGAGTACCTCGTCCCGCTCGGTCTCTTCACCCTCCTCTCGCTCGTCGTCGTCGGCGTCGTGAAGCTGGCTATCCTTTCGCGCGCGGCCAGGCGCTCCGACGGGCAGTCGAGCCTCCGCGACGTGTTCGCGTCCTTCTACGGCGGCTCGCTCCTCCACGTCACGCTGCCGGTCATCGTCACCATGCTCGTCCTCGGCGCGTTCGCCGTCAGCATCGGGCGCCCTTGGCTGATCTTGCCCTTCGTCACCATCCTCGTGGGCTTCATGACGAACCTTCTCGGCGCGTCGGTGGACCTGCCCGAATACCACGTGGCCGGCTACTACGGATTCGCGGTCGGTTTCGCGTCGCTGTGGTTCGTCGAGCGGGCGCCCTGGCTCTGGCTCATCGCCGCCTACTCGGGACTCTTCGCCGTCTTCGCCGTAGCCGGCTTCCTCACCCGCGCCGCGCGCCGACGCCGGGACGCGCCGGCAGCCGACGGCGCGTCCGGGCCGGACGCGGGCGCGTCGGCATGAAAAGCCGCCAGCTCGGCGAGCTCGAGCTCGACCGGGTCATCCACGAAAAGGCGCGGCTCATGATCCTGTCGATGCTCGCGTCGTCGGAACAGGGCCGCTCCGATTTCACGACCCTGCGCGACGGGCTCGGCTTCACCGCCGGCAACCTGTCCGTGCAGCTCCGCAAGCTCGAGGAAGCGGGCTACGCGGAGATCGAAAAGACCTTCCGCGACAACAAGCCGAACACGTCGGTCCGGCTTACGGTAGCGGGCAAGCGCGCCCTCGAGCGTTATCTCGGGGAACTGGAAATCGTGGTCGCCTCCCTCCGGGGCCAGGCGAAAAACTGAGACGTCGAATCACCTTGGGGAGGTGTTCCATGGCGATACTGCAACTCGAAAAAGTCCGCAAGGTCTACCGCAAGGGCGACAACGAGGTCGTCGCGCTCGGAGGCGTCGACCTGTCCATCGACAAGGGCGAATTCCTCGCGGTCGTCGGGCCGTCCGGCTCGGGCAAGACGACCATGCTCAACATCGTCGGTTGCCTCGACGCGCCGAGTTCCGGCGTCGTCTTCTACAACGGGCAGGAACTCCGCGCCATGAAGGAAAAGGAACTGGCGAACTACCGGAAGAGCCACATCAGTTTCATCTTCCAGTCGTACAACCTGATCCCCGTGCTGACGGTGCGGGAGAACGTGGAGCTGCCCCTCGTCATCGAGCGCCGGCGGAACACGGCCGAGATCCGACGCAAGGCCGACGAGATGATCGCGGCGGTGGGACTCGCCGGCATGGAGAACCGCTTCCCGCGCGAACTCTCCGGCGGCCAGGAACAGCGCGTCGCCATCGCGCGCGCGCTCGTGAAGGATCCCTTCGTCGTCCTGGCCGACGAGCCCACGGCGAACCTCGATTCGCATACAGCCGAGGAGATCGTCGAGATCATGCGGACCATCAACGCGGAGCGCTCGACGACCTTCATCTTCTCCACCCACGACAAGCTCGTCATGCAGCACGCGCGCCGCGTCGTGACCCTGCGCGACGGCGCCGTCATTTCGGACGAACGGAGGTAGCGCCATGATCGGCAAAGCAGCCATGGAAGCGATCGGATCGGGAGGCAGCCTCGGCACCCTCGCGAAGATCGCCCTCCGGAACGTGAGGCGCCACCGCGCGCGGACGGTCATCTCCGCGTCCGTCATGGCCTTCGGCATCCTCGTGTTCATCTTCTTCGATTCGATGCTCAAGGGCATGGACCGCATGACCATCGACACGATGATCGATTACTCGGCCTCGTCGCTCAAGATACGCACCCCCGCGTACAAGGCGGACGAGCGCGCCCTGCCGCTCGACAAGGGCATCCCGGAACCGGACGCCCTCGCGGACCGCGTCGAATCGCTCGCCGGCGACTCGAAGGCGACGCCGCGCGGCCGCTTCGTCGGCATCGTCTCGAACTACGTCGACGAGTACCCGATGCTCGTCGTCGCCGCCGATCCCGCCCGGGACGGAACCGTGTTCGCGTACGGCGATTACCTGGCGGCGGGAACCTGGCTCGCGAACGGCGCGTCCAACGAACTGGTCCTCGGCGAAGGCATCGCGACGGAACTCGGCGTCGGCGTCGGCGACTCGATCGTGATATCGGCGCAGACGGTATGGGAAAACCGCAACGCGGACGAGTTCGCCGTCGTCGGCATCCTCCGGCTCCCGGACCCGATCATCACGAAATCCGGCGCCTTCGTGTCGCGCGCCGCCGCGGACCGCCTCCTCGGCACGGAGGGCTTCGCGACCGAGATCGACGTGCGCCTGCCGAAGGGCTCGACGCTCGCGGACACCGTCGCGATCGCGGACAAGACCGCCGCGACTCTCCGCCCGTCCCTGCCGGGGCTCGACCTCGATCCGATCGCGGTGCTGGCGAAAGGCTACCTGGCCATGCGGACGATGAAGTCGAAAGCCTCGTCGATCATGATCTTCATCGTGCTCCTCATCGCGGGCGTCGGGATCGCCAACACCATCCTCATGAGCATGTACTCTCGCATCCGCGAGATCGGCGTCCTCCGCGCGTACGGCCTCTCCGCCCGCGAGATCAAGCGGCTCTTCTCGCTCGAAGGTCTTTTCATCGGATTCATCGGGAGCTCCGCGGGCGTGGCGCTCGGCTGCGCGCTCAACGCGATCCTCATCAAGGTCGGCATCTCGATCGACGCGCTCGTGAAGGATATGGACATGGGCGAGATCCCCCTCGCGGGCGTGCTACGCGGCGAGTGGGACCCCGGGACCATCGTGTTCGGCTTCGCCTTCGGCGTCTTCATGTCGTGGATCGCCGCGAGCATACCGGCGCGCAAGGCCGCCAAGCTCGAAGTGACGGACGCCCTGCGCTTCGTCTGACGGGAGGGAGGCATCATGCACATCACCACCATGGCCGTTCGGAACCTCGGCCGCAACCGCCGCCGCACCGCGCTGGCCGCCGTGTCCGTGTTCCTCGCCGTCGCGTCGAACATGGCGCTCTCCGGCTTCATGAATTCGTTCCTCGAATCGCTCGTGAAGAACTACACGAAGAACGAGACGGGCCACGTCAACATCCAGACCGAGGGCTACCGCGCCCGCGAACGCTTCATGCCGCTGTCCGAGGCGATTCCCGACGCGGAAGCAGTCAAGTCCGCCGTGCGGACCGTCGCGACCGACGGCGTGAAACAGGTCGCCGCGCGCATCAACTTCGGCGTCGTCCTCTCCTCCGGCGCGAACTCCAAGACCGCGTTCGCCATCGCGGGCGAGCCGGAAGCCGAGCGAGACCTCCTCATGCTCGACCGCTCGATCTCCGAAGGCGCGTACTTATCCTCCCCCGGCGACGCCATCCTCGGCGCGAAGCTGGCGGAGATCCTCGGTCTCCGCGTCGGGGACACGCTCAAGGTCGTCACGCAAAAGGCGGACTACGGCCTCGGCATGAAGAAATTCCGCGTGTCCGGGCTGTTCCAAAGCGGCGTCAACGAGATGGACGAATCCGCGTTCATGATCGACATCGCCGACGCGCGCGACCTGCTCGGGCTCCAAGGCGGCGCCACGCAGATCCTCGTCATGCTCCGCGACTACCGGACCTCGCGCGCCTCGGCTCTGGCCATCGCGGACGCCCTCGGCAAGGCGGGCGTGGGCGGCATGTCGGTGAAACCCTGGCTCGACGTCGGCTCCTACGGTTCGCTGGTCGAGCTGGCCGGCACGATGTACTTCTACATGTACGTGATCTTCACCTTCCTCGGCTCGTTCATCATCGCGAACATCATGATGATGATCGTCCTCGAGCGCCGACGGGAGATCGGCATCCTCAAGTCGATGGGCATGCCGAAAGCCCACATCCTGCGCCTCTTCGTGACGGAGGGCGCCCTCCTCGGCGCGCTCGGCGCCCTCGCGGGCGCGGCCGTCGGCCTGTGCCTCAACTTCGTCCTCTCGAAGGTCGGGCTCGACCTCACGAGCTCGATGCAGTCGATCGACTATCCCATGGACAACGTCCTCTACCCGAAGCCCGACCCGCTCGTGGCGGCCGGCCTCTTCGCCCTCGGCGTCGCCATCGCGGTGATCGTGTCCTTCCTGCCGTCCCGGAAGGCCGCGAACATGAATCCGGTCGACGCCATCAAATCGGCCTGACGAAGGAGCGAGACATGAAACGATACCTGGCGATCCTCTTGGCGGCCAACGCGGCGCTCGCTGTCGCCGCGCAAACGACCCTTCCGTCCGCCGAGGACATCATGAAGCGCGTCGACGCGAACGCCGCCTTCGCGAGCATCGAGTACGAAGGCCGCATGGAGATCACCATCGGCGGCAAGACCCGGGTGAAGACGATGAAGGCTTACGCCGTCGGCAAGGACAAGGCGTTCGCCGAATTCTCGAATCCCGAGGACAAGGGCGTCCGCTTCCTCAAGCTCGACAAGGACCTCTGGATGTACTTCCCGAAGGAGCAGGACACCGTGAAGATCTCCGGCCACATGCTCAAGGAGGGGATGATGGGCTCGGACGTCTCGTACGAGGACGCGCTCGAGTCCGACGCGCTCTTCGATTACTACGCGGGCACGACGAAGGGCGAAGGCGAGGTGGACGGGCGGCGCTGCTACGTCGTCGAGCTCGTCGCGAAGAATCCGAAGGCGTCCTACGACCGCCGTCTCGTCTACGTCGACGCCGAGCGCTACGTCACCCTGCGCGCGGAGCTCTACGCGAAGTCGGGCAAGATGCTCAAGGAATCGAGGACGCTCGAAGTGCGGAACCTCGACGGCCGCTGGTTCGCCACGAAGGTCGAGATGGTCAACAAGCTCCGCAAGGACACGAAGACCGTCATGATCCTCGGCGCGCTCGTCCTCGACAAGCCGATCGACCAGAAGCGCTTCACGATGGCGGCGTTGACCAAATGAAAACGCGCATCGCCCTGACGGCTCTCGCGTTCCTCTGCGCCGCCGTCGCGTTCGCCGAGGATCCGGCGTCCGCCGATGAAGCGTCGGCGCCCGACGTGGTCGATGACACTCCGGTCGCGGAAGCCGACGAACCGTCGTTCGACGCGTTCGGCGACATCTCGCACCGCTCGCTCGGCGCGTGGATCGAAGCCGGAACCTTCGGCGCGTCGGACCTCTCCTACGGCTCCGTGACCACGCTCTCACCCACCCTGCGCGCTGTCGGCGACGCGGCGCGCGCGGAAGCCTCGCTCGAGGCGGCGGTGCTGACCGGAGCCGCGGCGTCCGTCGCGTGGACGGCGGGCGCGCTGCCGGGCGCGACTGCGGACCTCGTCATCGCGCCCGAACCCGATCCGCTCGCCCCGGTCCCGCCCGCGCTCTTCGCGTTCCGCGTGCGCACGCTCTGGGTCAAGTACGACGCGGGCGTCGCGAGCGTCCAGGCGGGCAGGCAGGTCGTCAACTTCGGCCGCGGGCTCGCGTTCAGCCCCGCGGACGTCTTCGCGTCCGTGGACTATTCGGGGCTCTCTCTCACCCGCCGCGGCGTCGACGCGCTGCGCGTTTCCCTTCCCGCGGGAGACCTCGCGACCGTGGACCTCGTCGCCGCGCCGACCGCGACGCCCGACGCGGGCGCCTACGCGCTGCGGACCCGTTTCTACGCCGCCAGCATCGACGCCGCGCTCGGCGCCGCCTACGACGGCGCGAAGGAAGCCGCGAGCTTCTCCGCCGATTTCAAGACCGACCTCGTTGTCGGGCTCTACGGCGAAGCCGCGCTCGACGTCGCCACCGACGCCGATCCCGCCTTCCGCGGCATGGCCGGCGCGGACTGGTCCGCGGGCGACTTTCTCTTCGCGGGCGAATATCACTACAACGGGAATTCGGTTCCGGGCGACGGCCCGCTCGTTCCGACGGCGGTCTTCCCCGGCGCCCACAACGCGTATGCCGCCGTCTCCTGGGCCGTCACCGACTTCGTGTCGCTGTCGCTCTCCGGCCTCGCGGACCTCTCGTGGGGCTTGGGCTCCGGAATCCTGCTCTGCGGAATCGACGCCGCGCAAAACGCGAAGCTCCAAATCTACGCCCGCGCCGCGAACGGATCGCCCGCCGCCAGGACGCGCCGGTGGAGCGCTGACGCCGGGCTCGTGCTGACGGTGACGTTTTAGATCACACCACGGCGGTTTTTCCTTGAAAACGGGTTCGAAGCGGGGTAGGATTGGGGCGGACGCGTGGCGTCCCAACTTTCAGATCAGGAGCATTACAATGAAGAAATCGTTGATGATCGTTTCCGCGCTTCTCGTGGCGATCCTTCTGGGATCCTGCGACCAGCCCACTGGCGGGGACGATCCGCCGCCCGCCTGGCTCGACATACCCGAAGAGGGCGCGCGCAAATTCTGGGTGAACGACACGACCGAATATCCCGGGATTTTCATCCCGATCGGCGTCGATAGTATCGGTTCTGGCACGAATTACAATCTCTATCTTCGTAACATTGACAAGGCAACCCTCACGACCGAAGAGGTCAACATACTCAAGGCGTACGGCACGTACTTTCAGGACAACTCTTGGGGCGATGTAACCACCTACGTCCAGGAACCTGTCCACTACTTCGATGAACCCGTTGGGGTCGTCAACATCGTCTTCTACAAGGCCGAAGAGGGAGTCGCCGGCTACTTTTGGAGCAAGGATTTCTGGACGGATGCCGATGCGATGAAATACGGGATGCGTTCCAATGAGACGAATGTGTTCTACATGAACATCGACGCCGCCATCGATGCCACTGACCAAGATGGCGCCACCCTGTTCACGCAGGGCACGCTCACCCACGAGTTCCAGCACATGTGCAACGCCCAATACTTCTGGTTTGGCGATGGTGGTAATAAAGAGCGGGAAATGGACTCCTGGGCGAACGAACTCTGCTCGACCACCATGGAGAGCATCCACGCCAATCAGTTCGCCATCTACACGAACTACCTCACCAACGACACGGCCGGGAACTACGCGAACGGCCGCACCGATTTCATCCATTGGGACAACGAGTTTAACCAGTACGCGACGACCGCCATGCTCGGCGGCTACATACTCTCACAGATCGACCCGGCCAAGCGCCCCGCCTTCATCCAGACCTTTCTCGCGTGCACCTTCGAGGAGGATCCGACGCCGCTCGAATACACCGGAACGCTATCGTCCGACGTCCGCACGTCCATCGACGATCTCATGAGGGCGCTCCAAGATCCCGCGGTGGATTACGACACGAAGGTCACCGGCTGGGTTCAAGTCGATAACCTGACCAACAATACCGCAGTCGTCACCGACTGGAACATCCTCATGAAGGGCTTCCTGACCGCCCTGGCAAAAGAACCGGCTTCATACACGACTTACCTCGCCTCGGTGACTCCCGGGTATTCGACTTCCTTCACGTTCAAAAATGCCACCGCCGGCGCCACATCGATTCCGCTCAAGGCCTCCGGATTCATCATCGGGCACACGAGCGTTGCCGATATCAACAGCACGAAAATCTCCGACGCGAGCAATTCGGGTACCCCGGCGTACATACTTGCTTGGAACGGATCGGCTCCCAGTTTCTCCACGATCAACAGCCGGAACAACGTGCTCGGCTCCGGAACCGCCACGTTCGTTTCAACCGACCTCGTGCGGCCCGAGTATACCGCGTTCGCCATGCCCTCCTTCGCGGAACGGACCGCGCGCGACAAGGCTTCTACCGGTCCGAGGTCGCGCATGTTCATCGGATCGGATTCGTCCAAGTCGCTTTCCGGAGTTCCCTCCGGCCGCGCCGCGCTTCCCGGCGAAGGCGACAATTCCAATCCCGGCGACGGCATCACGGACGGACATCTCTACTGCGCGTACGTGAACAGGCCCTGACATGCGCAAATTCATTCCGTTCGCCCTCGCGCTGGTCACGCTTTCCGCCGGCTTCGCGCTCGGCAAGAAGCCGGCCCCGACGCCGGGTCCCGAAAATCCCGGCACGCGCGGGACGATCGTCGGCGTCGTGCGGCAGATCGGCAACGCGCCGCACATCGAGCTCGTGGTCACCGGCACCTCCGACGTCTTCGAGGGAACGGCCGATTACCACGTGATGGGCGGAGACTACAAGAAACTCGAGCAGTTCTCGGACGGCACGATCAAGGTGACAGGTCTCCTCAGCAAGGACGAAATCAAGCTGGCCGGCTCGGGCGGCCGCACCCGCGTCCAGTACTTCGTCACGATCGAGTCCATCGAAAAAGTCCAGTAACCATCCTTCCCGCTTCTTCAGCCGCCCCGCTTCCGCGGGGCGGTTTTTCATGCTACACCTACGCGCATGAAACGCATCGCCCTCGCCGGCGCGGGCTCCGTGAGTCTCGCGCTCATCGATTTCCTGCTCGAAGCGTCGGTAGACGATCCGTATTCCGTCGTCGCCCTGGCCGACTCGACCGGCTGCATTCACGACGCGCGCGGCCTTGCCGCCGACGCCCTCGCCTGGCTCGTCCGCGGCAAGCGCGCTGGCGGGAAGCTCCACGAGCTCGCGGCCGGCGTCCACGGCGCCGCGTTCGAACCGGCGGGACTCGAAGCACTCCTCCGGCCCGGCTTCGCCGACGTCCTCGTGGAGCTCGGGCCGACGGACACGACGACGGGCGGGCCCAGCCTCGTCCGCGCGATGGAAGCCGCGGAGTCGGGCATCCACCTCGTCTGCGCCAGCAAGGGACCTTTCGTGGCGCGGCTGCCGGACGGCTCGCCCGCGCGGTCCGCGCTGATCGCCGCCGCGGAGAAATCCGGCGCGGTCCTCCGCTACAGCGCCACGGTCGGTTCGGCCACGCCGATGATCGACGTCGGGTGCGCCGTCGCGCGCGGGGGCGGAGTGGCCGCGATCCGCGGCGCGCTCAACGCCACGTCGAGCCTCATCATGGGCCTCGTCGAAAACGGCCTCACGCTGTCCGAAGCCGTCACCAAGGCGCAGGCGCTCGGCATGGCCGAGGCCGATCCGTCCGCCGACATCGACGGTTTCGACGCCGCCGCCAAGCTCTGCATCCTCTGCGCGGAAATCCTGGACGCCGACCTGCCCGTCGCTTCCATCCGCCGGGAAAGCGTGCGCGCCGTCGATCCCGAGCGCCTGTCCATCGCGGCCGCCCGCGGCAAGAAGCTCCGCCCCGTCGCCCGCGCGGAACGCCGCGACGGCGGCGTCTCCGGCTCCGTGACGCTCGAGGAAGTGGAGGCCGATTCCCCGCTCGCGGCGTCGGGCGGCGACAACGCCGTCGTCTTCGTCTCCGAACGCTCCGGCTCGATCACCGTCTCGGGCACCCGCGCCGGCCCCCGCGAAACCGCCTCCGCCGTCCTCCGCGACCTCCGCTCCGCGATCGATCGTTGAACGGCGGGCTACGGAAGAAGACCGCGCCAGGGGGCGCAGCGGAAAACCCGCAGAAGGAGGCGCGAACCTCCTTCGAGGATTTGGAGCGGAGCACCCGGCCGCCGCGCGAGCGGCGGGGCGCCCGAATCGAAAACCGCCGCCGCTTCGCGCTCCGGCGCTTTATTTCCAAGACCCGACGCGCTAGACTTGAACGCGATGCGGCGCCCCGGGCGGCCGCGGAAGGAGCCATCAGCACGATGAAACAGATCAACGTGACCTACCCGAACGGCGACGTCGTCGCCTGCCCCTTCGGCATCGAGGCGACGGAACTCGTCGGGCATTTCGGCGAGCTCAAGGCGCCGCTCGTGGCGGTGCTCGTCAACAACGAGCTCAGGCCCATCGAGAGCCGGCTCATCGTCAACTGCACGCTGGAACCCGTCACGATCGACACGACGCCCGGCGCGTCCACCTACCGGCGCTCGCTGTGTTTCCTCCTCGCGATCGCGGCCCGCGAAACCTTCCCGGGCAGGCGTCTCGTGGCCGGCATGTCCATCGGCACGGGCTTCTACCATTTCTTCGACGACGACACGCCGCTCGACGACGCGGCCCTGGCGGCGCTCGAGGCGCGCATGCGCGAGCTCGTCGAGCGCGACATCGACATCAAGCTCGAGTGGTTCTCGTACGCCGACGCGATGACCTACTTCAAGAAGACCGCGCAGGCGGACACGCTCCTCCTCCTCGAGCACCTGAACGACTCGGTGATCGCGGTCAACGAGTGCGCGGGCTTCCGCGACCTCCACGTGGCGCCGCTCGTGCCCAATTCGGGCATCCTCAAGACCTTCGAGCTCAAGCGCTACCACTCGGGCTTCCTGCTCCGCTATCCGCACAAGGAGACGCCGAACGTCCTCGAGCCTTTCGCGGACGACCCGGTGCTGTACAAGATCGCCACGGAGTACCGCACGCGGAACCGCATCCTCGGCATCTCGTCCGTCGGGGCGCTCGACAAGATCAGCTCTCCCAAGTCGATACGCGCGTTCATCCCGGTGGCCGAGGCGCTCCAGAACAAGAAGATCGCGGAGATCGCCGACCTCATCGCCAAACGCGCGGACAAGGTGAAGTGCGTGATGATCGCCGGGCCGTCGAGCTCCGGCAAGACGACGACCAGCAAGAAGCTGGCCATCCAGCTGCAGGTGGCGGGCTTCGTGCCGCTCGTCATCGAGCTCGATTCCTACTTCGTGAACCGCGACCGCACGCCGAAGGACGCGAACGGCGAGTTCGACTTCGAGTGCCTCGAGGCCCTCGACGTCGAGTACCTGAACCAGCAGCTCCTCGACCTCTTCGCGGGCAAGGAGATCGAGCTGCCCGAGTACGACTTCAAGGCGGGCGCGCGCAAGGCGTCCGGCAAGTTCCTCAAGATGACCGGGCGCGAGATCCTCATCATGGAAGGCATCCACGGGCTCAACGACAAGCTGACGCCGCGCATCCCGCGCGAGCAGAAGTTCAAGGTGTACGTCTCCGCGCTCACCCAGCTCAACCTCGACGACCACAACCGCATCTCGACCACGGACAACCGCCTCCTGCGCCGCATCGTGCGCGACTACCAGTTCCGCGGCCATTCGGCCAAGGACACGCTCAAGATGTGGGACTCCGTCGGCCGCGGCGAGCGGCTCCACATCTTCCCGTACCAGAACACGGCGGACGCCGCGTTCAACTCCGCGCTCGAGTACGAGATCGGCGTGCTCAAGATCTACGCCGACCCGCTCCTCCGCGCGGTGAAGCCCATGGACGACGAGTACGCCGAGGCGAAGCGCCTGCTCTCGTTCCTCGACAACTTCTCGCCGATCCCGGCGCAGTTCGTCCCGCGCGACTCGATTCTCCGCGAGTTCATTGGCGAGAGCGAGTTCAAGTACTGAGTCACGTAGAAAGGGCGGTGATGGAAACGAATACTCGCGGGCGCCGCGCAACCCTCGGCGCCCGCGCCTGCATGGCGCGCGCCGCCTTGGCGTTCGCGCTTACGGCGTGCATGTTTTCAGCATGCGGGAACGGTCTCGCGCGGCGGGGACCGCCCGCGGACGCCGTGTCCTTCGAGTTCTTCGATTCCCGGCGGGCGGCCGCGGACGCCGTTCTCTCGGGCGCGTGCGATTTCGCGGCGAGCCCGCTCTCCTCTCGGGAATTCCGTTCACTGCCGGAAGCCGCGCGCGCGAAGCTCGTCGACCGGCCGGTCACGGACGGCTACGTTTCCATCCTCGTGAATCCGGTTCCCGACGAAGCGCCGTACGTGTCGGGCGATCCGTCCAGCGTGGCGTTCAATCCCTTCGCCATTCCCGAAATCCGTTTCGCCCTGCACACGCTGATCGACCGGAATCGCGTCGTCGACGAAGCATTTCAAGGCGACGCGGAATGGGCCTTCGTTCCCTCGGTCTCCGGTATCGCAGGGCCGGACGCCGACGGAATCGCGGCGGAGCTCGGGCTCGAAGAGGGCGACGGAAAAACCGGAGACGTCGAAGCGCGGGCCCTCGAGTCGATCGACGCGGCCATGCGATCGGCCGCCGCGCTGCCGGAACTCGCGGGCACGCTCGTCACAACCGGCGGGCGCTGGCGGTTTGGCGACAGGCCCGTCACCGTGACCGTCGTCGTGCCGTCCTCGGAACTGCCCGAGGCGGGCGTCATCGCCAAACTCGTCGCCGAAGGCGTCGCGAAAGCTGGTTTCGAACCGGCGATCCTCGAACTCGATGAGGCGGCCTACGCGGAGCTGCTCGACGCGGACCCCGCGCGGGTTTCGCGCGATCGGGGGAACCTGGCCTGGAACCTGGCGATCGAGTTCCGCGGTCTTCCCGACAGGCGGGAACTCGCGCTCCACGAAGCCTTCGCGCCCTGGACCGGCACGCTGCCCGGTCGCGGCGTCGAAGGTCGTTGGTGTTACCGGAATTTCATGATCGACGACGCGTCGCGCCGCGCGACCGACGGCTGGTACGTCACGGACGACGAACGCGGCGCGCTCGAACGCCGGATGGTCGAACTCGGCCTCCGCGACGCGGTCCGCGTCGTGCTCTGCTCGACCCGCGCGCATTTCGTCACGAACAAAACCAGGCTCGAGGGGAGTTTCGCCGCGGGAAGCGCGGCGGGCCCCGACGTCCTCCCCTTCCTCACGGCCTGGCCGAAACGGGACAAGGACGGCGCGCGTCGGCTCCGCGCGGCTCTCGATCCGTCGTGGTCGCTCACCGACGACGGGGCGCTTCTGTCGCCGACGTCCGCGCCGTCCGAAACCGGCCGCTTCTTTTCGCTCGTCGCGGCCCTCTGCGGCGAGCCCGCGTTAGTTGAGCCGCCGACGAACGGCCGCGCCGCCCCGAAAGGCGCGATGCCCGAATCGGACGCGGTCGAAACGCGGGTGGCGCACGATTCCGACGGCGACGGAAAACCGGAGGGACTCGTTCCGGTCGAAGAAGACGCGCTCGTCTACGATCCGAGCACGGACGCCTGGCGGAGCGACGTCGAATGCCGCGTCGGCCCCGACGGCTTGCCCGTTTATATGGAAGCGTCCGAACGCCGCTCGTGGTCGCGTTCGGCCATGTCGATCCCGGACGGAGTCTGGCAGACGGGCTCGAAGATCGACGTCGCGGATTTCATGCACGCCCTCGCCTTCCGCGCTGAGTTCGCGTGGCGCGATTCGAAGGACGATCCCGTGTTCGACGAGGCGTACGCGAAGACCGCGGCTCGGTTCCTCGCCGGATCGAAGGGAACCGCGGTGGCCGGCGACGGGAAATCCGTCGTCGCCTACTTCGATCGCCGCGCGCGCGGCGAACCGGAGCGCGCCGCCTGGCTCGGCGCGCTCCTGCCGGCGGTCGGTCCCGACGGAAGCGGTTACCGCCTGCCGTGGGAGCTGTCGGAAGCCGTGATGGCGCTCGTCGCGGGGCCATCGGCGTCCGGAACGCGATACGCCTTGTCCGCGCGGCCGGACGCGGTCGCGGTCGATCTCCTCGATCCCTCGTGCGTCGCCGACCTGTCGGCGGTCCTGGCCGGATTCATCGCCGAAAAGCGCGTGCCTTCCTCCATCGCGCGTTGGGCGACACGGGAGGAAGCCGTCGCCCGCTACGCGGCCCTGATCGCCTTCATCGACAGGACCGGACACGCGTTCGCCTCGGACGGGCCCTTCGCGCTCGCGAAGCGGCGCTCCGGCGGAACGTCCTTCGGGCTCGAAGCCTTCCGGGACGGGAGGTGTCCGCATGACGGGAAATTCTGGATGGGCTTGACCGGAAACGGGAAGTGAGCTCTGGCCGCCTGAATCGGCCGCTTCAGAAACGCGCGCGCTTGAAGGCGTACAGCATGAGGTACGTGACGCCGACGAACAGGCTGAAGACGGCGGAGAACAGGATGGCGCGGAAATCGCCCAGGCTCGAGAACACCTCGGCGAACGCCTCCGCGGGCCGCGTCACGAGATCCCAGCTGTTGAGCCGGGAAAAGCGCCCGAGATAGATGCCGAAGCCGGACATGACCATGGCCAGCGCGATGACCGCCCACGAGACGACGCGCCCGAAGGTCGAGCGCAGGACGCCGTGCACGAAGTACGCCGACACGAGCCCGATGAAATGGCCGACGAAGGCGAAGGCGGAGCTCATCACGATGTCGTACCAGACGATCGCCTCCGACCCGACGGGGATGCCCGCGGGCCGCTCGACGAAGGTACGCTTGAAGAGGTAGATGAAGTCGGTGAAGAGGTAGGGCGCGTTCGGATAGAAGACGAGCCAGAGGAGCGACAGGACCACGACGGACGCGGCCTTCGTCCTCCGGCCGCGCAGGTTCGCCGCGGCGCCGCGCATGAGCAGCGCGACCGCGTACGGCACGACCGCCAGGAACAGGTTCCACAGCAGGAAGGCGTAGAGGAATTTCCCCGTGACCGCGTAACGACCGAGTACCATGAGGGCGCAGCTCGCCGCCCCCGCGGCCAGCGTCAGGGCGAGTACCGTCGTGTCATGTCCCGATTCGCGTTCCACGCCCGCACGATACCCCGAAGCGCCCCGAAAAGGCAACCACGGAGCGAAGCTTAGCCGTTCGAAGCGGCGTGGCGTTCGCGGATGCGTTCGGCGAGAACCGGCTCGGCGAAGCGGAGTTCGGCGTCGATCGCGGCTTTGGCCGAAGCGTCGAGCCCGACCGCGGGTTCGCGCGCCGCGGAGCGTTGCGCGGCCTCGCGCCTGCATGCGGCGAGACTTCGGTCGCCGGCGGCGCCGATCGCCGTTCCCGCTTCGTTCAAGGCGAGTCTGCGCCGTTCCTTGTCCGGAAAATCCGCGAGGACCTCCCGGAAGACGGTCGCGAAATCGGCCTCCGCGCCCGCCGAATTCGAAAACCGGCGGACCGCGACGTCGAACGCGGCTTCGAGATGCGGTTTGTCGATGACGCGCAGGCACGCGTCCGTGCCCGCGAGCCCGGCGGCTCTGAACTCCGCCCGGAGCCGCGAACGCAGGGACTCCGCCCGGGTCGCGCGCAAGAGCAGGTACGCGACGAGGCTCACGCCCCGGGCCAGCAGGCGGAAGACCAGGAAGAAGGGGACGGCGAGCATGCCCCACAGGCCTTCTTCCTTCCGGTACAGGTCGGGGATGTGGAGGAATTCGTGCCACCGCGGCAGGTTGTTCGCGGCGATGCCGAAGAGGAACCCGCGCCTCGGATCGCGCTCGGCCAGGTGCGCCCATTCGCGCGCGAGGACGGCGACCAGTTCCTGGCCATCCAGGGCGAGCGCGAGCGGCCACCCCAGGACGAGCGCCCGCCGTCGGCCGAAGCCGTATTCGACCACAGTCGCGCGGGGACGCTCGTCGAGGTAGATTTCCCCGACGTTCGGGAAACCGCCCTTGGCCGTCAATTCGTCGACGAGGGCGAAGAGCGCGCCGCACCGCTCCCGATCGAGGAGCACGCCCCGCGGGCGGGCCGGCGGGACGGGCAGCGAGACTGCGCCGAAGAGCAGGAGGATCACGCCGACGATGATCAGGAGGATGTTGGGCCACGACGCGAGCGCCAGGTAGAGGCCGAAGAACAGGGACGCGAGCGAAGCGGCCACGATGGCCGTCGATAGCATGAGCCCCGGCAACGAAGCCGTCCGACCCCGCCGGCCCGGGATCGCCGCCGGGAGCCGCGCGCCCTTTCGCGCGGCCAGGTCCGCGTCGATCCGGTCGAACAGGCTCCGGCCGACGTCGACGCGCCCGTCCGGAACGGCGTTCCACCGGCACGACTCGCACCAATCGACATAGCCGCGGGTGTGCTCGTTTTGCGCGCCGCATTTCGGACAAGTGAACGTCGAATCCATCCCGGCCTCCCCTCACTTGAACGTCGCCGAAAAAGCCCCTTTCACAAGAAGCACCACGAAGGGCACGAAGTTAATCCACGAAGGACACGAAGGGAAGAAGAGATGATGGAGCCAAAAACTCCATCTTTCTCATCCCCTTCATATCCTTCGTATTCTTCGTGCCCGAACCTTCATGGCCTAACGCTCGCGTACTCGTTAAGCTTCGCTCGTGGTAAAGGCCTAGATATCCAGCGACTTGGCGGCGAGTTTTTCGTTCACCGAGGCGATGAAGGCGGCGAGCTGGACTCCGTTTTCCTGGCGGCCGTCGCGGTAGCGGACGGACACGAGATTCTCGTCCGCCTCCTTCTGGCCCACCACGAGCATGTACGGAATCTTCTGGCCCTGCGCCTCGCGGATCTTCGCGTTCATGCGCGCGTCGGACAGGTCGGCGCGGACGCGGAGCCCGGCCTTCTTGAGCTCGGCGACCAGGCGCTTCGCGTAGTCGTCGAAAGCGGGCGCGACCGGGATGACCACGGCCTGCTCGGGGCAGAGCCAGAGCGGGAAGGCGCCGGCGGTGTGCTCGAGATAGACGCCGAAGAAACGCTCGATGGAACCGAGCAGCGCGCGGTGCACCATGTACGGGCGTTTCCGCTGGCCGTCGGAATCGACGTAGGTCATGTCGAAGCGCTCGGGCTCGTTGAAGTCGAACTGGATGGTGGAAAGCTGCCATTCGCGGCCGATCGCGTCCTTCACCTTGATGTCGATCTTCGGACCGTAGAACGCGCCGCCGCCTTCGTCCATCTCGTACGCGAGCCCTTCCTTGTCCACGGCCTTGCGGAGCGATTCGAGCGCGGTGGTCCACATCGCGGGGTCGCCGACCGCGCCGTTCCCGGCCGGGCGGGTCGCCAGGTACGCCTTGATCTCCTTGAAGCCGAGGGTCTTGTGCATGTGGAGGCTGAAGCGCAACACCTCGGCGATCTCGTCCTCGATCTGCTCGGGGGTGCAGATGATGTGCGCGTCGTCCTGGGTGAAGCCGCGCACGCGCAT
>CAYZZW010000030.1:0-42582 GCA_964482955.1 uncultured Treponemataceae bacterium | reverse complement strand
TAAATTCTGTTTGGATAATAAAAAGGGGCTGCCCTTGTACTTTTAGGACAGCCCCTTCTGTTCGAACCCGCCTCAGCGAGGCCGAACGATGAGATCCTTGAGATAGGGCTTTTTCACGAGGTCGTTCTTGAGTCCGGCTTCCCGCGCTTTGTTGACATAGGAGGGGTTCTGGAAGCTGTATTTGTACTTCGTATGGACGTCGTAGGACCCCGTCATCAGGGCATAGGCATCCTCGGTCATGACGAGCTCCTCGTCGGTCGGGATCACGAAAATCCTAACCTTCGAACCCTTGCCGGTGATCTCGAGTTCCGCGTTCCGGCACTTCGCCAGCTTGTTCTTCTCGAGATCGATGACGATGCCCATCTCCTCGAGACCGGAGCAGGCGAGCCTTCGGGTGTCGGGTCCCATTTCACCGACGCCGGCGGTAAAGACGATCGCGTCGACGCGGCCGAGCGCGGCATAGTAGGCGCCGATGTACTTCTTGATGCGATAGCCTTCCAGCTCCTGAGCCACCTTGGCGACGTGATTCCCCTCGGCGGCGGCGTTTTCGATGTCCCGGCGATCCGCCCACTTTTCGGTGACGCCGAGCACGCCCGACTCCTTGTTGAGCTTCTTCTCCACGTCGGCGGCGGAGAAACCGGCCGAGCGCATCATGTGGAAGATGATGCCTGGATCGATATCGCCGGAACGGGTGCCCATCACGAGCCCTTCGAGCGGGGTCATGCCCATCGACGTGTCGAACGACAGGCCATCCTTCACCGCGTTGATCGACGAGCCGTTGCCGATGTGCGCGATGATGAGGTTGGTCTTGAACGGATCCTTGCCGAGCAGGACGGACGCGCGCTTCGCGTTGTAGAGGAAGCTCGTGCCGTGGAATCCGTAGCGGCGGACGTTGTGCGAACGGTACCAGTCCTGGGGCACCGCGTACGTATAGCTCGTCTCGGGCATCGTCTGGTGCCACGCGGTATCCATGATGGCGCACTGCGGCACGTTCGGCATGATGGCCTGCGCGGCTTCGACGCCCATGAGGTTCGCGGGGTTGTGCAGGGGGGCCAGATCGGTGAGCGAGCGGAAGGTGTCGAGGAATTCCTTGTCGATGAGCGACGAACGGGCGAACTTCATGCCACCGTGAACCATGCGGTGGCCGACGGCCTTTATCATCCCCATGTCGGAAATGACCCCGTACTCCGGGTTCGTGAGCGTCCGGATGATGAGCTCGATGGCCACGGTGTGCGTCGGGCACTCGTGGTTCTCGACGTATTCGTCCTTTCCCTTCGGCTTGTGGGTGATGACCGCACCTCCGAGCGTCACCCGCTCGACGATGCCGGTGGCGAGGATATCCTGGGCAGTCCAATCGTACACTTGATATTTAACGGAAGAGCTTCCGCAGTTGAGGGTGAGAATGACCATGAGGTCTCCTTTGGGAAGAAGTGCGACGATACTACCATCGAACGCGATCTTTCACAATAAAAACCGGCCTTCAAACGCACCTTATATGCTCACGCGTTATCACTTTGACACAATATATACAAATGTCATTCAATCGAATGAACACCCATTTCAGTCCGATCGTACTGTTCAACCCGGCGTCATCGAATCGCCCATACCTCGCATGGCTCGCCCGACCTCCCGTCCGGGATCAACACCCGGCATGCTTCGGGAAAAAGTCCCGAAGCCACGGCAGTGGCTCCACGATATCGGCCACTCCATGCAGCCGGTGATACAGGGCGCAGTACTTCCAATCCGCCGCCTTGGCGGCCAAGCCGGCGGCGACCGGATTTTCGTCGATATACCCGAACGTCCTCAGAAAATCCTTGATGTCCGAGACGATATACGACGCGAAGCGTGCGGCCCACACGTGTCCGACGTAGCCATGGATCTTGTTGTACTTGACCGCGAACACGCTCAGGATCCATTGCATGATCTTCGACAGCGATTCATCCCCCTTCGGCGTGACGATGAAATGGAAATGGTTCCCCATGAGCGTGAACGTCTCCATGGTGAAATCGTATTTCGTCTTCGCGCGCCGCACCGTTTCGAGGAACAGATCCATCATCCCGTCTTCCATGAGGATCAACTCCTTGCGGTTCGCCCGCGCGAAAACGTGATACCTCGCTCCCTGCTGGAGCCATCGTGGCTTTCTCATACCGGTACCAACGCCGCGAATGCGTCTTTTCGCCGGGTTGTCCACGGGAAATTTACCGGATTACCACCGCTCAACGGGGACAGAGGATCGGGAGGGTTGATATTCCCTCTTACTCGGGGACAGAGGATTGAAGCCATGCATCCACCTTCCAGGGGGACAGAGGATGTCGAATCATGAACGATGACGCCAAGGGGACAGAGGATGAACGGATTATGCAAGTCGTCATACGCCCCACTTGAGAGAGGAAGAGCGATGTTTTTACGAGGAACAAAGCTGAAGCTCGATGAAAGTACCAGAGTTCGGTTTTAGACGGAAACGGTCGGGTCGCTTATCTCATGGCTTGATCAAATCTCACTCAAGGTGGGCTTGGAGGAATTCCGCATACGCCATCTGAAGCCGCTTCGTGATCGGACCTACTTTGCCGTCGCCGACGGTTCGGTCTTCGACCGCGACGACCGGCATGACGCGCGAGACGGTACTCACAAGGAAAGCTTCGTCCCCGTCGCGAAGGTCGTCGACCGGAAGCCGACTTTCCCGTACGGTCATCCCCAACCCATTTGCGAGCTCGATGATGGCGGCGCGAGTGGCGCCGGGTAGGATATTGTCCAGATCTGGAGTCGTAATGACACCGTTCTTGATCGAGAAGAAGGACGATGACGCGCCTTCGGTGACATACGCACGGCCATCAGCGTCTTCACGGAAAAAACAGGCTTCATAAACGCCCTTTCGCTTCGCCTCTTCCTTGCCGAGCACGTTGGGGAGGAGGTTGAGGGTCTTCCAGCCGCAATATCCGTGCCGTTTGTCCGGCATAAGGCAGACATCGACGCCGGTTTCGCGGGCGCTTGCGGGAATGGGGCGCAGCGGATTGAGTATCATGAAGAAATTGGGCGGGGTATCTTTCGGGAAGAGGTGGTAGCGGGGCGCCTCACCGCGGGTGAGCTGCACATAGAGTTCGCCGTCGACTATGCCGTTCTTGGCGGACAAAGCGCGCGCGGCATCGAGCAGCGCGTCCGCGTCAAAGGGGAAGGGAATGGCCATCTCCGCGGCCGCGGTCGCCATGCGCCCGAGGTGTTTGCGGAACGAAAGAAAACGACCGCCCACGCAGAGCATCACTTCAAAAAGCCCGTCGCCGAAGTTCGTGGCCCGCTCCTGTACGGACAGGAGCTTTTCCGACTCGTCCCGGTAGGTACCGTTGAAATAGATGATCTTGCCCATGTCGATCCTCCCGTCCGCGGACAGCTCGAACTCAAACCATGCTAGGTTCCCGACTCGTTTTTTGCAAGTTGCGGATCATTCCCACGACAAGGGTCCTGAAGGGGACAGAGGATTTAAATCACCCTGGGGACAGAGGATTCGAAACTGAATCTATAGGGACATAGGATGGAAGAATCAGAGGGTGGATGAAGCGCTGTGAAACGAATGGCGGAAAGTACGATGAGGGGGTAGCGGAAAAACCCGGAGCGCGGTGAACAATCGGGTATTTGGAGCAAATCAGCAGGTCGCGAAGACATTTCGGTCGCGCGAGGATTTTAGAGCGAGGGGGAGACTTCCCCCTTGAGCGCTTTTGGATTTTGTATACAAAATCTATTGCCGTGTCGCGGCTCCGGGGCTATACTGCTCCAAGAAACGACCCAGGAGGTATCCATGAAACGTCTGATCGTCGCCCTGTTGGCCGCGGCGCTGCTCGTCGCGGGTTGCGCCACCACGGGATCCGCCACCGAGTACGCCTCGGTCGACAAGACCGCCGTCGAAGTGCTGGCCAACGGCAAGGCCAAGACCGTCACCATCCTTTCCTTCAATGATTTCCACGGCACGCTCGCCGAGGAACCCAAGGGCAAGAACCCCGGCATCGCCAAGATGGCGACCTACCTGCTCGACGCCCGGAAAGCCAATCCGAACACGATCGTCGTGTCGGCCGGCGACAACTACCAGGGCTCGGCGCTACCCGCCATCACGAAGGGCAAGGTCGTCAACGAGTACTTCAAGCTGATCGGCCTCGCCGCGAGCGCCGTCGGCAACCACGAGTTCGATTGGGGCCCTGGCTACTTCGCCGAGTGGACGAAGGACGGCGGCTTCCCCTTCCTCGCCGCGAACCTCTACGACAAAGCGACCGGCAAGCCGGTTCCCTGGGCCAAGCCGTACCAGCTGGTGAAAGTCGGCGGGCATACGATCGCGTTCATCGGCCTGGCCACCCAGGAAACGATGACGAAGACGAAGCAGGAGTACATCGCCGCGCTCGACTTCAAGAGCCCGGTCGAAGCGGCCACCTACTGGGTCGCCGAGCTGCAGGCCAAGGTGAAGCCCGAGCTCATCATCGCCATCACGCACATTCCGTCCGCCGCCGGCAAGGAAGCCGGGACCGCCTTCGGCATGGCCGAGCTCAACGAGCTCGAGATGCTCTGCCGGGTCGATGGAATCGACGCGGTGATCACCGGTCACAGCCACAATACGGTCGCCGGCAAGCTGTACGGCGTACCGGTCGTGCAGGGCTACTACAACGGCCGCTCGTTCGGGAAGCTCTCGATCACTTTCGCCGACGACGGCAAGGCTACGATCGTTCCCTCCGTCGACGAGTACTACAAGACGAAGGACAAGATCGCCGAGAACGCCGACGCGAAGAAGATCCTCGACGACTACACCGCCAAATACGACGCCGATCTCAAGACGAAGGTCGCGGACATCGTCGGCGATCTCGCCCACCCGAAGGATTCGAACGTCACCCCGCTCGGCAAGTGGACCTGCGACCTCATGCGCGCCCGCTACAAGGTGCAGGTCGCGTTCCAGAACGGCGGCGGCCTCCGCAAGCCGCTCGCGGCCGGCCCGGTCACGGTTGCCGACTTCTGGGAGCTCATGCCGTTCGATAATTACACGATCACCTTCGAAGTCTCCGGCGCGGTGCTCAAGCAGATCGTCGCGCATGGTATCGATTCGAAGGATTTCGGCAACGGCCAGTTCTCCGGTCTCAAGGTCGTGTACGATCCGGCCATCGCCGACGCGTCCAAGATCGTCTCCATGACGCTCGAGGACGGCACGCCGATCGACGACGCGAAGATGTACACCTGCGCCATGAACGACTTCCAGTTCGGCGGCGGCGACAAGTACGCCATGGTCAAGCCGAACGCGAAGAACGTGAAGGAAACCTTCGAGCCCATCCGCGAGATGCTGATCGAAGAGGCCAAGAAGGCCGTCACGATCAAGGCTCCGTCCGTCGAAGGCATCGTCACGAAGAAGTAAACGAATCCAGGCACGTCCGCATCGCGGGGTGTCCGATGATACGAAAAGGGGATGGCTCGCAGGCGCGGCCATCCCCTTTTTTCAGCCTGGAACATCCTCTGTCCCCCGTGATGGCGCCACGCAGGGGAAACCGCAGGTATGCTCTGTCCCCGCCGGGAACGAAAGGATTCACCGTTCTCTGGTCATATCCTTAAAATGCCGTTCCATGTCTCTTCGCTGTTTCGGACTCATCGCAGCGATCATCGCCTTGAGTCTGACACGAGACGGCGATTGTGTCTGATTCCCTTTGGTTTCAGGTCTCCTTCGATCCTCTGTCCCCACGGACGATAAAGCCGATACCCCATCCTCTGTCCCCGATAGCTTGCGATCGACCCCGTTATCCTCTGTCCCCGTAACCGGTCGTGGTGGAGCCGCATTGTTCGGCGGCAAGGGCTCAAGTTTCCCGGTCGCGAGAGCGGCCGAAATGAATCCGTGGTAATCGTCGAGGACTTTGACGAGGTTCCCAAGGCAGCGGAGGACTTGCCGCTCGGTGAGCGGGGCGTCTTCGATGGGGATGTCGACGGAGGGGCGTACTTCGCCGTCGGCGAGGTCGTACTCGAAACGCATGAGCTTCGTGCGCCACGAGACGATTTCGAACGCCTTGAAGACGGTCGCGTTCGCGGAGTCCGGCGGGATGCGATAGGCGTCGAACACGAAAAACCGGACATATTCGCCATCCTCAAGGAGCTGGATGGCCATCTGGAGCGATTTTTCGCCGGCAGGATTCGTGTACACGTCGGTGCGGCTGTCAATTCGGATAAGTCCATAATGAGTGTCGTTCGTATATTGGATACTGTTTTTATCGAGGATTGCCTTGATTTCGTCGAATGTCGTGGGCACGCTCATTCACCGGCTTTTACGACGCGGTTGCGACCTTCGCGTTTTGCCCGGCCAAGCGCCTCGTCGGCCGTTTCAAAGAGCTCCCGCGCGCTCAGTCCGTTCCTTGGCCATGACGAAACGCCGAGCGAGGCGCTGATCCGGACGCGTTCGGGCTTGTTTCCCGCGCCGGGTCGGAACTCCAGATACAGGTCGGCAATGAGTTTCCGCACCCGTTCCGCGGCCATCCCGGCTTCCTCGGTATCGGCATGGGCGAGCAGGAAGGCGAATTCGTCGCCGGAAAGCCTCGCGGCTATGTCCCCCTCACGTAGCGATCTTCCGATCGACGCCCCGACGTTCGCGATGACGGCGTCGCCCGCCTCGTGACCGTAGCGGTCGTTGATGTCACGGAAATGGTCGACGTCGAGCATGAGAACGGCGCAAGGCCGCGTCGCGTAATCGCCGCGCGCCAGGCGAAGGGCTACCGCTTCATCCAGGAATCTTCTATTAAATAGGCCGGAAAGCTGGTCGGTGATGGCCCGGCGGCGGGCCGATTCGCCCCAGCGCATGAGATCGTCCAGGAAGACCGAGCGGCGGTTCAGGGCGGCGGCCATTTCACGCCCCATGTTGGACAGGAGTCGGACTCCGATCATCGGCAATTCCCACACAAGCCTGAAAAAATCGATGCCGTCCAGCGCATAGAGTTCGCAATCCTCGAGCGCGACGATCGTGCTCGGCTGCGGTTCGCCTTCGACCAAGGCGATCTCGCCGATAAACCGTTTCGGACCGTATTCTACGACTGCTTGAGCGGCGCTCTGCCAGCCCTTGTTCGACCCATCGGGGGACAGAGGATGCTTTTCCCCCGTTTCCTCCCGAATCCTCTGTCCCTCGGACTCCTCTCCTACCGGGGACAGAGGATTCGAGGACACCGAACCCGCCCGTCCCACCTTCACGATCAAGAGTTCTCCGCCTCTGTCCCCCTGGCGGCAGATGACCGCTCCGGCCTTGTACCGACGAGGTTCGAGAAAGGCCGATACGGCGTTGAGTTCGAGGCCGCTCATGCCCTCGAACAAGGGCACGGTTTCGATAAAATCGACGACCGGGTTCACTTGGAGTACTTCCCTGGCTCGGTTTCGTCGCGTCCGGAACCTCTGGCCCGGTACACCCGCGATCCTCCGTCCCTCCACGCCCGCATGAGGACGCCGTATGCGTGCTCGACTAGCTTTTTCCAGCTGGTCTCGTCGTCCGGCCAGACAGCCACGGCCACGCTCGCCGTGAGTTGGTACTCTTTTTTGGAGGCGATGTCGGTCAAATCGAGAGCTTGGAGCTCCTTGGCCAGACGGCAGGCGAGCTCGAGGGCTTGGGGGACAGAGCATCGCGGGACCACGATGGCCGTTTCGCTCGAACGGAGCCTGATCGCCCACCCGGCGCGCAGTCGACGCACTTCGGCTTCGAGCAGGGCGGCGATGCGGGACATGGCCGCGTCGCCGGCGGCATGGCCTTTCTTGTCGACGAGTTCCTTGAAGCGGTCGGGCTTGAGCATGACGATGGCGCTCGGCTCGACGATGGAAGCGGGCACCTCCTCTTCGAGGAAGGCGATGGACCAGAGTCCGGTTCCGGGATCGGTATAGGAACGCCGCTTGAGTTCGCGGACCCAGGGCGTGTTCGTCTCGATCAGCTTTTCGACCGAGCGCGTCCGCGAGGCGATCATCGCCACGGAGCGAAGGAGGAGGCGAGCGGTCGTATCCGGCCGTTCGTTCGCGAGCTTGTCCAGGTCGCTGCCGCTTTCCGGAAAGACGACGATCTCGGATTCGACGACGGCCGTCGCGGAGGCGTCGAGGGTGGCGCCGCGAGCGAAATCGAAATCGCCGATGACGTCACCGGGGACATAGCGCGCCATTTCGACGACGGATCCGCCTTCGCCCGCCCGATACACGAGCACTTCTCCGGCTTTGACGACGAAAAAGCGGCGGGCCCGCTCTCCGGGCGCGAAGACGGCTTCGCCCCGCGCGAAGACGCGGATTTCCGCCTTGGACGCGAGGTAGTCGAGGTCGTCGTCGAGGAGCCCCGTGAGGAGTTCCGCCTCCTTGAGGAGCCCGAGGACGGCGGGATCGACGGTTTTGCCGTAAGCCCGTGTCGGTTTCATGGTGCCGTACCGTCAATAGTCGTCCGGCCGCGGGCTTTCGTCAACGGAACCGGTTTCCGCTTCAATCGACGGTGATGGATTTCGACACGTTTTTCGGCGCGTCGGGATGCACGCCATGGTCGGCCACGCCGAGCGCGTCGAGCGCTTCCTTCTTGATCACCGACATGCGGAAGGCGAAATACTGCAAGGCCGCCGACGCCGCGAACACGAACAGGTCCCGATCTCCCGACGCGGGCAACTCGATGTACGTCGACCAGTAGCGGGGCACGCCTTCCGGCTTGCCCTCGACTGCGAGAGCCAGCTCGGGATTGCGCTCCGCGAAGAGGATCGTGTCGGCGCCGCGGATCTTGTGCGTGTGGATCTGGCTGATCGTGATGCGCTCATCGCGCGCGTCCGGGGGACAGACGAAGACGAGGGGATAGTCGGAGAACAGGCTCTCGAGCAGGTCGGGGCGTGTTGCCAGGATGTCCCGGCCGCCTTTCGCGGAAAGCTTCGCTCCGTCGGTGGCCAAAAGGGCGTTGTAGCCGTCGAGGAGGCGCCCGAGGTCCGTGACGTCGAAGACGGTGTTCTTGCCAAGGATGGTGTTCGGCCCGTGCTTGAACTCGGCGGTGTCGTACCCCTCGGTGTGGTTGAGCACGACCTCGCGGATCTTGAGCGCGCCTTCCCTCGCGAGTCCGATGAGGCTCGTGCCGAGGATGTGGAGGCTCGACTTCATCGCGAGTCGCGCGGCCGCTTCGTCGATGGCGCCGGTCTTCGCCGCGAGGGTTTCGGCGATGAGTCCGCCGGCCTTCCCGAGCTTGGCGATCACGTCGCCGTCCGGCATCGCCATGCCCGCCGCCACGAGGTACAGGATGGCCAGCTGGTTCACGAAGCTTTTCGTCGCCGCGACGGCCGTCTCGGGACCGCAGAGGATGGGCAGGTAGAAGTCGCAGAGTTCCTGCGGGATGCGCGAATTCTCGTTATTGACGAGCGCGACGCGACGCGCGTCCGGGCACGACGAACGCACGTCGACGAAGACATCGACGAGGTCCTTCGTCTCTCCCGACTGCGTGATGCCCACGACGAGATCCGCGGGAGACAGGCAATCGAGGTACATGCTGCGGAACTGGCCCGGGTTGCAGGGGAAGACCGGCACTTTCGCGAGGTGGTCGAAGAAGCACGCGCCCGAGAGCGCCGCGTGGTACGACGTGCCGGACGCGAGGAAGTACACCCGCCCGCCCTTCGCGCCCGCATCGCGGATCGCGTCGGCCAGCTTCGTCCGCGAGGCGATCACGGCGCGGCGCTTTTCCCACACGAGGAGCGCGTCCGCGAGCCGGAGATCGGCCGACGCGTCCGGCGCGAGCGCGGCGAGCTCCTCGAGGGTGCGCCGCTCGTCGGAGACGAAGGGGCGGTCGGGAGCGAGCGAAAACTCCCGGGCGGCCAGGGCGCGATAGCCCTCGTCGGCGAGGATGGCGCGGAAGGCGTCGATCAGCTCGCGCTCGTGCGCGGCGCCGGACAGGAGCCCGAAGCGGTCGACGAGGCCGGAGGCGATCGCCGACCGCTCCTCGAAGAGCGCCTCGAGGGCTTCCACGCCCGGATCGCGGAAGTAGTATCGGACGATCTCGTCGATATTGGCCGGGCTCGAGCGGATTTCCTGTTCCATGAAATAGCGGTACTTCGGATCGAGCGCCGTATCCTGGACGTTGAGCTTCGAGCGCTTGGGCTTCGGCTTCGAAAGGCGGAGCGCCCCGCCGAGGGTGAACACGAACCAGTCGTCGTGGTCGAACCAGAGCCCCTCGCCTTCCGAGAGCGGAATCAGGTAACGCGTCTTCGACAGGACCGAACTCAAGTCGCTCGACACGACGACGAACGGGCCGGCGTCGTCCGTCCCGACGCCCGCGTAGAGGCTCGAGCCGGACTTCACGGCCACGACGCCCGTGCCGGCCGGATCCGCGACGCAGGCGGCGTACGAACCGTCGGCCCGCGCGTCCGCGGCGCGGGCGGCGTGCGCGAGGAGGAGCGCGTCGTCGGGCGGGCTCCCCTCGAGGCCGGCGGCCTTCCACGCCGCGCGCGCTTCGGCAAGGACGGCGGCGGGTGCCTTCCGGTTCGCCGCATACTGTTCCTCCACGAGGTGCACGACGATCTCGCCGTCGTTGTCGGAGACGACGCGGTGCCCCGCCTCCGTCAACTCCTTCTTGAGGCTGTCGGTGTTCGAGATGTTGCCGTTGTGCGCCCCGACGATCTCGTAGCGGCACTTCACGTGGTGCGGCTGGCTGTTGACGTCGCTCACCGAGCCGTAGGTCGCCCAACGCACCTGCCCGATGAAGCGCACGCCCGAGTAGCCCTCGATGCCGAGTTCCTTGACGACCTTGGACGGCGCGCCCGTCTTCTTGGCGAGCGCGATGTTCCGGTCCTTGTCGATGAAGGACGCGCCCGTCGAATCGTAGCCGCGATATTCGAGCCGGCGGAGGAGGTTGGCCGCCTCCCTGCCGATGTTCTTGTTCGTGTCCTTGTAGACGATCGAGACGACGCCGCACATATCGATGCACCTCGGGGGAAAGAGTGACGCATGATACCGCATCGCCCGCTCCTTCCGCAATAAAGGCGGACCGGGAGACGCGGAAAAGCGGGCGCCGCGGCACTATACTTGCCATCGACCGGCAAGGAGGCGCCATGGGTGACGATGTCGTGCTCGAGTTCGCGAAATCGGGAGGGCGCGCGTCGCCCGACCTCCGCAAAGCGGCCCTGGCGGATCCCCGGATCGCCGCGCTCGCGAAGGAGCTCGAGGCGTGGCCGGGGTCCGCGATCGCGAGCCACAAGAGCTCGAAACAGCCCTTCCACAAGCTCGCGTTTCTCGGGGATTGCGGATTTTCCGCCGCGGATTTCCCGAAGGTCGCGAAGAAAGTCCTCGCGTCCGCCGGAGAGGACGGGATCTTCGCGCTAACCATGAACATCGGCGCGTCGTACGGGGGGAGCGGGAAGGACCAGGCGGGTTGGGCGCTCTGCGACGCCCCGAACACGACCTGGGCGCTCGCGTCGCTCGGGCTCGCGGACGACCCGCGGGTCGTCGCGTCCGCGGACGCCATCGCGGGGCTCGTCCGCCCGAACGGCTGGCCCTGCGCCGTCTCGAAGTCGCTCGGATCGTGGCGCGGACCGGGCAAGAAGGACGATCCCTGCCCGTACGCGACGCTCGCCTCGCTCCGGATGCTGTCCGCCTTTCCGGGCCACGCGGCCGCGAAGAAGGCGGGCGTCGAATGTCTCCTCGGCCTCTGGGAACGGAGCCGCTCGGACCACCCGTACATCTTCTACATGGGCACCGACTTCCGGAAGCTCAAGGCGCCACTCTTCTGGTACGACATCCTTTCCGTGCTCGACACCCTGTCGCGCTTCCCGGCCGCCCGCAAGGATCCCCGCTTCGCCGACATGCTGTCGATCGCGGCGGCGAAGCGGACGGACGCCGGCTTCGTCCCGGAATCGGTCTATCTCGACTGGAAAGCGTGGGACTTCGGCCAGAAAAAAGCGCCTTCGCCGTGGATCGCCTGGTATATCGAGCGCATCGAGCGCCGCCTATCCCGCTGAACGCCCCTCAGTCGCGTCCGCTGCTCGGCAGGTTCCGTCCTTCGACCTCTACGCGGTTCCGGGCCCTACCGCCCGCGCGCTCGAGAGCGAAGGCGATGACACCCGGCAGGATCGGCGCGATCAGGGAATAGACCGCGTTCGCGCCGCCGAGCACGAAATGCTGGTAGAGGAAAATCGAAATCGCCGACAGCGCGTACGCGCCGACGAGCCGGACGGATAACGCGAACCTGTCCGAAAAGAAAGCCGCTACGAACGAAACGAGGAGCGGCGCGGCGAACTGGCCGAGCAGGCGCGCGTCGGCGGCGGAGGAAGCGATCTCAGCCCGCGCCGCGAACGCGAACGCGAGCGAGACGACCGTGTAACCGATGAAGGACACGCACGCGACGCTGAGCGCGCCGAGAAAACGTGACGGCCCCGGGGCGACGGAGCCGTTCGCGGGCCGCTCGCCGCGAGCGACGAACCAGCTGAACGCCAGGGTCTGCAGGCAGATCTCGGGCAGTCCGATCAGATGGAACCATACGGGCAGTTTCGTGTAGACGACGCCCTCGATCGACGACGGCGCGGCGGCAGGGGTGCCGACGATGCCGATGCCGAGAAACAGGATCCAGAGGCGCAGCCATCCGGTCCGCCCCTCGGCGAACACCCCGCGGAACGGCAGCAACGCGAGGCCGAACACGAGTCCGCGCGCGAGCTGGACGAAAGGACCGATCGCGTTCGATACCGAGCCGAAGGCGCGATAGTAATCGGCGATCACGGGCATCGCGAAGAGGCGCGCGTATCCGAGCGCCGCCGAAGCGACGAAACCGAACGCGAAATAGGTGACCACGTGGATCAGGGTCACCCGCGCGACGAATTTGACCGGACCATCCGTTCTTGACATGGCGTACTCCGTTCGATCGGGATTCCCGATGCGTCCGTCCTTATACGGCTCCACGCCTCGGGGATTCCCAGCATACCGCGCGCGGCCGCTCCGGTGAAGCGGATCGGCATCGTTCCCGCCCGGGCGCCATTCATGGTACAAACGAGCGCGGGCGCGCGACGCGCCCGACAACGGGAGGACGCGGTGGGCACACTCGTCGTGGTGACTGACGACCGGTTCGGCGACTATTCGATCGAGCGCTCCATCCTCGAGCCGGCGGGCGCCGAACTGCGCGTGGCGAATTGCGCCTCGGAGACGGACGTCGCGGAGGCGTGCCGCGACGCGGTCGTCGTGCTCGCGAACCTTGCGCCGGTCGGCGCCGCCGCCATCGCTGCGATGGCCAAATGCCGAGCCGTCTGCCGCTACGGCGTCGGCCTCGACAACGTCGACGTCGCGGCCGCCACGGCGCGCGGCATCGCCGTGCGCAACGTGCCCGGTTACTGCGACGACGAAGTGGCCGAGCACGCGCTGGCGTT
The DNA here is from genome assembly GCA_964482955.1 of uncultured Treponemataceae bacterium. Classification (GTDB taxonomy): domain Bacteria; phylum Spirochaetota; class Spirochaetia; order Treponematales; family UBA12059; genus JAPLSN01. The sequence continues at coordinate 29,248 of CAYZZW010000030.1, read as the reverse complement.
GCTTCTCGACCGCGCCCGCTCCCTGTCCGACCGCGATCGCTCCGTCCGCTCCGGCGACTGGGGAACGCCCCTGCCCGCGACCCGCGTCCGCGGCACCATCCTCGGCGTACTGGGCTTCGGGGGCACGGCCAAGGCGCTCGTCCGCAAAGCGTGCGGATTCGGCTTCAAGGAAATCCTCGTCTGGTCGCCCAGGATCTGCGCGCCGGCTCCACGCACCGACCCGGTCGCCGCCGAATTGCCGGACGTCGTCACGGCGGCCGCGGCACTTGGCACCGCGATACGCGCCGCGACAGCCGAAGAACTGCTCGGTTCGTCGGACTTCGTGTCGCTCCACCTGGCGCTGAACGACGGAACGCGCGGCTTCCTGTCGGCCGGACGCATCGCTTCGGTGAAAAAGGGCGCCATGCTCGTCAACACGGCGCGCGGGGCGCTCGTGGACGAAACCGCGCTCGCGGCGGCGCTCCACGCTGGCAAGCTCGGCGGCGCCGGCCTCGACGTCTTTGCGGAGGAGCCCCTGCCGGCGGACAGCCCGCTCCGGACCTGTCCCCGTACCGTGCTCACCGATCACGCCGCGTACCTGTCGACCGCGTCCATCGCCGAACTCAAGCGCCGTACCGCGCTGAACGCCCTCGAATTCCTGCGCTGAAGGGCGAGTCACTTCCCCCGACGGCATTTTTCTGGTAAGCTCCGCGCACACTTTCACTTTCCGAGGAACACGACATGGCTGAACAGATCACCGCGCGCAACGTCGATTACTCCCAGTGGTACATCGACATCATCCTCAGGGCCAAGCTGGCCGACTATTCGCCCGTGAAGGGCTCGATGGTGATCCGCCCGCGCGGCTATTCGATCTGGGAACGCATCCGCGACGAGTTCGACCGGCGCTTCAAGGAGACCGGCCACGAGAACGCGTACTTCCCGCTGCTCATCCCCATGAGCTTCCTCAAGAAGGAAGCGGAGCACGTCGAAGGCTTCGCCCCGGAACTGGCCGTCGTGACGCACGGCGGCGGCGAGGAACTCGACGAGCCGCTCGTCGTCCGCCCCACGTCCGAGACGATCATCTGGTCGATGTACAAGAACTGGATCCAGTCGTGGCGCGACCTGCCGCTCCTCTACAACCAGTGGGCGAACGTGATGCGCTGGGAAAAGCGCACGCGCCTCTTCCTCCGCACGTCCGAGTTCCTCTGGCAGGAAGGCCACACGGCGCACGAGACGGAAGCCGAGGCGATGGAAGAGACGCTCCGCATGCTCGAGGTCTACCGCTCCGTCGTCGAGGAGCACCTCTGCGTGCCCGTGCTCGCGGGGCAGAAGAGCGACGCGGAGAAGTTCGCGGGCGCGGTGCGCACCTATTCCATCGAGGCGATGATGCAGGACAAGAAGGCCCTGCAGGCGGGCACGAGCCACTTCCTCGGGCAGAACTTCGCCAAGGCGTTCGAGGTGCAGTTCCAGGCGCGCGACGGCAAGCTCGACCACGTGTGGGCGACGAGCTGGGGCGTCTCGACGCGTCTCATCGGCGCCGTCATCATGACGCACTCCGACGACAAGGGCCTCGTGCTGCCGCCGTCCCTCGCGCAGGAAGAAGTCGTCATCGTCCCCATCTTCAAGAACGACAACAAGGCCGCGGTCTTCGCGTACGCGGAGAAGATCCGCGACGCGCTCAAGGCGTCCGGGCGCCGCGTGACGCTCGACACCGACGACCAGAACTCGCCGGGGTGGAAGTTCGCCGAGTGGGAAATGCGCGGTGTCCCGGTCCGTGTGGAGCTCGGCCCCCGCGACATGGAGGCGGGCAACGTGGTCATGGTGCGCCGCGACACGGGCGAAAAACAGGTCGTGAAGGCGGAGGAAGTGCCGGCGAAGGCCGCCGAGCTCGTGAAGGCCATCCAGGCGAACCTGTTCGCCCGCGCCAAGGCGTACCGCGACGCCAACACGCACGACCTCGCCGACTACGAAAGCATGAAGTCGTTCTTCGGGCTCGCGAACGAGGAAGCGGCCGGCATGACGGAAGCCAAGGGCGGCTTCGCGCGCGCCAACTGGTGCGGCGGCCGCGAGTGCGAGGCGAAGCTCAAGGCCGAGACGAAGGCGACGATCCGCTGCATGCCGCTCGACGACCAGAAGGACATCCACGGCGTCTGCGCCCTCTGCGGACAGCCCGCGAAGCACCGCGCGGTGTTCGCGCGCAGCTACTGAGCATTCCGGGGCCTCCCGCGCGGGAGGCCTCATACCAGCCACGAAACGAGCCGATCATTGAAGACGATGACCTCGATATTCACGCGACGCGGCCGCATAAGCCGCGCGGCCGCCTTGGCGTTCGCCGTCCTGTCCGCGCTCGCCGCCTGCGCCCCGAAGCCGTCCGCGACGGACACCGCCCCGAGTCCCTCGACGCCGAACGCGCCGGCTCCCTTCACGGTGCCGTTGACGGCTCCCGTGACGCTCCACCTGCGCGACGGGCTCCTCGCTCTCTCCGCCGACGGCGCCGTCGAACCCGGCCGCGCCCTGGCGCGCGTCGCCTCGGGCGCGTCCGCGTTCGTGGCGGCGGCGGACGGCGTGGGCATGTTCCGCGTCCGGATCGAGGACGGAAGCGCCGTCGTGGAACCGCCGCTCGGCGCGGAACTCTTTTCCGGACGCTCGGTCGGATCGCTCTTCGCCTCGGACAAGTCCTTCGTCTGCCAGCTCTTCGTCGACGACTTCCGCGAGGGAACGACGCAGGCCGCGACGCCGCTCGTCGCCTCGCTCGGCGAAAACGGGACCCGCGCCGAAGTCATCCACATCCCCGCGAACGGCACGCCGCTCACGCGCGTCTTCGCGGTCTTCCCGGTCACGCGCGATTCCTGGCTCGTGCAGACGCGCACCTTGAGCGGCGACCGCGTCCTGACCGCCTACTTCAACTATCGCCTGTCCAAGGATTCCATCGTCCCGATCGACCGCGACAGTTTCGAGCGCGCGCCGCTCGCGCCCGCTTCGGCCCTGCCGCCTGCCGCCGCCCAGGCCGTGTCCGGGCCGCCCGCCATCGTCTTCCTCCGAAAACCAGACGGCTCGCGCTCGGTGACGCGCGCCGGGTCGGGCGACCAGGCGGACGCCGTCGAGTGGTACGCCGCGGGCGACGACGGGCGGTCGATCTGCGTGTCGCGCGCGGGCGTCGCGTACGCGGCCGCCGGCAAGACCGTGACCGCGCTCGACCTGCGCCTTCCCGTGGCGGGCGCCGTCGTCGCGGACGCCGCGCTGCTGCCGGGCGCGCTCGCCGTCGTGTGGCAGGAAGACCGGTTCCCCGACGTGGGCGCGTCGGGACTCGTGCTCGTCCCCCTCGACTGACTTGTCTTTTGCGCCTCGAGTGCTATAGTGAATTCCGTGGGACACTACAGGCGCTTCCTGACTTTCGCCGCGGCGCTGCTCGCGCTCGCTTCCTCCGCGGCCGCCATCGATCTCGAGTACGTCACGCCGCGGCTCGGGGTCCTCTACATCCGCAACGGCAGCGGCGCCGGATCGGCCTCGCCCATCGTCAACACGCTCGGAACGTCCCTCACCTTTTCGCTCGGCGAGGATCGACGCCTGTCGATCGATCCCGGCATCGACCTCTTTTGGACCTACTACGAATGGGACGCCGCGCTCGGACGCGCGGTCCCCACGGAGCCGGAGACGGCGCAGGCCGCCTTCGTACTGGGCGGCTTGCTCGACTGCCCGTTTTCGTGGCGCTTCGTCTTGAACAAGCGCATCTCCCTCAAGCCCGGCGTCGGCCCGGCCTTCGTCGTGCGGGTGCCGTTCCCCAATTCCACGGAACTGGCCGCCGAGGACAACTCGGCGATAGCCGGCTGGTTTTACACGGGCGGCCGCTTCGCGTATCCCGAAGCGCAGCTCCTCCTCGACGTCGAGCTCATCGACGACTTCGCCTTCCAGCTCGCCCTCCGCACCTTCTGGCCCGTGCCGAACCTCTGGACCGGGGACGACTTCTTCGACCACTTCATGTTCCAGGCGGCGCTGTCCGTGCGCATCCGCCTCGGCGGCGCCAAACCCGCGGACGCGTCGACGGAGCCGCCGGAGTCGGGCGGATCGACCGAAACGCCCCCTCCGGAAACTGGTCCCGCGTCCGATCCTTCGGGCGGACAGCCTCCCGCGGCCGAATGATTCCCGGACGGAACCCGGGCGCCTCCGACAGCCGCACACCAGGATGAAGCCATGCGTATCGCGATAGTCCGAGGAGATCGCGGAAGCGGGAAGACGAGCGCCTGCCTGCGGCTCCTCGACGAGGCGCGGACGCGCGGTTATTCCGCCGGTGGTGTCATCTGTCCGGGCGTGTTTGATGCGCATGGTGTAAAAGCCGGGTGCCACGCCCTCGACGCCGGAAGCGGCGCGTCCCTGACGCTCGGTTCGCGCGCGCGCAACCTGGGCGGCCCCGCCTGGAAGGCGTGGTCGTTCTCGGCCGAAGGCTTCGCCTTCGCGAACCGGGCCGTGCGCGACTCGCTCGCCCGAGCCGACCGGATCACCTTCCTCGACGAAATCGGGCCGCTCGAACTCGAGCGGTCGGAAGGCTTCCTCCCGTCGTTGCTCGCCCTCGAGCGTTCGCGGGCGGACAACCGGCTGACCCAGTCCGTCGCCGTCGTCGTCGCGCGTTCCGAACTGTGCGGCGCGCTCGCCGATCGCCTCGAGCCGGTTTACATCCTGAATCCCGACGAACTCGGACTCCAAATCCTCTTTTCCGTCGCGTAATGCCTCGGCTCGCCCGCTTGACCGCCCACCTCGTTTGTGTTATATGTACACTTGTTCATATGTTCAATCGTAAACGGAGGTTCCGGACATGAAACGGAGCGATGCGGAGAACGCCGCCTGCGACACCGTCTGCGTCCACCCCAAGGCGGTGAACGCGGCGAAAAAACGGCTCCCTGACGACGCCGGGGCGGAAGCCGCCGCCGCCTTCTACGGCATGTTCGCCGATCCGAGCCGGTATCGCCTCCTCAGCGCGCTGGCCGCCGGCGAGCTCTGCGTCTGCGACCTCTCGGCCTGCCTCGACATGACCCAATCGGCGGTGAGCCACCAGCTGGCCCGCCTCAAGCTCGCGCGCCTCGTCAAGGCGCGGCGCGACGGCAAGTCCGTGTACTACTCGCTCGACGACGATCACGTCCTGTCCATCCTCGAGCTCGCGAACGCCCACCTGTCCGAACGGGGGAATCCATGACCACGTATCGCCTCAAGAATCTCGATTGCCCGAACTGCGCCGCGAAGGTCGAAGACGCCGTGCGGAAGGCGCCCGGGGTGAAATCGGCTTCCGTCGACTTCGGCACGCTCTCGATGCGCGTCGACGCCGCCGACCTGGGCGAAGTCGAACGGGCCGCCCGCGACGTCGAACCGGAGCTCGAGCTCGACGTGGTCGTCGGCGCGCCGTCGGCCGCGACCCGGCTCGAGGAAGAACGCGAGGCGCCCGTCGGCGAAATCGTCCGGATCGCGCTCGCCACCCTCGTCTTCGTGCCCGGCCTCGTCTTCCTCGACGCGCTCCGAGCCGGGCCGTTCCCCTGGGCCGCGCCGGCGCTCTTCGCCGTCGCGTACCTCATCGCGGGCGTCGACGTCGTGTGGGCCGCCGTCCGCGGCCTGTTCAAAGGCCGCTTTTTCGACGAACTCTTCCTCATGGCGATCGCCTCGGCCGGCGCCTTCGTCATCGGCGAGTACGAGGAAGCCGTCGGCGTCATGCTCTTCTTCAAGGTCGGCGAGCTTTTACAAGATTACGCCGTGGGCCGGAGCCGCGGAGCCATCCGCTCCCTGCTCGCGCTCAGGCCCGATTCGGCCCGAGTCAAACGGGACGGCGCCTGGTCGGTCGTCGCCCCCGAGGACGTGAAGGTGGGCGAGCTCGTGCTCGTGCGCCCGGGCGAACGGGTGCCGGTGGACGGCGTCGTGAGCTCCGGCACGGGATCGATGGACGGCTCGGCGCTCACCGGCGAATCCGCGCCGAAGCCGTGCGGCGCGGGCGACGAAGTCCGGTCGGGCTACATCGCCGCGGACGCCTCCTTCGAGATCGAGTGCCGGACGCCCGCCGCCGAATCCTCCGCCGCCCGCATCGCGGGGCTGGTCGAGGGCGCGTCGCACGCCAAGGCGAAGACCGAGCGCCTCATCACGCGCTTCGCGCGCTGGTACACGCCCGCCGTCGTATTCGCCGCGCTCGCGGTGGCCCTGCTGCCTCCGATCTTCGTCCCGGGCGAAACCTTCAAAGTCTGGTCCTACCGGGCCCTCGTCATGCTCGTCATCTCGTGCCCCTGCGCCTTCGTCGTGAGCGTGCCGCTCGGCTACTTCGGGGGCTTAGGCGGCGCGGCCCGGCGCGGCATCCTCGTGCGCGGCGGCGAAGTGCTCGACGCGCTGGCCGACGCGTCCGTCGTCGTGTTCGACAAGACCGGCACCCTGACCGACGGCCGCTTCGCCGTGACCTCGATCGTCGCGGAAAACGGCTTTACGGAGACCGACGTGCTCCGCCTCGCCGCGGCGGCGGAAGCCCGCTCGAACCATCCGGCGGCCGTCGCGGTGCGCCGCGCGTGGAACGAGCGCCGCGGCGCCGCCCTGCCCGCCACGATCGACCTCAAGGAGATCGCCGGGCACGGCGTGCACGCGCGCCTGGACGACGGCACCGACGTCGTCGCCGGGCACGACCGCATCCTCCACCTGAAGGACATCGCGCACGGCGTCTGCGAAACCGAGGGCACCGTCATCCACGTCGCCGCGAACGGGCTGTACGCGGGCCGCCTCCTCATCGCCGACGAAGCCAAGCCGGACGCGGAGGCCACCGTCGCCGCCCTCGGCCGGCTCGGCGTGGGCCGCGTGGCCATGCTCACCGGCGACGGCCGCCTCGCCGCGAACTCGGTGGCGTCGAGCGCGGGCATCGGCGAAGTGCACGCGAACCTCCTGCCCCACGAAAAGCTCCAACGGCTCGAGGCGATCATCGCCGACGAGGACGCGGCCGCCGTCTCCGCCCGCCGCCTTCCGTTTTCGCGCCGCGGCCGCCGGGGCTCCGTGATCTTCGTCGGCGACGGCATCAACGACGCGCCGGTCCTGGCGCGGGCGGACGCCGGCATCGCCATGGGCGGCTCCGGCAGCGACCTGGCCGTCGAGACGGCGGACGCCGTCATCGTCACCGACGAGCCGTCGCGCGTCGCGGAAGCCATCGTCCGAGCACGCCGCACGCGCGCCATCATCGTCCAGAACATCGTCGGGGCCCTCGGCGTCAAGCTGTTCTTCCTGACCCTCGGCGCCTTCGGAATCGCCACCATGTGGGAAGCCGTCATCGCCGACGTCGGCGTCGCCCTCTTGGCCGTCCTCAACTCCCTGCGCGCGATGAAATGAAGCCGTTACGGCTTCGGCTCTCGGGCGTCCCGCGCAGGAAGGACCACGAAGGGCACGAAGGTGTTTCCACGAAGAACACGAAGGAAGAAAGGAAAACGGTTTTGGAATTCGCAACGGAGCAAAGCCTAAGGAAGCAGGTTAACCACGAGCGCAGCTTAGCGAGTACTCGAGCGTTAAGGCACAAAAAACACGAAATGAAATAAGAATCAATTTTTTCGTGGTTAATTCCTCCTGATCTTTCTTCGCCGTGCTAACACTCGAGCTCTCGCCATGATTCGCTCGTAATCAGATCTCTCTTACTTCGTTTCCTTCGTATTCTTCGTGCCCTTCGTGCACTCTTTTCTTCGTGTCCTTCGTGGTAAATCCCTCGCTTTCGCCCCTTTGACGATTTCGCGGTCTTGGGGCATACTGGCGGTCCCCGGCCGAGGGCCGGACTTCCCCACCACCATCGACGCAAGGAGACCTATATGGCGAACCACGCCGAGAAGCTCGCCGGGCTCGGAGTCCGCGTGCCCGAAACCTACCTGCCGGCCGCCGGCACCGACTACGCCGACTGGGCGGTCGTCGCGTGCGACCAGTACTCGAGCGAACGCGAATACTGGGAGGGCGTGAAGGCGCGCGTCGGCTCGAAGCCGAGCACCTTCAACCTCATCTTCCCGGAGTGCTACCTCGAGGACGCCGACAAGGCCGAACGCGTGAAGCGCATCCAGGCCTCGATGAAGGACTACCTCGCCAAGGGCGTCGTCGCGAGCAAGGGCGAAGGCTTCATCCTCGTCGAGCGCGTCACGCCGACCGAGAAGGAGCCGCGCAAGGGCCTCATGATCGCCGTCGACCTCGAAAAGTACCAGTACGGCAAGGACTCGAAGTCGCTCATCCGCCCGACCGAGGGCACCATCGTCGAGCGTCTCCCGCCCCGCATGGAGATCCGCCGCGGCGCGCCGCTCGAGCTCCCGCACATCATGCTCCTCATCGACGATCCCAAACGCACCGTCATCGAGCCGATCTACGCCAAGCGCGACTCGCTCCCGAAGCTCTACGACTTCACCCTCATGTCCGAGTCCGGCAAGCTCCGCGGCTGGCACGTGAAGGACGACGCGGCCGTCGGCGCGCTCGCCGACGCCATCGCGAAGATCGCCGATCCCGCCGCCTTCAAGGCCAAGTACGGCAAGGACGACGTCCTCCTCTTCGCCGTCGGCGACGGCAACCACTCCCTCGCCACGGCCAAGGCCATCTGGGAAGAGACCAAGAAGGGCCTGTCCGGCGCGGACCTCGAAAGCCACCCGGCCCGCTTCGCGCTCGTCGAGCTCGTCAACATCTACGACGAGGGCCTTCCCTTCCACCCGATCCACCGCGTCCTCTTCGGCGCCGACGAAAAGAAGTTCCTCGACCAGATCAAGTCCCACGACTGCTCGATCGAGTCCTTCCCGAGCGCCGAAAAAGCCTTCGCCTTCGTCGACGAGCCCTCGAAGGAACACCGCTTCGCCTTCGTGAGCGCGAAGGGCGTTTCCGTCATCCGCTTTGCGAAACCGAAAGCTAACCTCGCGGCCGGCACCATCCAGGAGATCCTCGATCCCTTCGTGAAAGCCGACCCGAAGATCGTCATCGACTACATCCACGGCACCGAGAGCCTCGTCGCGCTCGCCACGAAGCCGGGCAACTTCGGGCTCTACCTGCCGCCCATCGACAAGGGCGCGTTCTTCGGCACCGTCATCCGCGACGGGGTCATGCCGCGCAAGACCTTCTCCATGGGCGAAGCCCCGGAGAAGCGCTTCTACGTCGAGGCGAGGAAGATCGTAAAGTAATTTACGCGCAAGGATTCATGCGGAAGAACGCCCGGGCTCAGGCTCGGGCGTTCTTTTTATTTGGGCGCCTCCCGCCGCGGACGCGGCGGGCCGGGTGCTGCGCTTCAAGTCCGCGCGAATGCGGGCAAGCCGCATTCGCGCGGGCTTTTCGCTGCGCCCCCTGGCGCTCGGGGGCGGTCGCCGTCGCGACCGAATCGAGGCGGATACCGTGGGCGGTCGCCGTTAGAACGGGAAGCGGAGGCGGGCGGTGGTACCGGCGGAGCGCTCGAAGGTCAGCGTGCCGCGCAGCTGTTTCGAGAGTTCCTCGACGAGCATGATGCCGAAGCCGTTCGAGTCTTCCGCTCCGTTCGGCATCCCGACGCCGTCGTCCGCCACCGACACCTCGACGACACCGCCGTCGAGCGACGCCGCGACGCGGATGGTTCCGGCCGGCCGGTCCGCGAACGCGTGTTTCAAGGCGTTCGTGACGAGCTCGTTGACGATGATGCCGATCGGCTGGAGCCGCTTCGCCTCGAGCGCGAAGTCGCCGAGCTCCTTGGTCACGGAAATCCTCACGCCGCCGGAGGGCACGTTCGCGACGATCTCGTCGACGAGCGACGACAGATACTCTCCCGCCGGCGCGTCGACGAAGTCGTCGGACTTCGAAAGGCGGTCGTAGAGCAGGGCCATGCCGAGCATGCGGCGCTCCGCGTCCTCGAGCGCCGCCACCGCGGTCGGATCGCGCAGCTCGTCCGCCTGCAGGCGCAGGAGGCTGATCATCATGTTCATGTTGTTCTTCATCCGGTGGTGGACTTCCCGGAGTATCGTCTCGAGGCGCCGGTTCTTCCGGAAATTTTCGTCGTTCAGGCGCTGGTTGAGCATGACGATGAAGCCGAGCGTCCACAGGCTCCCGACGAACATCGGCACGAGGAACGACACGACGCGAAGGGCGGACGGATCCTCGGAAAAATAGACGGCCGGCGGCGGCGATACGAAGGTCGCGACGATCATCGCGGCCTGGAAGAGGCCGTACGCGAGGAACACCGACGCCGTGAAGCGCGCGGAATCGCGGAAGGCCGGATCCCGCCGGAACCAAAGCCGCTTCCAGACGAGCAGCGCCGGCGCCGCGGTCGCCGCGTACACGACGACCGACCGGCCGGCGACCGATTCGAGCGGGACCAGGAACGCCAGGTACGCGACGAGGAACGCGAAAAACCACGCGGCCGAAAACCGGCGCGGGCCCTCGTCCCCGCAAAACCGCGCGACGCCTTCGTTCAGGAACAGGAGGCCCAGCACGATGGCCGGATTCGCGAACGCCGCGAGAACGCGGATGCCGTCGACCGCGAGGGTCAGCATCGCCACGAATCCGAACGCGAGCAGGGACGTCCCGACCAGCCAATGACCGACGCCGCGGTACGCGGTCTTCACGCGGTATTGCATCGCGAGCGCGGCGGCCTGGGTGACGAACGCGAGACTCGTGACGAAGGCGATGGTCAGGATGTCGAGCGTCATGCGTCTTCCCCCAAGTCCCGAATTCTAGCGCCAAGGTCTCTCGAGGGCAACCCGCCCCCTTGACGAGAAAAAAAACCGGTGCTAGCGTCCGCGAATCCGATTGGAGGAGCGATCCCCATCAGTACCGCGGCCGAGGACGGCGCGTCCCAGGACGCCGCGGGAAAGGGGAGGATCGCCGAAGGGTTTTTCGCCGCGCCGGCGCTCAACCTTGGACGTCCGGGTCAATACCCGGCGGCTGTCGCGGGGCGATCCCCCGCGGAGTGCCAACGGGACCGCCTTCCCCCCACGGGTTCCGCATGCCCGTATACCAAGGGGTCAGTCGCGCGTTTCCAAGGGAGCTCCATCGGGTTGGAGGTCCCATGACGCGCCTTCAATCCGTGGAACGCATCGGTCTCGGCTTTCTCGCCGGACTCTGTTCCACGTACACCCCGTCGGGGAGCGAAGCGCTCCTCGTTCCCGCCCTCGTCGACATCCTCGAACGCCTCGGAGCCCGCGTCCTCGTCCGGGACGCCGCGCCGGGCCGGCCCAACGTCTTCGCGCGCTGGGGGACGCCGCTCGTCCTCTTCACAACGCATATCGACGTCGTGCCGCCCGACCTGCCCGTCCTCGAGCGCGAGGGCGTTCTCCGCGCGCGCGGCGCCGTCGACGCGAAGGGCCAGATCGCCGCGCAGCTCGGCGCGATCGCGCGGCTCCTCGCCGACGGCCATCGCGACGTCGCGTGGCTCGGCGTCTGCGGCGAGGAGAGCGATTCGGCCGGCGCCCGCGCGGCGGCGGAATTCGCCCCGGAGCTGGCGTCCTGCCGGGCGATCGTGAACGGGGAACCGACCGGATGCCGGCCCGCCGCCGGGCAGCGCGGCTACCTCCGCGCGCGCCTCTCGTGCGCGGGCGTCGCGGCCCACGGCTCCGCCCCGGAGCTCGGCCACAGCGCCGTCGCCGACCTCGTCTCGTGGCTCCACGCCCTCGCGTCCGCCCCGAAATCCGCGCACCCGGCCCTCGGCCGCGAATCGCTCAACGTCGGGCTCGTCGGTGGCGGCCGGGCGGCCAACGTCGTCGCCGACGCCGCGTGGGCCGAAGTCGACGTCCGCACCGTCCCCGGCGGCGCGCTGCGCCCCGCCCTCGAATCCAGCAAACCCGCCTCAGGATCGATCGAGATCCTCGTCGACGAACCCTGGGACTTCTTCCACGTCCCCGAGGGCTTTACGTCGACGACGGTCCCCTTCGGTTCCGACCTGCCGCTTCTCAGGGAGTATGCCCCGGGCGCCGCCGCGATCCTCGCCGGCCCCGGGGACTGGAAGCGGGCCCACACCCAGTCGGAATCGATCACCGGGGACGAACTCGAACGGGGCGTCGACCTCTTCGAATCGATCGCGCGGCGCTACCTGCCCGCCCCCGTCGCCAAAAACTGACCCATTACCGGAGAACATCGTGAGACTCATACCCGTCACCGTGCTCGGCGCCACCGGCGTCGTCGGCCAGCGCTTCGTCCGCCGCCTCGCGGCCCACCCCTTCTTCCGCGTCGTCCGCCTCTGCGCGAGCGACCGTTCCTCGGGCAGGCGCTACGCCGACGCCTGCGAATGGCGTTTGCCGGGCGATCCCTACGCGGGCTTCGCGGACCTCGTCGTCGAAGCGTGCGACCCGACGGAATCGCCGTCGCCCGTCGTCTTCTCCGCCCTCGACGCGGATGCCGCCCGCGAGATCGAGCCGCGCTTCGCCGCGGCCGGATCCCTCGTCTTCTCGAACGCGGCCGCGTTCCGCATGGAGGAGGACGTGCCGCTCGTCGTCCCCGAGCTGAACGCGGACCACATGGCGCTCGTGGAGGTCCAGCGCGCCCGTCGCGGCTGGGAGGGGGCCGTCGTCTGCAACCCGAACTGCACCACCGCGGTGGCTCTCGGCGCGCTCGGCCCGCTCCACCACGCCTTCGGCCTCGAAGCCGCGACGCTGACCAGCATGCAAGCCCTGAGCGGCGCGGGCTACCCGGGCGTGGCTTCGCTCGACGCCCTCGGCAACGTCGTCCCGTTCATCAGGGGCGAGGAGGCCAAGGTGGAGACCGAAGCGCGCAAGATCCTCGGAACGCTCGCGGACGGCCGCGTCGAGCCGGCGCGCTTCGCGATCTCGGCGCAGTGCAACCGCGTGCCCGTCGCGGACGGCCACACGATCTGCGCGGGCCTCCGCCTCCGCGGCTCGCCGACCGCCGAAGCCGTCGCCGACGCGTTGCGCGACTTCATGCCGGCCACGGCGGGGCTCGGGCTCTGGAGCGCGCCGCGGAGCTTCGTCCGGCTCCGGACCGAAGAGAACCGGCCGCAGCCGAGGCGCGACGTCGAGGACGACGGCGGCATGACCGTGCACGTCGGCCGGGTCCGTCCCTGCCCGGTCCTCGGCGTCAAGCTCGTCGCGCTCGGCCACAACGTGGAGCGCGGCGCCGCGGGGGCTTCGGTGCTCAACGCGGAGCTCGCCGTGGCGAGGGGGATCGCATGAGCGGCCCCATCGTCATGAAGTTCGGCGGCACGTCGGTCGCCGACGCCGGGCGGCTCAGGCAGGTTTCCGGCATCGCCCGCGCGATGCAAGACCGCGGCGTCCTCGTCGTGCTGTCGGCGTTCGCGGGCGCCACGAACGCGCTGCTCGAATCGGCTGCGGCCGCCGCCGCGGGCGACGCCGCGCGCGCGGTCGCCTCGATCGAGGGCATGCTCGAACGCCACCGGGACGAAGCCCGGAACCTGCTCGGCGACGGGGGGACGCGGGACTACGAGGAGCTGCTCGCCCGCGCGCGGGACGGGATCGAACCGCTGCTCCGAGGCGCGGCGCTGCTCCGCGCCATGCCCGAGCGGAACCTGGACGCGATCGCCGGTTGGGGCGAGATCCTCTCCTCGCGCCTCCTCGCGGCGCACATGGGCGTGCCGTGGATCGACGCGCGGACGGCGCTCGTGACCGACTCCTGCCACGGCCGGGCCCGGCCGCGCCTCCGCGAGACGTCCGAGCGCGCGGCCGCCGTCATCGCCCCGCACGTCGCCCCCGGCGGGATCGCCGTGACCCAGGGCTACATCGGCGCGGACGGGGACGGCGTGCCCACCACGCTCGGCCGCGGCGGCTCGGACTACAGCGCGAGCGTGTTCGGGGCGGCGCTCGGCGCCGAGGAGATCCAGATCTGGACGGACGTCGAGGGCGTGTTCACCTGCGACCCGCGGCTCGTGCCCGAGGCGCTCCACATCGGGAGGCTCGGCTACGACGAGGCCTCGGAGCTGGCGGCCTTCGGCGCGAAGGTACTCCACCCGCTCACGATCCTGCCCGCGATCGAGCGGGGCATCCCGGTGACGGTGCGCGACTCCTCGAAGCCGCGGGGCCGGATGACGACCATCGCGCGCGACTCGGGCTCGGGCCGGCCGGTCGTGGCCATCGCCGCCCGCGCGCCCGTCGTCGTGGTGACCGCGAGCACGCCGCGCATGCTCGGCGGCTCCGGGTTCCTCGCGCGCATCTTCGATTCCTTCGGCAGGCGCGGCGCGAGCGCCGACCTCGTCGCCACCTCGGAGGTGAGCGTCTCGGCCACCCTCGATCCGGGGCAGGAGCCCGACGGCATCGTCGCCGACCTCTCGGAGTTCGCCACGGTGAAGGTCGAGCGGGACAAGGCCGTCGTCGCGGTCGTCGGGGAACGCATGCACTCGACGCCCGGCGTCGCGGGGCGCGCCTTCTCGGCGCTCGGCGGCATCAACGTGGACATGATCAGCATGGGCTCGGGGCAGATCAACCTGAGCTTCGTCGTCGACGCGAAGGACGCCCCCGAGGCGCAGCGCCGTCTGCACCGCGCCTTCTTCGGCGCGTATGGGGAGAACGAATCGTGAGAATCGGCATCTTCGGAAAGGGGCGCCTCGCGACCGCGGTCGCGGCGGCCGTCGAAACGAGCGGCGACCTCGAGCTCGCCTGGAGCGCGGACCGCGGCGAGGAGCCGGCGTGCCCGGTGGACGTCGCGCTCGACGCCAGCGTCGCGGACGCGGTGCCCGCGCACCTCGCGTGGGCCGTCGCGACCGGCACGGACTTCGTGATCGGGACCACCGGCTGGGACCGCGCCGCCCTCGGCGCGCTCGGGCCGGAACCGCGAATCGGCGTCCTCGCGGCGCCCAACTTCTCGCTCGCGGTGGCGTTCGTGAAGCGCGTCGCCTCCGCGCTCGGCCGTTTCGCCGCCGCGTCGGACGGCGCGGCCCTGTCGGTGTTCGAGCGGCACCACGCGGGCAAGGCCGACGCGCCGAGCGGCACCGCGAAGCTGCTCGCCGCCGCGCTGGCGTCGTCGTCGGGCCGGACCGCGTCGCCCGGCTGCGCGCTCCGAGGCGCCGGCATCGTCCCCGTGGCGAGCCTGCGCTCGGGCGACGCGATCGGCTACCACGAGCTGCGCTGCGAATCCCCCCTCGAGACGATCGTCGTGTCGCACGACGCGCGTTCGCGCTCGCTCTTCGCCGCCGGAGCCGTCGCGGCGCTCCGCTGGATCAAGGGACGGAAGGGGATCTTCTCCTTCGACGACCTGGCCGCGGAACTCATCGATCCCATGTTCGCCCCGGACGGGCGAAAGGAGCGCGCGTCATGAATTCGGAATTCATCAAGGGACTGGGCGTCGCCCTCGCCACGCCGTTCCGCGGAGAGAGCGCCGCGGACATCGATTTCGCCGCGTTCGGTAAACTCGTTCGCCACGTGAAGAGCGGCGGCGCCGACTTCGTCGTGGTCCTCGGTTCCACGGGCGAGGCGGCCACCGTTCGCGCGACGGAGCGCGACGAGCTCGTGCGCGCGGCGATCGAGGCGGCGGAAGGTCTCCCGGTCGTCGTCGGCACGGGGCACAACTCCACGGCGACCGCGGTCGAGCTGTCCGCCCGCGCCGCCCGCCTCGGCGCCGACGGACTCCTCGTCGTCACCCCATACTACAACAAGCCGCAGACCGCGGGCCTCGTCGCGCACTACGAGGCGATCGCCGCGGCCGCGCCCGGGCTTCCGATCATCGTCTACAACGTGCCGGGACGCACGGGGCTCAACCTGAGCCCGCAGGCGCTCGCGGCGCTGTGGGCGATTCCGCAGGTGGTCGCGGTGAAGGAGTCGTCGGGCAACCTCGCGCAGATCGGCGAGATCGCCCGGACCCTCCCCCCGGGCAAGACGCTCCTTTCGGGCGACGACGCGCTCGCGCTGCCGGCCATCGCGCTCGGCGCCGCGGGGCTCATCTCCGTGGTCGGGAACGTTTCGCCGCGAGCCACGAAGGCGCTCGTCGAGGCGGCGCTCCGCGGCGATCGCGACGAAGCCAGCCGCCGCCACGCGGAAATCCTTCCCCTCATGGACGCCCTCTTCCTCGAGACGAACCCCGCGCCCGTGAAGGCGGCGCTCGAGCTGGCGGGGATCGGTTCGTCCGCGGTGCGCCTGCCGCTCTGGCCGGCGTCTCAGGCGACGCGCGCCCGGCTCGCCGAGCTGCTCCCGCGCCACCTCGCGGGCGAGGAGGCGCTATCGTGAACGCGGACGAACTCCTTGCCTTTTTCGAACGCGATCTCGACGCGGTCGTCGCCGATGAAGCCGCCCCGGATCGCTGCCGCGAGCTGCTCGACGCGCTCGAGCGCGGCCTCGTCCGCGCCGCCAGCCGCGACGCGGCCGGCGACTGGCTAGCCGACGCGCGCGTGAAGCGCGGACTACTCGCTTCGTTCAAGGTTTTCCCGAACGTCGGGTTCCCGGAGTGGCCGGGCGGCGCGATCGACAAGGCCGCCTTCGCGCCGCGGACCCTCCGCCTTTCCGACGGCGTCCGCTCCGTCCCCGGCGGCAGCTCCGTGCGGCGCGGCGCGCGGCTCTGTCCCGGCACCGTACTCGTCCCGCCGTGCTTCGTGAACGCGGGCGCCTGGGTCGGCGCGGGCACGATGGTCGACAGCCACGCCCTCGTCGGCTCCTGCGCGCAGGTCGGCGAACGGGTGCACGTCTCCGCGGGCGTCCAGATCGGCGGCGTGCTCGAGCCCGCGGGCGCGCGCCCCGTCGTCGTGGAGGACGACTGCTTCCTTGGCGCCCTGTCGGGGCTCTTCGAGGGCGTCGTGGTCCGGCGCGGCGCGGTCCTCGCGCCCGGCACCGTCGTTACGTCGTCGACGACGGTCTACGACCTCGTCCACGGCGCCGAGCGCGCGGGCGAGATCCCCGCGGGCGCGGTCGTCGTGCCCGGATCGCGGCCGGCCAAGGGCGCCTACGCGGCGGCGCGCTCGCTCTCGCTGTACGCCCCGTGCATCGTGAAGTACCGCGACGCGTCGACCGACGCCGCGACCGCCCTCGAGGAGGCCCTCCGATGAGGCGCGCGGCCCGGCTCGACGGCGTCGGCGCGTCGCCCATCCGCCGCATGCACGAAGGCGCGCCGGCCGACGCGATCCCGCTCGGCCTCGGCGAACCGACCTGGCCGATGCCCCCGGAAGCCCGCGCGGCCCTCGCCTCGGGGGCTGGCCCATGCCCCTACGGACCGAACCGCGGCCTCCCGGAGCTCGTCGGCGCGTTATCTGATTTTTACGGGACCGGGCGCGACCGCGTGATGACGGCGGCGGGCAGCCAGGCGGCGCTCTTCGCCCTCTTCCAGGCGTGGGCCGACCCGGGTGACGAGATACTCGTGCCGGACCCGGGCTTCGTGGCCTACCCGATCCTGGCCGCGCTCGCGGGCGCCGAGGCGCGGCCCTACGCGCTGGCCCCCGACGGGAGCCTCGACCCCGCGGCCTTCGGGGCCGCCCTCGACGCCGCGCCGCGCGCGGCGATCGCCGTCGTCAACCACCCGTCGAACCCGACGGGCGGCGGCGCGACGGTCGACGCGCTGGCGTCGGTGGCCGCGGCGTGCGAGCGCCGGGGCGTCCTCCTCGTCTCGGACGAGGTGTACCGCGAGCTCCACTTCGGCCCGAAGCCGCCGAGCCTCGCGGACGCATCGCCCTATGGCGTCGTCGTGTCGTCGCTCAGCAAGGGCTGGGGCTCGCCGGGGCTCAGAGTGGGCTGGGCGATCGGCGATCCCTCCGTCCTCGAACCCGCCCGGCTCGTCCACGCCTACATGAACACGGCGCCCGCGCGTCCCTGCCAGGAAGCCGCGGCAGCCCTGCTCGCGCGCTCCGATCGGATCCTCGCCGACGCGCGCGCCGAACTCGCCCGCCGCTGGGAGGCCCTCGCGGACGCCCTCCGCGCGGAGTTCGGGCTTGACGCCTCGCCGCCGGCGGGCGGCTTTTACCACTGGCTCGCGCTGCCCGACGCGGGACTCGGCGATCCGCTCGGCTTCTGCCTGCGCCTGCGGGACGAAGCCGGGGTCATCGTGATCCCCGGCGCGGCATTCGGCGAGCGGGGCCGGCGCCACGCGCGGCTTAGCTTCGCCTCCGAGCCCGACCGGATCCGCGAGGGCGTCAGGCGGCTCGCCGCGCACTGGAGGAATTCGTGAACCTGTTTTCGATCGACGACGACCGCGCCGCGGCGCTCGCGCGGGAACGCGGCACGCCGTGTTTCGCCTACGACCTCGCGATCGCGGAAGCGGGATACCGCCGTCTCCGGGACGCGTTGCCCGACCGCGTCCGGATCGCGTACGCGGTCAAGGCCAATCCCGGCGCGCCGCTCCTCGGGCGCTTCGCCCGGCTCGGCGCCGGCTTCGACTGCGCGTCCGCGGGCGAAGTGGGACGGGTCCGCGCCGCGCGCGCGCAGGTCGCGTCCGGCCGGGCGGCAGACGGACGGACGGCACCGCTCCTCTTCGCGGGACCGGGCAAGAGCGCGGACGACCTCGAGGCGGCGCTCGCGGCCGGCGCGAGAATCCAGGTCGACGGCCCCGAGGACCTCGAGCGGATCGACGCGATCGCCGCGCGGGACGGCCTCGCCGCCCCGGTGGCGGTCAACGTGCGCGTGCATCCCGGCTCCGGCGTCGACGAAAACTCCGGCGTGATCGGCGGCACGGGCCCTTCCGCGTTCGGCGTCGACGAAGAGCGCGCCGGCGACTTCCTCGAGGAAGCCCGGCGCTTCCCGCGCGTCGCGGTGAGGGGCTTGCACGTCTTCGCGGCCGGCAACGAGCTCGACCACGAAGTCCTTTCGCGCAACCACCGGACGACCTTCGCCATCGGTCGCGCGCTCGCGGAACGCTTCGGCGTCGAATTCGATTTCATCGACCTGGGCGGAGGCTTGGGCATCCCGTACCGGCCGGACGCGCGGGAACTCGACGTGGAAGCCCTCGGC
Source organism: uncultured Treponemataceae bacterium (assembly GCA_964482955.1). Lineage (GTDB taxonomy): Bacteria > Spirochaetota > Spirochaetia > Treponematales > UBA12059 > JAPLSN01. Next base: position 10,463 of record CAYZZW010000030.1, on the reverse strand, counting down.
CACCGGCTCGGCGAGACGCTCGACGCGAATCCGTGGTTCGGCGGGACCGTCGTCCTCGAGCCGGGACGCTGGCTGGCCGGACCCTGCGGGACCTACCTCGCGCGCGTCGTCCGCGTGAAGGAGAGCCGCGGCGTCCGCTTCGTCGTCGTCGAGGGCGGGATCAACCACCTTCTCCGGCCGCTCCTCACGGGCCAGCCCTTTCCCGTACGCGCCGTCGGCAAGGACGGCCCGACGCGCCCCTGCACCCTCGCGGGCCCCCTCTGCACCTCCCTCGACCGCCTCGGGAACGTCGAGCTACCCGAGATCGCGGCCGGCGACCTCATCGCCTTCGGGCAAGCGGGCGCGTACGGCTTCACCGAGGCGATGTCGGGCTTCCTCTGCCGGCCGGAGCCCGCGGAGCACTGGCTCGAACCATAGACGCCCCGCCCCGGAGATCAAGGCGGCGTTCCGCTTCCCCGTCGTTTCTCCCGCGTAGTCGGAGCGACGAGGAGGAATCATGGCCGAGTGCCTGTATGAAAAGGAACGGAAACCCTACCGGGGCAAGCCCGACGTCCGGGAGCGGCTCCTGCGCTCGGGACCGGGACGCCTGAGCGACGCCGAACTCGTGGCGGCCCTGCTCGGAACGGGCGTCAGGGGGAAGAACGTGGCGGACCTGTCCGCGGAGGTGCTGACGTGCATCGATTCGTCCAACGGCGTCCCCGACGCCGGCAAGCTCGCGGAACTCAAGGGGGTCGGGACGGCGAAGGCCAGCCTGCTCGCCGCCTCGCTCGAATTGGGCCGAAGGCTCTACGGTCACCGCGAGCGCCGGATCTCCGGCCCGTCGGACGTGTTCGCGCTCGTCTCGCACTGGGCGGACCGGACGCGCGAACGTTTCATCACGGTGACGCTCAACGGCGCCCACGACGTGATCCAGGCGCGTATCGTCACGGTGGGCCTGGTGAACAGGACGGTCGTCCACCCGCGCGAGATCTTCGCGGACGCCGTCAGCGACCGCGCCTGCGCCATCGCGCTGGCCCACAACCACCCCTCGGGCCGGCTCGAGCCGAGCCCGGAGGACCGCGACATCACGTCGCGCCTCCGGGATTCGGGCGAGCTCATCGGCATCCCCGTGATCGACCACGTCGTGTTCTCGCAGGACGGCTACTACAGCTTCGTGGAGCACGGGCTCCTGAAGGCGGTCGTCGACGCGTGATCGCGGCCGATCACTTCGGCGCGGCGCAGCCTTTGCCCTCGTAGCGAACCGAGCCGACCGCGATGGCGTCCGCGAGCGGCAGGCGATTGAGCCAGACGGCCCCGTCCCCGCCCGCGACCGTCCCCGCCTGCAGCGGCAGCCCGAGCATGGCCCGAAGTTCGTTGGCGCGGGATTCCTGCGCCTTCAGGTCGGCTTCGCGCGCGTTGCGATCCACGATGACGCGGGCGTTCCAGTTCTTCGCCCACGCGGCGCTCACGGGTACCTTGATCTTCGTCGCCACGTTGCCCGTGGAATCGGGCGTCAGGGTGTTCGCCTCGTCCTCGAGGGCGTCGAGCGCGATCTTCGCGTCGGACGCGGCCTCGTAGAAGTCCGCGTCCAGGTTCGTCAGGATGAGGTTGTCGGCGAGTTTCATCTTCTCCGATCCGGACTTCGCGATGCCGATGCGGTCCGCGAAGCCGAAGACGTTGCCGGTCACCGTCGCCAGCACGCCCGCGTCGGTCTGCAGTGACACGCCCGAGAAGCTCGACGCGATGGGATCGTACTTCCAGGTGAAGAGGACGGTGTTGTCCTTCACCGAGAATGCCGGAGGATTCTCCGAACCGTGGAAGGCCGTTCCGAGATAGATGCCGACGCCAGTGTTGTTGATCACGAGGTTGTTCGAAATGTCGATCTTGCCGTGCTTGCCGGCGCGCACCGTGAGCGCGCCCTGGGTCGGCGCCGTGTTCGTCACGACGCAGTTCCGGACGGTCACGTCGATGCCCGCGGTGCCGTCGCCGATGGTGCCGGGCACCCACACCACGATGCCGCCGCCTTCCGGCGTGGGATTCTTCCCCTCCTTCGGCGACGCCATGCGGACGATCATGAGTTCGTCCTTGGTCTTGTAGTTGTTGCGCGCCCCGTTGTCGACGACGAGCCCGTCGATGACGACGGCCCCGCCCGCCGGACCGCGGTATTTCGACAGGTTCATGAAGACGCGGGGGCCGTCCACGTAATTCTTCGTGAGGTTGTCGCCCGACATGACGGTCCGGTACTTGCCCCAGGGATCGCGGGACGCGAAGGTCTCGTCGTAGCCGCCGATGAGGCTGACCGGCACCGTGATCTCGTCGCACCCGTTCGAACCGCGGCCGACATAGACGCCGCCGGCGATGTGGACCGTGTCGCCCGGCGCGAGCTGGTCGAGGATGTTCCCGAGATCCTTGGCGGGGGCTTCCTTGGTGGCCAGCTTGCCCTTGCCCGCGGCCGACACGTAGAAATCCTTCGCCGAAACGGTCCCGGCCACAACCAGGGCGACGCACAGCGCCGCGAGTTTTTTCCCCTTCATCGATTCCTCCCGGGCGGTCGCGCCGCCCTCGCCGGCCGCCGGAAGGCGGCGGCGCGTTCATCCTTCCGCCAAGTATCGAAGCGCCGCGGGCCCCCGTCAAACGGCGCCCATCGGTCGTACGGGCTCAAGGCTTGCCTAAAAGGAACCGAAATCGTATCATGGGCGGATGTCGGGACTTTCCGACGTTCGGCCGCGGATCTTCGCGCGGAAGGTGTTATAATGGAAACGATCATGCGAACCGAGACGACCATCGACGAAACCCTCGAAACGATCGCCGGGAAGAACGCCCCGATCCATTGCGCCAACTGCATCCACTGCAAACTGGTTCCCTCGCCGGCCGAACGCGACGGGGCGTACTACCTCCGCGTGCGCTGCGACGCCGGCAAGTGGAAGAAGAAGCTCGGCGAGGAAAAGATCTACAAGTATTTCACCGTCGCCCGGAGGAGCATCGCCGCCTGCGACGCCTACGAAGACATGGGCGATCCGTCCGACTTCATGAACGACCTGCGCAGCGTCCTGCCCGACCGCGACGAACTCTACTCGAAGTGAGCCCAACGCCATGAACCGTCTCCCCATCGCCCTGATACTCGCCGCCGCCCTCTTCGCCTCGTGCGCGAGCAAGCCCGCGGTCGTCACCGACGACATGACCTTCGAACAGATCACCCAGCGCGCCCAGGAGGCGTCCGACCGGTACGATTACCAGGCCGCCCTGGACTACTACGGAAAGGGCCTCGAGCTGTTTTCGTCGGATCTCTCCAAGGTGGCCGCGTGCACGTACGAAATCGCCTTCATCCACTACAAGCGGGGCGCGTACGAAGTGTCGGCGGACAAGTTCAAGACCCTGTTCGCGATGTACGAGCAGTACGGCGCGGAGCTCCCGCAGCGCTACCTGATCCTCGCCAGGAAGGTGTACCCGAACGTCGAGGCGAAACTGGCCGAGCCGAAGACCGAGTAGCCGTCCCCGCCGGGTTTACAGCGCGCGCTCCCCGGCGTTATGGTCGAATCATGGAAACCGGCTCGCGGGTCGATCCGATCAAGCCAGGCGACATCCTCGAATCGTCCTATACGGCCCTCGACCGCTTCTGGAACCTCCCTCCCGCGCCGATACGCTTCGAAACGCTCGCGGGCGACCTGCGGGACGCGGCCGCGCGTTTCGAGCCCCTCGAGTTTCCGCGATTGCCCTACGCCGATTGCTCGTTCCGGACGGGCGACTCGGAAACCAGGCTGAGCTGTCTCGACGACCTCGCGGACGGAGGCGGCTTCCGGTCCCGGCACGCCTTCCCGCAGCTCGACCTCGCGTACTCGCCGCGCCGGAAAGCCTTCCGGTTTCCGGAAGACGCCTATCCCCTGCTCAGGAGCCCCGTCGCGTCGGCGGCGTCGGGCGACGCGGAGACCCTGCTGTTCGAGACGGCGGTCCTCCTCGCGCGGTATCCCTACCGGATCGAGCCCGTCGCCGTCGACATCCCGAGTACCCTGTCGGCCGACTGGCAGCGGGACCTGCTCGTCCTCGCGCTGACGGGGCATCATCCCGAGCGGGCGTTCCAGTTCCTGCTCGATTCCGGCTTCCTCGACCGACACTGGCCCGAGCTCGCCGGGCTGCACGGCGTCGAGCATTCCAAGGATTTCCATCCCGAAGGGGACGTCTGGCGCCACACCATGGAAACCTTCCGCCACCGGAAGGACACGGACCTCACCGTCGCGCTGGCCCTGCTCCTGCACGATTCGGGAAAGCCGGCGGCGACGGGCAGCAAGGGACGCCGTTTCGACCGCCACGCGGAACTCGGGGCCGACATCGCCCGGGACTTCCTCGCCCGCCTGGGCTTCCCGCGGGACCTGTGCGCCCGGGTCGACTTCCTCGTGCGGCAGCACATGATGCCCGCCGTCTGCCTCGACCCGTCGCAGGAGCGGATCCGGTCGACCATGGGGAATCCCCTGTATCCCCGTCTCCTCGAGCTGTACCGCTGCGACGAGCTGTCCATGTTCCGCGGTCCGGAGCGCTACCACGAAGCCTGCGCCGCGTACCGCCAGTACCTCCGCAACTCGAAGAATCCCTATCGCGCGCCCGACGGCCGCAAGTCCGTCAGGCAATACGTGGAGTGACGCCATGCTCAATGAATTCCCGAACCTTCGCCAGGAACCGCGCGGCTTCCGCAGGCTCTTCCTCGACGACTATTTCGAGCTGTACGTCTGGTACGAGCGGGAACGCGGCCCCCTGACGGGCTTCCAGCTCGTCTACGGCAAGCCGGACGATCCCCACACCCTCACTTGGACGGAAGCCGAGGGCTACGCCCACAACAAGGTGGACGAAGGCGAGGATTCGTGCGTCGCGAACATGACGCCCATCCTCGTCCCCGACGGGATCTTCGACGCGTCGTCGGTCCTCGACCGCTTTTCGCGCGCGGCCGGAGCCCTCGAGCCGGCCATCCGCGACCTGGTGGAGCGCTCGATACAGGGCTCGGGCGACTTCCTGTCCGGCGTCCGCCGGCGCCGCGCCTGACCGGGGAGGCTTCATGAAATTCGACGACACCGCGCTCGAGCGTCTCGACGCGTCCGCGCGCCGCCACCGCCAGGCGCTCCACGCCATCCCGGAAGTGGGCCTCGACCTGCCCGAGACCGTGACGTACGTGGAAAATGCGCTGCGGGCGTGCGGCGCGAAGCCCGTTGCCTGCGGCAAGGGCGTCATCGCCGACTTCGGCGACCGCGGCCCCCTCGTCGCCGTGCGGGCGGACATGGACGCGCTGCCCATCCTCGAGGACACCGGACTGCCGTACGCCAGCCGGCACTCGGGCCGCATGCACGTGTGCGGCCACGACGCGCACGCCGCGGCCCTGCTCGGATGCGCGGAGCTGCTCTCGGGAACGAAGACGGATTTCCGGATTCGCCTCGTGTTCCAGCCCGGCGAGGAAGGCTTCTTCGGCGCCGTCGGCATGATCGAAGCCGGCTGCCTGGACGGAGTCGGCGCCATCGTGGGCGGACACGTCGGGGACCTGTCCTCCGAGCTGGCTCCGGGCCAGGCCGGCTTCCTGCCCGGTCCCTTCATGGCCTCGTCGGACCGCTTCCGCGCCGTGTTCGAGGGACGCGGCGGGCACGGCGCGGAGCCGCACCGCGCGGTCGATCCCATCCCCGCGCTCGCCGAATTCATCCTCGGGTGCCAGTCGCTCCGCGCCCGGGAATTCGACCAGACGGAACCGGTCGTCATCAGCGTCTGCCGCGTCGAGTCGGGCAACGCGTTCAACATCATCCCCGAGCGCGCGTTCGTCGAGGGGACGGTCAGGACGCTGTCCGCGGCGAACCGCGAACTCGCGGAACGGCGCCTCCGCGAGATCGGCGAAGGGATCGCCCGGGCGACGGGCACGACCTGCTCGTTCGACTGGCTCGGCGGCTACCCGACCCTCGTGAACCACGCGGGCGCCACGCGCGTCGCGCGGGACGCCGCCCGCGCGGTCCTCGGCGACGCGCGGGTCGTGGACCTCGCGGTTCCCAGCATGGGCGGCGAGGACTTCGCCTATTTCCTCAAGCGGGTGCCCAGCTGCTTCTGGTTCTTCGACACCCAGGCCCCACTCCAGGGCATCGACAAGCCGAACCACAATCCCCGCTTCGACGTCGACGAACGCCTCCTGCGCGACCTGGCCCTCGTGAACCTGTCGGCCGCCGAGGCGCTCGCCGCGGCGCTGGGGCGCGGGGAGCTCGGGTGAACCGCGGGGGACAGGGCGGCGCCGTCGAGGCGGGCGTCTGGAAGGACATCGAATTCGTGCTCGCGTCGTCCCTCGCGGACCGCAAACGCGCCATCGAGCTCGCGGAAGAACTCGAGGCCGGAATCCCCGTGGAGCGCACCCAACGCGAGCTGCTCGGGATCGGCGACGCGACGTTCGCGGTCCTGTTCTCCGAGCTGTCCGACCGCCGCTCGCGCGCGAGCCCCCGCGCGGCGGCGCGCGACACGTCGTGGATGGCCGATACGGATTTCTGCTACCTCGACGCGCGGGCCACGGGAGTCGACGGCCGGCCGGGCACCTTCCTCACCGCCGCGAAACTGCTGCCCGCCATCGCGTCCGCCTCGATACGGCTCGCCCCGTTCCATCCCTGCCAGTTCGACGCGTTGGCCGCCATCGAGGACCCGTTCGAGATAGCGGCCGAGCTCGTCGACATCGATCTCGCGGCCGCGGGGATCGGTCCGCTCCGGCAGCTCCGCGCCTTCATGGAAGCGTGCCGCCTCCTCGGGAAGACCGTCGGCTACGAGCTCTCCGCCTGCGTCGCGCCGCATTCGCGCGTCGCGCTCGATTTTCCCGAAAGCTTCGCGTGGATCAAGCTCGCCGCCGACCGGAGGACGGTCGAGCCGGGCGGGCACCCCTACGACCGCGCGGCCCGCGCGGCCACCGCCGGACGCGTCGCCGCGATCGTCGCGCTGGTCAAGGAACGGACCGGTTTCCCGATGTTCTCGCGCGCCAAGGCGGGACCCGTCGACACGTCGGACGCCGGTACCGACTCCCTGGGAACCGGACTCAAGGAACGATCCTTCACGACCCGCGCGTATTACGAAGCCATCCGGAGCCTCATCGCCGAAGGATTCTGGCCGCTCCCCGCGCAGGCCGCGGACGGCCTCGGGCTTCCCGAATTCGCGCGGTTCGACGACGAAACCGGCGCGCCGGTCTACCTCTGCCGCAACGAACGAGGAGACGACGCGTCCGCGCGTTCGTCGGGCGTCGTGACGCCGTACGCGCTCTACGACGGGCTGCCACCGAACCGCGCCCCCGGCCGCGAACGGCTGCCGACCGTCAACGCGGAAGCGCTCGGGCTCCTGGCCTCGGTGTTTCCGTATTGGCGCGAACTCGCCGGCTTCGATTTCGTCTGCATGGACGGCCTCGACCACGTCCTCGACTCGACGCTGGACGATCAAGGGACCCTGCCGGCCTCCGACCGTCCCACGCCCGCGATCCTGGCCGCCGTGATCGCGAAGGCGCGCGAAGGGAACGCGCCGTCGATCGGGGCGTTCGCGGGGCGTTCGGGCGCGGAAACCGCCGACTTCGGCGCCATGGGGTTCGACGTCCTCCTCGGCGACGACATGCTCCGGGGCATCGACCAAGCCCACCTCGAAGACGCCTTCGCGCTGTACGACCGCCTCGCGGCGGCGAAGGACGGCGCCGCGAGGAACGCGACCGTCTGCTTCGCCCTCGACACGCACGACTCGGGGGATACCCGGATGTGGGGCACGCCGCTTCCGGCCCTGCTCGGCCGCGAACGCGCGGCGCTCCGGCACTTCGTCGCGCGCTTCCTCTCCGTCGGCGCGGGCAGACGGCCGCTCCACGAGACGATGGGATACCAGGATCTGTCGCACGGGCTCTACGCCGCGGGCGTATCGGCGGCGGAGATGACCTGGGTCGGCGACGTCGAGGCCGCTCGCCGCTACGTGCGCATCGAACGGGTGTACGCGGCGCTGAAGCCCTTCATGGCCCGCGCCGCCATCGCGGAACGGCGAACCGCCCCCGGGCTCGCGTGGTGGATCGCGCGCGGCGGGGAATCGGGTCGCGCCGTGGTCTGCGTCGCCGCGCTCGAAACCGCGGACAAGACCGCGCCCGGGCGCGTCGAAATACCGCTCGGCCCCTCCGGGAACGGCCGGTCGGCCGGCCTCGATCTCCAGGGGACGTCATACGATTTCACGTCGGACTCCGGCGCGCCCTGCTCCTTCCGCGGCACGCTGGTCATCGACGATCTAGCCGTTCTCGGATATCGTGTGTTCGATCTCACGTCGGCATTTTATTGATGCGACGACGACCGTCCGGGAGCGTCCGCCCCGCCGGACCCAGCAGGAGCCACGCATGACCACGCCGCAAGCCCTCGTCCTCGGCGCCTTCCAGGGCATCGCCGAATTCCTCCCGATTTCCTCGAGCGGGCACCTGCTCGTCTTCAAGCGCCTGATCGGGCTCGACGACGTGCCGCTCCTGTTCGACGTCACCCTGCACGTCGCCACCCTGCTGTCGGTGGTCGTCGTGTTCCGCGCGCGCCTCGCCGAGATCTTCGCCGCGATCCGGCGCTGGCTCGTCCGCAAGCCCGCCTCGGACGACGGCGCGATCCTCTCGATCGTCCTGCCGGGTTTCGTCGCTACCTGCGCGACCGCGGTCATCGGACTGGGCATTTCGAAGTTCCTGCCCGAATTCGGCCCGCTCGCGACGAGCGTCTGTTTCATCGTCACGGCCGGCATCCTCGTCGCGACGAATTTCTTCCGCGGATCGCGCGACTACGCGAAGCTCGGGCCGGCCGGCGGCCTCCTCGTCGGGATCGCCCAGGGCGTCGGCGTGCTCCCCGGCATCAGCCGCTCGGGCATCACGATCGCGGGCGGACTCGCGGCCGGCCTCGACCGCGACCGCGCCGGGGAATTCGCCTTCCTCCTGTCGATCCCCGCGATCCTCGGCGCCCTGCTCCTCGACCTCAAGGATCTCGACACCCTCGCGGGCGCGGTGGGATTCGGACAGCTGGCCATCGCCTCGCTCGCGGCGTTCGTCGTGGGAATCGTCGCTCTGTCCCTCCTCATCCCCCTCGTCAAGAAAGGGAAGCTCGCGTGGTTCGCGCTCTACCTCGTTCCCGCGGGCATACTCGGCATCGCGTTCTTCCGTTGAAACAAGCGGATAAAACCCGTACGATCCGCATCCCCGCGCGGTAACCCGACGGGCGAAACCGGCCGATACTCGTAAGAGAGCGGCTTCGCCCGTCACACGGCCCGCGGGATCGATCCCGCTTCGTCCCGATTCCCAACCGCGTCTGGAGATTGCAGCGTGCCTGATTCCACCAACAACCAACCGAGACTCGTCAGCCTGATAGCCGGATCCATACTGGCCGCCGCCGGCCTCGTCGCCTCGTTCGTCGTCATGCTCGGCTTCGCCCGCGTCGAGGACTTCGGTGTCGCGTCCCGGGCGGGCGCCTTCCTCGTCGGAATCCTCGGCCCCCTCGCGATCGGGGTGCCGCTGTACGCCTTCGCGGAAGCCCTCGTCCTGTTCCTGCCCGGTTTCCGGAAGGACCTCCTCTATTACGTGACCGCGTCCGTCGTGCCCTTTTCGGTCCTCGTCATCCTCAATTCCTTCCTGCGCGACCCGGAAACCTGGTTCGCGACCGTTCCCGCCGCCCGGGCTCTCGGCGTCCCGCTTGTCGGCATCTTCGGAGGCGTCCTGTTCCTCGGCACGGTCCTGCTCGTCATCGCCGTCCGCGAACTCGCCCGGGGGACAGAGGCTGATCGGACAAGCCCTGTCCCCGCCGACCGGGATTTGGACGCCCCGGCATCCTCTGTCCCCGCCAGCCGAACCTTCAACGCCGGCGCATCCTCCGTCCCCGGTCGGGAACCCTTCGTTCCGGCCAGCTTGCCGGGAAGCCCCGATTCGACCGGGGATTCAGGAGCCTTCGAATTTTCCGCCCCCGAGCTTCCGCCCCTGCCCGAGTTGAAGACGAGCGCCCTGTCCGATGCCCGCCCGGTCCCGGCTTCCGAAACGTCAGACGACGCCGGCGCCGGCATCCTCTGTCCCCAAACCGCGGAATCCGTCCAAGCCGGGGACAGAGGATTGGAATCCGCCCCGTCAGCCCAGCCCGGGGACGGAGGATCCGATGGCGTCGAGACCGTTTCGGCCGGCGCCCCCGACATCGTCCCGGTCTTTTTCCCCAAGCGCGACGCCCCCGCGGCAGCCGCCGTCGTCGAAACGGCCGTGGCCGACGCCGAGCCGTCCGATCCGGCGGCGTCGGGCGCGTTTTGGGCGGATGTTCGCGACGCGGACGGGGACAGAGGATCGACCGATACCCTGGAAACCGCCCGCTCCCTCGTCCGCGGCAAGCCCGGCGAACGTTCCGACCCGACTCGTCCGCTCGACCGGGGGGGTGCCGCGACGCGAACCGAATCGTCCCGTCCTCTGTCCCCCGCCGCTGACCGACCGCCGGCCCTCGTCGTGGAGTCCGTCCCGCCGGAGCGGCACG
>CAYZZW010000029.1:0-42685 GCA_964482955.1 uncultured Treponemataceae bacterium | reverse complement strand
GGCGTAGTTGGCGATGATGCCCATGCCCAGGGACAGGGTGAAGAAGATCTGTCCCATGGCCGCGAGGGCCGCTCCGAACGTGAACTTGGCGAAATTGGGAGTCCAGATGAACTCGAGGCCCTTGAGCGGCGACCAGTCGGGATTGACCGGGCTGCCGAGGGTCAGGGTGCGGACGATGAGCACGGCGCCGAAGAGGTAGATGGCCGGCATCATGACCTTGGCCCACGCTTCGATGCCCTTCTGCACGCCGCGCATGACGGCGAAGCCGAGGCCGGCCAGCGCGATGACCCAGAAAATCATGTTGACGGGATTGCCGATGTAGTTCAGGAACACGTCCACCGTGGACACGTTCTTGTCGGCGTAGCCGCCGGTGACCGACATCCACGAATAACCCAGCGTCCAACCGATGATCTGGTTGTAGTAGGAGTTGACGCAGATGACGACGGCGAACGCGAGACCGCCGGCGATGGCGCCGATGATCAGGGCGCCCTTCGGCTTGGCCTTTTCGCGGGCCTGCAGGTAGACCATGGGCCCGAGGGTGCCGTGGCCGTACTTGCCGCCGGTCTTGCCCAGGTTCCACTCCACGAACATGAGGGGGATACCGACGAATACGAGGGCGATGAAATACGGCACCATGAAGGCGCCGCCGCCGCCGGTGGCGAGCTGATACGGGAATCGCCAGAAATTGCCCAGGCCGACCGCGTTACCGGCCATGGCGAGGATCAAGCCAAGCTTGGATCCCCAGTTTTCGCGCTTCTGTTCGGACATTACGCCTCCTTGCCTGCGAACAAGCAGTGCGGCTCCTCCAGGGAACCGCTGGAGGAATTATACCGGGCTTGTGGCGGAAAGCAAGCGGATTTTCATGCGTAGAATCGGGCAACGCGCATAAAAAAACGCGCCCGCGAAGCCGAAGCCGGGGCGCGTTCGCGTCGGGAACCGTGTTCGAAACTCAGCTGAAATCGCTCGGGCGGCGTTCCGTGCGCTTGCACTTCTCGCACTCGGCGACGTTTTTCACCTTGCCGTCTTCGAACAGGGTCTTCATCTTCACCTCACCGCCGCAGGGGCAGTAGAAGTGGTGGGTGGTGCTCGACGTACGAGCGTTCTTGCTGATCTGACCCATCGTCAATCTCCTCGGCCGGCGTTTTAGCGCACGCTGGCCCTATTATCATGCCGTGGAAGGATAAAATACCGGTATGAAGGCCCGTTGTCAACCTGCCTTCGCACCCCGTCACATGCGGAGCCTCGCTTCCTTTTTTTGTATGGAAGCGCGCCTCCTCATTACATGCGGAGGCGGGAAAGGATCAGTTCCTTGAGGCGCGGGATCTGCTCGTTGTCCGGATCGATGAGTTCGGCTCCCTGGCAGTCCGCGAGCGCCTTGGGAAAATCGCCCAGGTGGAAATAAGCCTGGCTCCGACGGTACAGCGAAAAAAAGTGATACGGGTTGATGTCGAGCGCCAGGTCGAAGTCGGAAATCGCCCGGGCGTAGTCTTCCTGGACGCAGCGTACCACCCCCCGGTAATACGCCGCCTTGTGGGCGCGCGGATCGAGCTCCAGGGCCTTGGAGAAATCCTCCACCGCCTCGTCGTAGCGGGATTCCGAGAAGTACGCCATGCCGCGGTGCGTCTGGATGAGGGCGCGGATCTCTTCCTTTATCTCGAGGCGGAGTATGCGGGAATAGACGTCGATGGCGGTACGGAAGTCGTTGCGGTTGTGGGCGTTCAGCGCCTCGAGCAGCATGTCGTCGATCGACAGCGCCAGGTCGAGCGAACGCTGTTCAGGTCCTTCGGGCGTCCGCCGCGGCCCCGTGCCCTCGTAAAACGGCGTGTCGATGGCGGCTTCGATCTTCTTGTAAAAGGAGGACCGGCGCTTGGCCAGTTCGTGGGTCAGCTCGTGCTGGTAGTCGCGGAGTTCCTGGAAAATGATGTCCGACAGGGTCAGGTTGGCGTTGAGCGCCGCGAGTTTCCGCTTCATCGGCTCGTCGAAGGGAGAGAACTCGGCCTTGTAGACGAGCTCGTGCTCCACCTCGGCCCAGGCGTCCTGCAAAATGGTGCGGATCTGGATTTCGCAGAGCTCCACGTCGAGCGGCCGCCGGTCGCGCAAGTACGGGTCGGGCACCTTGATGAGCAGGTGGACCGATTCGTAGCCGAACTCCCGGAACGAACGCTCGGAACCCTTCCGCTCCACTTCGACGGTCTGGAAGTTGCCGAGGATCTCCCGCTCGATCTTGACGCGGTCGCCGAGGAAGGGGCAGATGACGCGGAAGCCGATCAGGTCGGTGACCTGCTTCGGCGCGGGCGGGCCGCCTTTCAGCGCGGCTTGCGACAGCCTGATGCGCTTCTTGTAGAGGCTCTGGAAGCTTTTGACGCGCGCCTTGATCGTCGGGTGGAGGCCCGCGTGATCGAGCACGTCCGCGATCTTCTCGCCCACGAGACGCAGGATCTCGTCGTAGTCCGGCTTGAAGGAATCGTAGCGGCGTTCCTGCTCGAGCCGGTTCGACGCTTCCCTGAGTTCGCTCATCCCTGGCTCCTTGCGTCAAAAAAAGAGGCCGTCCCCGAAGGACGGCCTCGTCGAGATCTGAACCGGACTACTCGGTCTTGGGCGTGTCGGAGGGCTGGGTGAACGTGTCGCCCGTCTCCTGCTTGAGGCTCTCCTGGTAGCGGAGGACCTGCTCCTGGCCGAAGTAGCGGGCGGCGGCCTTCTTGCGCTCGTCCTCGCGCTTCGTGACGATGCCCCAGAGGCCTTCGTCGTCGATGTCGCGTTCGGGCTGGATGGACGCCTTGTCGTAGAGGATGTTCACCTGCTTGATGTAGGTGACGAAGTCCCCGCCGATGTGGGCGGCGTCGCGGGTGATGAGGAAGCCGCCGAAGCGGTAGTACGGGAGCATCTGCGGATAGAGCGGGTTGAGGCGGAGTTCGCGGTTGCGGACGTCGCTGACGTACTGCGGATTCTCCCAGGAGAGCTCGCGCCAGCCGTCGAAGTTGAGGTAGCCGACGAAGCAGACGTGTTCCTGGTTGTCGCTGTCGATCAGGATGACCGAGAGGCCGTTCGGAACGTTCATGCCGCGGACCCACACGCCGACTTTCTTGATGGCTCCGACGTTCTTCACGACGCCGTAGGCGGTCTTGATCTTCGTCTTGTCGTCGTAGGTGCCTTCGAAGCGGGACAGGCGGGCGTTTTCGGGATCCATGCCCTGGAGGTCCTTCTTCTCGGTGATCTTGCCTTCGTCGTCGATGTCGGCCTTGTATTCGAAGGCGGGGATGTCGAACGCGGGCTGGATGCGCGCCCAGCTGTTGAATTCCTCGGTGGGGAAATGGACGCGGACGCCCATCACCGTCTTGCCGGCGAAGTATTCGGCGCCGGTCTTGACGGGGGCTTCGCGGCAGTAGGACAGGTTCTGCGCGGAGTTGGTGCGGGCGGAAGAGGCGAGCACGACGTCCCACTGCTCGATGGCGAGCGAGGAGCGCATCTGCTTCTGCTGATCCGGGGTGTAGCTCTGGCCGGCGAGGGCGGAAAAGTCCATCATCGTGGCCCGGCTCTGCGTCATCTTCTCTTTTTGGATCCCGTCGGGGATGATGTCGGCCTTGAGGAGGCTGAAATCGATCAGGATGGCCTCATCGGCGACGGCGATGCCGACGCTGACGACCATCAACGCTATCGCGATAAAAAACAGCTTTCGTTTCATTCGCGTGCTCCTTTCTCCAGTGCGCTTCTTTCGGGCGTAATTGACAGGTGAAATTATAGTCGGGGGCTTTCCTTTGTCAATTATTTTCGGTTTTTTTTGTCCGTTCGGGCGTTTCGGCCGTTCATTCGCGCCAACCTCGTTCCGTCGGGAATCTGGCCGTCGATCGTCACCCGTATCGAGCTGATACCCGGAAAAGCGGAACGCACGGTGCGCTCCAGGGCGAGGAATCCGATCCCGGCCTCGTCGCCGGCCAGCACGGCTTCCTTCGAAAGGTCGATATAGAGGATCTTCTTCCTATAGATAAGGGAACGGAGCGACGTTTCTTCCGGAAACAGCTCGCGCAAGCCCGGGGATACGGGCCCGAGCAGGTATTCAGCCACGACGCGCTCGACCTCGTCCTCGAATCCCTTTCCGGGCAGGACCTGCCGGATTTCCGCGCGAAGGCCGCCCGACCCGACATTCTGGTAGAAAAACGCGCTCTCGCGCGGTTTCGCGGGAGCGAACGCCCAGGCGAGGGCCGAAACCAGCGTCACGAACGAGGTCACGACGATCCAGAAGTATCTCCGGTCGAGCAGGATATCCCGTCCGGTCTTGATGACATGGGCCGCGAGGCGAGCTTTCATGGGGCGGGAGTCCCTCCGCGCTTTTCGAAGTTGTCGATGAAATCGACGACGCCATTATAGACGGCGTCGCCCAGCTTGGACAAGTAAGCGCGGTCCGCGAGCTTGCGCGCTTCGTCCGGTTCCGTCACGAAACCGAGTTCGACGAGCACCGAGGGCATCTTGGCGTTCCGCACCACGAACCACTGCTCCGCCCGTATGCCCCGGTTCCGCGTCGCGTCGCCCAGGGTTTCGGCCAGGCGGGTCGAGATGCGCTTGGCGAGCATGAAGCTCTCGGTGGTGTATTCCTCCTCGAGCATGTTGTTCCAGATCGAGACGATCGAGGGATCGGCTTCCGACGCCTTCTTGGGATCCACCAGGTCGCGGCGGCGGTAATCCGGGTCGAGATACCAGACTTCGTACCCGTTGGCCTTCTTGTTGAACGAAGCGTTCGCGTGGATGGAGACGTAGATGACCGCCTCGTTGGATTCCAGTTCGACCGAATGCGCCTTGGCCACCCGCTCTTCGAGGGTCGGGTACGTGTCAGTATCGCGGGTCATCACGATGTCGCGGTCCGGAAACGCCGAGCGGAGGCGGTCCCGGAGCCGGAGCGCCGTCGCGAGGGCGAGGTCCTTTTCCAGGACCCGAAGGGTACCGGAGCCGACCTTGTGTTCCCCGATGGCGCCCGGATCCTTTCCGCCGTGTCCCGGATCGATGACGATGACGGCCACGCGGAAATGGCTCTTCCGCTCGGTTTCGCGCTCGGAAAAGTAGGCGGCCAGGGCGCTTCCGGACGATTCGGGGAGCGTGAGGACGCCGCCCTCGGCGCGTACCGGCTCGAGACGCCTGAGCGCGCCGTCGAACGAGAAAAAGGGAAAACCGGTCTTGAAGGCGACGCGGAAGTCGGACCGCTCGACGGAGCCGGTGCCGGTGAGCGGATCGTAGACGAGCCGCGCGCCGAGCCGCTTGGCCGCGGCGTCGAGGCTTTCGTCGGCGCGCGCGGCGGCGGCGAAAAGCGCGAAGGCCGCGCACAGGCAGAGCGCCCGGCGGACGCGGGCGAACGCGTTCACGCCTCGGAGCTCCCGGCGCGGGCCGAATCGACGAGATAGGCCGCGCCCTGGTAGCCGCCGCGGAGGAGCGCCCGCCAGAACTCGGCGCCGAGCGTGGCCGCGTCGCTCCCGGACGCCCAGACGAAGCCCGTGAGCCGGCGGACCGCCTCGACGGCTTCGGAAAGCCCCCTGCCCTGCCAGTCGCGGACGGCGTCCCGCTCCGCGGCGGGACAGGGCGCCACGGTGATTTCGCCGCCGCGGGGCTTGCCCGTGCCCGGACGCAAAGCCTCGATGGCGGCCAGCGTCGACGACGAGGTCGACGGGTACGCGGCGGGCGGCCAGCTCGCCGACCCGCCGCAGGGAAGCGCCAGGAAGGCGTCCGTCTCCGGCACGTTCGGTTCGAGCCGGATGAGGACGCGCCGGCACGCGGATTCCGCGGCTTCGACGGCGAGCGACCGAGTCGGCGCCTGCGAGATGACGTTGCCGCACTTTTCGACGTTGTTCGAGGGGAAGACCACGACGTCGCCTTCCTTGGAGCGCGGGAACACGTTCTTGACGTAGGGCACGGTTTCCGCCTCGACGAGGCCGACGACGGAGCGGATACGGCCGGGTATCGAAATCCAGGCGCGCTCCGCGCTCGTGGCGTGCCATCGCGGCGACAGGCCGTCCGGATGGAGGCCCGTGGCCAAGTCGAGGGCGGCGCCGGTCAGGTCGACGCCGGTGGAATACGGATAAGTCCAGCCGGACATGAAGCCGCCGGAAAGCCGCGCCGCGATCTCGCCAACCTTGGCCCCGTCCCTCGTGAGCTTCATGTCGCCCTTCGCGACGCCGTTCTCGATGCCGAGGGCGCGCACGCCCGCCTTGAACACGCGGAGGACTTCGGCGACTTCGTCGGCGCCCCGGTCGGTCGGCATGGTGTGGCCCATCTCGACGAAATACGGGGCGAAGGTGACGTGGCGGTCGGCGACGCCGCAGACGACGATGCGCCCGTTCCAGACGAGGGCGTCGATGCTGAACTCGGGGCCGTCCATGTACTCCTCGACGACGGCGCGTCCGGAGCGCGAATGGGAGAGCGCGTCGGCCAGGGCTTCGTCGAGGCTGGAAGCGTCGCGCGCGAGGGCGCAGCCGCGGGCGCCCATGTTGTCGACTGGCTTCACGACGAGCGGATAGTCGATTCGGGCGGCGGCCGCCCTGCCCCCTTCCGCGTCGGCGACGACGGCGAAATCCGGGCAACCCACGCCGGCGCGCTTCAGGGCTTCGCGCATGAGGGCCTTGTCCGACGCGTTGCGCGCCGCCTGGAGCGGCACCGAGGGCAGGCCGAGCCGTTCCGCCAGGTACGACACCGCCTGGGAAAAATCGGTGCCCGCGGTGAACACGCCCGCGAGCCCGTCCCGCTCCGCGAGTTCGGTGGCGGCGGCGAGGAGTCCGTCCGTGTCGCGGAGATCGACGTGGCGGAATTCGTCCGCGAGCGGTATGCCGACCGCGCGGTCGGAACCGTCCGCGACGACGACGCGGAAGCCGCGTTCGCGGGCCGCGCGGATGGCCGGGACTTGCATGCCGCCGGCGCCGAGTATGAAGACCGTCTTCGTCATCGGGGTTCCTTGATCGCGTAGCATTCGAACGTGTCGCCGAGGCCGAACAGCCTCGAGCAGAGGGACGCGAGCGCCCCCCGAAGACCGCGCCCGTCCGCCCTCGCGAACGGAAAGCGCTCGGGATGGTGGCCGGTCGAGCGGAGCAGGACGACGCGATAACCGCGGCGTGCGAGGAAGGCGCGCGTCGCGCGTCGCGACCAGACGGTGAAGTGGTCGTCGGGGCTCCGTTCGAGGAAGGCGCGGCGGTCGCGGAGCGCGGACACCCCGTCGCCCGCGGGCGTGGAGAACGCGAAGATCCCCCCGGGGGCGAGCAGCCCGTCCGCCGCGGCAAGCACGGCTTCGAGATCGTCGAAATGCTCGATCACGTACCACATGGTCAGGCAGTCGACCGGTTTCGGCAGGCGTTCGAGGGCCCGCGTATCGGGAAACGCGTCGGCCACGGCCGGGATGGCGAGGACGTCGCGCACGTGGGCCACCGCCTCGCGGGAAACGTCGATGCCGAAGGGCTTCCAGCCTTCCTTCCGCGCTTCCGCCAGGAAGGCGCCGTAGGCGCAGCCGACGTCGAGCACGGTCTTGCCGTCGGGCGTCCCGACGACGCGACGGAGCGCGCCGAGGCGGGACTTCGCGAGGCGGGCGAGGTTCGGGAAATCCTCGAGGTAGGTCTTGCCGTACTGCTTCCGGTACTCGTCGAAAAAATAGGATTCCGCGTACGCCTCGGAGCGGTCCGCGAAGCGTTCCAGGTAGGTCATGCCGCAGTCCGAACAGCGGAAATACGACTTCGTTTCGAAGCGCGCGAGGGTGCGGCGCGCCGTCGAAGCGCACGCCGGGCACGCCCGCTTGCCGGGCAGGGGCAAGGCGGCCACGAACGCGGCGAGATCCTCGCGGCGCGAGGGCGCGGCCCGGGAACTGCGGGTGGCGAGCGCTTCCGGATCCTCGAGAGCGCGGCGCAGGGTCGGCACCGACAGCCTGCGGAGCCCCGCGTCGAGGAAGCCCGCCGCCTTCGCGAGGGCGCGATGGTAGCGGGTCGGGCTCACGAGGGCCACCGCGCAGCCCGCCCACGCCGCTTCGAGGGCCGTCAGGCCGAACTGGGTGATCACGAGGTCGAAGGACGCGAGGTGTTCCTTGAGATCCTGCACCGACGCCAGCGCGGTCGCGCCAGCCAGCTCGGGAGCTTCGTCGGCGCCGCCGGCCGAGAGCGGGCCGGAGACGATGGTGAGGTTCGACGCCTTGCAGAGCTTTCTGGCCACGAGTCCGCGGGCGACGGCCCGCGCGAGCGCCAGCCGATCCTCGCCGCCGAAGGTGACGAGGACGCGCTCGATTCGTTTCGGGGGTTCGCGGCGTCGGACGGGCAGCTCGAGGAAGCCCGGCTCGGTCTTGTTCGGATCGTCGCGCCCCGGACGGCCGGGTCGCGGCAGGATGTCCACGAGGTAGGAAGCTTCGTCGCGTCCGACGCCGCCTTCGTCCACGGCCAGCGTGGGGGCGACGCGGCGCCAGGCCCGGAGCTCGTCGCGCGTCGAGGCCCGGCGATCGAGGATCACCAGGTCCCAATCCCCCTCGACCGCGGCGAGCAGTCGGACGTCGCGCGTTTCGTCGGGATACGCGAGCGAGATTTCCGCGCCCTTCCACGCGGCGCGATCGTCGCCCGATCCGACGTACAGGGCGGCGTCGATCCCGAGCCGGCCGAGCTTTCGAGCGAGCGAGAGGCAGCGGACGAGGTGGCCGGAGCCGTTTCCCTTCGCGACCGAGGGGACGAGGAGGACTCGCTTCACCTGGCGGCTCCCGCCTTGAGGAAGCGGACGACGTCGAGCGTCGCCGGATCGGGACCGAGCTTCCCGACGACGGCGAGCGCCGCGCGGTAATCGTCTTCCGTGTCGACAGTGACGCGGCCATCGGGCAGGCGGTACGCGGCGGGCGCTTCCGGCTTGCGGATGGCGAACTGCTCGGGACGCCGGTAGAGGTACGGGCAGACGTGTTCCCGCTCGTACGGATCCTCGGCTTCGGCGGCGGCTTCGAGCAAGGCGCCGGCATCGACCACCTCCACGCCCATGCCGAGCGGCATGCCGACGTAGCCCGCGTAATCCGCGTTCCCCGAGGCCTTGAGCAGCTTCGTCGCGAGCTCCGGCGAGACGAGGGGATTGTCGCCCGTGGCCCGCACGACGCGTTCCATGCCGTACGCGCGGATCACGAGTTCGAAGCGCGCGAGGACGTCTTCCTTCGGGCCGGACATGATTTCGAAGCCGGCCGCCTCCGCGACCGGGGCGAGCTCCTGGAAGCTCGCGTCGTCGACCGCGAGGATGCGGTAGTCCGCCGGGACGCGCGAAAGCCGCCTGAGCGCCGAACCGAGCAGGGTCGTGTCGCCGAAGGGCAGGAGCGCCTTGCGCGGAAGGCGCGTCGAATCGAGCCGCGCCTGGACGATGATGCCGGTCATGACGACAAAGGCTCCCAGAGGTCGACGAGGGCGCGCGCGTCCAGCTTGAAGCGGTACCGGTTGACGCCGACCCAGGCGCGGGCCGCGAGGAACTCCGAAAAGGCGCGGATCGGTCCCAAGCCGGAGCCGAAACAGAACGGCAGCGCGCGCGACCACGGGAGGACGCCCTGGTCGGAACGATACGCGGGCGCGAGGTTCTTGAGGTAGAAACGGACGTAGTCCGCGTCGGTAGTCGAGTCGTCGGCGGGCATGTCGCGGTCCACGAGGAGCTTCAGCGCGTGAAGCGACCGGATCTCCTCGCCCCACAGCCACGCCCGCAGACCGAAATCGAGCTTTTGCCAGTGCGGATTGCGGAGCGTCCAGTCGTAGCCGCCCAGCATCGAGAATTTTTCCCGATGGTAGATGCCGCAGTAGTCGAAGGGATACGCGTTCTTGTCGTCGTCCTTCGCCGAATTCGCCACGATGAACCTGATCGATGAGCCGTCGAAGGCCGGAAACGCCAGCGAGGGTATCGCGTCGCCCTTCGGCGTCGAGAACACGGGCGTGGCGCAGAGGAGCGCCCGCTCCGAGAGCCGTTCGAAAAAGCGGCTGGAGAGCGTCGACGTGGACAGGCGCATGCCGTCGCGCACGACGAACACGTACGGCTCGGGCGATTCGCGCACGGCGATGTTGACCTTTTCGCCGTCCGTGACTTCCTCCTCCACGAGGAGGTAGCGCACGGACGGCGCCAGGGAGGCGAGCGATTCGACTTCGACGGATTCGCCGGCCTTCTCCACCGAGATGATTGAGACGAAGCCGGCCTTCTCGAGATCGCGGAGCTGCTCGGCGCGGTGGAGCCGCGATCCGCGCCCGAGGAGGACGACGGACACGGGCGCGCCGGAGCGCCGGACGCGCCCCTTGCCGCCGCCGACGATCGTGTAGCCGACGCGTCGGGCGTCAAGCGTTGTAGGTATGGTATTCATCGCACCGTCCGCAGATTCCGGAATAATCGGCCTTCGCGTGCCGCGCGAAGAAGGGTTCGCCCGCCTGCCAAACCGCGTCCAGGCCGTCCGCGAAGACGTTCCCGAGGAACGCGGCGTCCGGCACCGCGCCGGGGCCCAGGCATTCGCGGCAGAGCGGCACCGCCCCGTCCACGAGCACGGTGAGGTCGCGCGCCAGGTGGCGGCACGGCGGCCGCGCCAGCGGAGAAAGATCCGCGACCGAGCGGTCCGGGAGATACCCGGCGAAAGCGTCGTATTTCTGGATGATGACATGGTCGGTCTTCTTTTTCCATCCCCGGTAGAAGGCTTCGAGCCGCTCCTCGTTGTCGACCATGCGCACGGCCTGGACGTGGACGTGATCCGGAGAAAGGGCGATGAGACGTTCGGCGCAGGCTTCCGCCTCCTCGCGTCCGCCGCCGCGCAGGGACGCGTAGCCGGCGGGGTCCGGATCGTCGAGGGACACGATCCAGTCGACGCGATCCTCGCCCGATTCAGCCGCCGCCTCGAGGACGCCGGGTTTCCAGCCCAGGCCGCTCGTCTCCACGATGAGGCGGAAGCGCGGCCGCGACATGACCGAGCGGACGAGGGCCGGAAAGTCCGGGTGACGGGACGGCTCGCCCCAGGGCGCGAGGTCGACGACGAGATCGTCGCAGAGGGCGCGCGCCTCTTCCATGAGCCGATCGAAATCCGCCACGGTCATGAAGTCGGTCCGTTCGAGGAGAGCGCCGCCCGCCCCCACCCGCTCCTGGAAGCGCGGATACGGGCAGTACGAACACGCTTGCTGACAGCCGCCCGTCACTTGGACAGAGAGGAAGGCGGGCACCGCGCGGAGCAGTTCCGGGTGTTCGGGCAGGCCTCGTTGAACGCTCTCCGCGTCGACCGGCCCGAGGGAGAGCAGGCGCTCCACGGTGAGGAAGTCGCGCTTCGTGCCGCAGGAGAGGCTCACCCGGTATTCGCGCAGGTCGACGTCGGAAATCTCGGTTTCGACGTCGAAGGAATTGATGTCGCGCTGCACGACCGTGAACACGCCGTCCCGTGCCACGGGTATGGCGTCGGTCTTGCACAGGGCCGCGAGGGCCGGCAGTATGCGCGGCCTCAGGATCTCCACCGCGATGCCGGGCGGGTAGCCGTCGGCGAAGTGGTATTCGGCGCGGTATTTCCGGAATTCGGCCAGCATGCGCCGCGCCAAGGCCGGATCGAGGCACGGACAATCGCCCCAGAGATACAGCACGGCGTCCACGTCGGGCAGGCCTCGTACCGCCGAGTCCGCCGCTTCGAAGACGTCCCGCATCGTCCATTTCGGCTTGGATACGACGGGATACGGGCAGGCTTCGGGAGCCCGCTCCCCCGCGAGCACGAGCGCGCCGGCGAGGTCGTCGAAGGAGGATAGGAAATCGAGGACCCGCGCGAAGGCGTTCGGCCCTCCGTGGATCGGCTTTGAGGCGAACTCGGTCGCCTCGCCGTGGTAGACGACGGCAAAGGTTTTCATGTCCCTTCGATTATCGGAGCGGGAACGCCCGGCGTTGAGGCGCTTGGTGCCAGGCATCGGCGTTATGTCGTCCCAGCCTCCAACTGGTGCCTGGCACCATCCAGATCTCCTGGTGCCAGGCACCGAAAAACCGTTCGCTCATCTTGTCGATACGGCGCAAACAGTCTACAATGGGTTGTCTTCATCGACAGAAGTCATACCATATATGGTATAAACGCGATCAATCGGAGGAACCGGATGAAAGTCGAACGCTTTTTCACGAAACCGGGCCAAGGACCCTACGCCGGCATCGCCTGGGAAAAACGGACGAGCGAAATCCGGAATCCCGACGGCAAGCTCATTTTCCGGGCGGAGGGGGTGATCGTCCCCGCCGCGTGGAGCCAGATCGCCACGGACATCATCGCCCAGAAGTATTTCCGCAAGGCCGGCGTGCCGGACGAACTGGCGGACGCGTGGAAGGCGCGCGTACCTGAAGACCAGCGCCTGCCGGCCGGCACCCCGTGGAAACCGGGCGCCGAGTACGACGCCCGACAGGTTTTCCATCGCCTTGCGCACACTTGGACCGTCTGGGGCAAGAAATCCGGCTATTTCGACTCCGAAGCGGACGAGACGGCGTTCTACGAGGAGAGCTGCCGCATGCTGGCCCTCCAGATGGCCGCGCCGAACAGTCCACAATGGTTCAACACGGGCCTCCATGCCGCCTACGGCATCGAGGGACCGTCGCAGGGGCATTTCCACGTCGATCCGGACTCGGGCGAGGTGGTGAAATCGACGAGCGCCTACGAACGACCGCAGCCGCACGCCTGCTTCATCCTCGACATCCGCGACGACCTCGTGAACGAGGGCGGGATCATGGACCTGATCACCCGCGAGGCGCGGCTCTTCAAGTACGGTTCCGGAACCGGATCGAATTTCTCGAAGGTCCGCGCGTCGACGGAGCCGCTTTCGGGCGGCGGTTATTCGAGCGGCCTCCTCTCCTTCCTTAAAATCGCGGACCGTTCCGCGAGCGCCATCAAGTCCGGCGGCACCACGCGCCGGGCGGCCAAGATGGTCATCCTCGACGTCGACCACCCGGACATCGAGCGCTACATCGACTGGAAGACCGAGGAGGAGTACAAGGTGGCCTGCCTCGCGGCCGGCAGCGCCCTCATCAAGGCGGCCACCGCCCGCGTGCGCGACGCCCTGGGCGCCCACGACCTGCCCGCCGACAAGCGCCGCTCCCCGACGGAGAATCCGCGCCTCCGCGAGGCGGTCCGCGACGCCCTCCGCTCCGGCGTGCCGGCGGCCTTCGTCTACCAGACCATCCGCCGCTTCACCGAGGGAGAAACCGAGCTCGACCTGCCCCAGTACGACACCAACTGGGAGGGCGAGGCGTACAACACCGTGTCCGGACAGTCCTCCAACAACTCGGTGCGCGTGACCAACGAATTCATGGACGCCGTCGTCAAGAACCGCGACTGGGCGCTCACCGCGCGCACGACCGGCAAGACGATGAGGACCGTCAAGGCGCGCGCCCTCTGGGACAAGATGGCGCGCGCCGCGTGGCTCTGCGCGGACCCGGGGCTCCAGTTCCACGGCACCGTGAACGAGTGGCACACCTGCCCGCAGGACGGCGAGATCCGCGGCTCGAATCCCTGCTCCGAGTACATGTTCCTTGACGACACCGCGTGCAACCTCGCGTCGCTCAACCTCACGTCCTTCTACGACAGGGCGACGCGGACCTTCGACACGGAAGGCTTCCGGCACGCGGTGCGGCACTGGACCACCGTGCTCGAGATCTCCGTGGCGATGGCGCAGTTCCCCTCGCGCGAGATCGCCCGGAAAAGCTGGGATTTCCGCACGCTCGGGCTCGGCTACGCCAACCTCGGCACCCTGCTCATGGTGATGGGACTCGCGTACGATTCGGCCGAAGGGCGCGCGGTCGCCGCGGGCCTCTCCGCCGTCCTCACGGGCGAAGCGTACGCCCAATCGGCGCGCATGGCCGCGGCCTTCGGGCCCTTCGCGCGCTACCAGGCCAACCGCGACGACATGCTCCGCGTGATCCGCAACCACCGGCGCGCCGCCCTCGGCGCCGATCCGGCGGAGTACGAGGGTCTTACCGTGCGTCCGAATCCCTTCGACCGCGCCAAGTGTCCCGAGGCGATCGTCAAGGCCGCGCAAGCGGCGTGGGACGAGGCGCTCGCGCTCGGGGAAAGGCACGGCTACCGAAACGCGCAGGTGAGCGCCATCGCGCCGACGGGAACCATCGGCCTCCTCATGGACTGCGACACCACCGGCATCGAGCCGGACTACGCCCTCGTGAAGTTCAAGAAACTGGCGGGCGGCGGTTACTGGAAACTCATCAACCAGAGCGTGCCGCCCGCCCTCGCCGCGCTCGGCTACAAGCCCGAGGAAATCGACGACATCGTCGCGTACGCGGTGGGAAGCGGCAAGCTGCCCGAATCGGGCGTGTCGCGCGCCGCCCTCGCCGCGAAGGGCATGGCCGCGGACGCGATAGACCGCCTCGAGGCGGCGCTGCCCGGCGCCATCGGCATTTCGTCCGTCGTCGCGCCGCACGTGCTCGGACCGGAGTGCTACGAGGCGCTCGGCGTGCCCGAGGCCACGTACCGCCTGCCCGGCTTCGATCTCCTCCTCCATCTCGGCTTTTCGCGCGACGAGATCCAGGCGGCGGAAATCCACGCCTGCGGCCTCATGGGCGTCGAGGGCGCGCCCCACCTCAAGAAGTCCCATTACGCGGTCTTCGACACCGCCACGCCGTCGGGCGAGAAGGGCACGCGCGCCATCGCTTGGGAGGCGCACGTCGCGATGATGGCCGCCGTCCAGCCGTTCGTGTCGGGTGCCATCTCGAAAACCATCAACATGCCGAACTCCGCCACGAGCGAGGACGTGAAGGGCGCGCACATGCTCGCGTGGAAGAGCATGCTCAAGTCCATCGCGCTCTACCGCGACGGCTCGAAGCTGTCGCAGCCGCTCACCTCGCTCGCGCCCGGCGCCGACCTCGTGGCGGACTCCCTCGTCGCCATCGCGGGCGAGCTGGAGTCGGACCGCTCGCCCGCCCCTCCGCGCGCGGAATCCGGTTCCGCCGCCGAGACGGACCAGCGGAGCGGCCTCCGCGAAAACCTCCCGAACCGGCGCTCTGGCTACACGCAGAAGGCGCGCATCGGCGGGCACACGATCTACGTCCGCACCGGCGAATACGACGACGGGCGCGTCGGGGAGATCTTCCTCGACATGCACAAGGAAGGCGCCGCGTTCCGCAGCCTCCTCAACTCCTTCGCCATCGCCGTGTCCTTCGGCCTCCAGTACGGCGTGCCGCTCGAGGAGTACGTCGACGCCTTCACGTTCACGCGCTTCGAGCCGAACGGCATGGTGCAGGGACACGAGTACATCAAGATGACGACGAGCGTGCTGGACTACGTGTTCCGCGACCTCGCCATCGCGTACCTGAACCGCTACGACCTCGGCCAGGTGAAGCCGGAGGACCTCGTCGCCACCGCGACGCAAAACGGCGCCTCGGCGCGCGGCGGCAAGTCGGGCGCGTCCGCCCAGGAACCCGCGAAAGCCCCGAAAAAAACCGTCGAAGGCGTGCGCCAGGCCCGAATCAAAGGTTACGAGGGCGATCCCTGTCCGGTGTGCGGCCACCTCACGCTCGTCCGGAACGGCACCTGCCTCAAGTGCGAAACCTGCGGCAGCACGACCGGTTGCAGCTGACGGCCCCAGAAAAACGCGGAAAACCGCGGAATTCAGGCGTTTTCACGGGGTTGGACGATATTTCGCGCTTGAAGCGCGGAGCAAAGGGAGATATGATTTCCCGATATTTCAGCAGAAAGGAGCAGTCATGCCCGTTTCCACCAAGAAAGTCGCCGCCAAAAAGCCGGCGACCGCGAAGAAGACCGCCGAGAAGAAGCCGGCCGCCGCCAAGACCGGCAAGCCCCTCACGAAGACCCAGATCGTCGGCCAGCTCGCCGAAACGAACGGCCTCACCCGCAAGCAGGTCGCCTCGTTCCTCGAATCGTTCATCGACCTGGCCTGCCGCGAAGCCAAGAAGAACCAGAAGTTCTCCATCCCCGGCCTCGGCATCCTCAAGCTCAACAAGCGCAAGGCGCGGATCGGCCGCAATCCCGCCACCGGCGAATCCATCAAGATTCCCGCCAAGACCGTCGTGAAGCTCACCGTTTCCAAGGCGTGCAAGGAAGCGATCCTCGGACCGGCCAAGAAATAAGGCGATCCGGAGCTGACGAGAGCCGGGACCCGCGGGTCCCGGTTTTCTTTTGTCCGAAGGAGCGTTCAGGCGGGGTCGAGCAGGCTTTCGACCTTCGCGACGACGTCGGCGGCGAAGGCGGCGAAATCGGGCACTTGCGATTTCGGGAAGCGGAAGCCGACGGCGCCGGGGTGACCGCCGCCGTTTTCGAACTTGAAGCGCGAAAGGACGTCCCGCAGGTCGATGGCGGTGAATCCGGCGGCCCGCCTGAGGCGGAACTGCACCAAGTCCGACACGGCGTCGTCGTCCGGGAACGCCACCATGCCGAGCTTGCCGCATTCCTCGGCGAGGACGTCGGCCACCGACTTGGACACCGACGCGAGCATGTCGTCGCCGAAACGCTCGCGCAGGGCGGCCGCGGCGTCGGCGTCGAGGATGACGTAGCGCAATCCTCCGCTTCCCGCCTTCCGTTCGAAGAGCGCGCGGAAACATTCCTCCTCGTCCCCCGAGAGCGAGGCGATGGCCGTGAAGACTTCTTCCTTCGTCGTGAAGTTCGCGCTCCCGCGGCGCGTCTTCTGCGTCAGCATGCGGTCGAAGAGCGAGCTGAACCACTCGTAGTACCAGCGTTCCTTGCGGGTCTTGAGGTACTTGCCCATCCGCGAATCGCCGATCATGCCCGTGAGCACCGACAGCACGAAGTTGCGCGAAAAGACGTCCTCGATCTGGTTGCGGGCCTTTCGTTCCGCGTCGTTGTCGAGCTTGAAGCCGAGGAGGCCCACGAGCTCGCTCGCGGAGGAGGCGCCCGTGACGAGATTGTAGCCGAAATCGCCCGAGTAGGTCGAATCGGCTTCCAGATGGTGATCGATCTCGATCCGCAGCGTGGCCGGATCGTCGAAGATCCGCAGGACAGCCTTGCCCGCGTCGAGCATGGAAGGCTTCGGCGTGTCGAGCGCGACGACCGTGGAGATCGCGAACGGGGGCGTTTCGTCGACGTCGAGTATGCGGATCGAATTGTAGGCGCAGATCGACAGGAGATACTCGAACTGGTCGTGCCCGCCCGCGGCCTGCGCCGCGTCCCTGGCTCCGTTCCGGACCAGGCAGACGTCGTTGTTGAATTTCGAGGCGAACAGCCCGAAGGCGACCATCGAGGCGATGCAGTCCTCGTCCGGATTGCGGTGCCCCAGGATCATCACGCCGTCGCGGCTTTCGAGCGCGTCGAGAATGTTCCTGACGATCCTGTTCTTTTCAGCGATGGACTTGAACTCCCGCTTGATGCCGCCCGCCGCCCCGCCCTGCGCCGGCGGCCCGAGCGCCCGGTTTCGGCCCGCTTCCTTGGCGAAGTACAGGGCGCGGTCCGCGGCCCGAACGAGGCTGTCGAGCGAGCGCGCGTGGTCGGGATAGGTCGCGACGCCCAGGCTTGCCGTCAGCGAAAGGCCCGGCTTCGAGGGGAAGCGGAGGGCGCGGATCTCCTCGCACACCTTCGAGCAGAGCGCGACCGCCTCGTCGGTGCCGGTGTCGGGGAGGAGGAAGGTGAACTCGTCGCCGCCGTAGCGCACCAGGACGTCCTTTTCGCGGAAAACCCGGCGAAACGCCCCGGCGGCTGCCACGATCGCCTCGTCGCCGAACGCGAGGCCGTGTTCCTTGTTGAGCGCACCGAACCGGTCCAGATCGAACATCGCCACCGAGAACGTGCCTCCGTCGAGTCCGGCCCGGTCGAAGAGCGCCTGCGCGGAATCGTCGAAAAAGCGGCGGTTGAACAGGCCCGTGGCCTCGTCGGTGACGGCGCGCTTGCGCGCGGATTCGCCCCACTGGACCATCTGCGAAAGGAAGGAACCGGTCGCGAACAGCCGGCCGGCGGCGATGGAGAGCATGCTTTGCATGACGCGCGCGGCGATGGCCGGGCGCTCGAGCATGAGCTTGTCGAAATCGGCGGCGTGGAGCGAGAGGAGCGTCGAATCCTCGAGGGCCTTGCACGTGGCCGAGCGCGGCGCGCGCTCGATGAGCGACATCTCGCCGAAGAATCCGCCCGAGGCGACCTGCGAGATCGGCAGTTCCTTGCCGTCCCCGAGCGCGAGGAAGATCCCGACCGAGCCTTTCCGGACGACGAACAGCTCGTCTCCGGCCGATCCCTCGACGAACAGCGTCTCGCCGGCCTTGCATTCGCGCGTCCTCATCGAACTGCGCACGAGCTCGAGCTCGTCCGGTTCGAGGGACGAGAAGATGCCGATCGATCCGATCTCGCCCGAGCGGCGATCCTTGGCAGTGGCGGTCCGCATCGTCATTGGTCCTCGGGAAACAGGATGACGCCGCCGCCCCGCCCGCGTCCGACGAGCGGCAGGGCGTGGGCCCGGGCGATGAGCGAGAGCGCGTCGGAGGCGTGGTCGGGATAGACCGCGGCGCCGAAGCTGAAGGTGAGGCGCGCGTCCGCGCCGCCGGTGGCCGGCTTCAGGTTGACGGCGACGAGCCGCTCCATGAGGCGCGCGGCCTCCGCGCGGGCGTCGTCGCGGCCGCGGTCCGGCAGGACGACGGCGAGTTCGTTGCCCATGTAGCGGAAGGCCGGGGACGACTCGTCGACGGAGCGCTGGAGCTCCGCGGCGACGATCTTGAGGGTCGCGTCGCCGGCTTCGTGACCGTAGGTGTCGTTGATTTCCTTGAAGTTGTCCGGCTTGAACATGAGGAGCGACAGCCGGGGCGGGTTGTCCTTGAGGAGCTCGGCCAGGCGTTCCTCGAGGAAGGTCTTGTTGTAGAGGCCGGTCATCTTGTCGCCGTACACCTGGCGCTTGAGCTCCTGGACGACGGGGGAATTCTCCTTGATGAGGGCGTTCGCCGCGCGGATGCGGCCGGCCACGGACACGAGCACTTCGAAGAGCGTCCGCGCGGCGCTGCCCGCGTGGGACGCGAGCACGTCGGAAAAGGCCATGCCGCGCTTCGGGAAGACGACGAGCTCCGTCTCGCCCTCGGCCAGGGCTGACGCGTTGCGCGACGCGTGCGTGAAGAATTCGAGCTCCCCGAAGCAGTCGCCGGACACGAGCTCGGCGATCACCGAGTTCTCGTCGCCGCCCACCACGTCGACCGCGCCCCGCATCACCACGAAGAGGGAATCGGCGGGCGCGTCGCGGACGTAGATCCGCTCCCCGTCGGCGTAGGTCCGGCGTTCCGAGCAGGAAGCGATCGCCGCCAAGCCGACGCGGTCCAGGCGCGAGAAGATGTCGACCGTGGCGAGCCGTTCGGCGATCGCTTGGTCGTGGGCGGGAAGCTCGGCCTGGGTCGGTTCACGATGTTTCACTTGAGTCACCGCGTTCCATTGTAAGGCCGTTCCGCCGCGAACGCAAGCTCGGGCGGAACCGGCCCGGCCCGTCACTTTCCCGAGCCGAAGACGTAGGTGAACGATCCGCGCTCGGGTCTGTCCGACGAATTCCGGAACCCGGCCTGCGCGAAGCCGTACAGCACCGCCTCGTCCAGCTCGGAATAGCCAGAGGACTTCACGACGCTCACCCCCGTGGCGACGGGGTAGGACGAACCGGTCGCCGCCGTCACCGTAAACGCGATCGTCACCGGTTTCGGGTTCCGGAGGCGGTAATCGGCCCGCAGGAGGTCGTATCCCGCGTCCTTGAGGATCTGCCAGATGCGGGGACGCTCGGGAAGCGGCGCGCGGACGTCGGTCCGCTTTTTCATGCCGGTTCCGCTCCGTTCGTAGTAAGCGAGGACGGGCGACGCCGAGCCGTCGGGCGCCTGGGGAAGCCGCGCCAGAAGCCAGGCGCTCAAGTCTTCGGGCAACGGCATGTAGAGGTAGATGGGCACGTAGAGCGTGCGACCGACCACGCCCGACCCGGCTTCGAAGGCGAACTCGTACGTGTTGCCCGCCTCGGAGCCCTTCACCACGTTGGGCGCTTCGACCGGCGTCGCGGGCGCAGACCGTGTCGGCTGACTCTGGGTAGCCGGCGCGGGCGCCGTTTCCGCGGGCTTCGGTGCGGAACCGGTCGCTTCCGGTTTCGGCTCCGGCTTTTCCGGTTCGGCGGGACGCGTCGCCGCCGGTTGGGTCGGCGGCGCGGGAGCCGCGACGGCCGTTTCCGGAGAAGGAGCCGCCGTGCCCGGTTCGGGCAGTTCCGTCGGGGCGCGGTAGTCCTCGATGCCGGTCGGCGAGCCGAGCCGCACGCGCACCGGCCCCGCCGCGTCTTCCACCGGCTTCGGGAACACGAGGTCGCCGACGAGGAGGATCAGGAACGCGACGACGTAGAGCAGCGCCGCGCCGCCCCACGACCGGACGTTGCGCCGGACGGTTTCCCTCCGGACGTACGGGGTGTTCATGGCGCCCGTCGCGCCCGCGTGAGGAGGTCGACCCCCTCGATGCCGTTCGCCCTGACGACGTCCAGCACCTGCACGACGAGCTCGTACGGCGCGCGCGCGTCGCCCTCGACGATGACGCGCGGCTTGTCGTCCGCCAGCCCGATGAGCCTCCGCGACACGAGCGAAGGCAGCTGCGACAGCTCCGTGCGCGCGCCGTCGAGGTACAGTTCCTTCTCCGACACGATGCCGATGCGGATCTCGGACACGGCCACCGGCTCCGACGTGCCCGCGGCGGGCAGCTCGAGCGGCAAGCCCGGCACCGTCCGGAACGTGCTCGTGATCATGAAGAAGATGACGAGCTGGAAGATCACGTCGATGAGCGGCGTGAGGTCGACGTTGATGAGCGGCTTGAGCCGACGTTCGAGCCTCATGCGCGCCTCCCGGCATCGTCGCCCGAACCCGGCCGCGGCTTGCCGCCGAGGAGCAGGATCAGCTCGTTCACGCGGTTTTCCATGCGGATGATGATGAGGTTCACGCGGTTCACGAGCAGGTTGTAGAACACGACCGCCGGCACCGCCACGACGATGCCCGCCACCGTCGTGATGAGCGCCTCCGAGATGCCGGCCGCGAGCACGGACGGGTCGCTCACCGACCCGAGTTTCCCGAGCACGTCGAACGACTTCATGATGCCGGTCACGGTGCCGAGGAGCCCGAGGAGCGGCGCGATGTGCGTGATGGTGCCGAGCGCGGAAAGGTTCCGCTCGAGGAGCGGCACTTCCTGGTTGGCGGCGTCCTTGATCACTTCCTTCTGCGACGCTTCGGGATAATCGCGGTATTCGATGCCGGCCCGCACGAGCGCGCTCATGGGCGAGATGTTGTTGTCGCAGATCGACATCGCCTCGTCGAAATGCCGCTTTTCGAGCGCCGTCTTGATGCGGAGGAACAGCTTTTCCTCGTCCACGCGGATCTTCTTGAAATACAGGAAGCGCTCTATGACGATGGCGACGCCCGCGAACGACAGCGCGATGATGACCCAGAGCACCGGGCCGCCCTTTACCAGAATGTCGTACATGGAACCTCCGGACACATGAAGATCTTTCCATGTAAATGTGTCGCATGACGCGGCAAAAATCCAGCATCGCCGGCGTCGGACACCCGCCACGATTCCGGCGCAAGGCCGATAAACGAGAGGGAAACCTTTTCAAAAGGTTTCCCTCTCGCGCTCTCCTTTCCAAAAGGACCGGTCGGGCTCCGTCCCGTGGCGCTCCCTACATGCGCTCCACGACGTCGATGCCGAGGAGCTCGAGGCCGCGCTTGAGGGTGCGCGCGGTCAGGTCGCAGAGCGCGAGGCGCGGGCCGCGTTCGCCCGCGGCCGCCTGGATGACCGGGCAGTGCTCGTAGAACGCGTGGAAGTCGGCGGCGAGCTCGTACAGGTAGGTGCAGAGGCGATGCGGCTCGAGCGTGCGCTCCACGGACTCGACGGCCGCCCCGAAGGCGAGGAGGCGCATCGCCAGGGCTTTTTCCTGCGGGGCCGCGACGACCGGCGCGACGGCCGCCTCGCTGGCGTCGGCCTTGCGGAAGATGCCCTTGATCCGCACGTAGGCGTTCTGGAGGTACGGCGCGGTATTGCCGTCGAAGGCGAGCATGCGGTCGTACGAAAAGACGTAGTCCTTGATGCGGTCGTTCGACAGGTCCGCGTACTTGATCGCGCCCATCGCGATCGCGTGCGCGATGGCCGTCCGTTCGTCCACTCCGAGCTCGGGGTTCTTTTCGAGCACGATGGCGTCCGCGCGGCGTTCCGCCTCGTCGAGCACGTCCTCGAGCTTCACGGTGTCGCCGGAGCGCGTCTTGAAGGGCTTTCCGTCGTCGCCCAATATCGCGCCGAAGTAGACGTGCTCCGGTTTCGCGTCGCCGAGCCAGCCGGCCATGCGGGCGCCCTCGAACACCATCGCGAAATGCTGCTTCTGCCGGAAGTCCGTGACGTACACGAGGCGCGTCGCGCCGAGTTCGCGCACGCGGTAGCGGATCGCGGCCAGGTCGGTCGCGTCGTAGCCGTAGCCGCCGTCCGACTTGCGGATCATGAGCGGGATCGGCGCGCCCTCCGTGCCGGTGAAGCCGTCGGGGAACACGCACAGGGCGCCGTCCGATACCTTCGCGAAACCCCGCTCCTCGAGCTCCCGCGCCACGCCGGGCAGGAGATCGTTGTAAAAGCTTTCGCCGCGATAGTCCGCGTCCTCGAGCAGGATCCCGAGCCGCGCGTACGCCTCGTCGAAGTGGCGCTTGCTCTCTTCGATGAAAGAGCGCCAGAGCCGCAGGGTGTCCGCGTCGCCCGACTGCAGCGCGACCACGCGGAGTCGTGAACGCTCCGCGAAGGCGGGATCGGCGTCGAACTTCGCCTTGGCCGCGCGGTATAGCTCGTTGAGGTCCGAGATGCGGAACTCCGAGCCTTCGCCCGCATCCAGCACGTGCTCGATGAGCATGCCGAAGGCGGTGCCCCAGTCGCCGATGTGGTTCTGGCGGATCACCTCGTGGCCTCGCGAAGCCAGCACGCGGGTGATCGCGTCGCCGATGATCGTCGAGCGGATGTGGCCGATGTGCATTTCCTTGGCCATGTTCGGGCTCGAGTAATCGACGACGACCGTGTCGGGCTTGTCGGCCCGCCCGACGCCGCAAGCCGGATCGACGCGGAGTTCGGCGAGCATGGACGCGAGGAATCCCGGGAGGACGCGTAGGTTGACGAAGCCCGGCCCCGCGATCTCGGGTTGTTCCGCGATGCCGGACAGGTCGAGCTTGGCCACGATCGCGGCCGCGACCTCGCGCGGCGGCTTCCCGAGGCGCTTCCCGAGCGACATGGCCGCGTTCGCCTGATAGTCGCCGAACGCGGGATTGGCCGAAGCCTTGATGAGCGGGTCGACGCCCTCGAACTCGGGACCGAACGCCTCGACGATCGCCTTCCTGAAGGGCTTGTCGAGCGCGATGACGGGATCTGCCATGAATACCATCCTACCAGCCTGAAATAGGCCCGCATGATACGGATAAAAGCCGCGGCGTTGCAACGGGGACGAACCGGGAAGCCGTTCCCGTTCAGGGACTTCGGGGCTTCCACGACGCGCCATCCCTTCAGATACAATCTCGGGCCCCGCTCAAGCATTCTCCGCCGCAATGTGATACAATCTGGGGGATTCCTTAATGTCAGTCCGGAGGTTTTCGAATGAAACGATCTTTCATTCACTGTTCCCTCGCGTTCATCGCGTTATTTTCCGCCTGTTCGATGTTCATCGACGATCCGGTATCGGTGACGCTCGACCTGTCGGACTTCAATCCGCACGCTCCGAAAACCACGCTTGCTTCTCCGACCGCGCCGATCCTATCAACTATACACATTTCAGTCACCGGCCCCGGGATGTCCCCCATCGAGGCGGATTTCACCGGCTCCACGACGGAAGCGACACTCATGGTTCCCGCCGGTAAGGAGCGGACCTTCCGGTTGACCGCCGATGCCGAACCCGGCCTCAGTCCCATTACACGCAAGCACGGTTCAGTGACGGCAGATCTCGTCGCCGGAAACAATACCCTCGCGCTCCGTACCGGATTCGAATCGAAGCTCCTGATTCCTGACACGAAAAACTCACGCATCGCCCAGATCGACGACATCAACGATACGACAATAGACGCGAGCGCGACCATAACCAGCCCGTACGACATCGAACAGGATTCCTTCGGCCGGATATACGTCGCGTGTTACGCGCCTTCGGGAAACAATATCTATATGACCCCCGATATCACGAAGTCGTTCACCTCGTTGACGACCGCGGTCTCCCCACCTTCGACGAGCATCGCGATCGCGATCGACCGGACGAGCGACACGCTGTACCACATCGTCCAGAACGCTTCCATTTACCAACTCTATTCGCTCCGGCTGACCGCAACCGATTCCCTGACTGATACGCTGGTTTCCATGCCGGTCAGTCACTCTATCCTCTTGACCGGAAGTTCCACGGGGCTCGCGGTTGATGCCGACGGTATGCTCTACGTGCTCGCCAATGTCGATGCGGCGTTCTCGATACTTAAGCTGAAAATCACGGGGTCGAGCTCCACATACGTTGCCCACCGGGAGCTTTCGGCCTTGCTCCCTTCGCTTATCGCCTATGACATCATGGCAAAAGGCGACCGCATCTACTTAAGCGCCTATCATCCGACCGGATACCCCTCCGGAGAAGGCGCCATCGTGGAATTCAGCCATGATCTTCTCGCGACCACACTATTCGGCGGAAGTTCCGGCTTGTACCAACCCCTGCGGTTCCTCGCCATCACGAACAAGAAATTCTACATCTGCGACGACAATGCGAATGACGGCTCCGGAAACGAGCAAGACAAGGTACTGGCATTCGACGACATCTCGGACACGACGCTTGAAAGCACGGCGTTCCCCGCAAGCACGTTCAATTTCTATCTTAACTGCTAGCCCATGCGCGTCCTGTACTACACGGCCGGAGTCACCGGCTCCGGCCACGTGGTGCGGGGCATCTCGACCGGCTTCGGTTTGAGGCGCCTCGATCCGTCCATAGAGTTCTCGGTCCTGAACCAGGCGCCCCTCTTCGGGGCGCTCTGCGGCCGGGTCGGGGTCGATTGCGTCGAGCTGCCCGGAGAGACCGAAGCGGAGCTCGGCCCCGGCGCCGCGCGCGATTCCCGCCTCTTCGAGGCGATCGTCGGGCTGAAGCCTGACGTCCTCGTCGTCGACATGTACTGGTTCAACCTGGACGCCTTCCTGGACGACCTGCCCTGCAAGAAGCTGTTCCTGACGCGCCAGGTGCAGCCGCGCTTCTTCGAGATCCCCCTCCCGGACCGCACGCTCCGGTTCGATCCGGGCCGCTGGGACGCCTGCGTGGCCTGCGAACCCTGGCAGGCGCCGTTCCCGGTCACGGCCATCGATCCCATCGTCATGCGCGAACGCGACGAGATCCTCCCGCGCGCCGAAGCCTTACGACGCCTCGGGCTATCTGGCGGGAAGAAGGTCTTCATGCTGACCTTGAACGGCCTTCCCGGCCTGTTCGAAAAGGCCCAGGAACGCTATTCCTACCTCTCGGACGAGGGATGGGACACCGTCTACACGTCGAACTTCCACGGCGGCATCTTTCCGGCGGTCGATTGCTTCAACGCCGTCGACCTGCTCGCCTGCGGCGCGGGCTACAACTCGCTCTGGGAAGCCGTGTACTTCGGCAAGGAAACCGTGTACCTGCCCCGCACCGCCCGCTTCGAAGACGCGTGGGAACGCATGGACCGGGCGCAGGGCTACACCTTCAGGGAGAACGGCGCCAATACCCTGGCCCGCCTCATCGTCGACCTGTAACCGAGTCGCTACGGCGTCGCGGATAGTCCCGGGATACCGCGCCCGAATGACGAAATTGGCTTTCATTCAAGGCGCGAACGGTCCGAACGCGCTATACTTGGACTTGAAAGCCATGAGCTCGTTTGCCGATTTCGGGAGGGGCATCATGAAAAGTCGCGGAGCGCCATTCGCCATCGTTTCCGTCTTGCTGTTTTCCGCCTGCACTCAGTTCTTCGATCTTCCCGCCAAAATCACGCTCGATCTCTCCGCATGGTCGGATGGAGCGCCGAAAACGACGTTGCCGACCCCGGCGGCTCCCGCCTATTCTTCCATCGAAATCGGAATAAGCGGCCCCGGCATGGAAGCGATCTCGGCGACATTTCCGCCCGGAACGGTCAAAGCCACGGTCATGGTCCCGGTCGGTCCTTCCAGGACCTTTTCGCTGGCGGCGGAAACGTCGCCCGGATCAAGCCCCATCCTGCGGCGCGTCGCGTCCGCCACGGTCGATATCGTCCCCGGAGACAACGAAGTCACGCTCCGTTCCTCGTTCGAGACGAAACTCGTCGTCCCGGACATGTATCGGAACGCGGTCAAGCAGTACGACGACATGAGCGGGGCCAATCCGGCTTCGATCACCCAGTCGTCTCCGCGCGACATCGATTTCGACGCCTATGGCCGCGTCTTCATCGGCGGATTTGGAGCCATGGACTCGCTGTTCTGCGCCCCGTACATCGATAGCGGCGTAACCCCGACCATGCTATCGACTTCGGCGGCCGGCCCCGAGACCACGTACGCGCTGGCAATGGACCGGGAAAGGAGCGTCCTCTACCATGCCACGTCGAGCTCCGCCAGCCCGCCGGTCCTGTACGCGATGACCCTGAACGCCACCGATTCCCTGATCGACCAGGCTGTGACGCTACCTCCCCTCGTCGCCACGACCAACAATACGACCGGCCTGGCGGTCAACGATTCGGGGCAGCTCTATCTTCTCGGCACTTACAATACGAACCCGGCGATCCTCAAGATCGACGCGAAGACGCCCGCGACGACTACCCTGCTGGTGGCCCGGACCTTCGGGTCGATTCCCACCCTTACAGGGCTCACCCCGTACGACGTGCTGGTCAAGGACGGCGTCGTCTACCTTACCGCCTACGAAGCTTCCGGCACCAACGGATTGGTTCTGGCGCTGACCGAACAGCTCGATGAGCTCGGCCAGCGCACGGACATCCCGATCCCGATGCGATTCCTCGCTGTCACGAACCGGAAGATCTTCGTGACTGACGACGTCGATTCGGCCACCGCCGCGACCGATCGCGTCGTCGCCTTCGACGCCATCGACGATCCGACCCTGGAGACGTTCACCGACGGCACCTTCACGTTCTTCCTGTCCTGCTAGCGCATGCGCTTTCCGCGCCGCGCGACGATAGCCTTCAAGATTGAACGAGAGGGAACCCTTTCCGAAAGGTTTCCCTCTCTCGCTCTCCTTTCCAAAACAACCAACTTATGATAACATCGCGTTGGCACTCAGGAGGCAACCATGGTTCCCAAAAGTCGGCGCATGTTCCGAGCCGCTATGGCGTTGGTCCTTTCGGGGTTTTTCCTGGCATGCGAAGCTCCGGAAGATCCGGCGCCGGAAGGATCGTTTTCCATAAGCGACGGCGCGCCGTTCGTGTCCGGAGCCTCGGTCACGCTGACCATGAACATGTCCGACGCCGTCTCCATGCGTTTCAGCGACGACGCCGTCGCCTGGACGGATTGGGAACCGTACGCGCCCGAAAAAGCGTGGGTTCTTCCCGACAAGCCCGGCTTCAATGTCGTCCATGCCGAGTTCCGGAACGAAGCGGGCGCGGTGACGGGAAAGCGGGATTCCATCGCCTCGTTCGTCGGGAACATGTACGCCGCGCCCGACGGAAACGCCATGGACCGTTTTTCGGGATACAACGATGTAGGCCTTCACAGCAGTTCGATTTCGATCGCTCAAGACGGCACTCTGATGAATGTCGGGGCGTTGTCTAGCCGATCCATGGACGGCGCCGCGTACATGCTCGGATGGAACGGCACGTCGTGGGACGCGACGGTCCAGAACGTGCCCGACGGATTGAAAGCTAAGTATTACGGTTTCTCCACTTCGACGTCCTCGGACGGTTCGGTCGTTGCCGTTTCAGGTCTGCTGGATGTCGTCTTCGTCTATCGGAAAACCGCCGTCGGCTGGGACCGGGCGGAGATCAAGGCGACGGGTCCGGCGGTCAGTCAGAGTTTCGGCGTCGCCGTCGCGCTCTCCGGAGACGGCAACACCCTCGTCGTCGGCGCCTACCTCGCAAAATCCTCCACTGGCAAGGCTCGAGGCTGCCTGTATGTTTACGAGTGGAACGGTTCTACCTGGAATGGCACGCGCGTCGAACCTTCGGGCGCAGATGTGGATATGCAGTTGGGCTTCCATGTCGCCGTATCGACCGACGGAAACACCGTTGCCGGCGGAGCCGTCCTGGATCTCGCGCAAAAAGGATCGGTGTTCGTCTACAAGCGCTCGCCCGAAGGTTGGAAGGAAACCAAGATAGCGGCATCGGCGGGCGACTCTCTATATTTCGGACGCTACGTGGACTTATCGGCAGATGGCACGCGTCTCGCCGTCGGGGCGTATAAAACCAGGGTTCTCACGAACGACCAGCAGGGACGGGCGTATGTCTATTCATGGAACGGCTCTGACTGGGAAGAAAAGGCCATTGATACTCCAAACGCCCAGTACATGGCATGTTTCGGGTATTGCACGATCCTCTCCGACGACGGATCGTATCTCCTGATCGGGGCTCCCGGCGAAACCGTCGATTCGAAGATGTTTGCCGGCGCAACGTACCTCTTCAAGCTCACTTCCGGTTCTTGGGAATCGATCCGGCGTTTCACCGCCACCATCGCCAACCCGCAGGACTATTTCGGTTATCACGCCGCCATGTCCGCCGACAAGAGCACGATCGTCATCGGAGCCCCCGGTACCGATATCGTCAAGAGCGGGACGACAGTCCTGGACCAAGGCGCCATCTACGTGTACTGAACCGATAAGTATCGTGCGGCTTCGCACGGTGCCAGGCACCCAGCGCCTTCTGAAAGATACGGCCCGCTCCGACAAACCGGAGCGGGTTCTTCATATATAGAAACCAAGTTCACCAGGATCCTCCCCTTGCGCGTTCCCCGGTTTTCCAGTTCACCGCACATCACCACTTGTCCGATTTTATGTATCTTTATTTGACATGTCGCATTATTGGTGATACATATAGTGATGAACGCATGAAGGAGACGTATGGGAGGATCCACAGAATCGCTGGTGTTCGGTTTCTACGGCGCCATCTACGAACTCGGACCGAAGGGCTTTTCCCTGGGAACCTTGACGGCGTTCCTCGAGACCTTCGGCTTGAGTCCGGAGGCGGTGCGGCTGGCCCTGTCGCGCATGGCGCGCAAGGGCTGGTTCGAAACCAAACGCAAGGGACGGAACAGTTTCTATTTCCTCACGGACTCGGGATGGCGCGTCGTGCGCGGCGCGGAAAGCCGCAGCGTCTTCCGGGGGGAGCTGCCCGAGTGGGACGGCCGATTTCGCCTGGTTTCCTATGAAGTGCCCGAAGAACGGAAGGAGGACCGCGCACTACTGGCGGACACGCTGCGGCGCGCCGGCTACGGCAAGGCGGCCGCCGCGCTGTGGGTTTCGGCATACGAAGCGCCGCCGCCGGTTCGGGAACTGTTGGATGGCGAACCGTTCCGCTCCTACGTGACCGAGTACGCGGCGGAGCTGCGGGGCGACGCGAAGGCGTTCGCGCGGCGGATTTGGGATACGGACGCGCTCGCCGCGATGCTTGGGAACGCGGCTTCCTTCCTCGAAGCCCGGATTCGCTCGTTCCGGAAAGCCGCGGACAAGGGCAAGCCCCCGTCGGACGCCGAATGCTTCCGGTCGTATTTCGAGGGCACGGACGCCTTCGTGTCGGCCATGGCGTCGACGCCTCCCATCCCCGGATCCCTGTTGCCCGACGGATGGCCGGCCGACCGGCTCGGCGCGGCCTTCCGCGAACACCGCGACCTCGTCCGCGACGGAACCAGTTCGTTCATCGATCGAGTTTACGAGCCCTTTGTCGATTGAGCCCTCCCGTACGCGGAGCCGGCTGACAGCGAATCGGGCGGAACACGGCCCGAGCAAGGCAGGTTTGACATGAACAGACGAAGTATCCGAAGTCGCAGGGCGCCCTTGCTGGCGGTAGCCATCTCGCTGCTCGCGACGGCGTGCGCGAACGGCCAGAACCGCGAGCCGATCGATTTGAACGGCCGGAAGGACGTCGGAGCGCTCGCCGCCCGCCCGAAATGGCAGGCGGCGCGCGGGCACGCGCTCATCGTCATGGACATGCAGAACGGGTACATGCCGGTCCACAAGCGAGCGTCGGTCTTCGACGCCATCCAACGCCTCGTCGACGAAGCCGACGCGGCCGGCGCGCCCGTCGTCTGGGTGTATACGGACGGGACGGCGTCCCGTCCGGGAACGCGCGCGTTCGAAGTGGCCGAGCCGCTCGCCCCGGACAAGCGCCACGCGCGCGTGACGAAAAACGGCCCGAACGCCTTCACCAGCACCAACCTCGAGAAGATCCTGGACGAGGCGCGGGTCGGCCGCGTGGTGATATGCGGGCTTTCGAGCGTCGAATGCGTGCGCTCGACGGTGATGGCGGCGTCTCGCATGGGCTACCGCGTGACGGTGGCTCGGGACGCCCACACGCTGCCGACCTGGGGAGGCGCCGAATCGTCCATCGCTTCCATGAACGAGTTCTGGCGAGAGGATAAGCTCGTGGAGCTCGCGCCGGCTTCGTCCATACGCTTCGACGCAGGCGGCGTGGCCGAGCGGGGACTTACCGACGAATCATGGGCCGTGTCGGAACGCCTCGCGGGCTTCCTCGACGACGAGTACAGGAAACTACTCCGGAGAAGCCCCGAACTCGCCACGCAATTCGCGCTGTCGGACTGGGCCGGGCTGGACGATACGGGCGTGTCCGGCCTTTCCGCCGAGTACCTCGCCGAATCCATGCGGATCGAAAAGGAAGTATCAGCGGCCTTGCGCGCCTTCGACATGGCGGACGCGTCGCCCGGGGACCGCCTGTCGTACGAGGCGTACAAACGCGCGATCGACGACTCCGTGTCGCTCCACCGCTTCGGCGAGATGGGCTTCCTCGTCAATCCGACGCTCTTCAGCGCGGCGTACGACGCCCGCGCCCTGTTCGAGGAACTGCATCCGGTGCGGAACGAAGCCGAAGCGACGAGCTACGTGAAACGGCTTTCGGCCATGGCCGCCCGCATGAAGGAAGCCGCCGGCGCGATGAAGCGCCGTGCGGGAAGAGGCGTGATCGCCCCGAAAGCCCTCCTCCAGGCGGGCGTCCCGATGCTCGAGGAAGTGGCGAACGCCCGGGCAGAAGACACCTTCTTCTACCTCGCCTTGAAAGGGAAGCTGGACGCCTTGTCCGCGGGGCCGGAAGCAGTCGGAGAAAGCCGGGCGAAGGCCCTCCTCGACGAAGCCGCCGCCGTCATCGCGTCGGACCTCATACCGGTCTATCGAGCGCTCGCGGAGGAAGCGCGGGCGGAGTTGCCCAAGGCTCCTCTGGATTTCAGCGCGTCGAAACTTCCCGACGGCAAGCGCTACTACGAAGCGAAATTGCGCGAACAGACCACCACGACGCTCACGCCCGCAGAAGTTCACGAACTGGGCCTTCGGGAGCTCAAGCGGATCCACGCGGAAATCATCGTGGCGGGGACGAAGCTCGGGGGCTCCGCGCCGTCCGCGCCCGGGCAGGCCCTCGGCGCGGCGTTCGCTCCGCGCAACGCGCTCGGTCCGGCGGAAACGCTCGCCGCGTACAGGAAACTCCTCGCCGACACCGAAGCGCTTTTGCCCGGGCTGTTCCCCGGTTGGCGAAAATTCCCGGTGGACGTCCGCACGGCGCCCCTGGGCGGTTACTACCAGCCCGG
This sequence comes from uncultured Treponemataceae bacterium, assembly GCA_964482955.1. GTDB lineage: Bacteria > Spirochaetota > Spirochaetia > Treponematales > UBA12059 > JAPLSN01. The sequence continues at coordinate 11,064 of CAYZZW010000029.1, read as the reverse complement.
CCCCATCGACGGTTCGCTACCGGGCGTCTTCTACGTGGCGGAAGGCACCGGAACCAATAAAGCCGGCTTGCCGACCCTGCTCTACCACGAAACGATACCGGGCCACCACTTGCAGATTTCGACCGCCAACGCCCAGAGCCTGCCGGTCGCCCGCAAGGCCGTCTACTTCACCGCCTACGTCGAAGGCTGGGCCCTGTACGCCGAGCGCCTCATGGCGGAACAAGGCGCGTACGCGGACGATCCCGCCGGCGACATCGGACGGCTGCAAGCCGAAGCCCACCGGGCCGCGCGCCTCTGCGCCGACACGGGCCTCCACGCGATGGGTTGGTCCTTCGACCAGGCGGTGGACTTCCTCATGAGTCAGGCGTTCCTGAGCCGGCGCCAGGCGCAAGCCGAAGTCATGCGCTACGCGTGCATCCCCGCGCAGGCTACGGCGTACTACCTCGGCTTCCAGCGCATACTGTCGTTGCGCGAAAAGGCGCGGACGGCGCTGGGAGACAAGTTCAGCCTGCCGGCGTTTCACCGCAGCATCCTTTCCTGCGGCTCGGTGCCGCTCGACGTGCTCGACGCCGTCGTGGAGCGCTACATCGCCGAGGCGAAGGCGGGCTTCTGATTCGAACGTAAAAACGCCCGCCCCGGCAAACCGGAGCGGGCGTTCGTTTCGACGGAGGAAAGAGGCTTACGCCTTCTTCTTCGATCCGCCGAGCTTGAACTTGCGGCAGAATTCGTCGATGACCTCGGTGAGGTTCGGCGTGCCGATCTCCTGGAGGTCGTAGCCGACCTTGACGGTGGGCTTCTTGATCTTGACGATGCGGTTCAGGTCGATCGGGGTCGCGATCACGACGGTGTCGCAGTCCGTCTTGTTGATCGTGGTCTCGAGATCCTTCACCTGCTCGGCGCCGTAGCCCATGGCGGGCAGGAGCGTGCCGATGTTCGGGTAGATCTTGAAGGTCTCGGTGAGCTTGCCGACCGTGTACGGGCGCGGATCGACGAGTTCCTTCGCGCCGAACTTGCGCGCGGCGACGACGCCGGCGCCGATCTTCATGTGGCCGTGCGTGAGCGTGGGGCCGTCCTCGACGACGAGGACGCGCTTGCCCTTGATGAGCTCGGGCTTGTCCACCGTGATCGGGGAGGCGCCGTCGATGACGAGGGCGTTCGGGTTGATGCGCTCGATGCTCTCGCGGACGGTCTGGATGCCTTCGGGGCTGGCGGAGTCGATCTTGTTGATGACGACGACGTCGGCCATGCGGAGGGTGCACTCGCCGGGATAGAAGCTGGTCTCGTTGCCGGGGCGGTGCGGGTCGGCCACGGTCACCATGAGGTCCTGCTTGTAGAACGGGAAGTCGTTGTTGCCGCCGTCCCAGAGGATGACGTCCGCTTCCTTCTCGGCCTCGCGGATGATGGCTTCGTAGTCGACGCCGGCGTAGATCACGTTGCCGCGGACGACGTGCGGCTCGTACTCTTCCATCTCCTCGATGGTGCAGTTGTGCTTCTTGAGGTCCTCGACCGTGGCGAAGCGCTGGACCTTCTGCTTGACGAGGTCGCCGTAGGGCATCGGGTGGCGGATGGCGACGACCTTGAGGCCCTTCGCCATGAGCATCTGGACGATCTTGCGGCTGGTCTGGCTCTTGCCGGCGCCCGTGCGGACGGCGCCGACGGCGATGACCGGCTTCGTGGACTTGATCTGGGTGTCGGCGGGGCCGAGCAGGCGGAAGGACGCGCCGGCGGCGTTGACGATGGCGGACATCTTCATGACGTGCTGGTAGGTCACGTCGGAGTAGGCGAATACGCACTCGTGCACGCCGAGCTTCTTGATGAGGGCGGGAAGTTCCGCTTCGGCGTAGATGGGGATGCCCTTCGGATAGAGCTTGCCGGCGAGGGCGGCCGGATACTTGCGGTCGTCGATGTCGGGAATCTGGGCTGCGGTGAAAGCGACCACGTTGTACGCGTCGTTGTCGCGGAAAAACGTGTTGAAGTTGTGGAAGTCACGCCCGGCGGCGCCGATGATGATGACATTCCTCTTTTCGGCCATGGAACCCTCCTTGTTGACGCGGATCACGGATCCGCGAAAAGCGGCGGTATTATGAGGCGTCCTGCGTCAACTGTCAAGTTTTTTCCTTATATGAACGTCGACCGCGGGGCCGTCGCGGATGAACCGGTTTTCGTTCGCTCGTTGCCATCCTACCCGGTTTTGCGCTAGTATTGCCGTACGAAAGGCAGGATCATGGCAGGACTCAACATCACGAGCGAAATCGGCGCGCTGAAGCGCGTCATCATCCATACCCCCGGACCGGAAATCGAGGCGATGACGCCGAAAGAGGCCGAACAGGACCTCTACAACGACATCATCCCCCTTCCGGCGGTGCGGAGGGAATACGACAAGCTCAAGGCCTTCCTCTCCACGGTGGCCAAGGCCCACGAAGTCGTCGACCTGCTCGCGGAATCCATCGTTCCCTCGGCGAACAGGTTCGAGCTCCTCAAGGCGCTCGCGCGGCTCTGTCCCATCAACAACCGCATCGACGAACTCATGGCGATGCAGCCCTCCGAATTGGCGCGGAAGGTCGTGGAAGGGCTTCCCGCCACCGAACGCAGCCTGACCGCGCGCCTGTCGAGCCTGGCGTTTTCCATGCGGCCGCTCCCGAACACCTACTTCATGCGCGATTCGGCCGCGGTGTTCCGCAACTACGTGCTCTCGGGCGCCACGGCCTTCGACGTCCGCCTCATCGAGTCGATCGTCACGCGCTTCATCTTCCAGCACCACCCGGACTTCATGGCCAAGGGACTCCTGCTGAACGGTCCCGAGGAGCGGAGCCGCTACATCACCATCGAGGGCGGCGACTTCCTGGTCGTCGGGCCGAAGACCCTCGCCATCGGCATCTCCGAGCGCACGACGCCGGACGCCGTGGAACGGGTGGCCATCAACGCGGCCCGCGCCGCCGACCAGACCGTGACCGTCCTCGCCGTGCAGCTGCCGCGCGAGCGCGCCACCATCCACCTGGACATGATCTTCACGGTGATCGACCGCGACGCCGCGCTCGTCTACGGCCCGCTCGTGACCGGCCGGAACCGCTGCCGCGTCATCCGCATCGACGCCAGCCCCGACGGTTCCGCGATCTACCACGACGAAGACGGCATCCTCCAGGCGCTCTGGGGCGCGGGGTACGACTTCGAGCCCATCCTCTGCGGCGGCGGCGACCCCCTCTACCAGGACCGCGAGCAGTGGTGGTCCGGCGCCAACTCCTTCGCGTTCGCGCCCGGCAAGATCGTCATGTACAACTGCAACGTCCGCACGATGGAAGCCCTGTCGCGCGCCGGCTTCGAGACGCGCGCCGCGGAGGACTTCATCTCCGGCAAGGAGAAGGCGGCCGATTACAGGCGGCTCGCGGTGGGCTTCGACGGCATCGAGCTGGCCCGCGGCGGCGGCGGCGCGCGCTGCATGACCTGCCCCGTCGAGCGCGAGGAGCCCTGACGATGGCGTTGACCGCGCCCGACGAGCTCGCCCGGGAACTGCCCCTCCACAAGGACGCGAAGGCGCTCGTCGAGGCGTCCCGCGCGGAGCTCGTCGAATCCCTCCTCGGACGCGATCCGCGCCCTATCCTCTTCGTCGGCCCCTGTTCCATCCACGACCGGGACGAGGCGCTCGCGTACGCGGAGAAGCTCGCGCGCTTTTCCGAGGACGCGAAGGACTCCGCCCGGATCGTGCTCCGCGCCTACGTGGAAAAGAGCCGCACCGCCCTCGGGTGGCGCGGCCTCGCGCGCGATCCGGACTTGGACGGGGCGCGCAAGACCGAAGCCGGCATCCGCGAAGCCCGTACCGTCCTCTGCGCGCTGTCTCGGATCATGCCCGTCGGCGTGGAACTCGTGAACCCTTTCTTCTGGAACTACTGGGTGGACACCGTGACCCTGGCCTCGGTGGGGGCGCGCGGCGTCGATTCGCAGTCGCTCCGCGAAGCCGCCTCGCTCATGCCCTGCCCCTGCGGCTTCAAGAATTCGCTGGACGGCGACATCGAGGGGGCGGTCAACGCGGCCCTCTCGTCGAGCAAGCCCTCCACGGTCGTCGTGATGGCCCGCGACGGCTCCGTGATCGAGACGGAAGCGCCCGGCAATCCGGCGGCTCACGTCATCCTGCGCGGCGGCCGCACCGGCCCCAACTGGCGCCGCGCGCCGGAAGCCGCCGCCATCATGGCCCGCGCCGGTCTCACGCCCGCGATCATCGTCGACGCGAGCCACGACAACTCGGGACGGAATCCCCTCCTCCAGCGCCCGCTCGCGTTCAAGGCCCTGGCGATGCGGAAGCGCGGCGTGCCCGTCCGCGGCGTCATGATCGAATCCTACCTGCAGCGCGGCCGGCAGAATCCGGCCCCGCGCAAACTGCTCACTCCCGGCCTCTCCGTCACGGACGCCTGCCTCGGCTGGGACGAAACCGTCCGCCTCCTCTCCGACCTCCTCGCCAAACTGTAAAAAAAACCGCTCCGTAACGGAGCGGTTTCCTTTTGCGGCCGGAAACGGCCGCGGGGAATCCTCAGCCCTGGATGATGGCTTCCACCGGGCAGGAGGAGGTGCAGGCGTCGCAGTCGGTGCAGGTCGCCGGATCGATGAAACGGGCGCCGTTCTTTTCGGAGATGGCGTTGACCGGGCACTCGGATTCGCAGGCGCCGCAGTTGACGCAGGCATCGGTGATCTTATGGGCCATGAAAAACCTCGCTTGCAGGCCGGATTCCGCCCCCGACCGCCGGGCCGGCCGCGAAATCCCGCATGGTATGGTACCGGAGGCGCCGGGCGAACCCGCCGTCCTCCGACGTGCGCCAATAGTACCACAGCGGAAACGCAAAGGCAAGCGACCGCCTGGCGCCCGTGTCCGCGCGGCTGTTCGCCGCCATCCCCTTTCATTGACACCCATGGAGCGCGGCAATATCATACGCCACCATGAAGAAAACCGATCTGCCGACCTTCGTCGGTTTCGGCGTGATGGCTGTCTTCCTCTTTTGCGTCTCGGCGACGATCTCGGTCCGCTCGAACCCCCTTCCGAACCCGAACCCGCGCGATCCGAACCTTCTTCGAAAGGCCGATTCCCTTCCGCGGGAACTCGTCGCGTTGCGCGACGCGCTTGCCCCGGAACGCCTCGTCGGCCAAAGCGACTCGGAAACGCGGGCCGCCGCCGCCGCGTGGTTCGAGGCGGCCGCCGCCCGCGGGCTTTCCTCCCGCGAAGCCTTCGCCCTCGTGATGCCCGACAACGATTTCTACACGGCCCACCTGGCCGACCGGGATACGAAAGACGAGATCGTGAATCTGGCGGAGGGCGACACGCCCATCGCCCGGCGTTACGCGCTCGTGGCCGCGCGCATCCCGAACGCCGAACTCGTGGCGGCACGCGCCGAGGCGATCGCCGAAACCTACTGGAAACTCGATGACCGCGCCGCCATGCCGGCCTCCGCGCACGCGGCGCCCCTCGAACGTCGCTTGGCGCGCGTGCCCACCAAGCGCGAACTGTGGTACGCCCACCAGGACGCGCTCGACGTCTTTTTTTACGACGTGGAGCGAGCGGGCGACGAGGAGATCGGGCCGGAGATCCGCTCGATGACGGACGGCGTGGTCGTGGCGTCGAGCGACGATTGGGTCGGCGACGAGACGCCCGAAGGCTACGTCTCCGGCGGCATCTCGCCGCGGCGCGGCGACGGCGTCATCGTCTACGACCCGCGCGACAGGTGCTACTACGTCTACATCCATTTCTCGTCCGTCGGCGCGCCGCTCGGCACGGTCGTGCGGGCCGGCGATCTCCTCGGCCGCGGCGGCAACACGGGCATCAACGCCCGGAAACCCTACCACGGCGAACACGTCCATCTCGAAATCTACGACGCGGCCCGAAACCTCTGGTTCTCCGCCGCGAAGATCCGCTCCTTCGTCCTCGCGCTGTTCTGAAAGCCTTAAACTCACGATTTGAATTCCGTTCCGATACGCGGTATCGTATGGGTGTCCTACCTGAAGGAGGTATCCATGCGCAAACTGACCATATTGACCCTCGTCGCGTGCGTCGCGGCGGCCGGAGCCTTCGCCCAGACACCGGACGCGAACATCACCGAGTTCCAGGACACGTTCAAGGACTTTTCGGACGCGTTCGCGGGCACGCTCGCGCTCAACTCGACCATCGGCAACACCTGGTCGGATTCCTTCATCGGCGGCTTCCCGCACTTGGGCGCGGGCCTCACCATCGGCGCCACGTCCACCGACCCGGACAAGACCGCCGCCATCTTCGACATGCTCGGCCAGACCGCGCCCGACTGGGCGGACAAGTCGGGCATTCCCATCCCGGCCTTTATGGCCACGGCCAAGATCGGCCTGCCCTTCCTGCCCATGGACGTGGGCGCCAAGATCGGCTTCATCCCGAAGTCCGTCGGCGACCAGCTCGGCGAGATCAAGGTCGACTACCTGAACCTCGGCGTGAACGCCCGCTTCCGCGTGCTCGAAGACAAGCTGCTCCTTCCCGAAATCGCGGTGGGCGCCGGCGTGAACTATCTCGCAGGCGCGGCGAGCATGCCCGTCGGTGACGCGCAGACCATCAGCTATACTGATGGAACTCACAATTGGGATCTCAATTTCTCGGATCCGCAGATGCTGCTCGAATGGAAGGCGACGACCGTCGATCTCAATGCCCAGGTGAGCAAGCAGCTTCTCTTCTTCCTGACTCCGTACGCCGGCGCCGGCGCCACCTTCGGCGGTTCCTCGGTCAACGGCGGCTTGAACAGCACCATGACCATGCTCTATGATGGCTCTCCCGCCACCGAAGCGGACAAGGACGCCCTCATCGCCGCGCTTGAAGCCGCCGGTCAGGACGTGCCCGACTTCTCCTCCGACGGCTTCATGTACGCGGTCGAGGCGCTCGCGCCGACCTTCCGCGTCTACGGCGGCCTCGGGCTCAACATCTTCTTCCTGCACGCTGACGCCCAGCTCATGTACGTGCCGGCCACGAAGAACTTCGGCTTCTCCGTGAACGCGCGCATCCAGTTCTGACCGCGATCGCTCCGAACGGCCGCCCCCGCGGGGGCGGCTTTTTCGTCTCCCCCCTTCACCTCGATGTCCCGCGCGGCTACAATCTGGTCATGAAGACGAACGATTCCGCTTTCGACGCGGTGGTGCTCGCGGGCGACATCGGCGGCACGAACACGAACCTGGCGCTCGTCGGGATCCGCGGGGGATCGACGCGCGCGCTCGTCGACCGCCGCTACCGCACCGGCGACGTCACGTCCCTGCCGGACACCCTGACGCGCTTTCTGGACGAAGCCCGAGCCGAACGGCCGGATTTGCGACCGGACACCTGCTGCATCGCCGGCGCCGGCCCCATCATCGACGGCGCGATCCGGCTCACGAACGCGTCGTGGACCATCGACTCGCGCGCGGTGACCGCGCGCTTCGGGATTCCCTGCCACGTCATCAACGATTTCACCGCGGTCTCGTACGGCGTCGCCCTCCTCGATCCGGAAACGCCTTCCGGCCAACTGCGCGCCCTGCCCCATCCCGGCGGCGTCTTCCCCCGACCCGATCCGGACGGCGTCCGCGCGGTCCTCGGCGCCGGCACGGGACTCGGCGTGGGCTACATCATGAAGCGCGACGGCCGTTTCCACGCCTTCCCGAGCGAGGGCGGGCACATCGGCCTGCCGGTCTTCGACGACGCGAGCCGCGATTTTTCCCGGTGGCTCGAACGGAAGTACGGCTACGCGGTCGGCGCCGAAGCCGGGATTTCCGGCCAGGGCATAGCCAACGCCTTCGCGTTCCTCGCCGAACGCCGCGCGGACGAACCGGGGCCGGCCGCCCGCGCGATCCTCGGGCTGCCGGAACGCGAACGCCCCGGGCGCATCGCCGCGTCTGCCGACTCGGAACCTCTCTGCGCCGCGACGATGGATCTCTTCGTCGAACTGTACGCGGCCTTCGCTTCGGACGCCACCGCCATGTTCCTGCCCGCCGGGGGCGTATTCCTCGCGGGGGGAATCGCCGCGAAAAACGAAAACCGCTTGACCGCGGGCGACCGTTTCATGAAGCGCTACGAATGCAACTACCGCGAGCACATCAGGACCATCCTCGCACGCACGCCCGTGTACCTGGTCACCGATTACGGCATTTCGCTCCACGGCGCCGCGCTGGCCGCCGTCGAAGATCGCGCGTAGGGCCCCGGAATGACGAACGCGATCGACATCTCCCCCGCCCTGCGCGCCGACCTCGAACGGAAGCGCGTCGATATCGATCTCACGCTCGAACTGCTCGGCCTCGTGAACGGCCGAGGCTCATCCGGCCCCGACCCCGTGCGCGCCTCCGGGGTTCCGTCCGTCGAACGCGTCGCGCGCTTCGACGCCAGGTCTCGCGGTACCGTCGTCGACCTGAGCGCGGCGAACGGCGAGTTCGCCGCGCTCGTTCCCGCCGCAGTCGCGTCCGATCGCCTGGGGCGGCTCGGCCTGTCCGTGCCCGCCACCGTGCCGGTTTCCGGCGGCATGGCCCGCTTCGATCGCGCTACGCTCGCCGACCTCGGCCGCGCGCTGTTCGGCCGGACCGCCTTCGGCGTGCTGAACGGCGGCTCGGCGACGAGCTACGCGGATCGCAAAAAGAACGAGTCGCTCGACCGCGCGGCCTTCGACGCGCTCGCGGACGTATTCGACCGCTTTTCGCCGCTCTGCGCTGACAGGCCGAAAGGGCTCGCGCCGGCCTTCGTCAATCCCGACGGCACTCCCGGTCCGAGTTTCATGGAACTGAAAGTCCGCGCGCTCCTCCTCGCCGCGGGCGACGGAGGCGAAGCGACCGAAGCCGCGCGCCCCGCGCTGCCGCTCTTCCAGATGACGAGCGACGCGACGGACGGCGCGCTCGCGGACGCCTACGCGCGCTTCGTCGAAAGCCCGTTTCTGCGCGGCCTCGCCGGAGGCCGCCGGCCCGTCGTCGATCCGTCGCTCGTCGCCCGGCAGCCGCTCGTCGCGGCGTTCACGCATTCGAAGGACGGCTTTCCGCGCCGCGTCTTCGACCGCGCCTGGGGCAAGCCGGATTCGGGCCTCGCGCTCCCGGGAGGCCACGGCCAAAGCTTCCGCGTATTATCGAAGATATACGAACGTCTGCTCGCGGACGGTTACCGATTCGCGTATCTCGGGAACGTCGACAATCTCGGGAGCCTGCCGGACCCCGTCGAGCTCGCGTGCCTCGCGCTGTCGGGGACCGATGCCGGTTTCGACTTCGCGCTCCGCACTCCGGTGGACGTGAAGGGCGGCGTGCTCGTGACGCTCGCTGACGGCGGCGCAACGGTGGCCGACATCGGCCAGGCCGTTTCCTTCGACGACGTGCTCCGCCTCGAAGCCGCGGGCTCGCGCCTCCTCTTCAACTGCGCCACGGGACTCTTCGACCTTACGCGCCTCGTGCCGCGGCTCCGCGCCATCGAAACGGCGCTGCCGCCGCGGGTGTCCGACCAGGACAAGGACGCGGGCCGCTACAGCCAGGCCGAACTGTCGACCTGGGAAGTCATCGGCCTCCTCGAGTCCTTCGTCGGCTTCGCGGTTGACAAAGGCAGCCGCTTCATCGCCGCCAAGACGCTCATGGAGACGCTCCTTTCCAGCGTGGACGCGGACCGCTTGCCCGCCGCCGTCGATCCGGGCGTGGCGGCCACGGCGCGCGACCTGGGCGCGGGACTCGCCCGCCTGCTCGCCGGTCCCTACGGCCTCGTTCTCCGCGACGGGCGCTGGCTGCCGAAAGAAAGCGTATAGAAAAAGACGGCGCGTTCCCGCGGAACGCGCCGTCTTTCATGCGAACGCCGGTCGATTACGTTCCCGCGGCGCGATGCGCTCACACGGAAAGCGCGATCTCGATCACTTCGTCCATCGTCTCCACCGGGTGGAACTCGATCCCCTTCCGCACGTGTTCGGGTATGTCGTCGAGATCCTTGAGATTGCGCGAGGGAATGATGATGTCGCGGACCTTGTTGCGGCGCGCTGCCACGGTCTTTTCCTTGAGCCCGCCGATCGGCAGCACCTGCCCGGTAAGTGACAGCTCGCCCGTCATCGCCAGTCGGTCCTTGATCCTCCGCCCGAGCGCGAGCGAGAGGAGCGCCGTCGCCATCGTAATGCCGGCGCTCGGGCCGTCCTTCGGCGTGGCGCCCTCGGGGATGTGCAGGTGGATCTCGCGCTTTTCGAACCACTCGTGGCCGATCCCGAAGCGCTCCGAGGCGACGTGGCGCACGAAGGTCATGGCGATGGCCGCCGACTCCTGCATCACCTCGCCCATCTTGCCGGTGAGCTTGAGTCCCTCCTTGCCGGGATTGTCGACCGCCTCGATGATGAGCGTGTCGCCGCCCATGCTCGTCCACGCGAGCCCCACCGCCATGCCGGGCTTCGTCGCCCGCTTGAGCTCATCCGCGTCGAACAGGGGCTTCCCGAGGTATTTCTCGAGCGAGGGCTTGTCGACGAGGAAGCCGTCGGACTTGCCGTCGAGCACGACCTGCCGGGCGATCTTGCGGTGCACCTTGTCGAGGAGCTTCTCGAAATTGCGCACGCCCGCCTCGCGCGCGTAGTTCTCCGCGATGGTGACGAGGGCGTCGCGCGTGTACTTCACCTTCGCCTTCTTGAGGCCGTTCTTCGAAAGGCTCTTCGGCACCAGGTAGTGCTTGGCGATCTCGAGCTTTTCCGAGTCGATGTAGCCGGGCAGCTGGATGATCTCCATGCGGTCCACGAGGGGCGGCGGGATCGTGTCGAGCGTGTTCGCGGTGCAGATGAAGAAGATGTTCGAGATGTCGAACGGCAGGTCCAGGTAGTGGTCGCGGAAGGAGAAGTTCTGCTCCGAGTCGAGCGCCTCGAGGAGGGCGCTCGAGGGATCGCCCTGGTAGCTCGCGCCCATCTTGTCGATCTCGTCGATCATGAAGACCGGGTCGCGGCTCTTCGTCGTCTTGAGCCCCTGGATCACCTTGCCCGGCAGCGCGCCCACGTAGGTGCGGCGGTGGCCCTTGATCTCCGCCTCGTCGCGCATGCCGCCCACGGAGAAGCGGTAGAACTCCTTGTTGAGGGCGCGCGCGATGGACCGTCCGACGGAGGTCTTGCCGACGCC
>CAYZZW010000028.1:0-42729 GCA_964482955.1 uncultured Treponemataceae bacterium | reverse complement strand
CGCCCCCCGCCGCGGTGTCCTGCATGGATTTTTCCTTCACGTCGACGGATACGGAACAGATGGCGCCCCGCACGTTGAAGCCGAGTTCGAGCTTCACCGCCTGCTGGACGTAGTCGTCGTCGCCGACGAGTCCCATGAGCGACGAGATCATCTCGCCCGCGACGAAAGCCAGTCCCGGCTGTTCGAAGCGGACCGAGGCGTAAATGCCGGCCTTGGCCGGCGTGCCCGTCGTGTTGTAGAGACCGCCCAGGTAGGGGCCGAACCCGAAGGCGAACGGGCCCGAGCGGTACGACACGACGGCGGAAATGTAGTTCCACAGGACCGGGTCGAAACCGATCGTCATGCGCGCCCTGAGATCTTCGGCCAGTCCGGCGTCGAGATAGGAAGCGATGCCGACGGTGTAGACGTTGTCCGGGAAGGAGCCTGTCGTCTCCGCGTCCGTGGCGAACAGCGGCAGGTTCAGCATGGGATCGGTGTCCGTCGCCGTGACGAGCGCCATCGAATGGTCGAGCGCGATCGGGAACGCCAGGTTCGAGCAGGTCAGATCGAGTCCGACGTCCATCGTCGTCTGGGCAGCCGTCCGGACGAGCGGCAGCGCCGTCAGCGCGGCGAGCAGCAGGCAGATTCTCGTGCGTCGCATCATCATCGCTCCTCGTTTCGGTCGGTCGTCAGAACGACGCCGTCGCGGACACCGACGGTTCGAACGCCTGGAGCGCCGTCGGCTCGTCCGGCATGAACCGCACGCCGAGAGAACACTCCCACGCGATCCCGTCCCGTATCGATTTATAGTACGGAACGACCCGCAGGGTAAACGGATCGCTCGTCGCGTTGAAATCGAAGCCGCCGGACACCTTGAGCCCGGCGCGCCCGAACGGCGCGTATTCGTCGCCGACGCGCAGGTCGGCCTGGCAGTCGACCATTCCGCCTTCGCCGGTCCAGGCGTTCAAGTACCAGTCGGGCCGCTTGAAAAAGGTGAGGACGAAGCCGACGGGCTCGGTCTTGAGCGCGGCTTCGAACAGGAAAAAGAAGCGCTCGCCGCCGAGGGGATCAGCCGCGGCCGGGTCGAAAGCCGGAAGTCCCACCTCGAGGAGCAAGCCGCCCGCGGAAAAGGTTTCCACGTGGGCGAGCAGGCTGGCCCGGTAGAGGCCGAAGTCGGAATGCGGGGACGTCGCGCCCGCGTGGAGTTCCAGGCTGAGGGGCTCCAGGCGCGCGAGAGCGCGGAAATCGGCCGAGTAAACGCCGAACCCCGCGCGGTTGTCCTGGTAAAGCCAGGTGTCGACGATCCAGGCGCCGAGCGCGGCTTCGGCCTTGAGGCCGGTACCGGCGATTTCGTGGAGGCCGTCGTAGGCGTAGCGCGGATTGCCGCCGATGCCGGCGGGAAACGCGGCGAAGCCCCGGTATTCGGTGGCGAACGGGCGCGTACCGAAACGAAGCGGAAAATCGGCGCCGGTGCCGACGCTATCCATGTGCCCGACGAACCAGCCGAGCTCGAGCGGCAAGCCGAAGGCTTCGCGCGCGGAAGCGTACGCCAGCCGAAGCCTGAGGTCGGTGCCCGAATCGGCCATCAGGAACAGGTTCGTCGCGGGATCCGGATCGTAGGCGTCGTCCAGGGCGATTGCTTGTTCGGCGACCAGGGTATCAAGGCCGAATTTGAGCGCGGCCGAGAATTTGGGGCCGCCCGAGAGCGCGAAATCGGCGCGCACGCGCGACAGAAGTCCGAAGGTGCCGGATTCCTCGCCGTAGCCGCGCGTTTCGACGCTCAGGGCGGGCACGGACAGATCCACGGCCCCCGCCGCCCGAACCGAAAACGCGACGCACAACGCGACGGCAACGATATCCTTCGTCTTCACGCTTTCCCTCCGACGGCGGGAACGATCCGATTCGCCCGCGCACCGATCAATGTACCGTAATTTTCGGTAAAAAGCCCCCGCCGCTTCAGTTTTCCCGCGAAAAGCCGTAATTTAATACGATGATTTCCGCGTGGACCGGTTCCGCCGCGGATCATCCCGCGCTTGACTAGTCCGCCAATCCGAATACACTAGGGAGTACGATGAGCGACTATCTCGATTCCGGCAGCGAGGAGCTGCTCAAGGACTTTTTCGCCGAGGCGCAAGGCCAGGTGGAGCTCCTCGAACAGAATATCCTCGTCCTCGAAAACAATCCCGGCAACCGCGACGCGGTGGACGAGATCTTCCGGGCCGCGCACACGCTCAAGGGCGGCGCCGCCACCGTCGAGATGCATGAGCTCGCCGAATTCACGCACCTCGTCGAGGACGTGCTCGACGAGATCCGCTCGGACAAGCTCGCCGTCGACGAAGCCCTCGTGGACGCCCTCCTCAAGGCCATCGACGTGATCAAGGAGATGCTCGAGGAACGGACCCAGGGCCGCGTCTACCGGAAGGACACGTCCGCGCTCCAGACCAGCCTCGCCTCCTTCCTGGGCGAAAAGGCGCCCGCCGCCAAACCGGCGGCCAAAGCGACGGCCAAGACGGCCGCGAAGCCGACGCCCGCCCGCGCGGCCGCCGCTCAGGACGGCGAGATGGGCCTGTCCGAATACGAGCTCCTCGAGCTCCGCGATGCCTCCGGCAAGCACAAGCACGTCTACCGCGTCAGCGTGAAGTTCGATCCCGACAACGTCATGAAGACGGTCGGCGCCATCCACGTTTTCGCGGCCCTCCGCGACACGGGCACCATCCTCAAGACGGAGCCCGATTTCGAGAAACTCTACGAAGACACCTTCTGGCCGACCGTGGACTATTTCGTCGCCACCGACCGCGAAGCCGACGACCTGTCCCGCCGCGCCATCATCTCCGACGTCAGCCTGTCCGCCGAGGTCGCCGAGCTCACGTTCGACGAGGGCGGGCACGTGGCGGCCGCCGTATCGGCGCAGAAATCGGCGGAACCCGCCAAGAAGAAGAACGAGCGCTTCGTCGAAGGCGCCTTCCCCGGCCGCGTGAGCGAGCGTGAGATGGAGACGGCGCTGGCCAAGCTCGCGCGCGAAAAGGAAGAAAAGAAAAAAAACCGGGAAGCCGCCGTCAAGCCGGCGCAGCCCCAGGCCGTCGCGCCGGCCAAGGCGCAGCCCCAGGCCGTCGCACCGTCGCCCCCCGAGTCGGTCGAAGCGGAGGTGGCGGAGGCGAACGCCGAGGTCGAGGAAAAGGCCGAAGGCTACAAGCAGGCGCAGAGCCAGGGCAGCATCCTGCGCGTGGACAGCCGCCGCATCGACAACCTGCTCAACCTCGTGTCCGAGACCGTCATCACGAAGGCCACCTTCAACCAGATAGCCACCCAGTTCACCGAGCTCCAGTCCGCCCTGGGCAACGCGCAGACGGGCTTCCGCGACGGCCTCAAGGAGCTGTTCGACGAACTGCCCGACTACCTGGAAGCCATCCGCGACGGCCGTTCCGTCAAGGACGTGAAGAAGGAGATCTTCGAGAAATACGGCACGCTTTTCACGGCCTTCGACGAGTTCGAAACCGTGTTCAAGGCCAACTCGGCCAAGTTCCGCTCCACGTCCCAGAACCTCGGGCGCATCACCGGCGAACTCCAGGAAGGCGTCATGCGCATCCGCATGGTGCCCATCAGCCAGATCTTCAGCCGCTTCCCGCGCCTCATCCGCGACCTGTCGCGCAACCTGACGAAGAAGGTCAACCTCGTCATCGAGGGCGAGGATACCGAGCTCGACAAGTCGGTGATCGAGGACCTCCTCGACCCGCTCATGCACTCGGTCCGCAACGCCATCGACCACGGCATCGAAAGCCCCGAAGTCCGCGCCGCCGCCGGCAAGCCCGAAGAAGGCACCGTGCTCCTCAAGGCCTCGAACGAAGGCAACATGATCATCATCGAGGTCGGCGACGACGGAAAGGGCATCGACGTGGCCGCGGTCCGGAACAAGGCCATCGAGCGCGGGCTCATCCACCCGAACAAGGTCCTCACCGAACTCGAGGCCTTCAACCTCATCTTCGAGCCGGGATTCTCCACCGCGGAAAAGATCACGAACATCTCCGGCCGCGGCGTGGGCCTGGACGTCGTGAAGCGCCAGATCGAGAAGCTGAACGGCTCCGTGACCGTCTCCAGCCAGAAGGGCAAGGGCACGCGCTTCGTCATCAAGCTGCCGCTCACGCTGGCCATCATCCAGGGCCTCCTCGTGCGCGTCGGCAAGGAGATCTACTCCATCCCCATCACGAGCGTCATCGAGAGCCACCGCATCAAGCCGGCCGAGATCAAGCTCATCGACGGGTACGAAGTCTTCAACGTCCGCAACGACGTCGTGTCGCTGCTCAGGCTCAACCGGCTCTTCCGGATCCAGACCGACGACCAGCGCGAATACCACTTCGTCGTCATCGTCGGCACGTCGGAAAAGCGCGTGGGGCTCATCGTCGACTCCCTCATCGGGGAGGAGGACGTGGTCATCAAGCCGCTCCGCGACCAGTTCACGAACTCGCCCGGCATCGCCGGCGCGTCCATCCTCGGCGATGGCTCGGTGTGCCTCATCATCGACGTGAGCCAGCTCCTCGAACTGGGCTTGAAGCGCGAGCTCGAGGAGCGGACCAGACTCGAAATGACAATCAGGTGAGGGCGGAGCGAATATGAGCACCCAGATCGAACTTGAAAAGGCCGCCGAAGCCAAGCACGAGGACAAGAAGGAACGGGTCGACAAGATCGACTTCAAGATGGTCACCTTCGCCCTCGCGGGGAAGGAATACGGCATCGACATCATGAACGTGAAGGAGATCGCGAAGGCGGGCAAGTTCACGTACGTGCCGAACGCGGCCCCCTTCGTCCGCGGCGTCTACAACCTCCGCGGCGACATCATCTCCATCATCGACCTCCGCACGATGTTCCACCTGCCGTCCGAGCGCAAGGCCGAGGGCGCCATCGAGAGCCTCCTCATCCTCCGCGTGGAAGACCGCGTGTTCGGCGTCATCGTCGACGAGATCGACAAGGTCGTCGGCATCGCGAAGCAGTCCATCCAGCCGCCGCACCCCATCTTCGGCGACATCAACGTCAAGTACATCCGCGGCATCGTGGAAAACTCCGGCAAGCTCTACATCATCCTCGACGTCGAGAAGATCTTCATGCTGGACAAGGCCGAGAAGACGAAGAAGGCCGAGCCGGCCTTCGACGCCGCGGTCGCGTCCGCGCCCGTTCCCGCCGTCGGCGTGGCGGCCCGCGCCTTCGACGCGGCGGAGACGAAAGGCACCGACCTGGACCTCGGCTTCGTCGAGGAAACCCTCTACGCCTTCAGGCACTTCGCCGTGACTTCGGTCAACGAAACGTGGGTGAAAGCCCGCTTCGAGGACTGGAAGCGGATGCGCAAGGGCTCGGACCTGCAGCTCAAGGAGCCGGGAGAGGCCGATCTCTACCTCGAAACCTTCCACAGCCCCTGCTCGCACGCCCTCTGGAGCGACGAATACGCCGCGAGCGTGCGGGCCGCGTTGCCGAAACTCGAGGCGAAGACGGTCAACGTCTGGAACCCCGGCTGCGGCCGCGGCTACGAATCCTACTCGTTCGCGCTCCTCCTCAAGCAGGCGTATCCCCAGTCGCGGATCAAGATCTGGGCGAACGATTCGGACCTCCTGGCCATCTCCATGGCGCCGAACATGGCCTTCCCCGCCGAGGAAGTGCCGGAGAGCTACCTCGAGCACATGGTGAAGACGAAGAACGGCTACGTGTTCTCGCAAGCCCTGCGGGACACCATTTTCTTCGAATTCCACGACGTCCAGAATTCGAATCCCCTGCCGCCGCTCGACCTGATCATCTGCCGGGACACGCTGTCCTTCCTGGACCCCGTCCTGCAGAATCGGCTCGTGACGGAGTTCGCGGAACGCCTCAAGGCCTCCGGCGCCGTCATCCTCGGCGCCAACGAGCGCCTGGACACCGCGGACTGGAAGGCCGCGCCCGGCGCCGAGGGCGTGTCGATCTATCTGAAGCAATGAACACGGACGCGTCCCGCGGGGGGATCGCGCCGGCAACCGGAAGAGGGAGAAGACAATGCGGGTAGAATACATCAATCCATTCGTGGAATCCTCGTTCAACGTCCTTCGCGAAGTCCTCCAGTCGGACGTCAAACGCGGGGAACTCTACCTCAAGTCCACCTCCATCCCGGTGATGGGCGTCGCGGCCATCGTGGGCCTCGCGGGCGACGTCGAGGGCCGCGTGCTCTTCGACATGGACAAGCCGACCGCGCTGCGCGTGGCGTCCGTCATGAACGGCGAGAACCTGCCGGAACTGGACGACCTCGTCAAGGCGACGATCACGGAGCTCGCGAACATGATCACCGCCCAAGCGGTCACGAAGCTCCACGAACTCGGATTCCGCTTCGACCTGACGCCGCCGGCCATCTTCACCGGCGAGAACATGGAAGTCCACGACCAGGACGTCGAGGCCCTCATCGTCCCCATGGAGGTTCCGCAGGGGCGCATCGAGATCAACGTGGCCATCAGGGAGCGGTCGTGAGGACCGCCCTCCACCGGAGAACGGCATGAAAACGAAGGACGATTTCCCGACCCTGAACGAACGTCCCGCGGAGGGCATGGGTCCGGACGGCGTACCGTTCCGGGTGCTCATCGTCGACGACTCGATGTTCATCGGAAAGCAGATTTCCCAGATCCTCTCGTCGGAAGGCTTCGAGATCGCCGGCATCTGCGGCGACGGCCTCGAGGGTTTCGAAAAATACAAGGAACTGTACCCGAACGTGGACGTGGTGACGATGGACATCACCATGCCCAAGATGGACGGCATCACGTCGCTCAAGAAGATCATCGAATTCGACAAACAGGCCAAGGTCGTGATGATCAGCGCGCTCGGCAAGCAGGACCTCGTGAAGCAGTCGCTCGTGACGGGCGCCAAGAGCTACATCGTGAAACCGCTCGACCGCAAGAAGGTCCTCGAGCGCATCGTCGCGGTCCTCAAGAAGTAAGCCGCCCCGCGGTTGACACGCGGGCGCCATCCACGATATAAAACTGGCGGTTTCGGGCGGTTAGCTCAGTTGGTTAGAGCACCAGTATGACACGCTGGGGGTCACAAGTTCGACTCTTGTATCGCCCATACGGAAATCCTTGCCATACGATGATTTAGTTCATCGCCTGGCAAGGATTTTTCGTTTTCCGGGGCCGCTGTCGCCAAATTTGTAGCCAAATCAAAACGTAAAACCTTGCAGACGAAAGAGACCGGAACATCACGGCCTCATCATGATCAAAGACAAGCATTCAGACCCGCGGAAAATCGGACCTTTTCGGAAACGCGGCCCGCGATGGCGATCGAGGGGCAAAACGCATCTTGGAGCGTCGCATGTCCCGAAACCGCGATACGATTTTGGAAAAGGACGGAATATTGCCGAGTCCCATCGTCGATTCCGACTGGGATTCCCCGTACCGGCGGAACAAGGATCCGGAAGTCCTCTTTTTTCAGGAAGGCGACGACGTCGATTCCTACAGCGAGGAAGAAACCGGGTTGGTGCACCGGGGCGTCCGCCAATCCGCCGCCCGCGGACGTCTCCGGGCGCGGCGCCGTCCGCGACGCGCATCCCGAACGACAGGCGGGACTTGCCGTCAAGTCTTGGATTCGATTCCGGATGTCGATACAGTAAACCGGAAACGGAGGTAGCCATGCCGAAAAAACCCGAAGCCCCCAAGCCCCCCGCGCTCAAGTTCGAATGTCCCAAATGCAAAAAATACGCGCTCGTGAAGACGGCCGCCGGCATGAAGTGCGATCAGTGCGGTTACGCGATGAAAAAGGACGGCCGCGGGGACCGGCCGTGATCGCCGCGTCAAGCGCGCGGGCGCTCGCTCTCTTCCTCTCGGTCGTCCTCCTGTCCTGCGCCGGCCGGCCTCCGGCCGCCAAAGCATCCCCCGCCGAGATCGACGAAACCGCCGTCGCGAGCGCCGTCGCCGCCAGGGCCCGCGCGATCGCCGACGGCGATAAGGCGGCCTTCATGGCCCTCGCCGCGCCGGGAGACGCGTCCTTTATCCTCGAGCGATCGCGCTGGTTCGACTATCGCATGTCGGCCGCGGTGTCGGACTTTTCGTCCAAAATCCTCGGCGTGACGCCGGTCGGCGGCTCCGAATGCGTCGTGTCCGTCGCCGAAAGCTACCGCATCGGCCCGGGCCGCGAACTGCGCGCGTATTCGTGCGACAGGCGCTATCGCAAGGTCGACGGGGAGTGGCTCGACGCGGACCTCGATTTTTCCGCGCTGTCCACCGCCCACTTCGACGTCAAGGCGACGCGGGACGTCGCCCCCGAACGTATCGCCTCGATCGCCGTTCTGGCCGAACGCGGGCGGGAGGCGGTCGCGCTGGCCTACGGCGCGGCGCCGGAGCGGCGCGTCGCCATCAAGCTGTACGGCGACCGCGAACTTCTCAGACAGGACTCGAAGATCACGATCGGCTACCTGTTCTCGGGCTGGGCCGAACCGGGCGAATCGATCAAGGCGTGGGTCCGTCCCGACCCGTCCTACGCGTACGACGGACTCGTCGCGCACGAACTCGTCCACATAGCGACGCTCGAGGCGTCGAAAAACCTGTGCTCCTGGTTCGCCGAGGGACTCGCGTCGCATTACGGGAACTTCCGCCTGAAACCCGGCTACCTGGACGCCGCGGCCTTACGGCGCGACGGTCGGCCGTGGAGCCTCGAACGCCTCGGCTCCTTCGACCCGGAAGCCGAAGGCCCGCCCGACGAGCGGCGCGACTACTACCCGGCCGCGGCGACTTTCATGAAATTCCTCGAGGAGCGCCACGGAGCGGGAGCGCCGCGCCGGGTGGTCGAGGCGCTGGCCGCCTATCCGCAGATCGGGGAAGGCTATGTGTACGCCCGCCACGACGCGGCGTGTCGCGCTTACCTGGCCCTCGCGTTCGAGGACGCCCTCGGCGAGGACGCGGCGTCGCTCGACGCGGCGTGGCTGTCCTGGATGGGCGCGACGCCGTAACGCGGCGGGAACGCCGGTTCCCGCCCGGACCATCCTGGTCCCTCAGAACTCCATGACGGCGCGGAGCGAGCAGGCGACGGTGCCGTCGCCCCAGGGCGTCGTGAACTCCTTGCCGTCGCCGCCGCCCGAATACGACAGGCTGAACGTAAAGGGCGGCGCGCCGGCGGGATCGGCTGACAGCGTGACGGTGGCTTTCCACGAGCGGTCCGAAAGGTTCGCGATGCCCGAGAGTCCCGTTTTAAGGAAGTCGACGGGCACTTTGTCCGCGTCGAGGGCCGCGTACGCGTAGAACGCGCCCGCGTAAAGCGGCGTGTAGGTCCCCGGCACGTAGTTCCCCGTGAGGTCTTCCCCGCGCGATCCGTAATACCCTTCCGCCGAGAGTCTCCACCTGCCCAATTCGTCCAGCGTGCGGGACAAGCCGGCCGAAGCGGCGAACCACGCGTCGAACGATCCGTACGCCGGAGCCGCCGCCGCTTCGCCGTAGACGGAGAAACCCAGAAGCCGCGCCGACGCGTCGAGGGCGAAGCGCCACTGCGCGTATCGGCCGCCGTACGCGGTGAGTCCGTATTCGCCGCCGGCGATCGCCGCGTCGGCCCGCAGCGCTACGTTGGTGTGTTCGACGAGGTCGCCCGCGAATCCCATATCGTCGACCGTGTCGGTGAAGTCGGCGAAGGCGAACAGGTTGGCGCGCGCGAAGGGCACGTGGACGCGGAGGCTCGGCGCGCCGACGCGCGCGTCCACGGCGGCGAAGGGATCGGCCCGCTCGCGGTTCACGAAGTCCGCGGGACTCCAGATCTTCGAGGCGCCCCAGGCGACGAGCTGCTTGCCCGCGCGCACGAACACCGCCTTCCCGACGTCGAACGCCCAGTAGCATTCGGCCAAGTCGAGCGACAGTTCGCCGTAGTCGGCCGCGGGGAACGCGGCGAAGGAGGAACCGGACGCCGCGTTCGCGAAGACGTAGCGGACATTCGCCGCCGCATAGAGAAAGCCGCGGTCCGCCGTGACGGCCTTGGCGAACACCTTGCCCGCGATGCCCCCGAGCGCCAGGTAGCCTTCTTCGGAAGCCGACGCGTTGACCGACACCGACGCCGCGACGAGGCCGCCCGCCGTGAGCGGCGGGTCCGTCGTGAGCGGCGAGTCCGCCGCGCCGGCCGGATTCGGGGCGGCGCTTTCGGTACCCGCGTCTGAGCCCGCCGCCGCGTCGAAGGCGCCCTCCGCGAACACGTCGTCGTCGGAAGGGGCATCCGATGTCGCCTCGCCTTCGGACGCTTCCGGAACCGCGTCGGTCGGCGCGTCCGGCGTCACGCCCGGCGTTCCGCCTTGGGCGAATCCGGGCACGGCCAACGCGAGCGCGAGCGCGGCGACCGCGAAACGTCGCGGCCTCATCGCGCCTGCTCCTCGAGGAAGGCCTTCGAGAAGACGTAGTCCTTGATCTTTTCGGTGGTGATCGCGTCGTTCGTGAGGAAGGTCTGCTGCCCTTTTTCGAGCGCGTCCACGGAGAGGAGCTTCGCGAAGATGAACTTCCCCTTCGCCAGCTCCTTCCATTCGACGTAGTAGACCGTACGGAGCAGCGTCTCGGACGCCGAGAAATTCTCCACCTTCACGGGCAGGCCGTCCGACTTCCTCACGTACCACTTCTGCACCGGGTACGACACGTCGAGCTTGAGCGCGTCGAGGCGGATCACGTCGCACTCCCACTTGGAGACCGTGGCGGTACCGGCCGTCGACGCGCGGTACTGGTCGAGAAGCCGCGATTTCCCGAAAAGGTCGGTGCGCACGTCCGTGGCGCCCACGTCGTCCTTCCGGTTGCGGTACACGAACTCGCGCGTGGAGGGCAGATAGAGGAAGAGGTCGTCCTTGCTGCGGTAGTAGCCCTTGCCCTTTTCGCTGTCCGGGTACTGGAAGAGGAGCGTGAAGGCGTCGGCGGCGTCACGGCGGAAGATGCGCACGCGGAGGACGCGGTCGGTCTCGTTCGGCTTTTTCTGGACGAGCGTGAAGGTGTTCGTAATGTCGAGGCCGTCGAGGTTCTGCTTGGCCTCGAAGCCGCGGACGAGAGCCTCCGCGGCGGGATCGCCCGCGGGCTTGGCCTGCGAGAAGGCCGGGGCGGCGGACGCGACGAGGGCGACCGCGAGACCGCGAAGGACGCAACGACGGAGCGCGCTTCCGCGACGATCGACGCGCGCGGGGTTCATCCTGACTGACGGTTTCATGCATGCCTCCATACGACGATGCGGTTCAGAAATTCGACGCGAGGGCGCGGACGGGGCTCACGGAGCCGCCCTTCCGCGCCGGGAAGAACGAGAAGAACGCGGCGAAACACGTGATCGTCGCGACGACGAGGGACAGGTCGATCGGGCTGATCGCGAGCGCGAGGCGGCCGGAGCGCAGGAAGATGCCAAGCTCCCCTCCGGGCGGCAGGCTCACGAAGAGGCGGAAGATTGCGGCAACCAGCGCCGCGAGGATCGCTCCGGCGGCGGAGAAGACGAACGCGAGGATGGCGCCTTCGGTCACGAACAGGGCGGTCACGTCCGAGCGGTCGAGACCGATGGCGCGCATCGTGCCGATTTCCCGGAGGCGCTCGTTGATGGTCATGCGCAGGTTGATGAAGATCGACGCGACGATGACCGCGAGCAGGATCGCCGCGACGAATGCGCCGATGCCGTTCACCGCGGCGATGATCGTCCGCACGAGGCCGAGCACTTCGTCGAGCGTCGACAGCTTGAGCATGACGCGGTCGCGGCCCTCCTTGTCGACTTCGTACTTCACGCTCGCGGCCGAGATGGCCGAGATAGCCTCGGCGTCCGTCTGCGGCTTCGTCGCCTCGAACCCGGCCTTGCGGAGGTCCGCGGCGAACGCGTCGCGGAGGGGGCCGAGCCCCTCGGCCTTCGGCAGGTACACGTACATGGTGGTCGCGGTGTCGTCCGCGCCCAGGTCGAGCGAGCGGAGGAAGTCGAAGTGCGTGAGGACGAAGCCGCGCATGAAGTAGTTGTCGGTGGTATACACGGCGCGGACCTTGAGGAGCCCCGTGTTGAAGGCGCCGAAGCGCGTCCGGGCCGACAGCACGATCTCCTCGCCCTGCGCGAGCCCGAAGTAGTCGGCGACGTCCTTCGGCACGGCCACGCCGTTCTGGTCGGCGGCCACGTCGGCCCAAGAGCCGGAGACGAAGGTCATCTGCTCGGCGAAGCCCGAGTCGGCCGCCATGTCGATGCCCGTGAAACCGAGCCGCTTCGACAGCCCCTTGTAGTAGAGCGCGGACTGCACGAGGTAGCGCGCGATCACGGTCGAGCCTGAGCCGAAGCGGGCCTTGGCGATGGCCGCGACGTCGGAAGCGCGCTCGATGCCGTTGAAGATCCGGCCGTCGCGGGCGAACTGCCCGGAGACGGTGATGTGGCCGGCGCTCGATCGCGCCAGGCTGGACGTGACGTTTTCGGCGGCGCCCCGGGAAAATGAAAACAATAGACAGAGGAGAAACGCGACGATGGCGTAGTTGACGCCGAGCGTGAAACTGCGCTTTTTCTGGCGCGAAACGTTCTTGAGCGCGAGCGCGGGATAATTCAGCATGTTATCGTCCTACCGATCGCTCATGGCCTTGAGCGGAGTGATGGAGGTGGCGACGCGCACGGGGTACGCGACGGCGAGAACCGACACGACGACGACGGCTGCCAGCGTCTCGAGGTACTGCGCGGGCGACAGGCCGACGATCAGGTTGCCGCCGCCGATGAGGAATTGCGAGACCGTCTCCGGCAAGGGCACTCCCGAGCGGAACGCCAGCACGACGACGGTGGCGACGACCATCCCCGCGAGCGACGCGGCGAGGTTCACCATGAGGGTCTCCGCGAGGAAGAGCGAGCGCACGAAGGACTTGTCCGTCCCGAGCGCGCGCATCGTCCCGATCTCCGCCGTGCGTTCCACCACGTTGATGATGAGCGTGTTCGCGAAGATGAGCCCGACGACGAGGAAGACGAGGAAGGTGGCGATCCAGATGAACGCCTGCAAGCCCTTCGAAATCGTGGCGTAGAAGCCCGACGCCTCGTCCCAGCGCGCGGCCTTTACCTCGAAACCGGAATCCTTCACGGCTTGGACGAAGGCGTCCAGCGCGCCGCGGTCCGAGAGGCGCACCGCCACCATCGTGTAGCCGGAAAGTCGTTCGGTCTCGAGCGCGCCCACGTCCAGCGTGCCGAAGTCCGTGCCCGCGAGTCCGAAGATCGCGTCTTCGCCCTGATCCGCGGTCGCGAGCCCCGCCTCGAAATCGTCGGGCAACGCGGCGACGCCCGTGTAATTGTACAGTTCGGCGAAGCTCTTCGCGTCCATGAAGTTGATATAATCGAAGACGCTCTTGTAGCGGCGCGGTTCGAAGAGGCCGACCACGAGCGAAGGGAGCGAGTTCGCGCCGCCTTCGGTGATGCCGAGCAGGGTTACCCGCTCCCCCGCCTCGAGCGTTATTCCGAAATTCTTCTTGTACTGCTCGTTCTGGTACAGGCTGATCATGACGCCTGAATCCGAACCGGGGGCGGGGAATGCCCCGGAGGAATCCGCGCCGAAATAGGATCCCGACGAGACCTCGAAGTTGTCGAAGACCTTCCGGTACGAAGCCGGCTCCACCGCGTAAAAGATGAACGGCAGGTCGAACTTCTTCCCGTTCCGCTCGGCCTGCACGAGGCCGTAGTTCTGCGCGAACGCCGTCCAGGCCGCCACGTCGGGCCGCGCGTCCAGCCAGGCGCCGAGCTTCTCCGCGTCCTTGACGGTCGGAAGCGGGGTATTGAACGCGAAGGGAGACGGCAGGTCGCGCGAGCGCGCCGAGTAGAGCACGACGTCGCCCGTGAAGTTGTCGACGATCGACGATCGCGCCACGCGCGCCGCCGACGCGCTGAACGCGCCGCCGAACACCGAGATGAAGGTGCCGAACGCGACGAGCGAGCCGATGAGGATCATGCGGCTCTTCCGCCTCATGATCGTCCTGAGCGCCAGTTTGAGGATGAGCATGGCTTACGCCTTCGCGTCGGGCTCGCCGACGATGCGGCCGTCGAGCACGTTGATCGTCCGGCGCGCCGATCGCATGATGTGCGCGTCGTGCGTGGAGAAGATGAACGTGGTGCCGTCCTGCTCGTTGATGGAGCGCATCAGTTCGATGATGCGCGTGCCGGTGGCCGAGTCGAGGTTGGCCGTGGGTTCGTCAGCCAGCACGATGAGCGGCTTCGTCACGAGCGCCCGCGCGATGGCCACGCGCTGTCGCTGGCCGCCCGAAAGCTCGGAGGGCTTGTTGCGGATGCGGTCGCCGAGGCCCACTTCCTCGATGAAGCGCATCACGCGCTCCTCGCGCTCCTTCTTCGTGAGCGCGCTCTTCACGAGCAGCGGGAATTCGATGTTCTCGTACACGTCCAGCACCGGGATGAGGTTGAAGGACTGGAAGATGAACCCGATCTTCGTCCGGCGGTAGCGCGTGAGCTCGCGGTCGGGCAGGCGCGCTACGTCGGTACCGTCGATGGAGACGGTGCCGGAGTTGGGCGTGTCGATGCAGCCGATCATGTTGAGCAGCGTGCTCTTGCCCGACCCGGACGGACCCGACACCGCGAGGAATTCCCCGCGCTCGATGCCGACGTCGACGCCCCGGAGCGCCTCCACGACGGTATCCCCCAGCTGGTAGCTTTTCTTGACGTCGCGCAGTTCGACAAGTTTCATGGGCGCTCCTTTTTGGTGATGGAGAATGACGGAAGCGCCGGGGCACAGAACGACGAAAACGAAAAGAAGATCCCGTCCGCCGTTGTTCCGTCGGGAAACTGGTGTGAATATAGTTTTTTCCGAATGTAAAGTCAAAAACGAAGAAGGGCTGTCCGACCGAAACGCGGATCGCGGCTCGGATATCGGGCGATGCCGGTCACCACAGCCAGACGTCGTCCCACCATGCGGCGCCGGGGCCGACCAGGTTGAGCGTCACGCCGAGGGCGACCGTTCCGCGCGGCACGCGCACGAGCAGGCGGAGATCGGTCCAGTCCGTATCGCCCCGGTACGTTTTCGAGTTGACGCCGCCCAGCACGCCGCCGCGCGCGTCGATGAAGTTGAGGGACACGCCCGCGCCTTCCGCGACGCCTTCGGTCCGGATGCGGCACGTGAGGAGCGCCCGCTTCGAGCCGAACCATTTGACGTACTGGCCCCAGAACTTGTTCATCCCGGGATCCGCCGTCCCGCGGAGCCCCAGGGCCGCCCTGCCCGAGCGGGGGCGCTCCGTGTCGAGGAACCAGTCGCCGGTATCCGGCGCCAGCAGGTCGCAGCGTATCCACGACGCAGGCATGCCGTCCGAGCTTACCCGTTCGGCGCCGCCGTTTTCGATGAAGGTCGGCAGCGCCAGCCATCGCGCGACAGGATTCGCGCTCTTGTACTGCCAGACGATACGCTTGTTCCGGTCGATTTCCACGAGCCGCCCGTGCTGGGCGTCGGCGATGAGAAGGGTGCCGCCGGGGAGCTCTTCGACCTGGAAGGGTTTGGCGAGCTGCCCGTCTCCGTACTCGAAGACGATATCGCCCGCCCGGGTCACTTCGACGATGCGATCGTGATTGGAGTCGGCGATCAGGGTATTTCCGTTCGCCAGCCGCGTGGCGTAGCGCGGCCAGGCGAGACCCTTCGAACATTCCCAGACGATGGTTCCGTCCTGATCGATCTCGATGACGCGGTTCCGGTCGGAGTCGGCGATAAGGGTGTTGCCGTTCGGCAGGCGGCGGGGCGCGTGCTGGCGCAGCGCGTCGCGGTACGTCCGGAAGACCATGCCCGCGCGGTCGATCTCCGCCACGAGGTTCGCGTAACGGACGCTCACGAGGAGGCGGCCGTTCGGGAGTTCCTGCGCCGAATTGGGGTAGTCGAGTTTCGTTCCGTCGGACAGCGTGTTCCGTCCGTTCGGCCAGTCCTCGCTCGACCACCGCGTCGAACCGTCGGGCGCGAACGCGACGAGCCGGTCGTGGTTCGTGTCCGGCACCAGGATGTCGCCGTCGCCGAGCAGGATGGCTCCGTGCGCGAACGCCAGCCCGTCGTCGATCAGGCGCGATACGCCGCCTTGGCGATCGACCATGAACACCTTGGAGCCCGTATCGCTCCAGTCGGCGCCGCCGCCGTCCGTGACGAGCACGCGCCCGTCGGCCAAAACCTGGAAGCCGAGGGCGCGCTGGAAGAAGAAACCCTGTGAAGGTCTATAGAATAGAAGAAAGGCGAGGATGCCCGCGAAGAGCAGCGCCCCGCCCGCGCACGCCATCGCGAGCGCGCGGGCGGGAGAACGAACCGGCATCAGTATCCTTCAACGCGGAAATCGACGGTGACGGTTTCTCCTGGGCCGACGGATACGCCCGTTTTCTTGAATACCAACGGATTGTCCGGTAGCGAACCAGTCGCACCTTCAGTCCATGTCGTCGCATCCCCGATCTTGTATTCCCACCAATAATAGCTTGTAGGAAAATCATAAAGGTATCGGGTTTCCACATCGTATGTTCCCGGAGTTACACTCTCGATGGCGTACGTTCCAAGTGGATCAGTTGCGGCAATATCGATGACAGTGCTCTCCTGCAACAAAGAGACGGAGACGCCGGATCTTACCGAATATTCCATTTCCCCTTTGCTCATATCTCTCAGCGAGTATTTCCCATTGACGCTTCCGGTTTGATCACACCCGACCAAACCCGCGATCGCGCACACTACACAAAGCAACATCAATAAGTTCTTCATCTATTCCCTCCTCGTATCCAGTAGAATGGATCCGAAATACACACCAAAAGTATTGTAGCTTGAGGCCGTCGTTATTTTCAACCGTGTGTTCGGGCATGCGGCGCTCCGCGCCGCGTTTTGTATGGAAGGATTGTAGTGTGCGCTCACGCGCACGGCAAAAACCCGGACTCGAACCGGGGACCCCGAGTCCCCCAGACCCGGCGTCACGGTACAGTGGGGAAATTTCTTGGTCGGGCATCGCGGACTCGAACCGCGGACCCCGAGTCCCCCAGACTCGTACGCTAACCACCTGCGCTAATGCCCGACCAAGAAATCTCTATCATCGTCGTGACGATGCTAACCACCTGCGCTTTTGAGGTTCGCATAATAAAGAGTCCCGACCGCAGGGAGGGATCTCATGCGAACCTCAATACGAAACCTTTCCAAATTCTCGTTCATGCGGAGCATGAACACATTAATCGGCAGTTTCCGTTATGCCCGATACTTCTTTTACGAAGCGGCGGCAATGTAACACGGGGCGCGGAGGAGGGTCAAGCCGATCGGGGGGCGGCGGGTTTGGCGGTCCGGAGGGCGTCGGCGAGCCAGAGGATGGAGCCGCCAACGACAGAGAGGATCGCCGCGCCCATGAAGACCACCTCGCCGCCCCAGGTTTCCATGGCGCGGCCGGCCGCCGGAGCCACGAAGGCGCGCCCGAGCTCGTTCATGACGGACAAACCCATGTAACGGCCGATCAAGTCGGCGGGGGCGCGGCTCGGGATGAAGCGAACCTGGCCGCCCGAGCCGATCACTTCGCCGAAGGAGAGGACGAGCATGGCCGCGATCAGGACGACCGGATTGCGGCTCCACGCGAAGCCGACAAAACCGACGACGTAGGCGAGTTTCGACAAGCCCGCCACCGGCCCGATCGGGGCGGCGCGTACGAGGCGGCTGGCCGGCAGCTGGGCGAACACGCACACGAGGGCGTTCGTGACGAGGAGACCGCCGTACACCCAGATGGGGACGTCGCTGGCCTTGAGATGGATGGGCAGGAAGGACTGGATGAGGTCGTACGCGCCCCAGACGACGGCGTTGCCGAGGATCCAGAGCCAAAAGACGCCGTCGGACAGGACGCGCGCCCAGTCCGCCAGGCCCCCTCCTGCCTTCGGTTTTTCCTCGGCGGAGATTCCGCGCCGTCGTGGCGCGCTCTCCGGCACGACGAAGGCGAGGAACAGGCCGACGGCCAGGTTGACGCAGCCGGCGATGATGAAGCCGGTCTTGGGCGCCGCGTTGAACAGGGCCAGCCCGATGATGGGTCCCCAGCCGAAGGCCGCGTTGAGCGCGATGCGGTTGAGGGCGTTCGCCTCCGAAAGCCGCTCGGGCGGGCTGAAGTCGGCGATGGCCGCGCTGGTGGCTGGACGGTAGAAGGTGCGCGTCATCCCGTTCAGGAAGTTGAGCAGCCCGAGCACGAAGGGATTCGTGCCCGCGAGCGCGAAGCCGATGAGCGCCAGGCCGCTCGAGGCGACGCCGAGGATCTGCACGGGTTTGCGGCCCCAGCTGTCGGACAGGTGCCCGCCCACCGCTCCGAAGATGACGCTGGCCACCGGGGCCGCGCCGATGATGAGGCCGAGCGTCCCGAGCGAGACGCCCTGCCCGCTCAGGTACAGGCTCAAGTACGGCACGACCATGAAGCGGCCGGTCGACTCGAGCGTCGTCGCGGCGACGAGAAACCAGATCGGGGCCGGGAAACTTTTCGCGTACGCGACGGATTTCCCGAGGGTTTTCGTGAGGGCATTCGCGAGGGGTTTTGCGATGAATGGCATGCCGGCAGTATATCGATGAAACCCTTTCCATGGAAAGATCGGCTACGGACCGCTCGTGAATGATACGTGGCGGTTTTTCATGAGATCGCGCGAAAGAGATCCGCGCATGGTACAATGCACGTCGCGTCGCGATCCCCCGGAGGAAGGCATGGACAAAGAAGAAATGCGTCTCGATTTCGACAAATACATCGCGATGGTGCTCCGAAGCGACGCCTATTCAGCCTTCGCCCGCGATCTGTACGGGTATGACTTGAAATTGATCAATATGCTGGACCGCGGCCAGCTCGAGCGGATACTGGACGAAATCGCACGAGTCGAATGCGGGAACATCCTCGACGTCGGCTGCGGAACGGGGGACTTGCTGTGCCACGTCGCCAAGCTGAAAAAGTGCGGAGGCTTGGGCATCGATTTCACGGCCAGCCCGGCGTCCAATCCCCGATTTTCCGCTCTTCGGGGAGTTTCGTTCCGGACCCTCGACATCGAAAACCTCGCGGACATCGAAGGAACGTACTCCGTCATTCTCGCGATCGATTCCCTGTTCACGGCCGAGGACATCGACGGGACGATTCGCGACATCCTCAGGCTCCGCGAACCCGGGGGTACGATCATCATCGCGTTTTCCGAGTACGGATTCGACGAGCGCGGCGCAGGCCTCATACGGAACGGGGACACGCGGATCGACGTCGCGCTACGAAATGCCGGAATTCCGTATGTCGCCGTCGACGCGACGGCCGACGAACTGCGCTACTGGGAATCGACGCTCGAACTGGCGAACAAACACAAAGATCTGTTCGTCGCCGAAGGGTCGGCGGTGCTCTGCGAAGGCAGGCTCGAAGAAGCTTCGTATATCATCGACATGATCAGGAACGGGAATTCGAAGCGGGCGATCTACCTGATCCGCGGAAGCTGATGACGGATTCACCCCGCTAGTACCCGCCTCCACGCGGCGACAAGGCGATCCATGGTCGCGTCGAGTTCGGGCTTCCGGATCTTGCGGTCGGGTCGCGCGTCGAGCCAAGCGAGCGATTCGCGGATCCCCTCGGCGAAGGGCACGGTGGCGCGGAACTCCGGGACGAGGCGCTTCAGCTTCGAACAGTCGAAGAGCGAGGTCCATACTTTATCGCCGCGGAGGCGGCCGGCGAGTTCCGGTTCCATCTTCTCGATGAAGTCGACGGGGACGTGGACGAGCTTCGCCTCGACGCCGAGCGCTCCCGCGATCGTCCGATGAATCTCGTCCCAGGTGAGGGCTTCGTCGCCCGTGATCTGGAACGCCTCGCCGATCGCCTCGCGCTTCCCGAGAAGGCCCAGAATGCCTGCGGCGAAGTCGCGCGCGTGCGTGAGGGTCCAGAGCGCCTGGCCGTCGCCGGGCACCGCGATTTCCTTCCCTTCCAGCATGCGGAACGGCACCGTGAAATCCGACGAGCCGAATGGGAGCGGAACCCAGCCGTTCCCGTAGGTGTGCGACGGACGCACGATGGTCGCGGGGAAGCCGCGCTCCCGATACGCGCGTTCGAAAACGCGCTCGCACGCCAGCTTGTCGGCCGCGTAGGGCCAGAATGGATTCCCGAGCGGCGTCGCTTCCGTGATCACGTGGCTCGAGGGCGGCTTTCGGTACACGGACGCGGACGAAATGTAGACGTATTGGCCCGTGCGGCCTTCGAAGAGCCGTATCGCGCGCTCCGCTTCTTCCGGACGATAGACGATGAAGTCGACCACCGCGTCGAAGCTCCGGCCCTCGAGCCTGGCGGCGGTCGTCGCTTCGTCCGTGATGTCGGCTACGATCGGGTCGGTGGAGCCCGGTACGGGAATCCCGCGCGTGCCGCGGTTGAGGAGCGTGAGACGCAGGCCCCGCGCGACCGCTTCCCGGCTCGCCTCGAGCGAGATGTTGCCCGAGCCTCCGACGAACAGGACGTCCACGGGGCAGTCCGTCAGCGCAGGCGGGAGAGGGCTTCGCGCGCCGCTTTCTTCACGTTTTCGGGGTAGGACAGGTAGCTCATGTAGAGGATGTCGTCGTACGCGATCGGGTCTCCGAGTCGCGCGAGGGCGTTGACCAGGGCGAGCGCTATCTGTTCGTCGGGGGCGCGGCCGCGTTCGGTCTCGGCGTTGTACGCCTCCAGGTAGAGCGCGAGGGCCTGGGCCGCCTCGTTCGTCCCCATGGCGCCGAGACAGGCCATCGCCTCCACGAGGGCGGACTTCGGCGCGCTGCCGCGGGCGTAGTCCGCGATCGTCTCTCGGAAATGTTTGACGACGAGCGTCGTCGCCTGGGCGCGCTTCGTCCGCTCGAGTTCGTTCACCGCGGCGTAGCGCATGATCCGCATCGCCGCCTGGTCGGCCTGGTTGGGAGACGAGAAGCCGAGGGCGATCCGGAGCGCGCTCTCGGCCACGAAGCCCTTGTCCTCGTCGGAGAGCTTCGGGCTTTCGCGCGCCAGCCCGAGCGCCGCCGCCTTTTCCGCGGGCGGGTTCGTCTCGATCACCCGCACGATGAACGCGCGGTAATCGCCCTTGAGCGCGCCGAGCGCTTCGGACGCGCGCGAACGGATCGCGTCGGGGTAGCCGGCCACGAGCGTCGAGAAGAGGATGCCGAACGACGAACCGTCGCCGAGCGTCCCGAGCGCGGTCACGAGCGAGGCGAGCACGAGGTGGTCGGGCTCGAGTCCCGCGCGGTGGTTGGCGTTGAAGGTGGACAGGATGTCGTTGAGCTCGCCGATCACGGTCGCGTTCCCCACGAGGGCGAGCGCGTCGAGGATCGCCATGCGGATCCCCGTGTCCTTGTACGCGTCGAAGAGCCGCACGAGGTTCGGGGCGGCGGCGGCGTACTTCGCCTGGCCGATGGCCTTGACGGTGAAGACGACGAGATCGCGGAGGACGGAGTCGGTCTTGATGAGCGCGGCGTTGTCGAGCGCGAACTGGAGCGACAGGGCGTAGAGCGGGCCCATGTCCTTGTCGCGGTATTCGGCCGCCTCGATGAGCAGCTCGAGCTTGCCGGGCAGGCTGGCCCGCACGAAGTTCCGCTTGTAGGCTTCGACGAGCGGATCGTCTTGGGCGAACGCCGCGGCCACGCAGAGCGTGGCCACGAGCGTCGCTATCAAGCGCTTCACGACGGAACCGGTTTCCGGGTTCAGTTGACGGAGATCGAGACGGTCGCCATCGGCACGACGACGGGCGGGGCCATGCCCGAACCGCCCGAGCCGGAGCCGAAGTCGAACTCGCTCACGCCGCCGGCGGCGGCATCGAGTTCCTGGACTTCCGCCGGCATGGCCACTTCGCCGTTCACGGCGAGCGTGGTGGATTCGTTCCGCATGATGGTGCGGGACTGGCCGAAGGCGTTGACGTAGCTGACGATGCCGCGCGGCACGTACAGGTTCACGCCGTCGAACTCGAAGATGGTGCCGCGGACGGAAGCGGTGGCGGTGGGGCTCTGCACCGTGAAGTCGACCTTCTGGCCGCTCTGCGGATTCACTTCCGCCTTGATGCGGCCGGCGGTCAGGTAGAGCTTGGCGGACTCGCCGCCTTCGCGCTTGACGATTTCGCGGAAGGAAAGCCTGGTGAGGGGCTTCACCGTGACGAGCGAGGAGCCGAGGGTGATGGAGGCGAAGCTCTTGAAGCCCGTGGACACCACGGCGTCGACCGGCAGCTTGATCCCGGCCTTGGCCGGACGCCATTCCTTGCCGGGCAGCTGGTACTCGACCTTGCCCGTCACCTCCTTGAACACGGCTTCCTGGGCGAAGACGGACGCGACGAGGACGACGAGCGCGAGCGCGATGACGACTTTCTTCATATAGCTACCCCTTTGGCGGAAAATCAGAACGAAACCGTGGCCGTACCCGACACAATGTATCGCGGCGGCGCGTCGG
The DNA here is from genome assembly GCA_964482955.1 of uncultured Treponemataceae bacterium. GTDB lineage: Bacteria > Spirochaetota > Spirochaetia > Treponematales > UBA12059 > JAPLSN01. The sequence continues at coordinate 20,446 of CAYZZW010000028.1, read as the reverse complement.
AAACAAACGCCCCTCCGGAATTGGGCAGGAACGCCCCGCCTGCGAGCGAAATCGACACGTCCGACGCCAGGTCGAGCGTGACGTACAGGTCGGCTTCCGAGCCCAGGTACAGGTCCGTGGAGGCGTCGTCGAAGTACGGATCTTCGAGCTTTTGCGCCGAGGGACGGAGGAACGCGGCGCCCTTGAGCCCGCAGGTGACGACGGAAACCGGCTTGACGGACACGTCCAGCACCGCGTTCAGGTTGTTCCCGAGCGGCGCGTCGAACGCGAAGCCGACCGGACGCTGGTTGATCGGGACGAAGGGAGCCAAGGCGCCCATGGTGCCGGAGGCGAAGTCCACCGAACCGGACACCTTGAAATTGGCGGCTTCCGGCAGGAAGAGCTTGATCGAGTAGCCGGCCGCGACCATGAGGGCGAAGCCGCTCGTCCGCTCGCCGCCGCCCACGTCCACGTACGCTTCGTGGAACAGGAGGTTCCCGATCGGGCCGCGGAGGACGGCGCTCAGGTACTGGCTGTGCGCCAGCTCGTCGGGGGTCTTGTCCGCCAGCTTGCGGAGGTCGAACTGGCCGGCGAGCGTGAGCGACAGGTCGTGCCGGGCGAAGAGCTCGGTGAACGCGACCTTGGCGTTGAAGACCGCGCGGTTCGGCGCGAAATAGCGATCGGGATTCTCGTAGTCGGCGATGTCGTCGACCGAGACGAGCACCCGGGCTTCCTGCTTCGGGAGGAGTCCGGTGTAGCCGAGGAAGCCCCCGAAGGTCATGGTCGGCAGGAGCAGCGCCACGCGCGCCCCGTCGTAGCGGCCGTACATGATCTTGCCGCCTTCGTCGGCCAGGACGAAGCGGCCCAGGCTCAGGTCGACGGGCGCGCCCGAGGCGGTCTTGAAGGTTCCCTTTAACTCGAGCCAGCCCACGTCCGCGGAAAAGGGCGACATGCCCCAGGGAGCCGGGGCGTCCGGATAGCGGTAATCGGCGCGGACCGAGGCGAACAGGTCGAAATCGGCCGAAATCGGCGTCGAAAGCCACAGGGTGGCGCGGTCCTTCTGGAACAGCGCGCCTTCGCTTTCGTATTCGTAGACCGTGGAATTGTCCAGCACGAGCCCCACGTCCAGCGCGTGGACGGACAGGGCGGCGGCGAGCGCGACGAGGGCGACGAGGATCTTTTTCATGTCAGTCCCCCACCTGGTCGAGCACGCGGCCGAGGAGCCGGACGGCCCGCTCGCCGGTCACGGCGGCCTGGGGATCGGCCCGGCCCTGGATGACCTGCCGCTTGACCAGCTCGCGGTAGGCGTAGCGCGGTCCCGGCGCGATGGCGTACATGAGCCCGCCTTTCAGGCCGAAGGCCTTCATGAGGAAATAGGAATAGTCGGCGAGCGTGACCGGATCGGCCGCGTTCACGGACTCCCGCACCCATTTCAGCTCCTTGAGCATCTCGAAGGAGCGCGATTCGCCCGCGTCCTCGGCGATGTTGTCGGAGGCGACGAGCACGAGGTAGGCCGCCTTCCCGTAATCGAGCGCGTCCGTCGTGAGGATCGCGTCGACGACCTCGTTGGACTGAGCGAACGCCCCCAGCGTTCCGGCGAGCGCCAAAACGCAGACAAACAGCATACTTTTCGTCATGAGCACCGTCCTTGTACGGATTCCAAGTCCCTACTATAATCGCAGTTCGGCCGGTTTTTCAACCTTGCCGCCCCGAATCGGCGACCCGAGACGACCCAATCCGCGAGGTACCCCACATGGCGAAAAAACAAGGCGAACGCAGGCGCGTCCTCATCCCGCTCGGCATCGGGCTTTTCGTCGCGGCCCTGTACGCCCTTCCCCTCTTCGCGCGGCTCGAATACGGCGTCTACGACACCTTCCTCAGGCTCAAGCCGGCCGTGAAGAACAACGGAGCCATCGTGCTCCTCAACATCGACGACACCTCCATCGACAACGTCGGCACCTGGCCGTGGCCGCGGAGCGTCATCGCCGACGGCCTCGTCCTCCTCAGGGAATTCGACACCCGCTACGCCGTGTTCGATATCGAGTACCTCAACAAGAGCCCCGCGGGCGTGGACGCCTTCTACCTCGACAACGGCCTCAAGGACGATTTCGAGAACGCCTTCGCCGACATCTCGTCGGGCGCGTCTGACTTGGTGGAAGCCATCGCCAACGGCCAGCTCCGGCCGCGGGACGCGCTCGAGTACATGAAGGAGCTGAACGCCTTCATCGACCAGACGGGGGATTCCCTGCTCGGCCGGGCCCGCGCGGTGGCGGTCGACAACGACATCTACCTCGGCAAGGCCATGAAGCTCTTCGGCGCCAGTTTCCCCACCCTGAACATCCAGCAGTCGGAAGTCAAACGCAACGCGCCGGAACTGCGCGCCCGCATCGCGAAGGAGTTCTCGTACGCGAAGGCGACGGAACGAGGCGCCTTGCCCGACGAGGGCGTGGATTTCTTCATTCCCATCGAGCCCGTCATCGACGGTGCCCGGAGGCTCGGGTTCACGAACGTGCTCATCGACGAGGACGGCGTGCGACGACGCATCGACCTCTTCGGGAAAGTGGGCGGCGCGTGGTATCCGCAACTCGTCATGGCGCCGCTCCTCGACTATTTCGGGAATCCGGAGGTCGTGATTTCGCGCGAGTCGGTCCTGCTCAAGGGCGCGAAATATCCCGACGGCCAGGTCCGCGACGTGCGCATACCGCTCGACGACACCGAAAACGGCTACATGCTCCTCAACTGGCCCAAGGCGAAATTCGCCGAGAGCTACAAGCCCCACGTGAGCTTCTACCAGCTCGTCGACCTGGGCCGGCGCGAAGCGGCCCTCGGCACCCTCGTGTCCAACGTCGCCCAGGCGGCCGCCTGGAAGCTGCCCGACGCGACCGGCCGGCTCGACGCCCTCCACATGACGGCGGTCGCGCTCAAGGACGCCGGGGCCGCGCTCGCCGACCTCCGCGCCGCGGCCATCGACACGGCCGCCGACGCCGACTTCGCGGCGTACCTCGAGACGAAGCGCGCGTACCAGGCGGACGTCTCCGCCTTCCTCGACGGCGACCTCGAAGCCGCGGTCCGGGACGCGGTCGCCGCGCTCGACCCGAAGGTCCTCGGGACGGAATCGCACGCGCGCGCTACCGAGGACGCCGAAACCCTCCTCGACCTCGTCGCGCAGGCGAAAAACCGCCGCGACGCGGTGGCCGAATACCGCGAGCGCCTCGGCTCCGTCCTCGCGGGCAAGCTGTGCATCATCGGCTACACCGGCACGGGATCGACCGACCTCGGCGTGAACCCGTTCCAGAAGGAATACGCGAACGTCGGCACGCACGCCACGGTGGCGAACACCATCCTCGAGCGCGCCTTCATGGACGTGACTCCCCTGTGGATGTCCGGCGCGCTCGCCGTGCTCCTCTCGATCGGGCTCGTCTTCCTCATAAAGGGCCTCACGCCGCTCCGCCAGAACCTGGTCGGGCTCGGCGCGACGGTCGGCATCGTCGTCGCCGCGTACCTCGTCTTCGTCTCGACCGGCGTGTACGTGGCCGTCGTCGGACCGGCCCTCGCGGTCTTCTTCTCGTTCCTCACGCACTCGATCATCGCCTTCCTCATGAACGAGCGCGAAAAGAGCTTCCTCCGCAAGGCGTTCTCCACGTACCTGTCGGGCGACGTCATCGAGGAGCTCATCGAGGACCCGGAGCGCCTCAAGCTCGGCGGCGACAACCGCGAGCTCACGGCCATCTTCACGGACATCCGCGGCTTCTCGACCGTCTCCGAGCAGCTCTCCGCCAGCCAGCTCGTCGTGCTCCTCAACGAATACCTGTCCGCGATGAGCGACATCATCCTCGACCAGCGCGGAACCATCGACAAGTACGAAGGCGACGCGATCATCGGCTTCTACGGCGCGCCCCTTCCGCTGCCGACCCACGCCGCCGCCGCGTGCCGCTCCGCCGTGCTCATGAAGCGGAAGGAGCGCGAACTCAACGTCGACTTCCTTTCGCGGAAGATCACGCCCTCGCCGCTCGCCACGCGCATCGGCCTCAACACGGGCGACATGGTCGTCGGCAACATGGGCACCGAGAAGAAGATGAACTACACGATCATGGGCAACGCGGTGAACCTGGCCGCCCGCCTCGAGGGCGTCAACAAGCGCTACGGCAGCTGGATCCTCGCGAGCGACGCGACGGTCCAGGCGGCGGGCGACGCGTTCCTCACGCGCCGCATGGACCGCGTCCGCGTCGTCGGCATCAACACGCCCGTACAGCTCTTCGAAGTGGTCGACCTCAAGGCCGACGCCGCGCGGGCGAAGATCGATTTCCTCTCGGGGTTCGACGCGGCGCTCTCGGTCTTCGAGTCCAAGCGCTGGCCCGAGTCGAAACGCGCCTTCGACGAGCTGCTCAAGCTCGACCCGGAGGACGGGCCGTCGCAGTACTACCGCACCCGATGCGAGGAATTCCTCAAGAAGTCGCCGCCCGAGAACTGGGACGGCGTGTTCAATCTCTCGGAAAAATGACGGGCTCGCGCCCGCTTTCGAAAGGAGCATCCATGGACGAACGAGAATTGAAGGAACTGGAAGAGACCGCGAAGGACATCCGCGCGCTCACGATCAGGGAGATCGCGACGCTCGGCGTCGGCCACGTCGGCGGCGCCATGTCCATCGTGGACCTCCTGACCCTCCTCTATTACCGGCACATGAAGGTCGATCCGAGCGATCCCAAGCTCGCCGACCGCGACCGCCTCGTGCTCTCGAAGGGACACGCGGGACCGGCGCTCTACGCGACGCTCGCGCGGAAGGGCTTCTTCCCGCTCGCGTGGCTCGAGACGCTCAACCAGAGCGGCACGAACCTGCCCTCGCACTGCGACCGCAACAGGACGCCCGGCATCGACATGACCACCGGCTCGCTCGGGCAGGGACTCTCGGCCGCGTGCGGCATCGCGCTCGGGCTCAGGCTGGACGGGCTGCCGTCCACCGTGTACTGCGTGATCGGCGACGGCGAATCCGACGAAGGCCAGAACTGGGAGGCGGCGATGTTCGCCGCGCACCACAGGATCGGCAATCTGGTCGCCTTCACCGATTACAACAAGATGCAGATCGACGGCCTCACGAGCGAGATCCTGGACCTGGACCGGCTGGCGGACAAGTGGCGCAGCTTCGGCTGGCACGTCGAGGAAGTCGACGGGCACGACCTCGCCGCGCTCGACGCCGCCATCGCGCGGGCCAAGGACCGGCGCGACGGGCCGAACATGATCGTGATGCACACGATCAAGGGCAAGGGCTGTTCCTTCTGCGAAGGGCAGGTGGGCAGCCACAACATGAACGTGACGCAGGAACAGGCGAAGGAAGCCTGCGCCGCGCTCGGCCGGTGACGGAAGGAAACGGAAACATGGCAGACACACCCAAGGAAATGCGCGCCGTCTACGCCGAGACGCTCGTCGCGCTCGGAGCGGAAAACAGGAACATCGTCGTGCTCGACGCCGACCTCATGAAGGCCACCGGCACGGGCGCCTTCCAGAAGGCGTACCCGGACCGCGTCTTCAACGCGGGCGTCGCCGAAGCGAACATGCTCGGCGTGGCCGCCGGCCTTTCCGCCGCCGGCAAGATCCCGTTCGCGGCGACCTTCGCCTGCTTCGCGGGCCGCCGCGCCTACGACCAGTTCTTCATCTCCGGCAACTACGCGCGCCTCAACGTCAAGCTCGTCGGAACCGATCCCGGCGTGTGCGCCGCGTTCAACGGCGGCACGCACATGCCCTTCGAGGACCTCGTCCTCATGCGCGCCATCCCGCACCTCGTCGTCGTGGAGCCGAGCGATCCCGTGTCGCTCAAGGCCCTCGTGACCGCCGCGGCCGCGCACGAAGGCTGCGTGTACATCCGCCTCCAGCGCAAGGCGGCGCCGGCCATCTATCCCGAAGGCGAACGCTTCGAGTTCGGCAAGGGCAAGGTGCTGCGCGAAGGCAAGGACGCGGTGATCGTGTCGCTCGGCGCGGTCATGGCGGGAGAGGCGATGAAGGCGGCGGAGCTGCTGTCCAAGGACGGGCTCGAGGTCACCATCGTCGACGCGCTCTCGCTCAAGCCCTTCGACGCGGAGCTCGTGCTCAAGTACGCGAAGAAGTGCGGGCGGGTCGTCAGCCTCGAAAACGGCCAGCGGGCGGGCGCCCTCGGCTCGGCGTGCGCGGAGGCCATCGCGGAGGCGGGCATCGTCTGCCGCTTCGGGCGCATGGGCATCGACGGCGAGTTCGGCGAAGTGGGCACGCAGGCGTGGCTCCTCGAACGCTTCAAGCTCACCGCCCCCGACATCGCCGCCACCGTGAAAAAGCTTTTTTAAGAAAACTACCACGAAGGACACGAAGTGTAGCCACGAAGAGCACGAAGGAAGAGAGAAGAAGTTTTGAAAAAGGGGTAAGGCTTCATTACTCATCCCTCCCTATCCTTCTTGTTCTTCTTCGTGTCCTTCGTGGTCAAACCTTCGTGTCCTTCGTGGTAATGCTTTGGAGTAATGATGCGCATACTGATTGCTAACGATCATGGGGCGGTGGAGCTCAAGAAGAGCATCATGGCCCACCTGGAATCGAAGGGGCACGAGGTGCGGAACCTCGGCGTAGACACGGGCGACTCGGTGGACTATCCGGACATCGCCGAAAAGGCCGCGCGCGAATACCTGAAAGGCGGCTGGGACTTCGGCATCCTCCTGTGCGGCACGGGCATCGGCATCTCCATCGCCGCGAACAAGATCAAGGGCATCCGCTGCGCCCTCGTCCACGACGCGTTCACCGCCGAGATGACCAGGCGCCACAACGACGCGAACTTCATCGCGCTCGGCGGACGCGTGACGTACGCCGTGCCGCCGACCGACATCGTCGACGCCTTCATGGCGGCCACGTTCGAAGGCGGCCGGCACCAGGCGCGCGTCGACAAGATCGCTGCTCTCGAAAAATAGCGCCGGCCAGGCGCTGAAAGGCCCATTCGCATGCAGAACGATTCCTGGGGCGCGAACGCCGCGTCCTTCGTCAGGTCGCTGCCGCGCGACTTCGTCGTCACGGCGACGCGCTCCTCCCTGCACCGCCTGTTCTACCAGATGGTGCTGCCCTATCTCTCGGTCTACACCCTCGCCCTCGGCGCGACCGGAACCGAACTCGGCGTCGTCAACTTCGCCGGCATGGCCGCGGCGGCCCTCCTGAGCCCGTTCACGGGCTGGCTCCTCGACCGCGTCGGATCGAAACGCGTGTACCTGGCGGGCATCGCGCTGCTCGCGCTGTCATGGACGCTCTACGCCGTCGCCGGAAGCTGGCCCCTCCTCGTCGTCGCCATGATCACCTACTGGATCGGCTACCGCACGAGCGGACACAGTTGCGGCGTCATCTGCGCCAACTCCCTGTCGCCCGAGCGCCGCGCCACCGGCATGAGCATGTGCGAGACGCTCGCGGCCGGGCTGCTCGGCATGATCGGCCCGGTCCTCGGCGCCTTCGTCGTGACGCGTTCGGGCGGGATGAACGCGAACGGCATCAAGCCGCTTTTCTGGCTGAGCGTCGCGGGAACCGCGCTGTCCTTCGTCCTCGTCGCGAGCCTGCTGGGGGACCGCCGCTGGGGCGACCACGGCCGCCGCAAGCTGGATCTCGCCGGCGATTTCCGCGCCGTGTTCGGGCACGGCAAACATCTGGGCAAGCTGATCGTCGTGTCGGTCGTCGCGCAGCTCCCGCAAGGAATGATCATCCCATTCACCCAGCCCTACGCGAAACTCCACGGCGCGAACGAGCTCGTGCTCGGCGCGATGGTGACGGGCTTCGCGCTCACGCCGCTCGTGCTCGGCATCCCGCTCGGCCGTCTCGCTGACCGCGTCGGCCGGAAGAAGGTCCTCTTCCTGGTTGCGCCGATTTTCTGGATATCGTGCCTCATGCTCGTGTTCATGCGGGGCGACGCGCCGCTCGTGGTCGCGGGAATACTGCAAGGCTCGTTTTTCGTCACCGGAGTCATCACCGGCGCCATGCAGTTCGAATTCGTCGGGGCCGCGTACATGGGCCGATGGATCGGGATACTCGGCCTGTTCCAGACCGGGGTGTCCGCCCTCGTCGCGCTGGCCGCCGGTTTCGTCTGGGACAGGATCGGGCCCGAGTGGGTGTTCGTTATTCCGGTCGCGCTGGACATCCTGGTGCGCCTGCCCGTGCTGTCGAGGATCCCCGAAGCCGAGCGCCCGGCCGCCGGTTGATTTGCCCTCCGCCCAAGCCTTGCAAACGGGCGAAGCCGGCTTATGCTTCTACGTTACGATGAAACTAAAGTACAAACTCTTCGTGACCATCGCGGCAGCGCAAGTCATCCTCTTCGGACCGCTGCTCGCGTATACCCTGATCAAGGCCGGTTCGGCGCTCCGGGACCAGGCGCTCCAGGCGAGCGTGCTCGAGGCGCGGAACGAAGCGACCGTCATTTCCCGCCGTATCACCGAAGCTTCGCGCGCCTGCGACACGGTCCGCGTCCTCGCCGAGCGTCTCCACGCCGACGGGCGTCTCGACCGCGACCTATTGCCGGCTTTCCTCGCCGACCTGCTCCGCGACAATCCCGACCTCTTCGCCGCCTGGGCCATCTTCGCGGCCGACGCCTGGGACGGCCTCGACGCCCGCTACGCCGCGGATCCCGATTACGAGCCGAACGGAGCTTTCGTGCCTTGGGCGTATCGCGAGGGGAACGAAGTGCTCGCCTTGGCCGGCATGGCCGGCGACCCCGAAGGCTACGACGGCGACTTCTATTCGAAGCCGCTCGAGCTCGACTCGGGCGTCGTCATCGAGCCCTACGAGGAAAAAGTCGACGAAACGACCAACGTGCTCATGACGACCTATTCGGTCCCGATCAAAAACGCGGCCGGCTCGCCCATCGGCGTCACCGGCATCGACCTTTCGCTCGCGTTCCTGACGAAGCTCGTCGGGAGCGGCCGCGATCCGGACATCGATTCGGTCCTCGTTTCCTCCGAGGGGCTCGTGCTCGGCGCGAGCGGCGGATCGGCGGCGCCCGGATCCGCCCTCGCGGAAACGGAAGGAACCGGCGCCGCGACGGAATTCCTGGTCGTCGCCGGATCGGGAACGGGGCGGACGCTCGTCACCGCCGTCGCCGGGCGGAAAGGCCGCTTCGTCCGGATCCTCGAGCCGGTGGCCATGCCCGGATCGTCGAAACCCTGGGTCCTCGGCCTCACCTTGCCCGAGGCGCGCCTCTACGGAAACACGACGAGGCTCGTGTTTTCCATCGCCGCGGTATTCGCGCTCGGGCTCCTCGCCCTCGGCGGCCTCGTTTTCGTACTGAGCGACCGGCTGACCCGCCCGCTCCGCGACGTCTGCCGCGGATTCAACGCGATCGAGAACGGCGATCTCGACACCGTGGTTCCCATGACGTCCCGCGACGAAGTCGGGGAACTGGCGCGCGACTTCAACGTTTTCACGAAGAACCTCTCCATGCTCGTCGAACGGCTCCGGAGCGCGAACGACGAGATCGAACGCGGCGCGGACGAACTGTCCGTCTCGGCCGAGCGCACGCGGCAGGACCTGTCCGGCATCCGCGAGCGCCTCGACGCCGCCCGTATCGTCATCGACGCCCAGGAGTCGGCGTTGACCGCCTCGCGCGAAGGCGCGGCCGTCATCCTCGGCGGCATCGGCGAACTCGGCACCGTGGTCGACCTGCAGGACGCCAGCATCGCCGAGGCGTCGTCGAGCGTCGAGGAGATGGTGCGGAACATCCACGCGCTCGCCGTGACGTCCGAGCGCATCGTGGCCGAGGTCGAACGCCTGCGCGCGGCGGGCGGCGTGGGCAAGGAGCGCCTCGCGGCGGTGATCAAGGCCGTCGAGTCGGTCGAGGCGCGGAGCGCGCACCTCCTGGCCGCCAACCGCACGATCGCGGACGTCGCGTCGCGCACGAACCTCCTGGCCATGAACGCGGCCATCGAAGCCGCGCACGCCGGCGACGCCGGCTCGGGCTTCGCGGTGGTGGCGCGGGAAATCCGCGACCTGGCGGAAAACACGCGCATGCAGTCGAAGGCCGTCACGGAGCGCGCGAAGGAAATCTCCTCGGACATCGCGTCGGTATCGGCGCACTCCAAGGACGCCGGCGAGGCGTTCGACACGATACTCGAGGCGATCGACCGCGTCGCGCGGCTCGGCGAGGAATCCTTCGGGGCGGCGCGCGAACAGCGCGAAGGCGGGGAACTCGTCATCGCCTCGCTCGCGCGCCTGCGCGACTCCGCGTCGCGCGTGCGCGGCGTGGCAGAAACCATGTCCGGCGAGGAGCTGGGCGAGCGCACGGCGATGGACGAACTCGCCGCGGCCTCCGAGGGCGTCATCGCGAACTTCACGGCGATCGCCGAGCGGGCGAACGACATCGACGCCCTCGGCCGCGACAACCTGGAACTCGTGCGGGACTACAAGCTCACCGTCGAGGCGCTGCGGCGCGAACTCGCGCGCTACCGCACCGCCGCCTCCGCCGAGAGGGCGCGGGACGGCGGACGCGCGGATCCTAGGAGCCTGTCGGGCTTGTAGATTTTTCGCGCTTTCAGCGTGAAAATCTCTATTCACGCAGGCTTCTTTCGGAGTTTGCGGGGTGGAAAAATCGCGTTCCCGCGATTTTTCATTCATTTCGCGGACAAGTCCGACAAACTCCTAGCGCCCCGGAACCTTCCGTCCCGGCTTGAGGACGGCCGGCGACCAGTCCTTCATCATCGAAACCAGCTGGATGCCGAGGTAGACGATCGACACGACGACGGCCAGGATCACGTTGAGCGCGGCTTCGCGCCGCACTTCCCGCATGGACAGGACGCTCAGCGTCAGCTCGAGGGTCTTGGCCTGCGTGAACACGAACGCCGCGTAGGCCAAGTACGTACCGAAGCAGGTCATGAACAGCCCGACGGCCGCGACGATGACGGCCCCGGTTTTCGACGGCTTGCCCTTGAACGCGGCGTAGCCCTTGGTCGCCAGGAAGACGAACGCGAGCGCGGAGACCGCCGCCACGCGGGAGAAGAACACGAAGAACGCGGCGCACAGGAGGATACCCGGCAGGGAAAACAGCGCCGCGCCGAGCGTTCCCGCAACGTAATTGCCCGGCTTGCTTTCGTACTCCGCGCGTTCGTGCGCGGTCTTCGACTCGATCTCCGCCCTGCAGTTGCCGCACAGGTACAGCGTGGCCGCGCCGAACGAGTAGACGTCGGCGTCGCCCGAGACGGCGCCGCAGGTCCCGCACGCGGCCGACAGGTCCGGATGCGCGGCCTTCGCCGTTTCCACGATCCGGAGGAGGATCGCCTCGATGGTCTTCATCGAATACGGCTTCCAGTATTCGGGAAAAACGATGCGGATCGCCGCGCCCTGCCATTCGACGCTCTTCGTCTTGCGCTCGACCAGTGCGGCGTCGATCTCCGCGCGGTCGCGTTCGTCGGCGACCGGCAGGGTGACGTGCAGCACCTTCATGTTGACGTCGTCGTAGAGCCGCACGACGCAGTTGCCCACGACGCCCATCATCACCGAATCCAGCCGCCCGAGCCCGAGCTTTTCGCCGAGCCTTTTGACTCCCGGAAACACCATGCCGCCTACCCTCCGTCTTCGGGACCGGGCGCGACTTGAGGCGTCAGCGCGTCCCGTGGTACAACTCGTCCATGCTCACTTCCAAACAGCGCGCGCTCCTCGCGTCGCTCGCCAGCACGCTCGATCCCGTCGTGCACCTCGGCAAGGGCGGCCCGACCGAAGCCCTGGCCGCCACCCTGACGAAAGCCCTCGACGACCACGAGCTCGTCAAGGTGCGCTTCGTCGACTTCAAGGACTCACGGCGCGACGTCGCGCGGGAACTCGCCGAAGCGGTCGGCGCGGAACTCGTGCGCGTCATCGGCAACGTGGCCGTCTTCTGGCGCGAAAGCTCCGACCCCGACAAGCGCAAGCGCCTCCTCGACGACGAAGCTCCCGCGGAGGAAGCGCGGCCCGCGCGGAAGTCCGCCGCGTCCAGGACGCCGGGCTCGAAGAAACCCGGCGCCAAGCGCGGTCCGAAAGGCAAGCAGACGCCCAAGCGCATGTTGGGCCCCGGCAGATAGCCAGAAATCATCGGGCGAGAAATCCGGGCTAGCCCGATTCATAACGCGAGAAATCCGGGCTGCCCGATTTTCTCGCGCGCCGCCGCATTCAAGCGATCGGTTCGACTTCTTCTACGGGTGGGCGCTTAACGATCGCCATGCGCTTCCACCTTCCCCCGAGATAATACACCGTCGAGAAGACCGCGCCGACCGCCCAGCCCGCGGGGATGGCCCACCAGATGCCATCCGATCCCATGAAGGACGAGAGGAACCACGCGAGCGGCAGGCGCGCGACCCACAGCGCGAGCAGGGTGTTGATCATGGGGATCATGACGTCGCCGGCGCCGCGCACGACGCCGTTGTTGATGAACATCACCGCGAACAGCCAGTAGAACAGCCCGACGATGAGGAGATAGCGCGCCCCGATGGCGGCGACGGCCGGATCGTCCGTGAAGACCGCCATGAGCGGCTTCCCGAACAGGAGCACGACGGCGCCGATGACGACGGAGATGCCGACGCCGATGGCGATCGCCGACAGGTGTCCGCGCTTCACGCGCTCGGTCTTGCCCGCGCCCATGTTCTGCCCGACGAAGGTGGCGAGCGCCATGCCGAGATTCATGGCCGGCATCGACGCCAGGTTGTCGAGGCGCATCGCGGCGGCGAACGCGGCCATCGTGTCGGTGCCGAAGCCGTTCACGACGCGCGACATCACCGTCATGCCGAGGGCGACGAGGCTCTGCTGCACGCCCGACGGCAGCCCCAGCTTGAGGCTGAGGCCGAACATCGCCTTGTCGAAGCGGAGTTCGCGGATCCGGAGGCGGACGAGTTCGTTCTTGCGGTCGAGCGCGACCAGGGCGCCGACGAAGGACACCGCCTGCGCGATCACCGTGGCCCAGGCCACGCCCGCGATGCCCCAGCCGAAAACGATCACGAACACGAGATCGAGGACGACGTTGAGGAGCGTGCAGACGACGAGGATGTAGAGCGGCGTCTTCGAGTCCCCGAGGCCGCGGAGGATGGCGGACACGGTGTTGTAGCCGAACGCGGGCAGGAAGCCGGCGAACAGGATGCGCAGGTAGAGGACCGCGCCCGGCCGGACCGCGTCGGGGACGCCGAGCGCGCGCATGATGAGGTCCGCGCACGCGATGCCGACGACCGACAGCGCGAGGCTGGCCCAGAACATGAACACGTAAGCCGTGTCCACGACGGCGCGCACCTTGCCGACCTCGCGCGCGCCGAAGAACTGCGAGACGAGGATCGTCGATCCCATCGTGATCCCCATGACGAGCGCGATCATCATGAAGAGCACGGGGAAGCTGGCGCCGACCGCGGCCAAGGCGTCCTTGCCGACGAACTGGCCCACGACGATCGAGTCGACCATGTTGTAGAACTGCTGGAACACGTTGCCGAGCAGCATGGGTATGGAGAACGCGACGATGACCGCGGTTTCGTCGCCCTTCGTGAGATCCTTCATCGGCCTTTCCTCAGGAATGGGTCTATGGATGCGCATCGAGAGGATACCGCACCGGCGCCGTCCGTGAACATTCCCCGATGGTCCTTACGCGAGGTACTCGTCCCGGACGTCCGACATGGAGGCGAACAGGTTGCGCTTGAGCGCCGACGAGCCGCCCGTGAGGGCTTCGAGTTTGGCGCGGACTTCCTTCCGGCGCGACGCCCCGTCGAAACCGCAGGTGCACGTGTTCGAAAGGAAGCCGGCTTCCCGCGCGTACGCGACGATCTGCCGCTCCTCGCAGAGCGCGAGCGGCCTGATAACCTTGAGCGGATATTTCACGTACCGCACGACGGGCGGCATCGTGGCGATCTGCGCCTTGTGGAGCATGTTCATGAGGAGCGTCTCCACGATGTCGTCGAGGTGATGGCCGAGGCAGATGGCCGTGAAGCCGTTCGCCATCGCGTAGCGGATCAGCTCCGTGCGCCGCTGCGTCGAGCACCAGTAGCAGTTCATGCGCTCGCCGGGCTTGAGGCGTTCGACGACGGGCACGCGGATCGTTTCGAACGGCACGCCCGCGCCTTCGTAGATCGCGCGGAGCGGGCCGAGGTCGCGGCGCTCGCCGAGGTCGGTTTCCACGTGCAGGGCTGAGAGCTCGAAGCGGACGGGCCACCAGGCGCGCTTCTTCGCGAGGTCGAGGGCCAGGGTCGTCGAATCCTTGCCGCCCGACGCGCCGAGGAGGACGCGTTCGCCCTCCCCGATCATCCCGTAGCGCCTGAGCGCCACTTCGACGAGTTTGGCGATCGTGGTCCGCGCGTCCTTCATGACGCGCATGCTACCCGGATCGGGGCCGGAAGGCAATCCGGGCGTGTCGTGCCTGTCCGACAGGCTCCCGGTTTCGGCTTGGAAGCGCCCGTTCAAACGTGACGGCGGGCCGGAAAGGAGAGCGTGACGCGCGTCCCCCGCTCCGAACCGGCGAGATGCACCGAACCGCCGAGCTGGCCGGCGAGCAGCTTCACGATCCCGAGCCCGAGCCCGGGACGATCCAGGACGTCGCGTCCCGCGCCGACGCCGTCGTCCTCGACGGTCAGCTGGTAGCCGTCGCCGGTCTTGCGGAACGCCGCGCGGACGGACCCCGTCCGGCGACCCGCGAAGGCGTGGACGACCGCGTTCGTGACGAGCTCGTTGGCCACGATGCCGCAGGGCGCCGCGCTGGCCAGGTCGAGCGTCACGTCGTCGCCCTCCACTTCGGTCGCGACGGAAACGGCCACGCCGCGGCGGTCGGCGGCCTCGGCGAGGATGGCTTCCAGATACTCGAGCATGGGAACGCCGGCCGCGCCGGACGTCACGCACATGCGTTCGTGCACCATGGCGAGCGCGAACACCCGGTCCCGCGCCGTCCGGAGGCTGGCGGCGGTTTCGGCCGACGGCGCACGCTCCTCCTGCAGGCCGAGCAGGGAACAGATGACGCTCAGGTTGTGCTTGACCCTGAAGTGGATCTCGTCGACGAGTGCCGTCTTTTCCTCGAGGGATCGCTGGACGAGCCGCTCCGAGTTCCACCGGTCGGTCACGTCGACGCCGGACACGTACACGAGGTCGAGCGTGTCCTCGTGTCCCGGGGCGGCGACCCACCGGAGCGCGATGCGCTTGTTCCGGCCGCCGCAGGTCAGGGACGTCACGTCCAGGTCGAAGCGGCGCTTGCCTTCGGCGATCAGCGCGAGTTCCTCGCCGAAAGCGGAAAAGCTCTCTTCGTTCAGGTTGCGCGAGATGCCGTTGTCGATGATCTCGTCGGAATCTCCCTCGAGGAAGCCCCTCACCGCGTCGTTGACCTCGAGGATGCGGACCGACGCCGCCGCCGCGGCCAATTCGTCGGGGCGGTCGCGGAAATACGCGCGCACGTCCGTGACTCCTTCCGAGCGGAGCCGTCCGAGCAGGGCCGCCACGGCGGAAAAGTCCTCCACCCAGAAGGGCGTCGGCGAGTTCATGAAGATGTCGCGATATCTGTCGTCCGTCGGTTCCGGACGCCCGCTTCCGTCGGTCATCGACGGAATAGTACAGGCGAAACGGGCGAAAGGGCAAGGCGAAAACGGCCGCCCCGGTCACACCACGCGTACGATCGATTCGAGAGTCTCGCGGATCTTGGGGCGTTCGTCCTCGGCGCGGTAGCCGAAGAGGAGGACGAGCCCCGGAGCTTCGTCGGCGGCGTCGGGTCCGAGGAAGGCCGCGAGCTTTTCCTCGTCGTAGCCTTCGATGGGGCACGAGTCGATGCCCGCGGCCGCGGCGCCCGTCATCATGTTCGCGCCGGCGATGTACGCCTGCGCGCGCGACCAGTGGGGCAGGCGTCCCTCCCGCTCGAGGAAGCGGTAGTAGCCCTCGTAATCGGCCTTGAAGACGGGATGGCCGCCGGGGAAGCGCTCTGATCGCGCGCGCACGAAACCGGAATCCGGGTCGAAGGCCTCCGGCTTCCGCGTCGTGACGACGACCGCGAAGGGAGAAGTGAGCGCGGCTTCCTGCCCGAGGCAGACATCGGAAAATTCGCGCGAGCGCGGGCCGCCCCGGAACACGCGGAAGGTCCATGGCTCGAGCCCGAACGACGACGGCGACAGCCGTCCGCATTCGAGAATGTAGGCTTCGGCCTCCGCCGGCAGGGGCAGCGTCGGATCGAAGCGCTTGCACGCGTAGCGGTCGCCCATGGCCACGAGGAAGGCGAAGGCCGCGTCCGCGTCGAAGCGGCCCGCACTTTCGACCGGAGCGTCCATCAGCTGCCCTCCGTGCCGTACGGTTTCCCGACGGCTTCGGGCGCGTAGTTACGTCCGGAAAAGAGCACGAGCGTGACGAGGGTGATGACGTACGGCATCGCGCTGAAGAATTCCGACGGCAGGCCGCGGAGCGCCTCGACGTTCACCATGTAGACGGCCAGCGCCACCGCGGCGCCGAAGAGCGCGGACGCGCCGGCGACGCCCTTGGGCAGCCAGCGCCCGAACGACACGGCGGCCAGCGCGATGAAGCCCGCGCCGTTGATCGTGTTCTGCGTGTACTGGATGGTCTCGGTGAGGACGAGGCAGCCGCCCGCGAGTCCCGCGAGCAGCCCCGAGGCGAGCACCGCGCCGAACCGGATCCGGCGCACGTCGACGCCGGCGCTCGCCGCGGCCAGGGGATGCTCGCCGCACGCGCGGAGCCTGAGCCCGATCGGCCGCCTGTAGAGGACGTACCAGACCGCGAGCGCGCACGCCAGCGCGATCAAGGCGGTCGGGTAGATGCCCGAGGCGAACGGCATGATGCCGAGCCTGAACGGCTCCGTGCGCTCGCGGCCGAAGACGATCTGCGAGAGGAAGACCGTGAGCCCCGTCGAGAGGAGGTTCACGCCCGTGCCCGAGACGACCTGGTCGGCGCCGAGGATCACCGACGGGTATGCGTGCGCGACCGAGAACGCGAGCGCGGCGACCGACCCGAGCGCGAGCGCGATCCACTCCGAGCCGGGCACGACGCCTTCGAGCAGGCAGTGCGCGGTGGCCGCCGTGAAGGCGCCCACGCCCATGAGTCCCTCGAGCGCGATGTTGACGACGCCCGAGCGCTCGCTGACGAGCCCGCCGAGCGCCGCGATCAGGATCGGCGACGCCACCATGAGCACCGCCGCCGCGAAACCCCAGATGCCGCTCACGCTTTGCCTCCCTTCGCGGCGCCGTCCGCGCCGTCCGGCCGAGCGTCGGCCGGTCCGTCGGGCGACACGCCCGCGGCGGCCGCCGCTTCGCGGGCCGCGCGCCGGTCTCCGATCGCCTTGAACGCCGCGCGGAGCGACACGAACACGACGACGAGTCCCGAGATGATGAGCGCGATCTCCTTGGGGATGCCGCGCGATTGCATGAGCGGCCGCGCCGAGCTCAGCATGCCGAAGAGGAGCCCCGCGCCCGCGGTGCCGAAGGCGGTGCTGCCGCCGACGAGCGCCACCGCGATGCCGTCGAAGCCGTAGTTGTCCATGCCCCCGAGGACGCGCCCGAAGCCGAAGGAGCCGAGGGCGACGACCGCGCCCGCGAGACCCGCGAAGGAACCCGAGACGGCCATGGACGCGCTCGTCGCGCCCCGCACCGAGATGCCCGACGCGCGCGCGGCGTCCCGGTTGAACCCGGTGGCGCGGAGGGCGAAGCCGAGCCTGGTGCGCTCCATGAGGATCCAGAAGACGACGACCGACGCGATCGTGAACCAGAGCCCGAGGTTGAGCCGCGAGCCGTTCGTGACCGAGCGGAGGAACGCGTCATCGAGGCGCGCGGTGATCGGAAAGTCCGGCGTGCGATATGTGTTGGCGCCCGGCACGAGCGAGGTCGCCCAACGCGACAGGAAGAACGCGACGTAGTTGAGCATGATGGTGGACACGACCTCGGACACTTCGTAGCGCGCCTTGAGGAAACCCGAGAGCCCGCCCCACGCCGCGCCGGCGGCCGCCGCCAGGACGAGGGCGAGGAGCCAGTGCAGGACCGGGACGGCCGGCCCGAAGTGCGCGACGAACTGCGCTACCGAGAGCCCCACGATGTACTGCCCTTCCGCGCCGATGTTGAAGAGTCCCGCCCGCGCGGCGAAGGCCATGGACAGGCCGCAGAGGACGAGCGGCATGGACGTGGCGATCCATTCGCCGATGTAGCGCGCGTTCCACGTACCGCGCGTGAGGTCCCAGCCCGTAACGGTCTGGACGATGCCCGCGTACATCCCCGCGGGATTCCGCCCCACGGCCAGCACGAGCAGGGTGCCGCAGGCGAAGCCGAGGACCACGACGAGCGCGGACACCGCTCCGCGCGATTCGGCGAAGGCGCCGAGCACCGCGTCGCCGAGCTTTCGACGGCCGTTCACAGGCTGCCTCCTTTTTCCGCGCCCGTTCCGGCGCCCGCTCCGGCCGTCGCCCCCGGGTCGACGGAGCCGGCCATCATCGCGCCGATCCGCCGTTCGTCCGCGCCAGCGCCCTCCACGACGCCCACGATTGCCCCGCGGGAGATCGCCGCGATGCGGTCGCAGAGCGCCAGGACTTCGTCGAGCTCGAAGCTGACGAGCAGGACCGCCGCGCCGGCGTCGCGCTCGGCGACGATGCGCTCGTGGACGTATTCGATGGCGCCGACGTCGAGCCCGCGCGTCGGCTGGGCGACGACGAGCAGTTTCGGCTTGCGGTCGATCTCGCGCGCGAGGATCGCCTTCTGCTGGTTGCCTCCGGACATCGAGCCCGCGACCGTCGCCGGGCCCTCGCCCGCGCGGATGTCGAAGCGCTCGATGAGGGCCGCGGCCTTCGCGGCGGTCGCGGCGCGGTCGACGAAGCCGAGCCGGTTCGAATACGGCGCTTCGCGGAAACTCTTGAGCGCCAGGTTTTCGTCGAGCCGGAATTCGGCGACGAGCCCGTGCTTGCGGCGGTCTTCGGGCACGTGGCCCACGCCGAGCCCGATCCGGGCGCGCACGCCCTCTTTCGTGATGTCGCGCGTTCCGAGGAGGACGCGGCCGGACTTCGCGGGCCGGAGGCCGACGATCGCCTCGACGAGCTCGGTCTGCCCGTTGCCGTCGACGCCCGCCACGCCGACGATCTCGCCCGAGCGCACCTCGAGCGACAGCCCGCGCACGCGCTCCGAGCCTCGGTCGTCCGTGACGACCAGGTTATCGACGCGGAGGACGACGTCGCCGGGAGCCGCGGGACGCTTGTCCACCGAGAAGTCCACCTCGCGGCCGACCATGAGCGAAGCGAGCTCCGCCTCCGTCGTCCCGGCCACGTCCACGTCGCCGGCCACGCGGCCTCTGCGCAGGATGGTGCAGCGCTCGGCGGCCGCGCGGATCTCGCGCAGCTTGTGGGTGATGAGGATGATGGTCTTCCCCTCGGACTTGAGACGCCCGAGCACCTCGAGGAGCTCGTCGACTTCCTGGGGGCGGAGGACGGCGGTCGGCTCGTCGAGGATGAGGATGTCGGCGTTCCGGTACAGCAGCTTGAGGATCTCGAGACGCTGCTGGGCGCCCACGGACATCGAGGACACGCGGGCCCGCGGGTCGACGTCGAGGCCGTAGCGCGCGGAGAGTTCGGCGACGCGGGCTTCCGCGGCCTTCAGGTCGAAGGCGCCGGACTTCGAGCGCGGCTCCGAGCCGAGCGCTACGTTCTCCGCGGCCGTGAAGGCGCGCACGAGCTTGAAGTGCTGGTGCACTATGCCGATGCGGAGCGCGGTCGCGTCGTTCGGATCGCGGATATCGACGTCGCTTCCGCGCACCCGCACGATACCCGCGTCCGGACGGTAGAGTCCGAACAGTATCGACATGAGCGTCGACTTGCCCGCCCCGTTTTCGCCGAGCAGCGCGTGGATCGTGTTCGCCTTGACGCGCAGGTCGATCCTGTCGTTCGCGAGGACCCCGGGAAAGGCCTTCGTGATCCCGACCATCTCGATCGCATACTCCCCGCCCATGAAGCCCCCTCTGAAGGAATGCGCTACTGAGAAGATTTACCACGAAGGACACGAAGAAGACACGAAGGGCACGAAGAAGAACAAGAAGGATAGGGAGGTAGGAATAACAAAGCCTCTCCCTTTTCTTCAAAACTTCTTCTCTCTTCCTTCGTGCCCTTCGTGGCTACACTTCGTGTCCTTCGTGGTCGTTTTTGGCAGGTCGTCGGTTTACTTGTCGCTGGCTTGGAGGCCGGCGGGGACGAGATTGGCGGCCTTCGCCTCGGCGTAGGTCGGGATGACCTTGAGTTTTCCGTCGACGATGGCCTTTTTCGCCTCGTTCACCTTGGCGACGATGTCGGCGCCGAGTTCGGCGTTGGCCGCGGAGAAGCCCACGCCGTCCGCCTTGGTGTCGAACACGACGACTTCGGCCTTGAAGGTGCCGTTCTTGACGGCCTCGAGCGCGTACTTCGCGGAGGCTTCGACGCGCTTCAGCATGCTCGTGAGCACGGCGGACTTGCCGGGCGCGTACTCGCCGTCCGCGTACTGGTCGGAGTCGACGCCGATGGCCCACACGTTCTTGCCCTGCGAGCGGTATTCCTTGGCCTGGG
>CAYZZW010000027.1:0-43184 GCA_964482955.1 uncultured Treponemataceae bacterium | reverse complement strand
GCTCCAAAGCTCATTAGCCGATTTTGTGGAGACCTGGGGAGAATTGACGGTTACGTACTCTCGCCTATTCGTCATGGGTACTTGTATGCCCCAAACCCCGGTCGACTCGATTCGGCGTTCGTCCGCCGCACCCTCCCGAATGGCTTCACGAGGGTACATAGGTTCTCGAATCGCGGCCCGCGTCCTAAATTGCGAAGTTCCCCTTCCTGAACACGGCGATCTCTTTTCCGTCGGCGGTGACGCCGGTCACTTCCAGGTCCGAGGTGCCGATCATGAAGTCTTCGTGGAGGAGCGAGTCGTTGGCGCCCGCCTTGGCGAGCTGTTCCTTGGACAGCGCGTCGCCGCCCGCGACGCAGGCGGGGTAGGCCTTGCCGAAGGCGAAGTGGCACGAGGCGTTTTCGTCGAAGAGCGTGTTGTAGAAAAGGACGCGCTGGTTCGAGATGGGCGAGTCGTAGGGCACGAGGGCGACCTCGCCGAGCCGTTTCGCGCCCTCGTCGGTGTCGAGGAGGTTCTTGAGGGTCTCCTGACCGGACTTGGCGCCGTACTCGACGACGCGGCCCTTCTCGAAGCGGACCCAGAAGCCCTCGATGAGGTTGCCCTGGAAGACGAGCGGCAGGGAGCCGACGAGCTTGCCCTCGGCGCCGTCCGCGGCGGGCATGGTGAAGACTTCCTCGGTGGGCATGTTGGGGATGAAGTCGAAGCCGGACAGGCAGTGGTCGCCGCCGCCGCACCAGACGTGGCCGGGGACGAGCTTGACGCGGAAGTCGGTGCCGATGGCGTTCTTGTAGCGGAGCTCGGCGAACTTGTGGCGGTTGAGCCATTCGACGCGCGCGTTGAGCGCGGTCTGGTGGTCGCGCCACGCCTTGACCGGATCGGCCTGATCGACGCGGGTCGCCTTGTAGATGGCGGTCTCGAGAGCCTTCATGGCGTCGGCTTCCGACTTGCCGGGGAATACCTTCCTGGCCCAGGCGGGCGAGGGGATGGAGACGACGCACCAGGCGTTCCGGTTGCCCATGATACGCTCCATGTAGGACGCGAGGGCGACCTGGCGCGCCTTGGCCTTGCGCGAGAGGCGGCTCGGGTCGACGCCCTTCATGATCTCGGGATCCGAGGACGAGATGGAGACGAACGAGGCGCCCATGGCGGCGTAGTCGTCGTTGAAGCGCCGCGACCAGTCGGGGAACTCGTCGAAGGTGGCGTCGGCGGCCAGGTCGTAGGTGATGCGCCCGGAACGCTCGTCGGACCAGCGGGGCACGACTTCGCGCGCCCCGGCCGCGTAAAGGCTCTTCATGAGGACGCGCGCGAAGTCGGCGCATTCCAAGGGCGCGTTGACGATGACGGTCTGGCCCTTCTGGACGTTGACGCCGACGCGGGCGACGAGGTCGGCGTACTTTTCGAGGTCGGTCATGGTGTACCTTCTTTCGCGCTCGGCGCTTCGTTGCCTGTCGATCCGGCGCATCGCTACGCTAGCACGGCAAGGCGTTCGCGTAAACTGTTTTGTTCCGTAGTAACCATGGTCGCCCGCGTCAGGCGGACGGAGGGCGCGGAGCGCTCACCGCGCTCCGCGGTCCCGCGCCGTCCTGGCGGCGCGGGACCGAAGCGAAGCGGAGCCCGGAGGAGGCCGACCCGCCCGCGGGGCGGGGGACGCCCATTCTTGCGACGGTGCCGGGCGGAATGCTAGAATGACGCCCGATTCCCGCACGTCCGGAAGGAGCCGCCATGACCAACGCGAAGACGCAAGCCGCCATGACCATCAGCCTCGACTTCGACGAGCTGCCGCCCGATCCCGTGTTCGAGCCCGGCATACGCCGCGCGCCGAAACGAGACGCCGATTTGACCGTGGAGCAGGAAGCCCTCGCGCTCCGGAACGCGCTCCGCTACATCCCGGAAAAATGGCACGAACGCCTCGCGCCGGAATTCCTCGAGGAGCTCCGCACGCGCGGGCGCATCTACGGCTACCGCTTCCGGCCCGCGGGCAACCTGCGCGGAAAGCCGATCGAGTCCTATCGCGGGAAGTGCGTCGAGGGTCGCGCGTTCCAGGTGATGATCGACAACAACCTCGACTTCGCCGTGGCGCTGTACCCGTACGAGCTCGTCACCTACGGCGAGACGGGGCAGGTGTGCCAGAATTGGATGCAGTACCGTCTCATCGTGAAGTACCTCGAGGCGCTCGACGAGCGCATGACCCTCGTGGTCGAGTCGGGGCATCCGCTCGGGCTGTTCCGCAGCCACAAGTTCGCGCCGCGCGCGGCGATCACGAACGGGCTCATGATCGGCATGTTCGACAACTCGCGCGACTTCGCCGTGGCGGCCGCGCTCGGGGTGGCGAACTACGGGCAGATGACCGCGGGCGGCTGGATGTACATCGGACCGCAGGGCATCGTGCACGGCACCTTCAACACGATCCTGAACGCCGGCCGGCTCAAGCTGGGGATTCCCGCGGACAAGGACCTCTCCGGCAAGCTCTTCGTCACCTCCGGCCTCGGCGGCATGTCGGGCGCGCAGGGCAAGGCGGCCAACATCGCGAACGCGGCGTCGATCATCGCGGAGGTGGACCGCTCGCGCATCGAGACGCGCCACAGCCAGGGCTGGGTGGACGTCGTCGCGAAGACTCCCGAAGAAGCCTTCCGCCTGGCCAACGAGGCGCGCGCCGCGGGCAAGCCGCTCGCGGTGGCCTTCGAGGGCAACATCGTCGACCTGCTCGAATGGGCGGACGCGAAGGGCGAGCGCATCGATCTCCTCTCCGACCAGACGAGCTGCCACGCGGTGTACGAGGGCGGCTATTGCCCGGCGGGCATCAGCTTCGAGGAGCGCACGCGTCTCCTGAAAGTCGACCCGGCGAAGTTCAAGAAGCTCGTGGACGCGACGCTCAAGCGTCACTTCGAGGTCATCAAGCGGCTTTCCGCGAAGGGCGTGTACTTTTTCGATTACGGCAACAGCTTCCTCAAGGCCGTGTGGGACGCGGGCGTGCGCGAAGTGTCGAAGAACGGTCGCGACGAAAAGGACGGCTTCGTCTTCCCGAGCTACGTCGAGGACATCCTCGGTCCCGAGCTGTTCGACTACGGCTACGGGCCGTTCCGCTGGGTGTGCCTCTCGGGCGATCCGGAAGACCTCCGCGCCACCGACAAGGCGGCGATGGACTGCATCGACCCGACGCGCCGCGGGCAGGACCGCGACAACTGGGTGTGGATCCGCGACGCGGAGAAGAACCGGCTCGTGGTCGGCACGCAGGCGCGCATCCTCTACCAGGACGCGCTCGGGCGCATGAAGATCGCGCTCAAGTTCAACGACATGGTGCGGAAGGGCGAGGTGGGGCCGATCATGCTCGGACGCGACCACCACGACTGCGGCGGCACGGACAGCCCGTTCCGCGAGACGAGCAACATCAAGGACGGCTCGAACGTGATGGCGGAGATGGCCACGCAGATCTTCGCGGGCAACGCGGCGCGCGGCATGAGCCTCGTCGCGCTCCACAACGGCGGCGGCGTCGGCATCGGCAAGTCGATCAACGGCGGCTTCGGCCTCGTGCTGGACGGGTCTGCCCGCGTCGACGAGATCATCAGCATGGCGATGCCCTGGGACGTGATGGGCGGCGTGGCGCGGCGCGCGTGGGCGCGGAACGAGCACGCGGTGGAGGTGTGCGCCGAGTACAACGGCGAGCACGCCGAACTCGGGCACGTCACGCTGCCGTACACGGTGGACGACGGACTCGTGAAGCGCGTGCTCGGGAGCGGGAAATGAGCGCCGCCGAACCCTGCCCCTGCGGTTCGGGAAAGTCGTACGACGGCTGTTGCGGCCGCTACATCTCCGGAAAGGAGAACGCGCCGACCGCGGAAGCCCTCATGCGGAGCCGCTACTCGGCGTACGTGAAGCACGCGATCGACTACATCGTCGACACCTGCGTGGCCGACGACGAGCACGAGATCAGCGTGGAGGACACGAAGCGCTGGAGCGAAAGCTCCACCTGGCTCGGCCTCACGGTGCTCGGCTCGACGGGCGGCGGCGAAGGCGACCAGAAGGGCACGGTGGACTTCGTCGCGCGCTACGAGCAGGGCGGCCTCCGCGACGAGCACCGCGAGCACGCGGAGTTCGTCCGCAAGGACGGCCGCTGGCTCTACGACACCGGCAACGTCATCCCGACGACCGTGGTGCGCAGCCAACCCAAAGTCGGCCGCAACGACCCCTGCCCCTGTGGCTCCGGCAAGAAATACAAGAAATGCTGCGGCGCGAACGCCTGAAGTATTGGCCACGGAGCGTTATTGAGCGAGCTCTCGAGCGTTTGCGCGAAGGAACCGGTTTCCAGGATAAACGAGCCTGAACCCGGCAGCGCCTTCCTTGCCGGTTCATAGCAGGTTTACAGCCGAATAAGTCCGCCGCGTTTCAGTGACCAACGTGCCGTAGTGCGGCGTTACTGGGGCTATGCGGCTCCCGATGATGAAAGGCATGCGACCGCCGGGTGGGTAGTACCACTATCCGCGCCAAAGCTTGCGCTTACTTGCGCGTCTTTGGCGCGGATAGTGGTACTACCCAGACCCCGGTCGATTCGTTCCAACCGCCGTTCGCCGCACCTTCCCGAGTTGCACGCTCCTCGCCATTTCGTTGATGCGAAACGCGATCAGACTTTTTCCGCTATCGAAGACAATGAGCCCGCCGCCTCCCGGGTTTTCGCGATGTTCGCCACGATGGCCGCCGAACTGTCCGCCACCGATGACCCGTGCCCCGACTGCGCCCTCGTGAGCGCCCGCACGCGCTCCGCCACCTTCGCGAGCGCCTCCATGGCCTCGAGGACGGTCTTCGAGCCGGCGCCCTGCTCGGAACTCGAGGCGCGCACGCTTTCGGTGATCGCCTCGAGATCGCGCACGGAGCCGAGCACGAGCCTCATCGTGTCGTCCTGTTCGCGCATGGCGCCGAGCAGCTCCCGGTTGATGTCGGCCGTGGCCTTCGCGTCTTCCAGGATGGAGCCGAGGTTCGCGTCGGCCCGCTCGGACAGCGACACGATGGTGCCGGCCTTTTCCGCGATGGTTTCGAGAATCTCGTCGACCTGATGCGCGCTGGTGGCCGTCGATTCGGCCAGCTTGCGGATCTCGTCCGCGACCACGGCGAAGCCCCGGCCGGCGGCGCCCGCGTGGGCCGCCTCGATGGCCGCGTTCATAGCGAGTATGTTCGTCGAGTCGGCGATGGCCGAGATCATCGACATGATGTCCTCGATGTTCGAGCTGGCTTCCCGCGTGTCGCGGGCGCCCATGACCGCGTCGCGTACGGTCGCCCCTCCTTCCTCCGCCTGCCGCACGAGGTTGGCGGCGATCTCTTCCGCCTTCGAGGCGGTGGACGTCATCGCGGCGATGGTGCCGCCCATCTCGTCGATGGCCGCGGCGCTTTCGCGGACGAGTCCCGCCTGCCGTTCGATGCTCTCCGCGATGGAGGCGTTCGAATGGATCATCTGCGTTACGGCCGACGTGGCGGTTTCGAGCTGGACCGACTCGCCCGCGGCAGCTCCGTCTATTTCCTTCGACGCGGCGATCATCCGCTCGACGCCGGCCGTGTGGGCGGCCGACGCGGCTTCGAGTCCCGAACACGCTCCGTCGATGGTCGACGAAATCCCCCGTACCTGGGCTTCCAGGGCTTCCTTGAGTTCTTCGTGCCTGACGCGGCTTTCGATCTGCTCCGCCAGCCGCTTGTTGGACGTCCGGGCGAGCACGGCGAGGAGCGCGGTAGTGATGAGGATGACGCAGGGCTTCACGATCTCGTCGTCGAGCTGCACCTTGATGCCCGCTCCCAGCGCGTTCGTGAAAAGGAACGCGCCGCCGAAGGCGCCGGTGGAGACGCCCGCCCAGAACGTGAGACCGGCCATCCACGCGGCGGCGTAGACGCCGCACACGACGACCGACGCCACCGACGAGCGGAACGCGGACAGCACGAGGAAGACGACGAAGAACCAGGTGACCGAGGTCATCCAGACGTAGCCGGGCTGGTCGACGCGCGCGTAGGACAGGATGATGATCACGATGATGGTGCAGTCGACGAGGGGGAGCGCGTACGCCATCCAGTTCCGGTAGGAGCGGGGTTTCTTGAGCTTGCGGACGAGCCAGACCGCGATGGTCGCGTTGACGAGCACTCCGCCCACGGTGACGGGGATGGCGCCCTTAGCGACGATTTCGGCGAGCGTGTCGCCGCCCGCGAGGTTGGAAGCGAACACGCTCGCGACCATGATCGCGATGGGTATGAGGAGGAGCAGCCTGACGAACGCCACGGCCCGCTCGCCCGCGGTCCTCATGTCGAGCATGTACTCTTCCGTCAGCTTCCGGACATCGACTGCCATGCGTCCTCCCGGCCGCGCCCAGCGCGCGTTCCCGTCGCCCTATACTCTACGCCGAAACCCGCGCGCGCGCAAACGTTCGGCCGCCTCTGACGGCAGGTGCCACAGTGGGAAGAGACCACGAAGGGCACGAGGGTGTGACCACGCGCGTAGCTTAGCGAGTACTCGAGCGTTAGAGCACGAAGGAATAGAGTTGAGGAATAGAAGGTATGAAGCTAAAGGGATTTGGGGGAGGGGTTCTAGGATGAGAGGGCCTAAACCCAAGGGCGTACGGGCGATCGGTTCATGAGGCAGGATAATCTACCGCGATTCGAGCGGCATTCCATGGCTAGATTTGTTTATCGTTGACTGACGTTTCGTTGTGCGGCGCTACTGGGGTAAGGAAGCGCCGGATGACGAACCGAACGAAACAGCGGGGTGGGCAGTACGACTATCCACGACAAAGCTTGCGCTTACTTGCGCGTCTTTGGCGTGGATAGTCGTACTGCCCAGACCCCGGTTCATCCGGCCCGACTATCGTTCGCCGCACCTTCCCGATCGCCTCGCTCTTCGGCGTTTCGACGATACGCGAACTTCTTTTATCGCGCTACGAGCTTTTTTGGGGAAAGATTCTCGGCTATCGGGTTTCGAGTGCCTTCAGCGCGGGCAGGGTTTTCCCTTCCATGAGTTCGAGGAAGGCCCCTCCTCCCGTCGAGATGTACGACATGCGGTCGGCGTAGCCGGAGTTCTTCACGGCGGACACCGAGTCCCCGCCGCCGATGACGCTCAGCGCGCCCGATTCTGCGACGAGCTTCGCGATGGCGTTCGTGCCCGCGGCGAAGGCGGGGTTTTCGAAGGCGCCCACGGGGCCGTTCCACACGATCGTCTTCGACGCCTTGATGACCTGGCCGAAGAGCTCGACGGTGCGCGGGCCGATGTCGAAGCCTTCCATGTCCGCGGGAATGGCGTCGACGGCGACCGTCTTGCGGCGGTCCGCGCCGTCCCAATCCGGAGCGACGACGATCTCGACGGGCAGGACGAGGCGCACGCCTTTCTCGGCGCACCGCTCGATGATGTCCTTCGCCGTTCCGATCTGGTCGGGTTCGAAGATCGACTTGCCGATCTCGAGGCCTTGGGCTTTGAGGAAGGTGTACGACATGCCGCCGCCGATGATGAGGTTGTCGACCTTGTCGAGGATGTTGCGGATCGCGGCGATCTTCGTGCTGATCTTCTTGCCGCCCACGATGGCGGTGGTGGGGCGCCTGGGTTCGAGCAGCGCTTTCTTGAAATACTCGATCTCGTCCTCGAGGAGGAAGCCCGCGGCCTTTTCGCGCACGTGCCTCGTGACCGCGTCGTTGGAAGCGTGACCGCGGTGCGCCGCCGCGAAGGCGTCGTCGACGTACACGTCCGCGAGCGACGCGAGGGCCGCGCCGAAGGCGTCGTCGTTCGCCTCCTCTTCCGGATGGAAGCGGATGTTCTCGAGGAGGGCCACGTCGCCCGGTTTCATCGCGTCGACCTTCGCCTTAAGGGCGCCGTCGATGACGCCGTCGAGGAAGAGCACGGGCTTGCCGATGAGCTTGGCAAGGCGTTCGGCAACGGGCTTGAGACTCATGGACGGTTCGATCTTGCCGTCGGGCCTGCCGAGGTGCGACACGAGTACGAGCCTGGCGTCTTTTTCCATGCAGTGCTTCAGCGTCTTCATCGTCGCGACGATGCGCGTATCGTCGGTTATGCGCATTTCATTGTCGTAGGGGACGTTGTAATCGACGCGGATCAGGACGCGCTTGCCGCCGAGTTCGAGGTCGCGAAGGTAGTTGATGCCCATATATCCCTCCGGGCGAACGCGCCCGCGCAGTGAATTAGGTGAGACCGTGAATCTGTTCCGTGGACCCGCAGTGTAAGCCCCGTTTCCCGGAATTGTCAAGGAAGAATGCGCTCAAGCCGGGTCGAGGGGGGTGATGCCGGGCAGCGAGAGCCGTTCGAGGTAGACGAGGAAGGCTCGCGGGCCGGAGGATACGTGCAGGTTCCGCGGACTCCTTCCCGCGAGTTCCTTGTCGGTGTCGCTGCAGACGACGACCGTGGCGCCGCGCTCCACCGCGCGTCCTGCCGCGAGGGTAATCGTCGCGTCGTCCGCGGCGTCTCGGAGGAAGGGCGCGGGGCCCGACCACAGCACGGTGCCGGCCCGATCGATGGCGGCCGCGATCGCGTCGTCGGCGCGGGGATCGCCGCGGAGGAGCACGCGTCCCGAGGCGGTGCCGCGGAGGCCGCGTTCGAGCCGCGCCGAGTCGGCCGTGTCGCCCGGTCGAACGAGCGCTGCCAGCGTGTCCAGTCGGGGAAGCAAGGCGGTCATGACGCCGAACTGCGCTTCCAGTTCGTCGCCGCCGAAGACCGCGACGAAGGGCCGGACGGGATGCTCGAGGAGCGTTTCGAGCGCGGCGAGCTCGCGCGTCACTTGCGGCCCGGCGAGGCTCCGTTCCACGAAGCGCGCCACCCCCACGATGCTGGCGTGGCGGCGTTGGCTGACGTTGAAGGAGTCGTTGACGAAGACGCCGTCGGACAGGGCCGCGAGCGCGCGCGCGAAGGCTTCGTCGTTGTCGCGTTCGCCCAGGGCGAAGCGGAGGTTTTCGAGCAGGTACGCGCGACCGGGGACGATGTCGTTCTTCGTCACGAGGAGTCCCGACGAGCCGACGCTCGCCTCGAGGAAGGCGAAGCGATCGCCGAGCGCCTCTTGGAGAACCGCCGCGACCGGCCGGAGGCTGAAGGCTTCGTAGATCTCCTCGCGCGAAAGCGGCGCTTCGCGGACGAGTCCCGGATCGCCGAGGTGCGAGCAGATGATCGGCGTGCCGCCGCGTTCGAGGATGGCCGTGACCGCGGGGATGATCGCCATGACGCGGCCGCGATCGAGCACCGCGCCGTCCCGCACCGCGACGTTCGCGTCCGCGCGGAGAAGCACGCGCTTGCCTGCCAAGGAGCCCGCGTCCGCGAGCGTGGCCCGCTCGAGACTGCGTTCGCGTCCGAGGCCGTCCATGCCGTCCGCGATCGTCCGTCGCACCGCGCGGACCGCTTCGTCGGAATCGCGCGCGGTCGCGGCCGCCTCCGCGACGGCGGCGAGGGGCAGGAAGCATTCCGAGATGGGCGCGGCGCCGCGGTAGACGGCGCCCGTATTGCCGTCGACGGTGATGCTGTCGCCTTCGCGCACGACGACGGCCCTGCCGGAGCGGAACGCGACGGTCCGGTTTTCGAGATCGATGTCGGCGCCGGAACAGCCGACGACGCAGGTCTTGTTGAGCGACATGGCGATGATCGCGGCATGCGAGGTGCGTCCCGGATACACGGTGACGATGGCGTGCGCGGCGTCCATGGCGGCGAAGTCCGTCGGCTTCGTCGACTGCGCGAAGAGCACGGCGATCTCGCGGCGGCTTTCCGCTTCCGCGAGGCGGTCTTCGCCAAGCACGAGCACCCCGGACACGACGCCGCCGACGATCGGCACGCCCGTGGCGAGAGGGGGATTCCAGCGCCGTACGCGGAAGTCGCCGCGGGGCAGGGCGATTCGCGGCTGCGCGTCGCCCAGGCGCGCGACGCGCTCGCGGTATTCGCGGAGTCCGATGAGGCCGCGTTCGAGGAAATCGGTGTCCGCCGCGAGGCGCGCGAAGGGGCCGAGCCGGGCCGCGCGCGCCTGCAGGAAGAAGAGTTCGCCCGCTTCGACGGTGAACTCGAGGTCGAGATCCTGTTTGTGGCGCGCGACGAGCGCCGTCTTCCCGCGTTCCAGTTCCGCGGCGACGGCTCCGTCTATGCCGGAGATCGGCTCGGTGCCGGCGCTGCCCATGACGACTTCCTCGCCCTGGGCGCGGCGCTTGAATTCGCCGAAGAGTTCGTCCGCGCCCGTGATCGGATTCCGCGTGAGGACGACGCCGCTCAGCGATTCCGCGTCCAGGTTGCCGAAGACCATGCGCTGGACGGTCACGGCGGTTTCGGCCAGGGTCGCGGACGCGAGCGTGGCCGCGTAGTCGCGGGCCGCGCGCGAATCCTGCGACGAGCGAACGAGGGCGACGCAGCGGAGGATCTGTTCCCGCGGATCCGCGAGGAAGGATTCGCCGAAGGCGGCCGTGAGCAGGTCCTCGAGTTCGCGGACGCCGCGCGTCGCGTCGCCGGATCTCGCGCGCGCTGGACGCGGAGCCGGATCCGCGGCGGCCGCGCAGTTCGAGAGGAAGCGCGCGTACACCGTGTCGGCGAAAGCCGAGCCTCGGGTTTCCGCGAGCGCGCGGCGTACGTCCGGCGTCTGGCCGACGTTCAGGATGGTGGCCATCACGCCGGGCATGGAAACGGCCGCGCCGGAGCGGACGGACACGAGGAGGGGCGCGTCGGGGTCGCCGAGGCGGAGCCCGCACGCGCGTTCGAGTCCGTCGATCGCGTCGAGGATCAGGGCCCCGCGCGTCGCGTCCGGGGCACCTCGTCCGTCGTCGGCGCCGTTTCCTCCGGAAGCACGGAAAAACGGATACGCGAGGACGAAGGCTTCCGGCACGCGGAGACCGAGCGCGGCCATGTCGAGGAGTCCGTTGCCCTTGCCGCCGAGGTAGGGCTCGAGTCCGGGATCGGCGGGAACCCAGGTGCGGGCCACGCAGCCGGCCGGGGCGGGCGGCGTCTCCCCGGCCGCGGTGACGCCGTTCCCGAAAAGGCTGCGCTCGGCGCTCGCGCGCGCGAGTTCCGAGTCGACCGCCTGCGCCACTTTTTCGACGAACTCGCTCAGGACGTGGATTTGCGTGCGGCGGATGAAGTTGTTGAAGAATCGCGTCTTGATGTGCGACAGGCGGGAGGTCGGCGCGTCGTATTCGCCGAGCACCCGGTTGAGCACCGCGCTCATCCGGTCGATGATCTCGGCCTGGACGTAGCGCTGGAGCTCGCCGGAGACGGCTTCGAGGCAGCGGCGGGCGCGCGCGTAGTCGAGGCCGTCGGCCGAGCGGAGGGCTTCCAGCTCGGCTTGCTGGCGCTCGACGTCGGAGAGGGCGAAACCCTTGACGGTGGAGATGGCCAGGAGTTCGCGCACGACGTCGAGCGCTTCGCGGAGGCGTCGCGGCCCGACGACGGCCAGCTGGTTGTTCGCGAGGTCGGTGGCGAGGAGGAATACGGCGCGCCCGAGCGTCAGGTCGAGCATGACGAGGTCGTAGAGCCCGATGCGGCCTTCCGCGAGCGAGTCCTTAAGGAGACGCTTGAACGTGGAGAGCCGTTTGAGGAGATCGAGTTCGAGGTCCGGATCGCCCAGGCGTTCGGGCGTGAGGAGCTCCACGAAACCCTCGATCTCCGCGCGGAGGAAGCAGCGCTCGAAGAGGTCGATCGACCCGAGCAGTTCCCTCCTCACTTCCGCGAGGTCGCCGCGTTCGTAGTCCCACAGGTAGCGGAGGCGTTCGAGCAGGCGCTCCGCGAGGTCGACGAAGGACGACGATTCTTCGTCGGGATCGAAGCGCGACGGCAACGCGACGTAGCCGGCCCGCACGATGGGCTCCGGATCGCCCCGCTTGGCGAGCGCCAGGTAGGGTTCGAGGAAGGCGCCGACGATGCGCGGCGAGAGGCGGCGGTGGACTTCCTTCCGGAGGTCGCCGGCGAAGCCGCGCAGGGGATCGTCATCGGTCCGGTCTTCCTCGAACGCTTCGGCGTCCGCGCGGATGCGTTCGATGAGCTCTTCGCCGCCGTGGCGCACGGGGAGCTTCTTCACCACTTCGCGCGCGTAGTAGACGAAGCGCGACGACGGCTCCTTCGCCGCGTCGAGGGCTTCGCGCGTCGCCCGTTCGAGCTCGGCGTGGATGCGTTCGATGTCGCCTTTCGCGTCGCGCCGGTCCGGGATGGCGGGATCCTGGCCGAGGAGGCGCAGGTTCACGAGGAGGACGAGGACGAGGTCGACGCGTTCGTCCTCGCCCGTCGCGTCGCGCACGAGACGGAGCTGCGCGATGACGCGCTCCCAGGTGTCGATCCGGAGGAGCCGGCGTCCCGCCGCCGTCCACGATGTTCCGTCGCTCATCATCCCATCGTAATCGACCGGACGCCCGGCATCAAATCCATTTCGCGCGCGGTACGAAAAAACCCCGGCCGACGCGGGTCGACCGGGGTTCGCGCAATTGGAATCTACGGAAGGATTCAGTCGCGGATCTGCTCGCGCATGTCGCCCATGATGGCGCGCGGCACGGGCAGGTCGATCATCGTGTAGAGGCCGGGCTTGGCGTTGATGACCTGCGGGATCATGTTGATGCACATGGCGATGGTGCCGATGCCGCCCGGGACTTCCGGCTTGTTGGCCAGGTTGATGTTCGGGGTGCCCTTGATGACGACGTAGTCGCCGGTGTTGGTGCCCTCGAGCTCCGGCTCGATCTGCTGCGGGTGGATCATCTCGACGGCCATCTTGCCGCCGACGTGGCCGAAGCCCAGCATCGTGCAGCCGGCCACGTTGCCCGGCTTCACTTCGGCGTACTTCGTCTTGCGGAGCACCTTGGAGACGATGGGTGCCATGGTCTGCTCGACCGGCTTGTCGAGCTTCCAGCCGATGGCGTCGCAGATCATGTTGACGGACTCGTTGAAGCCGACGTGGCCGGCGAGGTGGCCGGAGGCGGACTGCTTGTTGAACTCGTCCACCGTGAGGCCGACGCCCTGCTCTTCCATGACGGCGGGGCCGAAGGGGGAGAGGCTGTTCACGCGCTCGGCCTTGATGTACTCGACGTCGGTGCAGGCGCCCGTCATGAGGATGACGAGGAGGTCCATGATGAGGCCGGGGTTGATGCCGGTGCCGAGCACGGACACGCCGTTCGCCTTGGCGATCTCGTCCATCTTCTTCGCGAGCTCGGGCTCGCCGGCCTTCGGGTAGGACATCTCCTCCGCGGTGGAGATGACGTTGATCTTGTTTTCGAGGATGAGCTTGATCTTGTCGAAGGCCTTCTTCGTGAAGCTGTCGGTGGCGAGGAGCGCGACGTCGGCGCAGCCTTTCGAGATGACCTTGTTGATGTCGCCCTGGATGACCACGTCCTTGCGTCCGGCGCGGTCGACGCCGAGCACTTCGAAGATGCTCTTCCCGACGCGGGCGGGGTGCATGTCGCACACGCCGACGATCTCGACGCCCTTCTTGCGGAGCAGCACTTCGGCCATGCCGCCGCCCATGGCGCCGAAGCCCCAAATGACCACCTTCACGTTATCCTTGCGCATGAATCCCTCCTGGGTTGAAAGCCGCTGGGTTCCGCCGGTCGATCCGGCGTGGCGCGCGAAGCGCCGCCCTGAAACGCCTCGCGATCGGCGCCGGAGACGGCGTCGTTCGGACGGCGCGGTATCGTAACCCCGAAACGACGGCTTGTAAAGCGAAACGGCGCGATCCGTTACAGTCTATTCATGCACGAAAAGCGAATAAATATGCGGTCCGGCGCGTGGCCGCCGCGCGTTTTTCGGAAGGGACGCGACCGAAATCTGTTGATTCTCGGAAAATGTCGTGCTACGCTGTGGCCTCTCCGGAGAGTCCGTTTCCGGAGGCTTCACACCGGATCACGACATCGCCGCGCTCACCGTTTCCCGGGCCCAGTCTCGGCCGGTCGACACGCTGAGCGGCGTTCCGCGGATCGTCCGCGAAAGGATCTGTCATGGCAAGAATCGCGAAAGGCACCTGGGTCGAGATCGAGGACACCGTCCTCACGCCCGCCCAGCGCGCCGCGACCGTTCCCGAAGATACGAAAAAGACGCCGCTCGTCATGCGCGTGTCGGGCTTCCTTTCGGCGGACGCCGAACTCGGCGACCGCGTCACGGTGCGCACCATCATCGGCCGCGAACTGTCCGGCAAGCTCGTCACGATCGAACCGCATTACACGCACAGTTTCGGCAACGTGGTTCCCGAACTGCTGACCATCGGCACGGAGGCGGAAAAATGAGCGCGCGCGACAATTCCTACGAGGCGGTGCTCGCCCGCAAGAACGAGATCATGAAGGCGTGCATGGGGATGGACTACGACAGTTTCATCACGAGCCCCGTCGCCTTCGACTACGAGCGCATGATGGCCGAGACCGGCTATTCCCACGAGGACATCGTCCGCATCCAGTCGGAGACCAAGGTCGGCAACACGCCGCTCTTCTATCTCCGCAACCTCACCGAGGCCGTCCGCAAGACCGCCGCGCCGGGCAAGGGCGCCATGATCCTCGTGAAGGACGAGGCGGCCAACGCGTCCGGCAGCTTCAAGGCGCGCCGCGCGTCCATCTCCGCCTACGAGGCGAAGAAGAAGGGTTACAAGGGCATCATCGCGGCGACGAGCGGCAACTACGGCGCCGCCGTCGCGTCGCAGGCGGCCCAGCGCGGCCTCAAGTGCATCATCGTCCAGGAAGTCTTCGACAGCCGCTACGTCGGACAGCCCGAGATCGTCGAGAAGGGCAGGGCGTGCGAAGCCTACGGCGCCGAGGTGATGAAGCTCTCCGTCGGCCCCGAGCTCTTCTACGTGCTCCTCCGCACCCTCGAGGACACGGGCTTCTTCAACGCGAGCCTCTACACGCCCTTCGGCATCCGCGGCGTCGAGACCCTCGGCACCGAGCTCGTCTCGCAGGTCCGCGCGCAGTTCGGCAAGGATCCCGACGCGGTCGTCATCACGCACGCGGGCGGCGGCAACCTGACCGGCACCGCGCGCGGCCTCCTCAAGTCCGGCTGCGCGAATACGCGCGTCGTCGCGTGCTCCGTGGACCTCGGAGGCCTTCATATGGCGTCCGACACGGACTTCAACCGCAAGTCCTTCACGACGGGCCACACCGGCTTCGGCGTCCCGTTCGCCACGTGGCCGGACCGCACCGACGTGCCGCGCAACGCGGCCCGGTCGCTCCGCTACATGGACGAGTACCAGCTCGTCACGCAGGGCGAGGTCTTCTACGTCACCGAGCTCCTCACGAAGCTCGAGGGCCTCGAGCGCGGGCCGGCGGGCAACACGAGTCTCACCGCCGCCGTCACGCTCGCGCGCACGATGGACAAGGACCAGATCGTCGTCGTGCAGGAGACCGAGTACACGGGCGCCGGCAAGCACCACAACAGCCAGCTCTCGTTCGCGCGCCAGAACGGCATCGAGGTGCGCCGCGGCGATCCGAAGGACAACGTGCCGGGCAAGGCCATCGTCATCCCCGAGCGCCTCGACCAGGTGCGCGGGAAGCCGCAGGACATGGACAAGCTCAGGCGCTCCTACCTCAAGAACGCGGCGAAGGCGCATCCCGTCGACAAGTGGAACGCGACCGACTTCGCGTTCATCGCGGCGGACCTCAAGATGGACGAAGCGTGGGTGAGGAAGTCCGTTTCCGAACTCGGCGAAGCAAAGTAAGTTTCACGTAATGAGCGTCCGCGCGCCTTCCTCACGGCAGGCGCGCGGACGCATGGCAGGACGGCCGGGCGGAAGACCGGCGGCCGATACAAGGGGGAACACATGTCCGATGACCGCATCGCCCGTTTCGAGAAACGGCGGGCGACTCTCGAGAAGATGAGCGACCAGGAGCTCAAGGACCGGTTCTGGCAGCTCTGCAACCAGGTGGTCGATCCCATCGTCGACCTCGCCAAGACGCACACGTCGCCGTCGATCGAACGCGCCGTGCTGCTCCGCATGGGCATCGACAGCGTAACCACGCACGGCGTCGTGACGCGCGTGCTCGAAGCCGGGCTCCTCGGCAAGGGCGCGGGCCACGTCGTGCTCAAGGTCTCGCAGAAGACCGGTAAGGATCTCCGCGGCGCCGCCAAGGCCATCCTGGACGACAAGAGCGTCCTCGCGAACCTCTTCTAATAAAGGGAACACACCATGGCATACAGGGAACTCGACCCGAACAAGAAACTCGACATCGACGAGATCATGAAGGGCCTCGCGGAGTACCATCCGCCGAGGAAGGGCTGGACCTGGCGCAAGATCCCCGCGGGCGGCGTCAAGATGGGCCCCTTCACCTACAAGAACATGTCCGAGCCGCTCAAGCGCAGCATCGGCCTCCCCGCGTCGAAGTACTTCGACCACATCGACCCCCAGCCCTCCTGCGTCGTGACGACCGAGATCGCGTCCGGCCGCTTCGAGGACGACATCCGCCGCATGCGCATGGCCGCCTGGCACGGCGCCGACCACCTCATGGTGATCCGCACGACCGGCCAGAGCCACATCGACGGCCTCATGGAAGGCACGCCCGAGGGCACGGGCGGCGTACCCATCACGCGCAAGCAGATCCGCGCCAGCCGCAAGGCCTGCGACGCGATCGAGGAAGAGGTCGGCCGCCCGATCAACTTCCACAGCTACGTCTCCGGCGTCGCCGGTCCCGAGGTCGCCGTCCTCTTCGCCGAGGAAGGCATCAACGGCGCGCACCAGGATCCGCAGTACAACGTCCTCTACCGCAACGTGAACATGTACCGCTCGTTCGTGGACGCGGCCGAGGCCAAGAAGGTCATGGCCGGCGCCCGCATCTTCCAGATCGACGGGGCGCACAACGCGAACGCCACCGCCAAGGCCGGCTGGCTCGTCATGCCGGAACTCATGGTCCAGCACGGCATCAACTGCGCCTACTCGGTCCGCGCCGGCATGGACAAGAGCCTCATCGGCCTCTCAACCGTGCCGCCCGACGCGCCGCCCGCGCCGAAGCTCTGGTACGACCTTCCGTACGCCGTGGCCCTGCGCGACTTCTTCTCCGAGTACAAGATGCGCGCGCAGCAGAACACGCGCTACATCGAGGCCGACATCGAGGAAGCGGTGCGCACGCACACGATCGACACCCTCATCTCGATGCTCACGAGCGCCGACATCCAGTCGACGATCACGCCCGACGAGGGCCGCAACGTTCCCTGGCACTACAACAACATCCGCGGCGTCCAGACCGTGAAGCAGACCTGGGCCGCGCTCGACGGCATCAAGGAACTCCTCACCCTCAACAAGAACGGGCCGCTCGGCGAGATGATCCGCGACCTCAAGATCCGCGCCGTCGCGTTCCTCGAGGAGCTCATCGAGGTCGGCGGCTACTTCGCCGGCGTCGAGAAGGGCTTCTTCGTCGACTCGGGCAAGTACCCCGAGCGCAACGGCGACGGCATCGCGCGCGACTCCAAGGGCGGCGTCGCCGTCGACAGCATCGTCCAGCGCGATCCCGACTACATGGCGCCCGTGTGCGACCACTTCGGCAACAACAAGCTCCCCGCGGGGCTCAAGAAGCCGTGCGACCCGATCGGCGGCTGCACCCTCTGCAAGCCCGAGAAGATCGTCTACATCGACGAGCTCGATCCCGAGGACAACGTGCAGAAGCGCCTCGAGCGCACCGCTCCCTACCGCAATGGCGGCATGATCAAGCCGGAAGTCGAGTGGGCCGGCGACGGCACCGTCCTCCTCCAGTTCGTCGTGCCCGAAGCCGAGGACATCGCGCGCGAAGCCGGTCTCGAGATCGCCCGCAAGATGGGCCTCAACGACCCGGAAGTCATCAATCTCATGGTCCTGCACCCGTCGGAAGGCTGCTTCATCGAGGTGAAGGGCAAGGTCGGCTTCGACATCAAGAAGTCCGAGCTCAAGATCCCGCCGAAGGAAGTCATGCTTCCCGAGGAAGAGATCCGCGCGACCATCAAGAAGCTCGGCATGAAGGTCGTGGCGGCCACCGTCGGCGAGGACGAGCACTCCGTCGGCCTCCGCGAGATCCTCGACATCAAGCACGGCGGCATCGAGAAGTACGGCGTGAAATACACGTACCTCGGCACGTCGGTGCCGGTGTCGAAGCTCGTCGACGCCGCCATCGAGACGGGCGCCACCGCCATCCTCATCTCGACGATCATCAGCCACTCGGACATGCACCGCCAGAACATGAAGAAGCTGGCCGAGCTTTGCGTCGAGAAGGGCATCCGCGACAAGATCGTGCTGATCGCGGGCGGTACCCAGGTGAACCGCGACATGGCGAAGGAGACCGGCCTCGACGCCACCTTCGGCCGCGGCACCAAGGGCATCCACGTCGTCGACGCCATCGTGAAGACCCTCAAGAAGCGCGGACAGATCTAAAACGCGCGCGGCCGTCCCGTACGGGGCGGCCGTTTTTCGAATGGCCGTGCGGACGGCAAGCGTCGCCCGCACGGCCCCGTTTCCTTCCCCCGGAGCGATCCATGAGCGACGCCATTGAAATCCTGACGATCGAAGTCGGCTCCACCATCACCAAGGTCAACGGCTTCAGGCGCCGGCCGACGGGCGGCTTCGTCCACGTGGCGCAGGGCTTCGCGCCGACCTCCGTCGCCCGCGGCGACGTCGGCATCGGCGTCGACGAGGCGATCGCGGACCTTTCGACGCGTTACGCGCTCCCGATCGGCGAGCCGGAGATCTACGTCAATTCCTCCGCCGCGGGCGGACTCCGCATGACCGTGCACGGCCTCACCTACGGCATGACCGCGCGCGCCGCCCGCGAGGCATCCCTGGGCGCCGGCGCCATCGTCAAGATGGTGAGCGCGGGCGAGCTCGACGACCTCGAACTGGACGAGATCAAGGCCGAAAACCCGAACATCGTCCTCCTCGCGGGCGGCGTCGACTACGGCGAAAAGGCCATCGTCGTGCGCAACGCGCAAAAGCTGGCCGCGCTGCGGCTTCCCGCGCCCGTCGTCTACGCGGGCAACGTCGCGGCGCAGACGCAGGTGAAGCGGATATTCGCGGACGCGGGACTCGAGCTCATGATAGCGCAGAACGTCTTTCCCGAAGTCGACGTGCTCAACGTCGATCCCCTCAGGCACATCTTGCAGGAAGCCTTCAGCCGGCACATCGTCCACGCGCCGGGGATGGAGCGCTTCGCGGAGCTCACGAAGCGCGAGATCCTGCCGACGCCGGGCGCGGTGCTCCGCGGCGCCGAGCTC
Source organism: uncultured Treponemataceae bacterium (assembly GCA_964482955.1). GTDB lineage: Bacteria > Spirochaetota > Spirochaetia > Treponematales > UBA12059 > JAPLSN01. The sequence goes on along the minus strand of CAYZZW010000027.1, from coordinate 24,064 downwards.
TTCGCCAAGGCGATGGGCGATTGCGTCGTCTTCGACGTGGGCGGCGCCACGACGGACGTGCACTCCGTCACCGACGGCAGCCCGGAGTACGCGGCGAAGCTCGTCGACCCGGAGCCGCGCGCCAAGCGCACCGTGGAGGGCGACCTCGGCGTCTACGTGAACGCGCGCAACATCGCGGACATGAGCGCCGACGAGGCGTGGGCCGCGCGGATGGTCGACCTCCAGGCCATGCCGAAGACAGACCGCGAAAAGGAACTCACCATCTGGCTCTGTTCGCGCGCCGTCGAGACGGGCGCCAGGCGCCACGCCGGCACCGTCTCCGACCTCTATACCGCCACGGGCAAGCGCCAGATCGTGAAGGGCAAGGACCTCACGGCCGTGAAATGGGTCGTCGCCACGGGCGGCGCCCTCACGCGCGTGGAAGGCGCCGCCGACTGCCTGGCCGCCATCTGCACCGGTCCCGGGAAGCACCTCCTGCCGCCCCCGGACGCCCGCGTCCTCATCGACCACGATTACCGCTTCTCCGCCCTCGGAACGCTGGCGGAGGATTATCCCGACGACGTCATAGAAACCTTCAAGGAATGGGTCGCCGGCGCGCAGACGCGCCCCGCGCGGCAAGGAGAGAACGCATGACCTACCGGACCCCCTACCTCGAGATCTACCCCGAGCGGATCAAGCAAAACGCTGAGAACATCATCGGCCTCTGCGCGAGTCACGAGATCGACGTGGCCGCGGTGACGAAGGTGACCGCCGCGCATTTCGCCGTCGCGCAGGCGCTCAACGACGCGGAGCCGACCATGATCGCGGACAGCCGCGTGTCGAACCTCCGCGCCATCGGCGAGTACGGCATCAACCTGCCGCGCCTCTGCCTCCGCCTGCCGGCGCCGTCCAACGCGCTCGAGGTCGTGCGCGACTCCGAGTACAGCCTCAACTCGGGCCTCCCGACGCTCAAGGCCCTCTCCGAGGCGGCCCTGTCGCAGAGCCTCGTCCACAAGGTCATCATCATGGTGGACGTGGGCGACCTGCGCGAAGGCGTGTGGCCCACGCACGCGGTCGACCTCGTGAAGGAAGCGGCGAAGCTCAAGGGCATCCATGTCGTCGGCATGGGCTGCAACCTCGCGTGCTATGGCGGCGTCATCCCCTCGATCGAGAACATGCAGACGCTGATCCAGGTGCGCGACGAGTGCCGCAAGGCCACCGGGTTGCCGCTCGACCTGCTTTCCGGCGGCAACAGCGCGAACCTCCCGCTCCTCCTCGAAGGCGACATGCCCGACGAGATCAACCACCTCCGCATCGGCGAGACCATCATGCTCGGCCGCAACGTCATCGACCGTTCGCCGTTCCCCGGCACGCGCCAGGACACCTTCCGCCTCTTCGCGGAGGTCATCGAAGTCGAGTCGAAGCCCTCGATTCCCATCGGGAACCGGGGACAGGACGCCTTCGGCGGTTCCACGGATTTCGTCGACCGCGGCGTCCGGAAGCGGGCCATCTGCGTCATCGGCCGCCAGGACGTCGTCGTGGACGGCATCATGCCGGAAGACAAGGGCATCACCGTGCTCGGCGGCAGTTCCGACCACCTCATCCTCGACGTGGAGGAGGCGAAGACCGACGTCCGCGTCGGCGACGAACTCTCCTTCTTCCCGAACTACGGCGCGCTTCTTGCGCTGTCCACCTCGCCGTATGTCGCCAAGATCGTGGTGAAGGGGTAGGGGCGATGCTGTACCAGACGCACGCGCGGGTCCACCTCGGGAACATCCGCCGCAACATCGAAGGCATCCGCGCCGCCGTGGGAAACGCCCGCAAGATCCTCATCGCCGTGAAGGCGAACGGCTACGGCCACGGCGCGGTGGACGTGTCGCGCATGGCCGAGCGTATCGGCGTGGACTGGCTCGGCGTGGCCACCGTGCCCGAGGCGATCGAGCTCAGGCGGAACGGGATACGCCTGCCCATCCTCAAGTTCAGCCCGGCCTTCCCCGAGGAGATGCGCGACGCGGTGTCGGCCGAAGTGGCGCTCGCGGTGTGCGAGAAGACGAACGTAGAAACGCTCGAAGCGGTGTGCCGGGCGAACGGACTCGTCGCGAACGTGCACCTCAAGGTCGACTCGGGCATGGGCCGCGTCGGCGTGTCCATCGCCGAAGCCCCGGCGCTCGCGGCTTTCGTCGAACGGCAGTGCCCGAACCTGCGCCTGCAGGGCGTGTTCACGCACCTCCCCGTGAGCGACGACGCGGACCTCTCGTACACGGTGGAACAGATCGCGCGCTTCAAGGCCGTCGTCGCCGACATCACGCAGACGATCGGGCGCAAACCGGAGCTCGTCCACTGCTCGAATTCGGGCGGCGTCCTCGCGCACGAAGACGCGTGGCTCGACATGGTGCGCCCCGGCATCATGATCTACGGCTATTACCCGGACGAAGGCACGAAGAAGAGCATCCCGCTCTACCCCGGGATGAGCGTGCTCACGCGCGTGTCCTTCGTGAAGGACATCGCGGCCGGCACGAGCGTCGGCTACGGGCGCACGTGGATCGCGCCGCGCGACACGCGCATCGCCACGATCCCCGCCGGCTACGCCGACGGCTTCAACCGCCTCTTTTCGAACAGGGGACGCGTCCTCATCGGGGGGAAGTCGTACCCGATCGTCGGGCGCGTGTGCATGGACCAGAGCATGGTCGACGTCGGTCCCGGCTCGGACGTGAAGGCGGGCGATCCGGTCACGCTCATGGGCCGCGACGGCACCGAGGAGATTTCCTGCTACGAGTGGGCGAAGGCGCTCGGCACCATCACGTACGAGGTGACCTGCCAGATCAACTCCCGCGTCGAACGCGTGTACGACGCGTACTGACAGCCGGGGCGATCGGGATGAAACGGGCGGGAATCGCGGCCGTCCTCGCGACGGCCTTCCTCTTCTCTTCGTGCTTCAACGAGAGCAACCGCTCGTTCGACGCCGACGAGGACGCGTTCGGGAAATATTCGGCGGCCATGGCTTCCAACGACGCCGCGACGATCGAAGCGGGCATACGCGCGCTCGGCGACGCGAAGGCGGCCGTCAGGAGCCGCGTCGAGGATGTCGACCAGAAACTCGCGCAGCTGTACTTCAAAGCCGGCCGTGAAGCCGAAGCCGTCGCCGCGCTCGAAAAGAGCGGCGACCGCCTCGCGCGCTTCCACCTGGCCACGCTCTTGCTCCGTCTCGGGCGGAAGGCCGACGCGGAGCCTATCCTCTCCGCGCTGCTCGAGGAAAACCTGAAAACCTACTACGGTGATTCCGCCGTCGAGCGGAAACCGATCGCGAAGCTCGTCATCGTCGAGACGATGCTGCTCGGCCGGGACGCGGAGCCCTTCGTCAAGGAAGCGGTCGGGCGCGGCGTCATAACCGACGTCGAGGCGAAGGCCGTTCGGCTTCAGTGGAGCGACGCGGAGGCGACGCTGGCCGCGCTCTGGCCGCGCTGAGCTTGCGCCTGCCGCGCGGCGAGCTCGAGGGCGCCGTAGAGGCCGATGCCGTAATCCAGGACCGCGTATAGCGGCGTCGACGAGAGCGCGTCCGCGCACTCCTTCTTGCCGTGCGAGCGGAATCGGCGCGCGAAACGGCCGTCCCCGGCGATGAGGTCCGCGTTCTTCGCGGTGATGCCCCCGGCGAGGAACAGGATCCCCGGCAGGAAGGTCAGCGCGGCGTCCGCCGCGCACGACGCGTAGGCGTCCGAAAAGCGCCGCATGACGCGGTCGCACACCGCGTCCGTACCCGCCGCGCCGGCCACCGCCGCGGCGCGGTCGCCGGGTTCGGCCGAGAGGATCGGATCGCTTTCGTCGTCGGCGCGCCCGGCGCGCAGCGCCTCGTATTCGTACGACAAGCCGATCCCGATCCCTGACACCCAGTCTTCCGCGCAGACCGCCCGACCGAGCCGCGTTTCCATCCATCCCATGAACGCGAACGATTCCTCGTCCCAGACCGGGAACCGCGCGTTGCCTCCCTCCGAAGGATACATGACCGGGGGATCGCCCGCCACCGCGAATCCCATGCCGAGCCCGGTACCGGGGCCGATCGCGGCGAAGCGCGTCCCGTCCGAAAGCGACGGGGCGCGGAGCGCGGGCGTGAACGAACGGAATGACACGGGATCGTCCCGGAACCGCGCCGCGACGCCGTTGAGCAGCGCGAAAAAATCGTTTACGAACAGTGCGGGAACGCCGAGGACGGAGCGGACCTCGTCGGCGCGGATCGCCCACGGGACGTTGCTCATCGCGATCGCGCCGTCCGACGCGACGCCCGCGCCGGCCAGGCACGCGGCGCGCACCGTTCCGCGGACGCCCGACGCTTCCGCCTCCGAGAGGAGGCGCGTAAGCGGGCCCGAGATGCCGGATTCCGCCTGCGTGTCGTACCGGGCGCGGAAGGCGATGGCCGTTTTCCCGTCCCGTTCGGCGGCGACGGCGAGATTCAGGTTGGTGCCGCCGATATCGCCGGCGACGTACAGATTCCTATCGTCCATGCCCAATCCTTCCCGGAATCGCACCGGTCATTCCTTTGACAGGGTACTTGAATCATGTTAGTATGTCCATAGGACGAACAAACTGGCGCGGAATGGTACCCGTTCGCGCCGCGTCCAGGGGATCGGGCTTGAAACAGGGCATCGTCAACAGCAATTACCAGAAAAACGCCAACCTGTCCCTCGTCGCCGGTACCGTCTGGAGGAACCCGTCCGTTTCGCGGATCGGCATGGCCAACGCCCTTTCGATGCACCGGTCGACGGTTTCGAACCTGGTCGGACTTCTCATCAAGAACGGAATCGTGGTGGAAGGGGCCGCGGGCGACAGCACCAGGCTGGGAGGCCGGCGTCCCGTCACGCTGTCGATCGACGAGGATTTCGGGCTCGCCCTCGGACTCGAGATCCGGGAAGCGCGTTGGGCGGCGCGCTTCGTGACCCTCGGCGGGCGGACGACCCGGATCATCGAGGGCGCCTCCGTCCCGGGCGACTTTCCCGCCACGCTCGACCGCGCCCTCGCCGAGGCGGACAAGGCCGCCAAAGCGCTCGGAAAGCCGGTGCTCGGCGCCTGCGTCGGGATTCCGGGGATCGTGAACACCGCGCGCGGGGTCGTCGTGAAATCCGATCCGCTCGGCGTGCGGGATTTCGACTTCGACCGACACGTTTCCGAAAACTGGCGCATTCCCGTCGCCGTGGAGAACGACGCGAATTGCTGCGCGTGGGGCGATCTCATGACGAAGCGCGCCGAGGGGATCTCGGACTTCGTGTCCGTGCTCGTCGAGCTCCGCGCGGGCCGCGAGCGCGCCGGGATCGGCGTCGGCATGGGCATCGTCATCGGCGGGAAGGTCCATCACGGCGCCTCGTTCGCCGCCGGCGAACTCATCTCCATGGGCAGGATATCCGGCGCCGATGACCGCGCCGGAACGTTACCTCGCCCGCTTTCGAAGGCGCCGTCGGGCTCGGCGGAACGAAGACGCTTCGCCCGAGACCTTTTCGATCGGCTCGTTCCCGTGGTCACGGCGCTCGACCCGCAAGCCGTCTACGCGCACGGCGACCTCGCCGCGTTCGGGGAGGCACGTGAGGCGGCGTTCGAGGAAGGGACCGCGTTCCGCGAAGTCATGGCTTCGGGAAAGCGGACCTTCGAGATCGTGGACGACGCGCATTCGGTGTCGTTCGGCGCCGCGGCTTCGCTGCTCGACCGGCTGTTCTCGGTGCCGGTACCAGGCGTGTCCGCGCCCGCGGATTGGGAAGCCGTCTTCTCCGCCGCCGGGCGATCGGCCGATCCGTGGCGGATTGCGCGCGGGAGGCGACGGTGAGCCGCGTCCTGTTCCACGGCGGGACGGTGATCACCGGGAACTCGGCGATGGAGCGCTGCGACGTCCTCGTCGAAGACGGGCGGATCGCGGACGTCTTCGGCGAACGGCGCTTTTCGAAGAAGACCTTCGACGACGCCACGCGGATCCTCGACGCGTCGGGGCTGTACGTATCGCCCGGATTCATCGATACCCACATCCACGGCCTCGAAGGCCGCGGGACGGACGAGCGGGGAGGGGATTCGGCGCTCGCGATGTCCGCGTCCCTCGCGAAGGCGGGAGTCACGGCGTTCTGCCCGACTTTGTACGCCGCCCCGAGGCCGGAGCTTCTCGAGCGCGCGGCGGACATCGCGGGCGTCATGGGCCGGGAAGAAGGCGCCAGGATCATGGGGCTTCACCTCGAAGGGCCGTTCATCTCGCCCAAACGGCTCGGCGCCCAGCGGCAGGGGGCGTCGAGCCCGGTCGACCTCGACTATATGGACGAACTCTGGCGCGCCTCCCGCGGCCGGATCGTCAACATGACCGTGGCGCCCGAGCTCACGGGCATGCGGGAGCTCGCGCTGTACTGCCTCGAAAAGGGCATCGTGCTCCAGGCGGGGCACACTGACGCCAGTTACGAGAACATGGTCGAGGGAACGCAGGTCGGCATCCTGCACGCGACGCACTTGTTCAACGCGATGAGCGCCCTGGACCACCGGAACCCGAACGCGGCCGGCGCCGTGCTCGTCCGGCAGGAGATGAGCTGCGAGATCGTCGCCGACGGCCGGCACGTGCATCCCGATCTCGTGCGGCTGCTCGTCCGCGACAAGCCGGTCGAGCGCATCGTGCTCGTCACCGATTCCATACGCCCGGCCGGCCTTCCCGAAGGGCGCGGGACGGCGAACGGCGAAGAGGTGGAGTACGTGGACGGCGCGTTCCGCCGGACGGCCGACGGAGTCCTGGCCGGATCCGCGCTCACGATGGCGAAGGGGATCGCGACCCTGCGCGAATGCGGCTTGTCGCTTCCGGAGGCCGTCATGACGGCGACGGCGAATCCGGCCCGCGTCATGCGCTTCCGGAACAAGGGATCGCTCCTGCCGGGCTACGACGCGGACGTGACGCTGTTCGACGCCTCGTTCCGCGTGGCGGCGACGATGATAGGCGGCCGAATGGTTTTCGATGCATTGGAAACCGACCGGCACGTTTGAGTGTTGTTCGGGTAACGTGAAAGGAAGGAGACGACGATGAGACTCATCATACGGAACGATTTCGACGCGGTGTCGCGCTGGGCGGCGGAGTACGTGGCAGCGCGGATACGGGCGTTCGCGCCGACGGAAGGCCGGCGATTCACGCTCGGGTTGCCCACGGGGTCGAGCCCCGAGGGGATGTACCGCGAACTCGCGGCCATGCGCGCGGCGGGCTCGCTGTCCTTCCGGCACGTGGAGACCTTCAACATGGACGAGTACGTGGGGCTCGGCGCCGACCATCCGCAGAGTTACCGGCATTATATGAAGACGCGGTTTTTCTCCAAGGTCGACATCGATCCCGCGAACGCCCACGTGCCCGACGGCCTCGCGAAGGACCTGGCGGAGGAGTGCGCGGGCTACGAGCGCCTCATCGAGAGCGCGGGCGGCATCGAGCTGTTCGTCGGAGGCGTCGGCCCGGACGGGCACATCGCGTTCAACGAACCGGGATCGTCACTGGCCTCGCGGACGAGGCTCAAGACCCTGACGACCGAAACCCGGATGGCCAACTCGCGTTTCTTCGGGGGCGATCCGTCCCTCGTCCCCGCGTGCGCGATCACGGTCGGCGTCGGCACCGTGCTCGCCGCGCGGGAGATACTCCTCCTCGTCTCCGGGCACCAGAAGGCGCGCGCCCTCCGCGCGATGGTCGAGGAGGGCGTGAACCACCTGTGGACGGCGAGCTGCCTCCAGCTCCATCCGCGCGCCGTCGTGGTGTGCGACGAGGCGTCGACGGACGAGCTGATGGTCAAGACCGTGCGTTACTTCAAGGACATCGAAAGCTCGCTCGCCGACGAGCGGGAATAGGATTCCGGCGGATTCGCGTCAACGGTTGGTTTCGGCGGCGATGAGCCACGCCGCGTGCGGCAGCCATTGCTCGGACCAGCGCCAGCGGTGCATGCCGTCGCTCGCCCAGGGTTCTGGCAGGAACGCGATGTCGTCCTCGTCCTCGAAGCCGGAGGTCACGCCGTTCGCGACGCCGCCGGGGCCGTTCATGCCGTACCAGCCGTAGAAGGGCTCGTTCCTGCCCTTGCCCTGCATCATGCAGACGTCGAACGGGTTGCGTCCCAGGATCCAGTCGACCTGGTCGCGGGCGAAAGCGCGTAACGCGTCCGCCTTTTTCGCGTCCCCCGAACGGTCGAGGACGCGGGCGCCCATGCGGGCGGCGGTCGCCAGGGAGGCCAGACGCGCGTTCTCGCCCTGCCACCAGTAGCCGGTCTCGTTCCGGTGCGGGACGAAGAACGCGGACTTGACGGGGCCGTCGACGGCTTTCGTCACTTGCCGCGCGAGGCCGAACGGGTTGTTCATTTCGGCCGCGAGCGCGAGTTCCGCGTCGAGCGCCGCGAACGCCGTCCGGAGCGCCGCGTCGCGCGATTCTCCGCGGGGCGCGGCTTCCGCGTACCGGAGCAGGGCGATGATCGGCAGCCCCGCGTCGGACGCGTGGAAGAACGGCCGCGCGCCGGAGGAATCCGCCGTCCAATACCGGATGCCGCCCAGCGTCCCGGAAAAGCGCGCCGACAGCGACGCGGCACGGGACGCCGCTTCCGCCGCCACGCCGTCCGCGCGGCCCGACCCTGCGGACGAGCCAGCGGCGAGCAGTTCGGCCGACGCGAGGAGCGCGCAGTAATCGTCGATGATGTTCGGCGCGGTGCCGGGACGCGGCGGGCCGGAAACCAGGGTCTCCCACGCGGACAGCGCCGTCGCCAGGTAGTCGTCCGCGCCGTAGTCGCCTTCGACGCCCGCCGCGGCGGCGGACGCCAGCGCGGCTATGGCCATGCCGCCGCCTTCCTTCCATCCGGACAGGGCGTTGCCCTCGAGGATGCCCTGCTGCGTCCGGTACGTGCAGACGACGCGCCTGGCCGGATCCTTCGACCAGACGTCGAAGACGGTGATGTAGAAGCGGCCGCTTTCCGGATCGCGCATGCGCATGATGAAGTCCGCGCCGTGGGCCGCTTCCTCCGCCATCCGGGCGGCGATCTTGAGCCCCGCCTCGGTTCCGGAATCGCGCAGGCGGGCCACGGGAGAGGCGAGCGCCCAGGCCACGAGCGGTATCTGCTGCGGATTGAAGAAGTCGGCGTAGCTCAGGTGCGACAGGTATTTGCTGATGTCGCCGGACGCGTCGTACCAGCCCCCGTGGGCGTCGACGCGTTTTCCATCCTCCCCGAATACGGGGAGCGAACGGTCGGTTCGTTCCGTGACGCCGCCCGAGCGCTGGCTCCGCACGTGGAACACGAGGTCCGAGACGGTCTTGAGCCCGGGATCGTCGCCGTCCACGGCGAAGGAAGGCCCCGGAAACGACCTGCCTCCGTCCGAAAGCTGCGTCGCGTAACGTCCCGGTTCAGCGACGGCGCCCATGTCCGCGGTCGCGAAGCGGCGCCCCTTCCATCCGCGGACTTCGGAAAAGCCGGACAGCGGGAACGCGAACGCGGGCGCGGTCTCACTGTCGCGGAAGACGAGGAGCCGCGCGCCCGCGCCGGGTTCGCTTTCGCCCCCGACCGCCTGCACGATGGCCGTTTTGGGGTCGTTCGGGCCGTATCCGGCGTGGTTGACGAGTATGTTCATGGTGTATCCTTTCACGCCTGCCAGGCGTTCGCGGCCATGCCGCGGTAAGCGCTTTTTTCCGGCCTCGGTTCAATGCAAGGGAACGGGCCGCACGAGCCACGAGAGCGCGTCGGCGTACGTCACGATCCTGGTAGCCGCCCGCGAGAGCGCGTAGTCGAGGAATTCCTCCACGGCCGCGCGCCGTTCCCCGGGCGATATCCGGGGAAGCCCGGGGTACGATTCCGCGTAGATGTCGCTGTGGCCGCCGAAGAGCATGGGGCAGCGGTTGCCCTCGATCCTGAGATCGAAGGTGTGCGCGAGGGTGGCGAAGTATTCCGACTTGTCCATGCCGTAGTCGACGAGCAGGTTCCAGTCGAGCCCGGTTACTTTCCCGTCACTCGGGTCGAATTCCGGTTTCCGCTCCGCGATGCGTCTCCGTAACCCGGGTTCCGCGCCGAGCCGCTCGCACGCCTCGTCCGGCGGGACGATGGCCGCGTGCAGGGGCAGTTCCCAGAACCGGCGCCGCCGCGGCGATGGCGGGGCGTCGTCGGCGAACGCGCCCGCCGGCCCGCTTTCGGAGTCGTCGCGGTCCAGCGTGTAGGGCCAGAGGTAGTTCCTTCCGTCCTGGTCCGCCCGCCAGCCTTCCTCGACGCTCGCGTCATACGCGAATCCCATCCGCGATACGGCCTCGAAGGTTCCGTGTCCGTGTTCGAGGTACGGCGTCCTGAATCCGCCGGGGGAGCGTCCGGTCCCGACGAGACCGGAGAGGGCGAGTTCGCACGCTTCCATTTCCTCCACCCACCGTTCGGCCGTCAGGTCGCTTCCGTGCGGGTGGGAACGGGTGTGGTTGGCGAGCTCGAAACCGGACTTCGCTGCTTCGCGGAGCGCATAGGCGAGGGCCGCGGCATCCGGGCAGGGCAGGCACCCGTCCAGGTAGCCCGATGAAAAGAAGAACGTGGCGCGGCACGGAGCGCCGTCGAAGGTGGCCGCGTCGCCCGATCCTGCCGGGTTCCGGCGCGATCCGAACGCCTGCGCGACCCAGGAGACTCCCTCGTCGCCGCCCGAACCGGGAATGCCGTTGTCGTCGAAGCCGAACGACACGAATTGCGGAACGAGCGCGGGCTCGAGCCCGAGGGGCGGCCGCGGCGACGGCTCCCTCGACGGGGTTCCGCCCGCGTCGCGGGTCTGGCCCGAGCCGGGTTTCGGGACGTCCACGGTTCAGCCCTTCACCGCGCCGGCCGCCACGCCGCTCGTGATCTTCTTCCTGAACGCGAGGTAGAACGCGAGCATCGGGAGCATACCGATGCAGAGGGCCGCGAACTGCTTGCCATAGTCGCTCGAAAGGGCTCCGGAGAATTTGAGGATGCCGAGGGGCAACGACTTGAGCTCGGTCCGCGAAACGAGGATGTTGATGAGGCAGAACTCGTTCCAGATGCCCGTGACGTTGAGGATCGCGAGCGTCGTCGCGACCGGCTTCGTGAGGGGGAAGATGATCGACCAGAATATCCGGAAATAACCGGCGCCGTCGATGCGCGCGGATTCCACGAGGGCCGCCGGGATCCCCTTGATGAACTCCGTGAAGAGGAATACGCCGATGGGCAGTCCGGCGCCGACGTAGACGATGAAGACGGCGAGCCGCGTGTTGTACAGGCGGAGTTCGGTCATCTGGAGGAACAGCGGGATCATGAGCGATTCCAGCGTGAGCAGGATGCCGACGACGAAGCTTCCGTAGATCCATTTCGTCGCGCGGGACTTGAGCTTGGCGAAGGCGAATCCGGCCATCGCCGAAAGCGTGATGATCGCCGCGGTGCTCCCGACGGTATACAGGACCGAATTGAGGATCAGCCGGAAAAACCCGCCCAGTTTCCACGCCATGACGTAGTTCATGACCGTCGGGGCCTTGGGCAGGGCCAGCCGGCTCGTCTGGAATTCCCTCGTGAATTTGAAGGAATTCATGACGAGCCAGAAGATCGGGTAGATCGTCATGAGCGCGAAGGTGCCCATGACCGCGTACGCGGCGACCCGGGCGATCGCGCCGGCGGCCTTGCCGCGCGTCTTGAACGGCGTCGAGTCCATGTCTCATTCCTCCCGTGAGCCGAGCGCGCGTTCGGCGAGTTTGGTCAACGCGATGAGGATCACGCTCACGATGACCATGACGAGGGCGATGGCGTTCGCGAGCGGGTAATTCGGCCGCGCGCGGAACGCGTTCTGGTACATGTAGATGGCGAGTATCTCGGTGACCCTGGCCGGGCCGCCCCCCGTCATCGCGTACACGAGCCCGAACGAGTTGAGCGACCCCGCGATTGCGAGGATCGTCGAATTGACTATGACCCCGGTCATGGAGGGCAGGATCACCTTCGTCATGATCAGGCCTTCGCCCGCGCCGTCGATCCGCGCGGCCTCGATGATCGCGGGATCGATCTTCTGCATGTTGGCGAGGAAGATGATCACGTAGGTGCCCGTCCACATCCAGAGGATCACGAACATCACGGGGATCATCGCCCAATCGCGCTGGTTGAGGAAATCGGGCGTCCACCGGGGCGCGAAGAGGTTCGTGAGCTCGAGCGCCGCGCGTTCGAGGTCCCCCGCTCCGTAACCGGCGAGCAGGCGGGCCACGCCCTCGCGCGCGTCGGGGAAGAGCGCGGCGGCGGGCGCCCCGGCGAGTTCCGTTATCCTCGAGACGAGCGCGTCCCACGCCGCCTGCGTCCGTTCGACGCCGAAGCCGCCGGCCTGCGTCAGGGCGTCGCGCATCGTGTCCATGAACCGCCCCCGCTGGAGCCCGTTCATGAATTCGGAAATCGGCCCGAACGGCGAGAAGATGGTGGACCAGAGCAGGCCGACCACGATGATCGAGATGATGTTCGGGAGGTACAGGATGCCTTGCCAGAAACCGGGCGCCTTCACGATCTTGCGGTAGATCGCGTAGGCGAAGGCGAACCCGAGCGGGATCTGCCCGAGGACGGACGTGGCGACGATGTACATGTTGTTCTTGAGGGCGTACCAGAAGAAGGGGTCGGAAAACAGCTTCGCGTACTGGCCGAACCCGGCGATTCCCCACGGTTGCCCCCCGAACATCTTGCCGCCCGAATAGTCGCTCAGGGACAGCACGATCGAGAGCCCGATCGGGAACGCCATGACGAAGACGTACAGGGCGAACGCGGGAAGCGCCAGCGCCCAGTATGCCCTCGTCCCCTCGCGAGTCGTCGTCGCGTTATGCGCCATGCGTGCTCCTCCCGGTTTCCGTGACGTCGCGCGAAACCGCCCGGCCGCGCCGGGCGGCTCCGGCTTCATTTCTTGAGGAAGGCGTCCATCGCCGCCTGCATCTCCGCGGCGATCTTGGCGGGCGTCGTGGTTCCGAGTCCGAGCTGCTGGAGCCCGAGGTTGCACGGGGTCCACACGCTCGTGTCGAGCACGCCGTCGAGCACCGGGCACAGCTTGGCGTTGTCGGCATAATACTTGATTATCTTCTTCGTGAACGGCTCGATCTTGTCGCTCGCGATGCCGAGGCGGGACGGCACGAGCGCGCCGGATTCGAGCTGCTGCCGCTGGAATTCCTCGCCGTAGCGGAATTCGAGCACGCGCTTGACCGCCTTTTCCTTGGCCGAACCCGAGGGGATGGCGGCGGAGACGCCGAAACCGGTGCCGGCCACGCCGGAAAGCACGCCGGGATGGCGTTCGCCCGGGATCTTCGGGAAGTTGACGATCTCGAAATCGGATTCCTGGGCGGCGGGAGCGATGAGCGCGATGCCGGATTCCTTGTTCGTCAGGAAGTCGCCGACGCGCCAGTCGCCGTCCACGAGGAAGGCCGCCTTGCCCGCCGCGAAGAGGGCCGGGGCCTCGCCGTACGCGAGCTGGACCGTTTCGCGGGAGAGGACGCCGTCCTTGTACAGCGTCTCGATGAAGGCGAGGGCGTCGACGAATTCCTTGTCGGTGAATTTGGCCTTGCCGGCCAGCACGTCGTTGACGAACGAGTCCCCGACCATCCTGCCCGCGACCGTGGAGAAGAGGCAGGACTGCATGACCCAATCGTCCTTGTTCGCCATGAGGACCGTCTGTATCCCCTTGGCCTTGAGGACGGGAACCATGGCCTTGAGGTCTTCGTAGGTCGCCGGCATCGAAAGGCCGTTGTCGGCGAGCAGCTTCTTGTTGGCGTAGACGGCGGTCGTGTAGGTGAAGGCTTCCGGCAGCATAGCGAGGTACTTGCCGCCCTGGTTCGCGACGTCGGTGGCGACGGGGGCGAATTTCGAGAGGAATTCTGGTGCGAGTATCTTCGTGAGGTCCTTGGCGAGGCGCTTTTCGTGGATGAGGGAGCTCCGTCCCGAGGGCCACATGAAGAAGACGTCGGGCATCGAGCCGGCGGCCACGTACGACGCGGTCTTTTCGTGGAACGACTCGTTGAACAGCTCTTCCTTCACGATCTCGATGTCCGGATTCTCCTTGACGAACTTGTCCCAGAGCGCGACGTTCGCCGCGTACCCCGGCGACGTCGCGTCCTGGTAGTCCAGGATGCTGACCGTGACTTTCTGTTTCTGGCAGGCCGCGAGGGCGATGCAAGCCAGCGCGACGGACGCCAATGCCGATTTCTTCATGCGCTTCCTCCTCGGAGCGGGCGTATCCCCGTCATCCGAAACGTAGATTGATGGAAACCTTCCATAACCATGGTTATCGAGGTCCCCTTGCCTGAAACACCCCTCATTCCGGAGCGTTTTCACGTGAAAAAGAGGAGCGTGCCAAGGCTCCCCCGGCGGGTCACGCCGACTCCCGCACGATCAACTCCGGCCGGAACGTCTCGCCCGCTTGCGCGTCGAGCCGCCCGTCCATCGCGTCGAGCGCCATCTCCATGGTCCTGAACCCCATGGCGCGGAGCGGTTGCCGCAAGGTCGTGAGCGCCGGGGACACGAGCGCCGCGGCGTCCACGTCGTCGTAGCCGACGAGCGACACGTCCTGCGGGATGCGCACTCCGAGGCGCCTCGCCTCCGCGAGCGCGCCGAGCGCCACCATGTCGCCGGCTGAGCAGAACACCGCGTCGGTGTCGGGGGCCGCCTCCATGATCGCGCGGAAGGCTCCGCGGCCTTCCTCGGGGTAATACCTGCCGATCTCGGCGAAGCGCCGGGGATCGGAGGCGAGGCCCGCGTCGCGCAACGCCTCCCGATAGCCGGCGATCCGTTCCGCGGCGCTACTGCCCTCGTCGGGTCCCTCCATCCGTCCCGACACGATGCCGATGCGCTTCCGGCCCCGCGCGACGAGATGCTCGACCGCGAGGCGGCCGCCCAGGCGGTTGTCGGAGGCGACGCACGCGATCCCGGGCCGCGACTCCTCGACGAGGATGAGCGCGATCCCGTCGGCCGCGTACCCGTCGATGGTTTCCCGGTCGGGAACGAGGTTGAGCGCGATGACCGCCGACGCCCGCGAACGGAGCGACCGGAACACCTCGTCCTTCTTGCCCGGGATCCCGCGGGTCGTGTACTGGTTAAAGGCGAAATCCGCCCCTGAAAGCTCCAGCCGCTCCTCGAAGCCCCGCATGATCTCCATCTCGAACGCCGACGAGAAGAAGGCCGCGACGACGGCGATGGCGGGAACCTTGCCCGAAACGAGGCTCCGGGCGGATAGGTTGGGCCGGTAGTCGAGCGCGCGGGCGGCTTCGGCGACGCGCCGCTTGGTTTCCGTCGTAATGCGGGGATCGTCGTTCAGCGCCCACGATACGGTCGTATGGGAGACGCCGGCCCGCCGCGCCACGTCGTGGATCGTGACCTTCGTCTTCATCGGGTTCCCGGCGTCTTCCAGGTTCCGTCGGCGGCCATGAGCGAGAACAGCCGGATCGAGTTGCCGAAATACGAGGACGCCTCGAGCGGCTTGCCGCCCAGAGCCGGGTCGATGCCCGCGACCCGCGCGAGCGCCAGTTCCCAGTCGCTGCCGGGATCCGCGGCGCGCGCCGCAACGAGGAACGGCGCCACGAAGGAAAGGTCCGCCTCGTAGTCGCGGTCCGGTATCGGGTCGCCGGGCGTGCCCGACGAAACGAGGTAGCCGTTCGCGACGCGCGCGGGATCCCCGCCCGCCGCGCGCCGCGAGAACGCGTCGAGGGACGAGACCGCCTTCGCGAGGCGCGGGTCCGCGTCGCCCGACAGCGCGGCGGTGCCGAGCCGCCAGGGGACGCGGCAGGAATTCCAGTTGTAGTCGCCGTCGTAGTCGTCCTCGAGCGTGAGGGGCGGCGCGGGTTTCCACGAATTCGTCTCCGGGTCGAGCACGGCGAAGTCCGGCAGCAAGCCCGTGCCGCCCGCCGCGTCCGAGAGCTCGGCCACGGCCTTCAGGCAGGCTTCGCGGACCGCGAGCCATTCCGCGCGCCGCTCGGGGTCGCGCGAGGCGAAGGCGGCGAAGTGGCCGATCATGAAATCCGAGCAGCGGGTGACCGGGAGGAACGCGGCTTTCTCCGGGTCGGCGGTGACCCAGTCGCCGAGGAGCGGATGGCGCGAGGTCGGGTGGATTTCCTTTTCCATGATGGCCGCGAGCGTCCGGAGGGCTTCCGCGCCGTAGTCGATGGCCCCTTCGGATCCCCAGGCGTCGTCGGCGAGGAGCAGGGCGTAGGCGATGTCGGCGTCGCCGTCGAACGCGGAATCGGCGTCCTCGGAGTCGACGATGCGGACGCCGCGCCCCCGGCCCGTCAGGAACGCCGGCAATTCCCCGTCGATGGGCACGGCCTTTCCGTCCGCGTCCACCGCGACTTGCCGCCATGCCATGAGACCGGGCGCGAACCGGCTCCGATGGGCGTCGAAGAAGCGGTACATCGCGTCGAAGTCGCGCTTCGCGTCGGGATCCCTCCCCGCCATCGTGGCCAGGGCGAGCATGCCGTATCCGTGGGCTTCCGATACCGTGAGCACGTTTTTTTCCTCGAACCAATCCTCGTTCCTGGATTCGAGGCTGTACAGGATGAACGCCCGGTCTTCGGCGGAGCCGTAGTCCCGATAGAGGTAGCGTCGCTTCCATTCGAGATACGCACGGTAGGTTCCGTCGGAGTCGGGCCCCGAAACGGCCTTGATGCCCGCGCACGAAACGGCGAGGGCCGCGAGCGGGAGGAGGGCGAGCAAGCGTAAGGGCTTCGGGACGGGACGCGTCATCGTCGAGCTCCTGGGAACTGCAGTCGTTCGAGTTTTCACGTGAAAACCAAACTGATCGTATGCCCGTCGCCGGCACCTGTCAAGCGATTTTTAACGACCGGGCGCCGAAATCACGGAAGCGGCGGGAGGGGCGCCTCATGGGGCAGGGCGAGGCCGAGCTTCCGCTCGAGGTGCTCCACGCGTTGCATGAGCGCCGGATGCGTGAGCGCGTGGCGTTTGTGGGCGGTGGCCGGATCCCCGTCGTTCAGCGCCTGTATCCTCCAGAGTGCCGAGACGAAGCCGGCGGCGTCGCCCGTGGCCTTGGCCGCGAAGAGATCGGCCTGCCGTTCCTGGAAGCGGTAGATGAACCCGGGCAGGTAGGCGATGAACAGGATGAGCACGGCGTAGCGCACGAGCGTGCCTCCCGCCCGGCCGAATTCCGGCAGGAGCGACGACACGAAGTCCATCGCGAACAGCGCGGCCGCCGCGGCGACGGAGACGACGAGCCAGCGCGCGAGGGAATGCCGGTGCCTGATATGGCCGAGTTCGTGCGCCATCACGGCCTTGAACTCGCCGTCCGTGACGTTTTCGTGCAGATGGCTGAATATCCCGATCGCGGGGCGCAGGATGCCGATGGCCATCGCGTTCGCGATCCGCGCGTCACCCGTCTTGAGATAGTAGAGTTTCGAAAAGCGGACGCCGACGCTTTCGGCGAACGCGGACAGCTCCGGGAACAACGCGGCTTCGCGATCCCGATCGCGTTCCCCGCTCGCGGAATAGCCGATGCGCTGGACCAGGTAGCCGAAGCCGAGCACGAGCGCCGTCCACGCGAACACGGCCGCGACGCGCGCGATCCCGTCATGGATGAAGAATCCCGACAACTCGTAGCCGAGCGACACGAACACCCACGAGAGGATGTTGAAGAACAGCGAAAAGGCGGCCGACAGCATGGTCCGTCCGAAACCGCGCGTCGTGCCGCGCAGGCGTTTCGTGAAATGGACGCGCACGGCTATCATGATCAAGTACAGGATCATGAACGAGAGCACCGACGCGAGGACGGTGAGCGCGATGCCGGGTATTCCGTACGGGACCAGGCGCGAGACGATCCACGCGGGATTCAGCCAGTCGTCGGCTGCGATGTAGCCGACGAACGCCGCGAGATAGGCGAAGGACATGGTCCGGTTGACGAGGAACAGCTTGCGCTGCGGCGTCGCCTTCGAACGCTCGATGAAGACGCAGATGACGGTCGAGACGAGCGCGAACGCGACGTAGAACGCGAGCATGCAGACGAGAGTCGCAGTCGGAGTGAGGGGCATCGACGCTCCTTGAAAACGGTCTTTCCCTATTTCGCCGGGGCGCCGAGGACGATGATCTTGCCGAGGCAGAGATCCTCGTACTTCGAGCCCTTGTAGACTTCCGTGACGACGAGCGAGAGCGACGCGGCGCCCGCCTGGCCGTTCACGCGCACGAACTGGGGCTGGAAGGTGTCCTCGAGGGGAACGCGGGCCGCCTTCGCCTTTCCGACCGTCAGGTCGAAGGATTTCACGCGCGCGTTCTGGGTGAACATGTCCGGATTCATCGGAAAGCCGTTCCACACGATGAGCACGGCGGGCTTCATGCCCGTCGGTTCGCCGCCGTCCCACGGCTCGAGTTCGACGTCGATCCTCGAGCCGATTCCCGTTCCCTTGACGCCGTCCGCCCAGAAGGTCTTGAGCGACAGGTCTCCGAGCGACGAGGCTGAATACGTGATCTTTTTCCCTTTCAGCGTCTCGGTCAGCTCCGACGAAGCCGTGAAGCCGGCGGCGTACAGGGAGAGGTCCTCGTCGGCGACGTACACGCCCGAGATTTCCTCCGACGTGTAGAGCACGAGGACCTTCCCCGCGCCGGGTTCGAGCGCGTAATAGCACGAGTCGGGACCCGGATCCGCGGAGGCTCCCGCCGCCGCTGTCTTCTCGTAGTCGAAGGAAATCCGCAGTCCGTACATGCCGGCTTCGAGTGTATATGTTCCGTAACTTTCGACGTACGAATCGCCCGTTTCGATCTGTCGCGCGAAGGTGCCATCCGCGCCGAAAAAGATGGAGTCGGTCCCGTACTCCCACCCTTCGACGCGCGAGAAGGTCTTTCCGTCGAGCGACGCGGTTTGCGCCAGTGCGAAACCGGTGGCGCATAATAGAACGATGCCGATGCCGAATGCGCGTTTCAAGAGTCCACCTCCACGCGTTCCCAGGCGGAACGCGTATCGAATATAACGTTTTTCGGCACGTTTTCGCAAGGCGTCGTTCGAGCCTGGTGGATTCCGGTCGTCCCGAAATGCCGCCGCTTCGGAAACCACGGGTATGGAAGAACGGTTTCCGCGCGTTATACTGAAGGAGTCCGCGCGACGGCCGATACGGCCCGCGCGTCCATCGGAGGTATCATGAAACGTGCCGTCATCGCCGCGTGCCTCGCGGCCTCGGTCTGGATCCTGCCGCTCGCGGCGCAAAAGCCGGAAGCCACGCTCGTCTACGAGATCAAGAACGGGAACACGATCGTCATCGGAGGCCAGTCCTTCGGCCCCTGGGAGTTGCGGAGTCCCGTCATGTTCGCGCCCGGAGGGAAGAGCTGGGCGTTCGCGGCCATCAAGCCGGACGCCAAGGATTCCAACGGAGGAAAGGACCGCTACGTCGTGATCAACGGCAAGGTGATGGGGCCGTATCCCTCGCCGAAGGACTGGTCGGAGCTCTTCCTCTCGGACGACGGCGCTTCCTTCGGGCTCGTGAGTTCGGAGTCGGAAGAAGCCTGCAAGGTCTACGTCGACGGCAAGGCCTACGGTCCCTTCAAGGAAGTCCGGGGCGGCATCGTGTTCGACGCGGCGGGCAAGCGCTGGGGCTTCGTCGCCGCGGTGGACGAGGAAACGTCGGTCTTCGTCGTGAACGGGAAGCAGTACGGACCGTACCGCTTCGTGGCGCGCCTCGAGCTGGGCGCCGCCGGCACGGGCTGGATCGCCATGGCCGAAAAGTCGAGCGGCGCCGCCTTCGCGATCGTCGACGGCAAGGAGTACGGACCGTACGGCTGGATCCCCGAAGTCATCGTCTCGTCGGACGGCTCGCATTGGGCGCTCGAGACCGAGAAGAAGATCGGCAAGTCGCAGATCCACCTCGTCATGGCCGACGGCGTCGAATATCTCGGCGCGGACGGGCTCAGGCACTGGCGGGACGCGAAGGGAGCCGAATACTTCCTCTGGAACACCGTGTCGGACGAAGGCGACAAGGGCTATCTCTACAGCCTGAAAGTCTCGAAGTAGACCCGCCGCCCCTTGCGCAACGCCCCCGTCCCGGATACCGTGACGGTGTTTCCGGGGAGGGGCGCATGTCGGCTACGGAGTGGCGGGATAAAACATACGACGAAACCTACGAACTCACCTACAAGGCGCTGCTCAAGACGCGCGCGGAGGATCCCGAGCACGCGTTGTCGCGCGCGGAAGGCGTGCTCGCTCACCTCTACGTGAACGACGGCAACGACCAGTTCGGGCGCGGCGGCGTCCAGGACGCGCTCATGGAGGCGACGATCGACGCGCACGAGCGCTTCATCGCCGAGCTCCGCGCGGCGGACAGACCTGCGGCGCCCTGAAGGGCGTTCAGACGGACACAGGTTCGGGAGACGTCTGGCGGCCGGCGGATTTTTCGAAGACGTTCTGGAAGTCCTCGTGGATGGCCACGAAGACTTCCACGATGTCCGGGTCGAAGTGATCGCCCGATTCCGAAACGATGATCTTCATGGCCTCGACGTGCGGCATGGCCGGCTTGTACCGCCGCTTCATGCGGAGCGCGTCGTAGACGTCAGCCACCGCGACGATGCGGGCGGGCAGGGGGATCATCCTGCCGAGGAAGCCGTACGGATACCCGGAACCGTCCCACTTTTCGTGGTGCGCGATGGCGATCTGGCTGGCCATCGGGTTCGGGTACTTCGCGAGGATGAGGCCGCCGTTGATCGTGTGCTCGCGCATGATGCGGTGCTCGTCCTCGTCCAGGGGGCCTTCCTTGTCGAGGATGGAGTCCGGCGTGCCGATCTTGCCGATGTCGTGCATGGCGGCCAGGAAGCCGATCTCGTCGATGAAGTCGCGGTCGATCTCCGGCCATTTCGGGTTGCGGAACATCGATTCGGCGAGCCGCTTCGAGTAGAGGTTGAGCCGGCGGATGTGCCCCTCGAGGTCCTTGCCCTCGGTCGCCTTGTCCTTCACGAGCGACGACTTGAGGAGTCCCTGGAAGATGCCCTGCACGAAGTCCCGGTTCTCCTTCGTCACGTCGTCGAGGATGACGACGTATCCTTCGGGAATGGCGGCGTTCGGATCGGCCCGGTAGATCGGGTAGATGTTGATACGGGTGATGAAGCGCGCCGTGTCGCGCGTCTTGTGCTCGAAGGAACCCTTCCAGATGTAGCCGGTCTTCGGATTGCGGAGGCATTCGACGATCTCGCGCCGGACGGCGGAGCTCGTGATCTTCTCGAAGGTGCGGAGGAAGTCGGGGGAGTTCGGGTAGCCGAACACTTCGAGGATGCCCTCGTAGCGCGCGTTGCGGTAGCGGTACCGGAAGCTTTCGTCCATCACGGCGATGGGGACGGGCGAGCGGTCGTACTGCGCCGCATAATCCTTGAGGAGCGCCGCCGGATTCGGGAGGGCGCCGTGGGGAAGGTTCTTCCGCAGCTGTGGATTGTCCATGTTCCCCGATCCCGGCAGGTTTACCGGTCCTCCTTCGTCGCTCCGCCCGAGGCGTCCCGCTCGTGTTCCTCGGCGTCGCTCGGGCGCACGTACCAGGGACCCGCGTCGCGGGCGGCGCCGCCCGAACGGGCGAACAGCTCCATGCCGAGCTCCAGGAGCGCGCGCGCCGGCGCCCGCCTCGGATGGCGCGCGACGCGGAAGCCGGAGCGTTCCGCCGCGAGTTCCTCGAAGCGGTCGGCGTCCGGGCCCGTGAACAGGACTTCCGGATAAGTATCGGCCAGGGCGACGATCCGCGCAAGGTCGGCGTCGAGCCAGTCGGTGACGCGGCTCCCCCGTTCGTAGACGGCCGAGTAGAAGCGTCCGCGCCGGGCGTCGATCACCGGCACCACGACGTCGCAGTCGCCTTCGCGCTCGCGGGCGAGGCAGTCGAGCGTGGGCACCATGACGTACGGGATGCCGAGGGCGTCCGACAGGCCTTTCGCGGTGGAACAGGCGATGCGGAGCCCCGTGAACGAACCGGGACCGCCCGAGCAGGCGATCAAGTCCAGTCCGCGCTTCGGTACCCCGGCTTCCGTCAGGGCGAATTCGATCGCGCCGAGGAGGCGCTCGCCGTGCCTGAGTCCGACGTCGAGCTCGATCACCGCGGTGCCGACGCCCGGCGGCCAGGAGTGGCCCCCTTCCTCGCGGTACGGGTGCTTCGCCCGCCGGCGGGCGGCCACGGGGCTTCCCGGCTCGAGCTGTTTCGTCCGGGCGTCCGATTCCGCCTCGCGGCGGACGGCGACGCAGAGCAGGTCCGTGGAACAGTCGATGCCGAGCACGTTCACCGAAGCGCTCCTTCGAACGCGGCGTTCGTCACGGTGACGATCCGCGTGCCGTCGTCCTCGACGTCGATCTCCACGGACACGGCGTCGGGCGGCAGGGCGTCGGCGAT
The DNA here is from genome assembly GCA_964482955.1 of uncultured Treponemataceae bacterium. Classification (GTDB taxonomy): domain Bacteria; phylum Spirochaetota; class Spirochaetia; order Treponematales; family UBA12059; genus JAPLSN01. Next base: position 1,803 of record CAYZZW010000027.1, on the reverse strand, counting down.
CCGCTCGCTCCACTCGATCACGCACAGCCCGTCCGGGTCGGAGAGCTCGCGGCCGCCGATCGCGTCGAAGTCGTCGCCGGACGAAAGGCGGTACGCGTCGACGTGCACGAGGGGCTTTTCGGCCGGATATTCGGACACGATGGTGTAGGTGGGGCTGGTCACTTCCCCGACGATCCCGAGCGCGCGGGCCATGCCCTTCGTCATGGTCGTCTTTCCCGCGCCAAGCCCGCCCCTGAAGGCGATGACCGTGCCGGGGGGCGCCGCGCGGGCGATGCGGGCTCCGATTTCCATCGTTTCCTCGGGGGTGCGGGCGCGGAGCCGGATCAGGGCAAGGCTCCCCGCCGGTCGAGGTCGAGGATGAGGCTTTTCAGGTTGTTCATGAAGGGGACGATCGGGAACTCGATCTCCGCGAGCACGTTCACGCGCACGTCGCAGCCGCCGACGGCGCGGTGCTCGATGACGAACTCGATCGGCTTGGAGGTCGAGAGGTCCATGAATTCCACGACGGCCTCCGCCCGGTACTCCCGAAGGTAGTGCATGGGGCCGTCCTTGCGACTGACGTTTTTGAGTTCCACGATCCTCACGGCGCCATTCTACGCGGGAGGGTGGGGGAGGTCAAGCTTGCCCGTCCGGGGCTCATTCGGCGTAGCCGTACACCCACGACAGCACCGCGTTCACGGCCTTCTTGCTGATGCGCGCGAAGCGGACGTGCAGGACGCAGCCCGAGGACAGGGCCGTCACGCGCACCACGCTCGCGAGCGCGGTCTGGATTCCGTCGGCGGCCTCGAAGGTGATCTTGAGGAGGGCTCCCGGCGCGAAGTTCGTCGCCGATTTCACGGCGCAGCCGCCCGCGGAGATGTCGACGATGGTGCCCCTGATCTCGAGCGAATCGACGACGAGGCGGCGCGCCTGCTTGCCGCGCGCCGGCTCCTGGCGCACCTGGCTGAAGCGGCACGGCGCGTCGATCTCGCGGCGGAGGTTCGTCCGGGCCGGCAGCGGCCGGATCGAGTCCGAATGCCGGAGCACGAGCAGGGTCGAGCCCTCGATTTCCTGGTAGCCCGCGGCGTGGGTCGTGAAGGTGTAGCCCTGGTGCGCCTTGCGGTAGAAGAAGACCGTCAGCTTCGTGCCGCGCCCGACGCGGATCGGATCGCCGTACTCGTCCAGGGGGCGCTCGACGCCGAGACCGCCCGATTCCACGACGCGGACCACCGAAGGCCTGATCGAGTCGTCCGGCGTGACGATGGAAAGCGTCGTGTTGCGGTCGAGTTCGCGGGTCGACGAGATCGGGGCGCCGAGCAGGGCGCGTTGCGTGATCCCCTCGCGGATGGAAAAGAGGCGGGCTTTGCCCTCCTCGGCGACGGCTTCGGATTCGGAGCGCTTGTCGATGTAATTGAAGGCGTCGCGGAAGAAGGCGTCGAGCTTCTGCGTGTTCTGGAAGACGAACTCGGGATTGAGCGTGCCGAGGGCCTTGGCGAAGTCGTGCAGGAAGACCGCGTCCTGGTCGGGGATGCCGCGGCGGCGGGCTGCCCGCATGAACGACGACTTCGAGGAACTCGGGGCGCTCGCGAGGCGGTGCACGCCGCCGCCCTTTGTAGCCGCCTTCACGGCGTTCACGATCATCGCGATGACGGCTACGGCGCCGAGCACGATGAGGAAGATCCAGGACGCGGGGGAGTCGTTCCGCCGTCCCCAAAACTCCTGCGCGACGGGCAATAGCGGGATCATGCGGCCCCCAGCGCCTCGTTCACGGCGCGATAGAAGGTCGTCATCCGGGGGATGATCTCGTATTCGACGAGGTCGCCG
>CAYZZW010000026.1:0-44232 GCA_964482955.1 uncultured Treponemataceae bacterium | reverse complement strand
ACGAATATTGCGAGTACTCTCGCCTATTCGTCATGGGTACTTGTATGCCCCAGGCTCCGGTCGACTCGGTACGACCCTCGTCCGCCGCGCCTTTCAGGAAAGCCTCACGAAGGTACGCAGTTCCACGAACCGCCGCCTGCGGCGTTATTTTGCGAGTACTCTCGCCTATTCGTCATGGGTACTTGCATGCCCCACCCCGGTTGATCCGGTTCGATCATTGCCCGCCGCACCTTCCCGTATCGCCGTGCAATTGGCAGCCGAACAAATCGTTGCCACCGCGATGACCGGACGGTATGATTCTTCCATGAAGACGAAAAAAGCGAAGCGCGTGCCGCGCTTCGGAATGTTCCGAGTCATCATCCCCGGCTTGCTCCTCTGTTTCCTGCTATTGGGCATGCTCAACCTGGCGACCATCCGCGGCATCATCGGAGGCGACGATTCGGGCGCCGAGGGCATATCGGTTTCGATCGAAGGCGGCGGTTTCGATCCGATCGGCATGATCGTCAATCCGCTTCTGCTGATCGCGGGAATCGCGTTCGTCATCGTGTATCAATCGCCCATCTCCCGGGCCGTGAAGGCGTTCCGCAAGGGAACGGAAGCGCCACCCGTCCTCCTGTCCCGCGCGCGCAGGCGCCTGCCGCGGACTCCGCACGTGGCCGGATTGGCCATACCCGGCGCGATGCTCGTCATGTTGCTGGTTTCGGCCGCGTTCGACGTGCGGCGCGGGACGGCTCCGCTCGACGACACCGTATACGTGACGGCGATCAACGTCTTCGCCCTCGGCATTTCAGCCCTCTTCATCAACCTGTGGCAAAAGCACCGCGTCCAGCGTTTCTATCTTTCGGCGCTGTACCGACCCGATGAGCTCGCGGAGTTCGGCCCGTACGGCCGCGGCTCGTCCATCGTCGGCAACCTGTTCGCGATCGTGATGGCAGCATCGATCCTTCCGCTATCCGTTGTCGCCATCTTTCTCGCTTCCGGCGTGTCGTTTCTCGACCGGACGACGGGGCTGAGCCCGTCGGAAAAGCGGGTCGCCTTCGGGATGGGCGCCGACGAATTGCGGGCGGGTCGCGAGCGGGGCGCCGCCCTGTTCTTCGACAACGTCGACGACAACCAATTCCTCGAAAACCGCGGGACCGCGGCCTCGCCCATGCCGTACTTCACCGTCGTGGACAGCGCCCGCATGCTGTACGGCATCGCGACGTGCATGGTCATGGTGCTCGTCTACGTGTTCTTCATCGTGCGCTGGAACGCCGAGGACTTCATGCATCCGATCCGCGACCTTCGCGCGGGAATGCGGCGCCTCAAGGAAGGCGACCAGGGCGTCGCGGTTCCGGCCACGACGGTCAACGAGCTCGGAGACCTGACGCTCGACTTCAACCGCATGGTGAAGGGACTCGAGGAACGCGACACGATCAAGAACCTGTTCGGCCGCTACCTCGCGAGCGAGATCTACGACGCGATCATGGACGGCCGCGTCAACCTCGACGGCGCGCGTTACGAGGCGACGGTGATGTTCACCGACATCCGCGACTTCACGTCCATATCGCAGACGATGCCGCCGGAAGCCGTCTTCGCCTTCCTCAACGAGTACCTCGAGTCGATGATCGAGGCGATCACCCGCTCGGGCGGCATCATCGACAAGTTCCTCGGAGACGGCATCCTGGCCGTGTTCGGCCTGCCCGTGCCTTCGAACGACCACGCGGAGCGGGCCTTCCGCGCCGCCCTGGCCATGCGCGACGCGCTGGAGGCGCTCAACGAAAAGCGGAAGGCCCGAGGCGACTTTCCCATCGAGATCGGCGCGGGGCTCCACACGGGCAGCGTGATCGCTGGCAACGTCGGCAACGAGCGAAAGATGCAGTTCACGGTCATCGGCGACACGGTCAACATGGCCTCGCGTGTGGAGGGCGTCAACAAGCGAGCGAAGTCGCACATCGTCATGAGCGAGGCGACGTGGAACCTGCTCCCGCAGGAACTGCGTTCCCTAAAGCCCGTGAAGCGCGCTGCCGGCGTCGAACTCAAAGGCATCCGCGACCCCGTGACCCTGTACGTCATCGGCGCCCCGTGACGGCACGGCTTCGGCTCCCGGGCGGCCCGCACAAAAGGCGAACACGGAGCGAAGCTTAGCGAGTACCCGAGCGTTGGCACGGAGAACAGGGACAAGAGGCTTAAGAACGGATATCTGAAGACGCGCCTCGGGAAACTGAAGTCCGCCGCGATTCGCATGTCCGCGACCGCCGTGCGGCTTTATCGGAGTCGGGTAGCGACCGATGACGAACCGGATTCACTGTCGGGGAAATCGGGGTGAAGCTCGGAATGGAACTCAGGTTGCGGACATGAAATTCGGAAGTTAGCGGAAAAGGCGGACTTGCGGAAAATGAAACTGTTTTGGAAGTATTGGAAAAAGACTTGGGAAGGAAACCGCTTTCTCGCGTCTTCGATCTTCGCGCTTGCGATAGCAGTCGCGTTCGCGGAGCTGTCGATTCCCGCCTTTTTCAAGTTCCTGATCGACCGTACGCTGGACGGCGTGACCCCCGTGGTTTTCGCTCTGTACTTCGGCCTGTTCCTGTTGTGCCAGATCGCGCAAAACCTGCTCTCCGTCGGATGGTACCAGCTGCTGGACCTGGCCGGGGTGAACGCGCTGCGATCTCTCAGGAACGGATTGTTCGCCGCGATGGCGGGCGCCCCGTATCGCGACTTGATCGGAATCGGCAAGGAAAAGCTCAAGAACATCCTGTACGCCGACGTCATGACCGTATTGGGGAGCATGACGGCGTTCGCGATGCGTATCGCGTCGAACCTCCTCATGCTCGCGGTATTCCTCGGTTGCGCCGCCTTCGTGAGGCCTGAATTGGGCGCCGCGTTGCTCGGCATGTTCGTCGCTGGATTTTCGGTGTCGGCCATTTCTCGGACGAAGATCAGGCGATGCTCCACCGCGGTCAACGCGGAACTAAAAAAGGCGAACGCGATCACGAACTCTTTTGTCGACGCGATCGAACTCCACAAGACCAATTCCCTCGGAGATTACGCGGAAAGGAAGCACGCGAAGCATCTCGACGCCTTCCTCGCCGTCATCCGCAAGAACGATTTCGCGCAGGTATTGCTCAAAAACTTGATAGGCAACATGAACTCGGTGTTCGCGCTGCTCGTAGTCGTGTGGATCGCGGCTTTCGGCAGGGGAGCCACGACCGGCGACATGCTCTTCATGTTTTTCGTTTCCAATATGGTGTTTTCGTTCAGCTCGCAGACCGAACAGTTGTTTTCGGCGCTGTACGCTTCGCTGCCGTCGTATCGGCACATCGATGAAGTCATGGAATTGGGGTACGGAGACCGGCGTATCGGAACGTGGGATTCATTCGAGCGCCTCGAGTTCGAAAACGTCGCGTTCGGGTACGCCGGAATCGACGGGAAAAGGCGGATTCTGGACGGCGTGAGCTTGTCGTTTTCCCCCGGCGAGCGTGTCCGCGTGGCCGGAGGCAACGGAAGCGGAAAGTCCACGTTCGTGAAACTCCTCGCCGGGCTCCTCGAGCCGGACGCCGGAACAGTCGCGCTGAACGGAAAGCCGCTTTCGTCGTACGATTCCTGTCGAAGAAAAGGCCGGATCCTCTACGTGAGCCAGGACGAGTACATCCTCGACGAGACGGTCATGGATTACGCGCGTTCGATTAAGTTGCCGCTTTCGCGGGACGAGGCGGCTGGTTTTCTACGCGAGTGGCGCTTTTTCGGATCGGGCGGCGCGGAAGGGGGGCTCGATACGAAGCTCGAAGACAACGCGCGCAACCTTTCAGGCGGACAGCGGAAAAAGCTGCTCGCCATGAAGCTGTTTTCGAGGCTGAAAGACGCGGACATCGTGATCATCGACGAACTCGAAGCTGGCATGGACGCCGAGTCGGTTCGCCGCTACCGTCGGGAGCGGGACGAGATCCTCGGCGCGGCCGCGGACAAACTCGTGTTCGAAATCACCCATCGCAAGGATATCGATCCCTTTCACACCCGCGTCCTCACCTTCGACTCCGGCCACGTCCACAGTACGTAAAGTCCGCCCGACGAACCCGACCCACCGTCGAAAGGCAACCACGGAGGCTAGGAGATTTGTACCACGGAGCGAAGCTTAGCGAGTACTCGAGCGTTGAGCACGGAGAAGAGGGTGAGATGGTTTTAAGATAGGATAATTCAGGCCGGTTTCTAGGAAAGAAAAGCCCGCCGCGATTCGCCGGCTTGCTAGCCGTTGTGCGGCTTTACTGGTGTACGGTGGAGCCCGATGACGAACCGGATGCGGCTGTCGGGTGGGGCATGCACGTACCCATGACGAATATTGCGAGTACTCTCGCCTATTCGTCATGGGTATGCGCATGCCCCGCCCCCGGTCAATCCGGTCCGAATGGCATGCCGCACCCTTCCCGTGGTCACGCCCAACGCCGGCGGATTGATCGAAAGAATCACCCCGCGTGCGAATCCGGACTCAGGCCGTACTTCTCGTCTTCTTCGCGGTTGCCCGTCGGCTCCACGTGGACGATGACGTCGTACACTTCCGGCAGCCGTTCCTTGATGGCCCGCTCGACCGCGAGCGCGATGTCGTGGGCGGCGGCCACCGTGGTCGCGGGCGCCACTTCGATGTCGGTGTCCACGACGAGCATGGACCCCAGGCGTCTAATGCGCGTGCGGTGCGGGTTGCCGGCCTTCTCGACGGTCTCGATGGCGGCGAACACTTCGGAATACGGGCCGTGGTCGTTCGTGCCGTCCATGAGTTCCGTGTTCGCTTCCATGAAGATGCCGACGGCGTTCTTGACGATCCACAGCGACACGAGCAGCGCGAGCACCTTGTCGAGCACCGGAATGCCGAGGAGTTTGCCCAGGGCCAGGCCGACGAGCACGGCGAGCGAGGTGACGACGTCGCCCTGCATGTTCTTGCCGTTCGCGGCGAGCATGCTCGACTTCGCCAGCTTGCCGTAATGGAACTGCGACCACGCGAGCGCGAGCTTGCCGATGACGGAAGCCAGGGACACCCACAGCGCCAGGACGCCGATTTCGCGCGCGTCTTCCCCCGCGAGCAGGCCCGAAACGGCCGCGATGAACAGCTGGCTGCCCGCGAAGAACACGACGAACGAAAGGATGGCTGTGGCGATCGTTTCCGCGCGGGAGTGGCCGTAGGGGTGTTCCTTGTCGCCGGGCTTGTTCGACACGCGCGCCGCGAGCAGCGTCATGAAGGCGATGGCGACGTCCGTCGAGGAGTCGACGCCGTCCGACACGACGGCAAGGCTGCCCGTGAAGAAACCGACTGTTATTTTCGCCGCGGCGAGGAAGGCGTTGCCCGCGATGGCTATGAACGAAGCGCGCTTGAGCAGCGATGGGCGATCGACCATGAAACGATGACCTCCGGAAGGTCGACGGCGGCGTATCGGGCATAAAAAAACGCCCGTGGTACCGTGCGCGCGGTCCCACGGGCGGTTGTGCCCGTTGCGATGTGCCCGGCGTTGCCCTCCCCGTCGGAGGGGTCGCCTGATCCGTCGATAACCGGACTATACCGAAACGCGGTCGCGAGCGCAAGCGGTCGCGTTGACACCGCGGAACGACTCGCTGATACTCGGAAACGGCACGACGACGCGAACGGCGACCTGCACCTGTGGAACTACCTCATGCCGAAGGACGACGCGGGGCGGCCGCGCATCATCGACTGGCAATCGTACGAAAGCGGCCTGGCCGCGTACGACCTCGCGTACATGATCGCGCTGCACTGGTTCCCGGACCGCCGGCGCGTCCTCGAGCGCGGCCTGCTCGAACTCTACCTCGACGCGCTCGCCCGGAACGGCGTGCGGTATCCGTTCGACGACTTCATGGAAGACTACCGGATTTCGGTGATCCAGCTCCTGTTCCTGCCGGCGTTCCAGTGGGACGTGGAGCTGTCGCCGGAAATCTGGTTCAACCATCTCGAGCGGATCTTCTGGGCCTACGACGACCTGGGGTGCGACGACGTCGTGCCCTGAGGCCGACATGGCGTACGGGGCCATTCTGTCTTATACTGCATGGACGCGGCCGCGACGGCCGCGGGAAAAGGGGATGCGCGCATGAAAAAGTCTTTCTGGATCGGGCTCGTCGTACTCGTCGTCATCGTCGGAGCCGCCCTGGGGTGGCGCTTCCTCACGCCGCAGGGTCGGAGCGCGGCGCCCGGTTCCGTGGGCGCGCCTTCGACGGTCGGCGCCGACAAGCTGCCCGCGGCCAAGGTGGAGCCCCTCCGCATCGCGGGCATCGGCGGCTACAGCCTGACCACCGTCGACCTCGGCGACGGAAGCGTGCCCCTCCTCCGCATCCCCCTGGACACCTGGGGCGGCTACGCGGCCCTCTTCGCGGCCAACAGCGGCGCGGCCCCGAGCCGCGATTCGGTCTTCTACCGCAACTACAAGTTCGCCGTCGAGCTCGTGTCGGAAGAGAGCGCGCAGAAGCAGATGGACGGTTTCGCGGCCGGCCGCTGGCCCGTCATCTGGTACTCGATGGACGGACTCCCGCTCCTCTACGACGCGCTCAAGAACGACAAGCGCGTCGTGCCCCAGGTGGTCGGCCTCTTCGACTGGTCGGTCGGCGGCGACGGCATCCTCGTGCGCGACTACGTCCGCTCGCCGCAGGACCTCAAGGGCAAGACCATCCTCACGAGCTCGCCGGCGCCGTACTCGTTCTTCCTGCTCTGGTACCTCGCGCAGCTCAACCTAAGCCCCCACGACGTGAAGGTCGTCCACATCGACGACGGCCCGAAAGCCCTGAAGACCTTCAAGGACAACGCGGGCGTGGCCGCGTGGGTCACGTGGACGCCCTTCCTCACGGACGCCGTGGACCAGGGCAGCCCCGACTACGTGCCGGGCACGCGCCTTCTCATCACATCGAAGGACGCGAACCAGCTCATCGCGGACGTGTTCGTCGCGCGGAACGACTTCGCCCGCGAAAAGCCGGAGCTCGTGAAGGGACTCGTCGCGGGCATCATGGAAGGTTACGACCTCATCGCCTCCAATCCGCAAGTCGCCTTCGGCGCCATGGCTTCCTTCTACAAGCTCGCCGGGGGCGCGGCCGAGGCGAAGTCCTTCATGGACGAAGTGCACCTGGCCAACTATCCCGAGACGGCGATGTTCTTCGACCCGGAGAATCCCATCGGCGCGCACAAGCTCTTCTATCTGAGCCAGGAATACTACAAGCTCCTCGGCGTCCTGCCGTCGGACGCGTCGTACGAGGCGGACCGCGTCCTGAACCGCGTCGGCCTGGACTTCGCGGGAACGACGGGCAAGTTCGCGAAGCAGAAGAACACCATCCAGGACTCGTTCAACCGCGGCGCAGCGCTCGACATCAACGACCTCGAAAACCAGCGCACCGTGCTCCAGAACGACATCAAGCTCTACTTCGAAGCCCAGCGCCTCGACTTCGACCCCAAGTCCGACTCGCCGGAGATCAGGGAAAACATGCGCCTCCTCGGCAAGGTGGCCGAGCAGACGAAGTTCCTCGGCACCACCATCGTGAAGCTCGTCGGCCACCTCGACACGTCGAAGGTGGAGGAGTTCCGCGCCCAGGGGCCGCAAGCCTTCGTCGAGGCGAGCGCGCAGGCCAAGCTCATCTCCAAGCGGCGCGCCGAGTTCGTGAAGAAGGTGCTCGTGGAGCGCTTCGGCGTCGAGGCCGAGCGCGTCGTCACCGAGGGACGCGGCTGGGACCAGCCCGTCGACCCGGCGGACCCGGCGGCCAACCGCCGCGTGGAAGTCCGCTTCATCAGCTTCGAATAGGGAGCCGCCATGGCCGGTAAACGTAAAAAAGACGGGAACGGGGCCCTGCTCGTCGTCATCGCGCTGGCGGTGGCGCTCGGTTTCTTCCTCGTCGACGTGATCCCGAAGGCGTTCGCCGCGCGCGCGGGCGGCGGCGCCGACGCGGGGATTGCGGTTACCGCGCCCGACGCGGGGAACGAGCCGCTCTACGCGAGCAGCCTCTCCGAGGACGGCTACGCCCTCGACTTCGCGGACGGCTTCAACGCCGCCCTGTCCACGCGCGACGACCTCGGCATCGCGGTCACGATCGCGGTGGACGTGTCCGGCTCCATGTCAGAACCCCCGCGCTCCGGCGGAAAGCCGAAGTACGTCCAGGCGGCCGCAGCGTTCGCGCAAGTGGTGGACGTGCTCGAGCGCCTTTCGCGCAACTCGCCCGAAGGCCAGGCCCTCAAGGTGGGCGTCGTCAAATTCAACGACGACGTCGAGCCCCTCCTCGAACCGACCCTCATGGACGCCGCCGGCCTCCGCAAGCTGCGCGAGCTCGTCGCCGACCCGAACGCCTTCGCGCCCGGCGGCTCCACCGCCATAGGCCGCGCGCTCGAGCGCTCCGTCGAGCTCCTCTCGCAGTCCGGCATGATCCTCCGCTCCGCCATCGTCGTGACCGACGGCGAGAACAAGACCGGCGCCGATCCCGCGTGGGTGATGTCCGCCGTCTACCACGACCGCAACACCGCGAGCACGCGCGACTTCCCCGTGTACACGGGCTCGACGCTCGTCAGCTTCATCGGCTTCGACATCGGGCTCGGCCAGTTCGAGGGCCTCAAGCCCTACGGCGCGCGCGTCATGGCGGCGGCCGACCGCGACGAGCTCGCGAAGGCGCTCTCCGGCCTCCTCGAGGCGGACATCACGAAGCTGGAAGCCGGCGCGGGCGGGGGCGCGAAATGAGCGAAGGCGACAAGTCCGAAGGCGGCTCCTTCAAGGCGGTGCTGGCGGCGGCCGGCGGCGGCGCGCTCTTCCTGGCTTTCTGGCTCGGCCTCGGCGTGCCGCTCGGCTTCAGCGTGGGCGCGGGCGCGGCCGGTTACGGCGCCCTCTGGGCCATCGCCAACGCGTTCATCAAAAGGAAGGAAGCGTCGCTCGGCTCCTTCGTCGACAAGGACCTGGCCCGGAAGACCGTGGCGCTCGGGCAGGCCGCCGTGAAGGCGCTCGACGAGGAGATCCCGCGTTTCGACCGCCGCGATCCCTTCGTGGCCAAGTTCAAGCGTCTCTCCGAACTGCTCGGCGCCATCACGCGCGACGTGGAAAAGGACCCCAAGGACGCGACCGCCGCCTACGCCTTCCTGAGCCTCCAGGGCGAAGCCTGCGCCCGCGTGGCCCGCCTCGCCCTCGAGATGGGTTCCCGCGGAGCGTCGACCGAAAAGGTCGCGGAGGCTCGCGAGCGCATCGGCAAGGCGCTCGACACGCTCATATCAGCGCACGAGCGCCACCTCGACCACTTGCAGGACGACAACCTCGCCGAGCTCCAGTCCGAGCTCGACGTCCTCGAGGAAAGCCTCGGCTTCGACGCGACGCTCGAAAAAGCCCTCCGCGAATCGGAGGCCGAGCGCCGCAAAGGTCTCGCGGCCCCCGGCGCGCACGGGCTTACCAAGCGAAGCGAGTAGAGCGGGGAAAGTAACCATTTTCGGAAAATAGTTTCCTTCCCCGCACCCCTTCTTTCCGAAAGACAAGAAAAAAGAATAACAGTTTCGGATCGCGGTTCGGCGCCTCTGCGCGCGGGCGCATGAAAAAAGCCGCCCGGATCTTCCCGGGCGGCCCTTCGCGTGCCGGTAACCGGCGAGCGTTTCAGAAAAGCAGGTACTTGACCTCGACGCCGGCGTCGACGAGTTCCTGCTTGAAGGCCTTGGCGCGCTTCGAGGCCCCGAACAGGAAGAAGATGTACAGGAACATCTTCTGCCACATCTTGATGAACTCGAGGCTGTAGTAGGAGCCGTCCACGGTGACGGCGAGGGCTCCGGACCCGCACTTGGCGTTTTCGATCTTCGAGAACGGCGCGTCGAGCACGGTGGAGCCGTCCTTCGGGTTCTTGACGACGAGGCGCCTGTCTTCGGTGGTCGACGCGAGCACGGCGGTCGGCAGGCCGACCTTGCCCCTGCGGAGCAGGGCGTGGGTTTCGGGAATGGCCATGGTTCCTCCTTGCGGCCTTGAGCGGCCGGGTGTCAGACGGTTTCCTTCCAGTATATGCCGGCTCCGGCGACAGGCAAGCCGCCTGGGCCCGACGGTGATAGTCCCGCGGCGGTTTGCTTGCGGGCGCGGAGGAGGCCGATTAGAATGATTGGGTGACGTCCGGGCGCCCGGGCATGCGGCGCGCGCGGCGCGTCGCGACGGGCGTGTCGCGCCAGGCGGGACGCGCCGGGCCCGGCACCCGCTCGCCGGGGAGATTTCGATGAAACGAGCCGTGAAAACCAGGCTGGAAATCTTCGCGGGAAGCTACGCGAGCATCATCGTCTGCGGGTTCTTCTACAGCGCGATGTTTCCGTACGCGCTCAACTACACCGACGCCGCCCGCGTCGCGTTCTGGTGGCGGATGGTGCCCACCGTCTGCCTGGTCGGCGTGTTCGCCGCCTCGTCGGTCCTGGTCTTCTCGGTGCCGATCACCGCGGAGATCGACCGCATCGCGCGCGGCGAGCCCGTCGACGCGAAAAAGCGGCTCAAGGCGCTCCGCGCCATCGACTTCATCCCGTTCTTCATGTGGTGCCTCGGCACCTTTTCCTACGCGGCCACCGCGCTGATCAACATCGTCCTCGAGTCGTCCCGGGGCATGGGCACGGACTTCGGGGCCAACCTGTCGCGCGTGGTGCTCGCCTCGAGCTGGGGCCTCTTGAACGGGCTCGTCACGTCGCGCCTGATCAACGTCGTGCTCCTCGACACGAAGGTGTCCCTCGGCATCTACGACGTCGCCGAGCTCGGCCGCGAACGCACCGCGACGCTCCGCGCCCGGCTGGCGCTGCCCGGGCTGTCGCTCTTCCTCTTCGTGCTGTGCTATTGCGGCGTCACGGCCTACCACAGCCTCCGCGCCGTCGTCGAGCGGCGCGCGGACCGGATCGGGAAGCTCGTGAACCTGGTCGCGAGCGGGGCCGAACCGGAGCCGGTCCTCGAGGCGTTCCTGTTCGAGGACCGCGCGTGGCTCGACCAGAACGTCTCGAAGATCGTGGTCATCTTCGCCATCGTGTTCGTCATCGCGGTCATCCTGTACCTGACGGTGCTCACGGAAACCCACGTCCACCTGCGCGACCTCCGCAGGCAGGTGGCGAAGCTCTCGACCGGCACCATCGAACTGTCGAAACGCGTGAGCGTCGTGTCGTTCGACGATATCGGCGCGATGTCGTCGGGGTTCAACCGCATCCTCGAGCGGCTCGAAGGCAGCTTCAGGGAGATTTCGGACAACGCGCGCGCCGTGTACGGGGCGAGCGAGGCCACGCGCGCCGTCGCCGCTGAATCGAAGGTGACCGCCGACCGCCTCGCGGGCCTCTCGGCGGAAACCGATACCTTCGTGCTGGAGCGCGAACGCGAGCTGGAGGCGGCGAAGCTGGCTTTCGGCGGCGTCGTCTCGAAGATCGAGGCGATGGGCGACAGCATCGACGCCCTGGCCGGCCGCGCGGAAGCCGCCGCGACGGGATTCAAGTCGACGATCGCGGCGTTTTCCTCGTCGTCGGAGGCCGCTCAACGCGCGGAGCGATCGGTCGCGGCCCTCGGGAGCTTCGTCGAAACCGGGAACGAAGCACTCGGCCGCTCGAGCGAGGCCGCCGGGCAGATCGAGGAAGCCGGCCGAAAGGTGAACGAGATCGTCATGATCATCGCGGACGTGGCCGAGCGCTCGAGTCTGCTCGCGATGAACGCGGCTATCGAGGCGGCGCACGCGGGCGCCGCGGGCCGGGGCTTCGCCGTCGTGGCGCACGAGATGAAGTCGCTGTCGGAGTCGACCGCGAAATCCGCCCGCGAGATCGGCGAGCTCATCCGGTCGCTCCAGGAGAAGAATTCCGCCGGCGTGGAGGCCATCGGCGGCCTGTCCGCGTTTTTCCGGAAGGTGCTCGAGTCCATCAGGGGCACCGGCGCGGCGGTGGCCGGGCTCGCGGCCTCCGCGGGCGAACTGTCGGCTCAGGCCGCGAAGGGGCTCGGGGAACTCGAATCGCTCCTCGGCGCGACGAAGGAACTCAAGGCGGCCGCCGAGGAGTCGCGCGGCGTGTCCGGCCTCATCGAGGCGTCGGTCGGACGCATCGCCGAGTCCGACGGGCGGAGCGGGGAGGTCGAGCGTGCCCTGGCCGACGGTCTCCGCGGCATTCTCGACGGGTTCGCCAAGCTCGAAACGTCGCTCGCGCGTTCGTTCGCCGGCATCGAGGAGCTCGAGGGGCGCGTGGCGGCGTACAAGGAATGACGCCGGCGCCATGAGGTTGTGGAGCCTTCACCCGTCCTACCTCGACGCGAAGGGGCTCGTGGCGGCGTGGCGCGAAGCCCTGCTGGCGCGCGCGGTGCTGGCGGGACGCACGCGCGGCTACCGGCATCATCCCCAGCTCGAGCGTTTCAGGGCGTCGCCCGATCCGCTCGCCGCGATCGACGCGTTCCTCCGCGCGCTGTGGGACGAGGCGGCGCGACGCGGGTACCGTTTCGACGAGACCAAGCTGGCCTCGCCCGCGAAGGGCGGACGCGGGATCGCCGTGACGGACGGCCAGCTCCGCTACGAGTACGCCTTGCTCCGCTCGAAGCTCGCGACGCGCGATCCCGGCCGGCTGGCCTCGATGGCCGCACGGCCGGAGTCGATTCGGACGAATCCCGTTTTTTTTGCGGTCGGGGGCGGCGTCGAATCGTGGGAGCGCGTCGTACCCGGCGTGGGCGACGAAGGCACCTGATCTCGACGCCCAGGAGCCCGAAGGGCTCCGCGCGCGTCGCTACGGATCGAAAATGTGTTGTCCTGTATGGTCACCGATCGCGACGCGCGAGGGGGCGAAGCGGAAACCGCGCGTTACGCGCCGGAGCGCGTAACGCGTAGTTGGAGCGGAGCACCCGGTCCGGCCCGGGACGGGCCGGACGCGCCCGAAGGATAAACGTTACTTTTTCAACGCGTCGACGAGCTCCTGGTTGCCGAGGGCTCGCGCCAGCGACAGGACGGTGGGCCCGGAGTTCGCGATGTGCTCGGCCAGGCCGCTCGCGGTGTACGCGTCCGGATCGGCGCCGGCGGCCACGAGCAGGCGGGCCAGGTCGGCGTTGCCGAGGAGGACGGTCCACTCGAGCGGCAGGGTGCCGTCGGAGGCCTTCACGTTCAGGTCGACGCCGAGGTCGATGAGGCGGCGGAGATGGTCGCGGTCGTTCGCCCTGACCGAGGAGTTGACGGCGCTCGCGGCGATCGGGGCGGACTTGTTCGCGGACGACCGGAAGACGAACGCGGCGGGATCGAGCGCGACGCGCGTCCCGCCCGCGTCCATGAGCACTTCGTAGTGGAGCGACGGCATTTCGGCGAGCACGACGGCGCCGAAGGTGCCGAGGATCTCGCCGGCCGAGACGTTCCGTCCGGCCTTCGCGGAGACGACGCCGTGGGGGCCGAAGGCATAGCGCGTCCGGATGCCCGAGCCGTGGTCGATCTCGAGGACGGTGCCCGCGGCGGGGTCGTCGCGTCGCGCGACGACGGTGCCAGGCGCGGCGGCGGTCACGGGTACGGTCGGGCCGTCCATGAGGTCCCAGCCTTCGTTGAAGTACCGCTTTTTCGTCTTGGGATCGTACGCGGCGCCGAAGGGCGCGGCGAGGCGCGAGCGCGGGCTGAGGGGCATGAGGACGGGCAGGCTCGCCCCGGGGAGCGTCGTTTCGAAACGTCGGCCATTCCAATCGAGCGCGACGACGACGGCGTCGCCCGAATCGCGGACGGCGAAGGTGCCGCGCGCGGCGCCCGACGAGGCGACCCAGGAAGTCCCCGCAAGGGCGGCGTACGAGGTGCCGACGAACGCGCTCGCGAAGATCGCGGCCGCGAGGACGCAGGCCGCGGACGCGCCGCGCAGGCGGGGGAAGGGACGGGCGGCGACTTCGGGCCAGCGGAGGACGGCGCGGATGCGCTTTTCCAGTCCGTGTCGAGCGGCCATGGCCGCCGCGCAGGACGGGGCGCCCGCGGGCGAAAGCGACCGGGCCGTCTCGAGGAGACCGAGGGCGTAGGCTTTCGGCTCGATTCCCCAGCGGAGCGCCGCCTCGTCGCACGCGGCCTCCCGCAGGGCGACGGCTTTGGCGCGGGCGAGCCAGGCGAAGGGCGACATCCACGCGAGCGAGGCCGCGACGCGCGCCGCTTCGGCGAACAGGTTGTCGTGCCGCGCGACGTGGGCGCGTTCGTGGAGGAGGGTTCCCGCGATCCGTCCGTCGCTCCACGAGCGGCAGGAGGCGGGGAGCACGATGCGCTGGCGCAGGCAACCCGCGGTATGCGGCACTCGGGCCCGTTTCGATACGAGCAGGGCGCGGGGATCGATGCCGAACGTCTTGGCGGCCTTGAGGACGCGCCGCGCGCCGCAGGGTTTCGCGGCGGCGAGCTCGGCGCGCCGCGCGCCGCAGGGTCGGGCGGACGCGAGTTCCGCGCGCAGGGCCGCGGCCCCGACGACGCGGCGGATCGTCACGAGCGCGACGCCCGCGAGCCAGACGAATCCGAAGAGGCCGATCCAGTCGAAGGGCCGGAGTCCGGAGACAGCCGCGGTTTCCCCGTTCGCGGAGCCGGATGCGGAGCCGGACGCGACGGACGCGGAGCCGGACGTCGGCGCGGGTTTCGCCACTCCGGCGATCGTCGGTTCCGCGGTCGGAAGCGCGCGGTCGGAGATGGTCAGGACGAAGGGATTGGCGCCGGCTCCGTCGGCGCTCGGCATCCGGAGGTTCACGAAGGCCGCCGCCATGCCCAGGATCAGCGCGGCCGTCACGAAGGCGAAGGCGAGCGCCGGTTTGCGCCGTCCCGCGATGGCGGCCGCAGCCAGGGCGGCGACCGACGCGATGCTCAGTTTCATCAACAAGCCGGCGGCGAGCGGCACCAGGCCGCGGCCGAACTGCGCGAGTTCCGCGATCATGGCTCGCCTCCTTCCTTCGGGGCCGCGTCGATGAGGGCGCGGAGCCGTTCGTAGTCTTCGGCGGACAGGGTTCCGTCGGAATCCGCGATCAGGGCGGCCACGGTGTCGGTCGCCGAGTTTTCGAAGAACGTCTTCACCACGTTCCGCAGGGCCGCCATGCCCGCTTCCTTGGCGGGAACGGTGGGGAAATAGACATAGCGCTTGCCGTCCGGTTCGTGGGAGAGAAACCCCTTGTCCTCGAGGATGGCGAGCGTCGTCCGTACCGCGGAGTTGCTGACCTCGCCGCTCAAGTCTTCACGTACCTCTTCCGCGCTCGCCCGCGACCGCCGGTACACGCTGTCCATGATCTGGCGTTCGCGTTTGCTGAGGTTTTCCTTCATTGTAATCCTCCTTGTGGCGTTCGACACCGGCCGGTGTGGACTGAGCTCTTGCCAAAAAATTAGCACTTGAAGGAAGGGGAGTCAAGGAAAATCTGTTAAAAAATTGGCAGATGGATATCCAGGGGGACAGACCCTCGCGGAGTCGAAGACTCCGCGGCGACGAGCTGCGCTCGTCGATTCCAGGGACAGACCACTGATTTCGAGGAATCGGAGCGGAGCGCCCGGTCCGGCCGGACGCGCCCGATGGAATCGGACGACGTGCCGGAACCGGACGCGGGCGGGTTTACTGGGCTGGCGTTTTCGGCTGGAATACCGTCGAATGGCGCAGCGATTCGGGGATGATCCCGTCGGCCCAGCCGAAGCGCCAGGTGACGCCCGCGCCCGCGAGCGCGAGCAGGACGACGAGGAGGACGATGGCCTTCCACGGCGACTTCTTTTCCTTGAACGGGTCGGCGAGGGGCGGAAGCGTGCCGGCCGGCAGGGTCGCGGTCGTGGTGAGCGTGGCGCCGAAGGGGATGTTGATGCGGGCGCGCGTGTTGATGGCCCAGCCGTTCGCGTCCAGGATGGGGCCGAGATTGCGCTTCCGGAGTTTGAGCGAGGCGAGGATCATCGAGGGGCCCGAGATGAGGAGGAGGATCCCCGCGATGCCGACGGGGAGGAACCAGCCGAGTCCGAAGAGGGTTTGGAGGAAGCCGGCCACGAGGGCGCTCACGCCGCCGATGGCCGTTCCGACGAGGGCGATGGCGCCGAGGTCGAGTTTCTTGGCGGGCGCGGGGGCGGCGGCCGGGGCGGCGGGCTGCTTGTCGATGTTGGCGACGGTGCCGGCGGCTCCGGCGAGCTGGGCGTTCGACTTTTCGTCGGCGCTCTGCGCGCGCTTGGCGATCTGCTCTTCGATCATGCGGACGAGTTTCTTGTATGGCAGCCAGAAGGCTTCCCGGACGCTGATGGGGCTCTGGACGAGCCGCGTGACGGTGGCGTCCCAGTCGAGGCCGTCGCGGTCGTAGAAGACGCCGTTGCGGCCCTGCATGAGGTTGTCCGAGTCGCCGTCGGTGACGGCTGCGACGATCTTCCGCTTCGCGCCGCCTGGGCGCGCGAGGTCGCAGTAGACGAGGTAGGCGCCGGAGAGCGAGGCGAGGGCGGCGTGCTTGCCTTCGTCGAGGACGTCGACGCAGAGCGAGCACGCCTTGGCGTCGAGGTACAGGGTGCCGGACTGGAACACGGCGCCGTGGCCGCCGTAGAAGTCCGCGAAGTTCACGGAGTTCGTGACGACGCGGAGGAGGTCGCGGCGGTAGCGCGCGAGGCGCTCGAGCCCGGCGAGGCCCGTCTTGGATTCCTTGACGGCGGCGTCGCGTTCGAAGAGCGAGGCGAGCGCGGCGCGGATGACGGGCGACGCGAGTTCCGCGATGCGGGCGGGGTCGTCCGGGGCGATGGCGGGCGTCTACGACAGCCACGCGCCGCAGGGCGCCAGCGCGCCGGCGAGCGCGCGCCAGTCGGCTTCGGTCAGTTCGGTTTTCGAACCGATGATGGGGCGGACGGCCGCGTCGGCGAAGGCGGCGATCGCGTCGGCCCACGCGGGGTTCACGCCGGCGGCGAGGGGCAGGGGTTTGCCCGGAGCGGGCTCGGCGAGCGGGAGGCGCGCGAGTTCCTCCGACGCCGCGGAAAGCGTCGCGAGGGCGAAGGCGCGATAGTGGTCGGCGTCCGGCGTCGCGGCGGCGGCCTTCGGATCGAAGGAGAGGAGGCGACAGCGGGTGAAATAGTCGTCCACCCGGGCGCGCACGGCTTCGGTCGCGTTCCACGCGTCGACGCGTGCCGCCGCGCCCGATGCCGCGCCCTCGGCCGACCAGGCGGCGAAGGCGTCCGCCTTGGCGAGGAAGGCGGCGTAGGCTTCCGCGGTGACGCCGGGCCGGCCGCGTCCGTCTTTCGGCGCGCCCGGAAGCCCCGCAAAGGCAGCCAACGCGGACTTGGCGCCTTCGCCGTCGGCGGCGTCAGGCACGGCGACGCCGTCGCCCGCGAGGGGTTCGGCGTCGAAGCGCGTGCGGCCTTCGAGGACGTCGGCGAGCGTGAAGGCCGCGGCGTCCGGCTTTCCGAGCGCGGCAAGGAGGCGGCGCGCGGACGCGGCGAGCGCGTCGTCCATGACGGCGGCCAGCGGCACGGCGTCGCCGGGCTCGAGGAGGAGGTCGAGGCTCGCAAGCGATTTCGAGCAGTGGTCGATGGCCGTCAGGATTTCGTCCGGGCGCACGCGTCCGTCGCCGTCGGAGTCGAGGAGGTCCATGGTGGCGTGATCGAGCGCCGTGCCCTTCGTCGGCAGGGACAAGGCCATCCACAGCTTGAGGTCGAGTTCGCGGAGGCGCGCGAGGTCTTCGCCGTCGCGGACGAGGACCTGGTCGACGCCTCCCGAGCGGAAAAAGCGGAAGCGGTGCTGTCGCGCGTTTTCGTGTTTCATGTCGTCGCGCTCCTTTCCCAAATGATGATTGCCGTTTCCAGTCTAGCGGAGCCACGCCGCGGCCGCAAATGGCCTGTTTTGACACGATCCGGGCCGGGTGCTACGATGGGCTCGTGCGTACCGTGATACTCGGAGCCGGCGCCGCCGGCATGCAGCTCGCCCGCCGGCTCATCGAAGACGGGAAGGACGTCGCCCTCATCGAGCGCGACCACGACGTGGCGCGGATCGCCGCGAACGCCCTCGACTGCCTCGTGGTGCAGGGCGACGGCAGCCAGCCGGACATCCTCGCGCGCGCGGGGCTCAAGAAGGCGCGGCATTTCGTCGCGCTCACGCCGAGCGACGAGCTCAACATCGTCACGAGCTCGGTGGTCGCCGCCGAGTACCCGGACACGGTCCGCGTGGCGCGCGTGCGGAATCCGTACTTCACCAAGATGGCGCCGGCGCGGCGCTCGTTCATGGGCGTCGACCGCTTCGTCAATCCGGACATCGAGACGGCGCGCGCCTTCATCACCTTCGTCGCGCAGGGAGCGGGCGACGACCTCGTGCGCTTCGGCGGCGAGGACATCGTGCTGCGCTCCGCCGCCCTGCCCGGGGATTCGCCGTTCGCGGGACGCAGCCTCAAGGAAAGCCGCGCGGCGCTCGGGCGCGATTTCCTCGCGGCGGCGCTCGAGCGCGACGACGTGATGGAAGTGCCGTCGGGCGACACCGTGCCCCGCGCGGGCGACACGCTGTACCTGCTCGGCGCGCCCGACGACCTCGACGAGCTCGTCGGGGAAGCGAGCGTCGCCTCCGAGCGCTACCGCCGCATCGTGGTTGCGGGCGGCGGACCCATCGGGCGCTTCGTGGCGGAAGCCTTCCTCGGCACCGCGGAGAGCGGCGAGCTCGGCCTCGTCCGGTCGGGCATCTTCAAGCGCCGCGTCAAGCGGCACGTGGTCATCGTCGAGCGGGCGCGCGACGTCTGCAAGCAGCTGACCGCGGACATCCCGGGCGCCCTGGTCCTCAACCGCGATCTGGCCGACGAGGACGTCTTCCTCGAGGAGGGGCTCGAAGGCGCGGAACTCTTCATATCCGCGACCGCCGACCAGGAGCTCAACATCCTGGCCGCCGCGCGCGCGAAAGCCTTCGGCGTCGACCGCTGCCTGGCCCTCTCCGAAAACAACGCGTACAACGAATTCGCGGAGCGCCTCGGCGTCGACGGCGTGCTGTCGGTGAAGTCGAACCTCGTCTCGTCGATCGTCGAATACCTCCGGGGCGGCGCGCTCCGTACCCTGCACTCCTTCTACGACCGCGGCCTCAAGATCCTCGAACTCACGGTCGGCGCCGATTCGCGCCTGGCGGGAGCGGCCATCCGCGAGCTCAGGCTGCCGCGCGGGGCGCTCGTCGTCTCGGTGAACCGCGCGGGCAAGAGCTCGCTGCCCGCCGGCGACACGCGCCTGGCCGCGGGCGACCGCATCGGCATCTTCACGAACATGGACGCGATCAAGGCCGTCGAAAAGCTGTTCCTGGGTGAGGACGCATGAAGTTCCGCGCAATCCTGAAAACGCTCAACCTGCTCTTCCTCATCCTGGCCGCGTTCATGCTCGTGTGCGCCGCGTCGTCCGTCTGGTTCCGCGAGGACTTCCGCGTGACGCGCGCCTTCCTGTTCCCGGCCGCGGGGTGCGTGCTCTCGTTCCTGCTCGTGTTCACGCTGACGCCCGGCAAGGAGCGCGCGTACTTTTCGGCCAAGTCTGGCTATCTGTTCGTCAGTCTCTCGTGGGTGGCCGCGAGCGCGGTCGGCGCGCTGCCCTTGCTCATCTCCGGCGCGACGGGCAACGTCGCGGACGCCTTTTTCGAGACCATGTCCGGCTTCACGACCACGGGCGCCTCGATCTTTCCCGACGTCGAGATCCTGCCGAAATCGATTCTCCTCTGGCGCTCCACGACCCATTGGCTCGGCGGCATGGGCATCGTCGTGCTCACGGTGGCCATTTTCCCGCTGCTCGGCCTCGGCGGGCTCCAGCTCGTGGAGGCGGAGGCACCCGGCCCGAGCGTCGACAAGATCACGCCGCGCATGGCGGGCACCGCCAAGATCCTCTGGTTCATCTACGTCATCCTCACCGTCGTGCAGATAATCCTGCTCCGCTTCGGGGGGATGGGCCTTTTCGACGCAGTGAACCACACCTTCGCCACCGTGGCCACCGGCGGCTTTTCGACGAAGAATCTCTCCGTCGGCCATTTCCACAGCGCGTACATCGACGTCGTCATCACCGTGTTCATGGTGCTGGCCGGCATGAACTTCACGCTGTTCTACAAGGTCGGGACCGGGAAGATCCGCGAAGCGCTCCGCGATTCCGAAATGCGCGCCTTCGTCGGGATTTTCCTGGCGGGAGGGCTCCTCCTCGCGTTCGACCTCGTGCGGAACGGCGTGTTCGCGGGCTTCGGCGAGGCGTTCCGCTACGGCGCGTTCCAGTCCGCTTCCATCCTGACGACCACGGGCTTCGCCACCGCCAATTTCGACCTCTGGCCGCCCTTCTCGCACACCGTGCTCCTCATGCTCATGTTCGTGGGCGGCTGCGCCGGCTCGACCGCGGGCGGCATCAAGGTCATACGTTACATCGTCCTCCTCAAGCAGGCGGCGGTCGAGCTCAAGTACCTCGTCTTCCCGCGCGGGGTGTTCGGGATCCGCGTCAACGGCGAGCCGGTGCGCAAGATGGTCGTGTTCGACACAGCATCGTTCTTCTTCATGTACTTCGTGATGGCGATGGCGTGCACCCTCGTCGTCTCGTCGGCCGGCAACACGATCGAAACCTCGCTCACGGCCACGCTGGCCACGCTCGGCAACATCGGCCCCGGCCTGGCTCTCGTCGGCCCGGTCTGCAATTACTCCTTCATGCCCGATTACGTCACCTGCGTCCTGAGCTTCGCGATGCTCGTCGGCCGCCTCGAACTCTATACCGTCTTCGTGCTGTTCTCGTCCGCCTACCGGCGACGATGAACCGAGGATGAGGATTTGCCGCGGATCGAAGGCGCGCGAGACGCCGAGGGGAAGAAGACTTGGTGGAAGGTCCGGAAGATGGGCTTTTCGATTTACTCCTGAACCTTCTTTTCCTGTCCTCTTCCCCGTGCTCTCTGCGGTAATTCTATGCGGGACGGCCTCTTCGAGCCGAAACCGTGAAGGCTCAGCGGGGCTTTTGCGGGACCAGGTAGAGCTTGGAGAGGTCGTAGCCCTGGGTGGCGGCGATCGACTTCATTTGGTCGAGGACTTCCGGCGACACCTCCGGTTCGCGCGTAAGGAACCAGAGGAACTTCCGGTCGTTGTTTCCGACCACCGCCCAGCTGTAGTCGTCGGCGAGTCCGAAGACGAGGTAGTCCGACGTGAACAGCCCGAAGAACTTCACCTTGAGCGCGCCGGGTTTCGACGCGTCGGGTCGCCACGCCACGGCCTTCACGGACGTGTATGCGCCGTCGAGGGTTTTCTTGAAGCCGGAGTTCACGACCTGGACGCGTCCGTCGGGCAGGAGCGAATATTCGGCCGTCGCCCCGACTATATTCTTTTCGAACGAGTGCTGGTAGCGGGCCGTTTCGTACCAGCGGCCGAGATAGCGGTCCAGGTCGAGCGCAGGGACGAGTTCGAGCGGCGCGCGGGGAGCGGCGCCGACATTGGCGAGCGCGACGGCGGCGAACAGAGATGCCGACAGAAGCGACTTTTTCATGCAAGCCTCCAGGATACCAATGGCGCTGAGGAAATCCTGTTTCCCAAGGTACGTATCCCGCCCGGAGCGGTCAAGTCCGCCAGGCGGTGCTTGCGGAAGAATCCGCCGGCCGCTACCCTCGGCAGAAACGGGATCGGGAGGATCGACGATGAAGACAGTTCGCTGGCCGCTTTTCGCGGCGGCACGGTCGTCGCGAAGGAAGTCTTCCTGGGCGCCGAAACCGAATTCCGTTCCGGACTGACGCGGATCAAGGCGGCGGAACCGGACCTCGTGTTCATGCCGGGCTTTTCCCGGGAAGTCGCTCTCGCGGCCGTACAGGCCAAGCGGCTCGACCTCGCGGTTCCCTTCATGGGCGGCGACGCGCTCGAAGGTTCGTATTTCGTCAGCCATCTCGACTACGATGATCCGAAGCTCGCGGACTTCAAGGCTCGGTTCGAAGCCCGTTTCGGCTATCGGGACGACTTGAATTCCTTCCTCGCCCACGACGCGGTGCTCATGCTCGTCGACGCCATGAAACGCGCGGGCAAGGCGGACGGCGCTTCGATCGCCGCGGCGCTCGAGACGACGGACATCCAGGGGCTCACCGGGCGCATCCGTATCGGGAAGACCACGCACAATCCGGAGAACAAGGAAGCCGCCATCATCAAGATCGAGGGCGGTCGCTTCGTATTTCAGTGCAGCCGAACGGCCGACTGAAAGACGGCGCGGGGAAGCGGTTCGCGCCAGGAGTTTGTCGGACTTGTCCTCTTAAAACGAGAAAATCGCGTATTCGCGATTTTTCAACCCTGCAGGCTCCTAGCTGTGATCGTCCGGGACCGGATCGCCGGGCCGGACGACGCCGCGCGCGCGGGGAGCCGTCACGTCGGGCTGCGTGACGGGTGCCGCTTCCACCGCGAGCCTGGTCCAGATGACCGGATCTTCCTGCCCGAGGCGCCAGAACGCGGCTTGCCGGACGCCCTTCGAGCGATAGGCCTCGGCCCGGCGCGCGAACGAGACGGCGTCCTCGTAGTAGAAGGTGTAGGTGATCGTCTCGGAGAAGGTGACGTACGGGACGCCGCCCGGATCGCGTTTCACGGTCAGGTCGCGCTCGTCGATCAGCTTCGAACCGGTCGAGTGCTTGTAGGCGGTGGCGTAGTTTGCGTCGCCCCACGCGCGGCCGTAGAACGGCATCCCCATGACGAGCTTGTCCGGGCCGATCGTCTTGAGGGCGTAGTTCGCGACGTCGCCGCACCAGGACAACGACGCCACGGGACCCGGCGAGCTGCCGCTCCAGTGTTCGTCGTAGGCCATGATGACGACCCGGTCGGCGACCTGGGCTACCGCCTCGTAGTCGTAGGCGTCGTCGACGCGCTTCACGCGGGCGGGCAGGGCGACGGAGAGCCGCCGGGGTTCGATGGCGCGCTTCAAGTCCGCGAGGAACGAAAGGAACGCGGCCCGGTCGTAGGCGGGCACGGCCTCGAAATCGACGTTGACGCCGTCGAAGGGGCGCGCCGCCTCCGCGAGCGAGGCGATGAGCTTCGCCCGGACGGCGAATTCGGGCGCCAGCGCGAAATGGATGACGGCCTGGTTGGAAACTTCCGCCAGGACGAGGTGCTTCCGCGCCCCGAAGCCGTCCAGCCGCGAGACCGGCGGCACCCCGACGAGCTCGCCGCGGGCGTCGAGGCGGGCCGAAAAGTAGCCGATGTCGCTGACGGGCAGGCCGGCGCTCCAGAAGCGCTCCTCGCCCTGCATGAGGTAGACCCAGGTTTCGCGGAAGGACTGTCGGCCGGTTCCGTCGCTTTCCGGAGGCGTTTGGGCTTCGATGACGGACGCGGCGAGCAGGAACGACGCGGTCATGATGGATGCGAGTGTGCGCTTCATGCTAGTATGAATGTCGGACGCGGAACGGAGATTCTGGAGTCTCCGCGTTTTTTCCCGGAAGCCGTGAAAAACGGGAACCTTCCGTTGTATACTATACCCGAAACAACACAGCGGGAAACCGTTCGCGCCGCCCGGCATCCGGGCTCCGCGTCGGCGTACGCGATACGAGAAAGTGCTTTGGGGGGAATCCATGAAAAAAGTCTACATGCCGTTCCGGGCGTCCTTCGCGGCGCTCGCGTTCTTGCTTTTCCTGGCTTCGTGCTCCTCGACCGCCGACGTGTTCCTCATCGCGAACACTTCGCGGGAGGCGCGCGCCCAGGTGCTCGCCGACCGCGGCGTCGAACTCTACAACGAGCGGCTCGTGCAGAAGGACGATCTCCAGTCGATCGGCTACGTGCGCTCGTTCTTCGACAACGCGCTCATGCTCGATCCGCTCAATCCGACGGCGAAGAAGTACGCCGCGCGGACCGACGCCTTCAAGTCCGAGCGGCTGTCCTCCATCGTCGCGAAGGCCAAGGGCTACCAGGACAAGAAGAACCGCAGCGACAAGGACGATTACGAGTACTGCGCCATGGTCGAGCAGGCGCTTTCCATCGACGGCTCGAACCGGGAAGCTGCCGCGATGCGGAAGGAAACGACCGTCATCAAGAAGAAGCAGCTCGACAAGCGCTTGCCCGTCCTCAAGACGCTCGAAACGAAGTTGTTGGGATCCAAGCTCCGCGCCGAAGCCGGCAAGCTGGCTTCCCAGGCGGCGAAGCTGATCGCGGAAATCCTCTACATAGATCCGCCCAATACGGAAGCCCGCCGCGTGCGCGGCAAGATCGCCGAGCTGGCCAAGTCGTGGGTGGCGGAGGACCTCAAGAAGGTGAAAGCCGCGCTCGACAAGTACGACTACGCCGGCGCGGAAGCCACGGTCAAGGCGGCGGAGCGCGCGCTGGTCGACGGCGACATGGAAATCACCCCGGAACTCCGGGACGCCAAGTACCGCGTCTACTATCGTTGGGCGCAGGCGCTCTTCAACGCGAAGAAGTACGCCGAAGCCGACCAGAAGGCCGCGCAGGCGATGGCGGTCAACCGCACCGCCGAAGCCGCCGATCTCCGGAGCAAGGCGCAGGAGCGCATGGCCAAGCGCGATTTCGACGCCGAGATCGAGGACGTGGTCGCGGAGATCGACGCCCTCGTGAAACAGGGCAACCTGGCCGGAGCCATGCGCTCCATCGACCTGGCCGTGGAAAACCTCGTCAAGCAGGCGAACAAGGACCGGGTCGCCGCCAAGCGCGGCGTCGTCCTGGAAAAGGTCCGGGCGATCTACGAAAAGGCCGTGGAAAACTACAACGCCGAACTCTACAAGGAAGCCCGCGACGGCTTCGCCGCCGTCATGGCGGTGGCGCCCGAGTACGAGCAGGCCAAGGCGTACTACGGCAAGGCGGACGCCAAGATCAAGGCGCTCGGGGGGCAATGATGGCGAAAACGACCGATACGAACCCGAAGCCCGCCGCGTCGCCGCGCCGGGCCGGAGCCGGACGGGCCAAGCCCGTTAAAACGGGCGCTACGATGAAAGCCGCGCCGGAACCGGTAGCCGTCCTGTCCGCGGAGCTCGTGCCCGCGGCCGAAGGCGCGCCGAACCCGGACGAAGCCTTGTCTTCTTTCGAAGCCTCGTCTTCTTTCGAAGCCTCGTCTTCCCACGAAACCTCGGCTTCCGTAAAAGCCGGAGCGAAAGCCGGTCGAGCCCGCGCGACTCGCGCCCGTAAACCCGCCCGCGACCGGAGCGCCTTGCTCGGCGCCTGGGGCCTGGCGCTCGATCGTTTCTCGGGAATCCTCTTCGTCGCGTGGCTCTTCGCGCGCGTGGCGACCCTCACGAATCCGGACGGCAGTTACGCTTCCGTCCGGGCCGTCTTCCTGCCGCTCGAAAATCTGGCGCGCATGGGGCTTTCGCCGGCTTCCGTCCTGCTCTTCGCGGCGTGGCTCGCGCCCCTGTACGGCGTCTGGAAACTGCTCGGCTTCGCCTTCGACGGCCTGGACGGCGCGCGCTTCGGGCTGGGAACCAACCTGACCGTGTTCCTCCGCATCGTGGCGACGGCCATCCCGGTCTACGCGTTCGTGGTGCCTTTCGTCGCGTACGGGAACCGGCCGGCGTACTTCGCCGCCATTCCGCCCGAGGCGATCGTCATCGCGTCGCTCGCCTTCGTCGGAAACGTGTTCTCGATCGTCGAAGCCATCCGCATGCTCAACCGGCGCGATCCGGTCTACCGCGACTTCGTGGAATTCCGCAAGGCGCGCAAGGCGGGCGACCAGGATTTCGTCGACAGGAAAGCCAAGGCGATGGCCGCGTTCGAGGTCGTCCACCACATCAAGACGAAGCTCATCATCGCCTTCATCGGCATCATCGCGGTGGTGGTGACGGTGCTGTCCGTCGTGACGCTCTCGGGCTACCGGACGACCATCCTCAAGGCGGTGGGCGACGGGGCGAGCACGCAGACCGAGCAGGCCGCGGCCGTCTACAAGACGAACCTCGGCGACGAGCTGGCCATGTTCGAGTACATGAGCCGGCAGGGCAAGCTCAACGAACAGGCCCAGTTCCACTATTCGTCGTTCGAGCTCTTTTCGTACCTCAAGACCGAGCTCTACACGAACCAGGTCGGCGTCGACACCGCGCCCGATTTCCCCTGCGAGTACACGACTCTGGATCCGGGGCGGCGTTTTCCCAAGCGGCCGGCCTTCGCCGGAAAACTCGTCGGCGCGTACGGAGCCGTCGAAGGCGCCTCGAACTTCATGGACGAACAGGCCGGCACGACCACCTTCGTGAGCGCCATCACCACGCGCGGCCTGGCCGCGCAGAACGGCGTGCGCCGCGACCGACTCATCGGCTTCTCGGTGATCACGTACGACAACGACGTCATCTTCGAGCCGTTTTTCCGCACGCGCTCGTCGGTGCTGGCCATCACCATCTTCTTCTTCTACCTGTCCGTGATCGTCGTGATCGTCGTCGGCGACCGCATCGTCCGGCCGCTCCTCTTCCTCAGGATGAGCGTGCGCCGCATCTCGAACACCCTGCGCGGCATGGTGCAGGGCGAGGCGAACGCGGAGCAGCTCGTGTACAGCGACAACGTCCGCACCCGCGACGAGATCAAGCAGCTCTCCGGCGAGATCGGCGACATGGTGACGGTCATCAAGGGCATCGTCCCGTACATTTCCAAATCGACGTTCAAGAACGCCAAGGCCGGCGCCACGTCCACCCAGAAGAACCTCGCCTTCCTCTTCACGGACATCCGCGGCTTCACGACCCTGTGCGAGGGCAAGAGCCCCGACGAGGTCGTGTCCATCCTCAACCGCTACCTGAGCCTCGAGACCGAGATCGTGCTCCGCAACCACGGCGACGTGGACAAGTTCGTTGGCGACGAGCTCATGGCGGTCTTCGAGGGTCCCGACAAGGAGCTCAACGCCTGCCGCGCCGCGATGGAGCTGCGCCACGCGATGCAGGAGGAGCGCGAGCAGCGCGAAAAGGACGGCCTCATCACCGTGGAGATCGGCATCGGCATCAACGCCGGTCCGGTGACGCACGGTTCGGTCGGCGCGCGCGACCGCATGGACTTCACGAGCATCGGCGACACGGTGAACCTGGCGGCGCGCCTCGAGGGCGCGAACAAGGAGTACCAGTCGAAGACCATCATCACTGAAGCCGTGTACACGCTCGTCAAGGACGAGTTCGAGTGCCGCGAGCTGGACTTCGTGGCCGTGAAGGGCAAGCGCGAGCCCGTGCGCATCTACGAGCTCCTGCAGGCGCACCACCGCAAGACCGACAAGGTCGAGAAGATCCGCAAGGTCTTCGAGATGGGCCTCAACGCCTACCGCAAGCAGAACTGGGAGAAGGCGGAGATCGCCTTCAAGAAGAACCACGAGACCTTCAAGGACGGCCCGAGCGCGGTCTTCCTGAACCGCATCAAGTACTTCAAGAAGTACGGCGTACCCGAAGATTGGGACGGCGTCTTCCGCATGACGGTGAAGTAGGCCGGAGAAGGACATGCGACTCGGATCGATCGAGGCCGGCGGCACCAAGTTCGTCGTCGGCCTCGGGAACGAACGCGGCGAGATTCTCGACCGCCTGGTCGTGCCGACGACCGCCCCGGGCGAGACGGTCGGCGCGGTCGCCGACTACCTCAGGCGAGAGGGCGTGGACGCCCTGGGCATCGGCTCGTTCGGTCCGCTCGACCTCGACCCCGCGAGCCAGGAATACGGTTCGATCACTACGACGCCGAAGCCCGGCTGGGCCGACTATCCGCTCTTCCGCGAACTCGTGTCGTGGCTCGGCGTGCCGGCGGCCATCGATACGGACGTGAACGCGGCGGCGCTCGGCGAACACGCGTGGGGCGTCGGACGGGGCTTGTCGTCCGTACTGTACATGACGGTCGGTACCGGCATCGGCGTCGGCGCGGTCCTGTCGGGAATCCCGCTCCACGGGATGACGCATCCGGAAGCCGGACACGTGACGGTGCGGCGCGTCCACGGCGACGCCTTCCGCGGTTCCTGTCCCTACCACGGCGACTGCCTCGAAGGGCTCGCGTCCGGCACCGCCATCGCCGCGCGCTTCGGCGCCAAGGCCTCCGAGCTGCCGGACGAGGATCCCTTCTGGGAGATCGAGGCGCTCTACCTGGCGCAGGCGCTCGTCGACTACCTCCTCGTGCTGTCGCCGGAAATCATGATCCTCGGCGGCGGAGTGATGAAACGTTCGCGGCTGCTCGCGCTCGTGCGGACCGAGTTCGCGCGCCTCTCGGCTGGGTACGTCCGGCACCGCCGCCTCGAGGACCTGGACGCGTACATCGTGCACCCGGGCCTCCACGAGCACTCGGGACTGGTCGGCGGCTTCGCGCTGGCCGCGGAAGCGCTCAGGAAGTCGGGCAGGAAGGCATGACGGCGCCCGAACCGATATTCCTCGCGCCCGTCTTCAAGGACCGCATCTGGGGCGGAACGCGCCTCCGCGACGAGTTCGGCTATCGCCTCCCCACGGAGACGACGGGCGAGGCGTGGACCGTGAGCGCGCATCCGAACGGGCCGTCGGTCGCGCTCAACGATCCGTACGCCGGAAAGACCCTGCCGGAGCTGTGGACCGAACGGCGCGACCTTTTCGTCGGTTGCGACGCGCCCGAGTTCCCCATCCTCGTGAAACTGCTCGACGCGCGGACGGACCTCTCGGTGCAGGTGCATCCGGCCAAGACCGAATGCTGGTACTTCCTCGCGGCCGATCCGGGCGCCGCGCTCGTCTTCGGCCACAGCGCGCGCGACAAGGTCGAATTCGAGTCGCTCGCGCGCGCGGGATCGTGGACCAGCCTTCTCCGCCGCGTTCCCGTGCATGCGGACGATTTTTTCATGATCCCTTCCGGCACGGTCCACGCGCTGCCGGGCGGCTGCCTCGTTATCGAGATCCAGGAGACCTCCGACGTCACGTACCGCCTGTATGACTACGACCGCCGCGACGCTTCGGGACTGCTCCGCGACCTGCACCTCGGCGACGGCATCGCCGTGACCGCGGCGCCGCACGCCGACGCCACGGAGCCGCGCCGGACGCGGCGGGAGGCCGGCGGCACCGTCACCACGTTGGCCGAACGAGGGCTCTTCGTCGTGGAGCGTTACGATGTCGAAACGTCCGTCGACGTCGGACCGAAACCTTCCTTCGCGATCGCGAGCGTCGTCGCGGGTGGCGCCCGCCTCGTCCGGGGCGCGTCGTCGTGGCCGCTCCCGAAGGGCGCGAACGTGATCCTGCCCGCGGGCTTCGGCGCCTGCGCGTTCGAGGGCCGAGCGCGGATCATGACCGCCGAACCAGGTTCCCGAAAGGCATAGCCGTCGCCGGATTCGGCCGGTCCGGATTCGCCGCGAAGGGCCCGATTAGCGGCGGGAGGCCACGACGGACATCGCGCCGGTCTTCCGGTCGATCGATATCCCGAACTCCACGTGCGACACGTTCCGCTCGTTGGTGAAGTAGAGGTGCTCGCCGTCGAACTCGGCGACGTACGTGCCGTCCGACTCGCGCTCGGCCGTCACGCGGAGCGTCGAGCCGATGTGCCAGTACGTCTTCACGAGCTGGGAGACCACGAGGTACTCGGCGAGTTTCCGCGGGGGAAAGCCGCCTTCGAGGGAGCCCTTGAAGACGCCGATCACGACGGGAAAGGTCGACGGGCGCGTGCCGTCGGCGCGCGTCAGGTCGGAAAAGAAGGCGACGTTCGCGCGGACTTCCCGCTCCTTTTCGCCGCGCGCCAGGAGGACGCCGCCGGCCGCCTCGTCGTACGCCGCGAGCTTCGGAAGCGGCGCGTACCCGTCCCCGAAGGACGGCACGGCCCGCACCTTCATCGACTTCGTCTCTTCCTCGGCGCTCGACGTGAAGCCGTGCCAGGGGTTGTCCCCGCGCTCGCACTCGATGATCGCGTGTTCCATGTCGTCCCTCCCCGGTTTCGCGGGCATTCGTTTCCTTCAGTATATTGACGATCCCGCCATGTCGCCACGCCCGGGATGGAGGGGGCCGTCCATCGCGCGACGGTCCGCGAGGCCGGTCTGGCGCTTCCGGTTCCGGTCCCGCTCTGGTATGATGAAGTCCGGCCCGGTTCCGGGCGAAAGGATTCCCGCATGGAAGAACGCCGCTATTCGGTCAAGGCCGATTTCCTCCTCCTCGTCACCGCGATCATCTGGGGCTTCGCCTTCGTCGCCCAACGCGTGGGGATGGAAAGCATCGGACCCTTCGCGTACAACGCCGCCCGTTTCGCCATCGGCGCCGCGGTGCTCGTGCCGCTCCGCTTTTTCCTCAAGCGGAGGCGCGCCGTCACGGCCGCGACGCCGGCCGCCGCCGTTCCCGCCGGCGCCCCGCGTCGCGCCCTGCTGGGCGGACTGGCCGCCGGCGCGGTCCTCTTCGCCGCGTCCAGCCTCCAGCAGGTGGGCATCGTGACGACCACGGCGGGCAACGCCGGCTTCATCACCGGGCTCTACATCGTCATCGTCCCGGCCTTATATGCCTTTTTCGGCAAGAAGGTCGGCGTCTTCCTGTGGATCGGCGCGGCGTGCGCGGTCGCGGGCCTCTACTTCCTGAGCGTCGGCGAGGGTTTCGCGATCCGCGCGGGCGACCTCGTCGTGCTGGTCGGCGCCTTCTTCTGGGCCTTCCACATCCTCGTCATCGACCGCCTCGCGCCCGTCGTCGATCCGCTCGACCTGGCGATCGGGCAGTTCGCGACCGCGTCCGCCTTGAGCCTCGCCGTCGCCCTCGCCGTCGAGCCGAACGCCTTCGCGGGTTTCGCGCCGGCCCTCGTCCCCATACTGTACGGCGGCGTCCTCTCCATCGGCGTGGCCTTCACCCTGCAGATCGTCGCGCAAAAGCACGCGCATCCGGCCCGCGCCTCCATCATCCTGGCGATGGAATCGCCCTTCGCCGGGATCGGCGGCGTCCTCCTCCTGGCGGAACCCGTGACGGTCCGCATCGTCGCGGGCGCCGTCCTCATGCTCGCCGGCATGGTGCTCGCCCAGCGCGACGGCGCGCATGCGAGCGCGGAACCGGCGGCGGCCCTCGCGTCGGGCACGGACGAGCCCGCGCCCGCGGACGGATCGACCGCTCCGAGCGGAACCGCCGCCGAGGACGGGAAGAAGGATCGCGGCCATGCATGAAGTGCCCGTCCTCGTCCTCGTGCTCGCCGTCTTCGCGCTCGTCGTGGTCGCCAGCGCGAAGAAAGTCCACCTCGGGCTCGCCGCGGCGATAGGCGGCGTCGCGTTCGCGCTCGCGCGCGGCGTCGGCGTGCCCGCCACTCTGCTCGCGGCCGGAGCGGAGCTCGTCAAGCCGGACACGCTCCTCCTCCTCGTCCTCGTGAGCTTCATCATGGTGTTCTCGAACGCGATGAAGAAAGCGGGGGCGATGGACGCGTTCTCCGGAGCCCTCTCCGCCATCGCGCCGTCGAAACGGATCGCCCTGGCCACGGCTCCGCTCATCATCGGCACCTTGCCCATGCCCGGCGGCGCCATATTGTCCGCGCCCCTCGTGGACGCCTTCGATCCGGAACGCAAGCGCGGCGGCGACACGCTGTCCGCGACGAACTACTGGTTCCGCCACAACTTGGAACTCACGTGGCCGCTCTACCCGGCCTTCATCCTCACGTCGACCCTGTCCGGCTTTTCGGTCGGCAAGCTGATGACGCTCAACCTGTACGCCCCGATACTGCTCTTCGCGCTCGGGCTCGTCTTCATCCTCCCGAAGCGGACGATGGGCGCGGACGGCCGCAGGGCCGGGGACGCGGAGCCCGAAGGCGGCCCCGCGGAAGACGCGGCGACGCGCCGCGCGCGGGTGATCGGGGGCTTCGCGCCGCTTCTCATCGTCATCGGCTCGTACGCGGCGCTCGACGCCGCCTGGAAATTCGCGTCGGCCGGCCTCGCCATGCCCGATCCGCTCCGCGCCGCGCTCGATCGCTACCTCGCGATCTTCATCGGCCTCGGCCTCGGCTGCCTCTACGTCGCGCTCGGGAAGAACGGGAAGGGCGCCTTCAAGGGCTGTTACACGCTCGCCACGGCGAAGCTCGTCGCGGTGGTGGCGGGCATCCGCGTTTTTTCGGCCCTGCTCGTCGCGGGCGGCGTCGCGGAGGGGGCGGCGGCCGAGCTCGCCGCCCTCGGCATACCGGCCGTCGCGGCCGCGATGGTCCTGCCCTTCGTCGGCGGCCTCGTGACGGGCGTCGGCTTCGGTTACGTCGGTTTGACCTTCCCCATCGTCCTCGGCCTCTTTCCCGCGGGCGGCTCCGTTCCGCTGGAGGCGGCCGTCGTGCTCGGGGGCGTGTTCGGGTACGCGGGCATGATGATCTCGCCGCTCCACGTCTGCATGGTCGTCACCGCGGAACACTTTTCGTCCGGACTGCCGGCGATGATACGGCGCTTCGCGCCGCCGCTCGCGCTCTTCGTGGCGCTCGGCTTGGCGTACGCCTTCCTCCTGTCCCGCCTGTTCTGACGGAGCCCGGCGAGAGAGGCTTCGGTCATCGAAGACGGCCCCTCAACGAGAGAGGCCGCGTCCTCTCAGCGGGAGAGGCCGCGGAGCTCGGCGACCGCGTTGACGACGGCGAAGAGGATCGTCGCGGCCAAGGCCGCGGTCGGATCGCCGCGTTCGCGTTCGGGCGCCGTTTCGCACAGGTCGACGCCGACCGCCGCGCCCGAGGCGAGCGCCCGCTTCAGCATCCGCACGAGGGTTTCCGGGTCGATGCCGAGGGCTTGCGGGGCGCTGACGCCGGGCGCCCACGCCGACGATACGACGTCGAGGCAGATCGTGACCATCAATCGTCCCGACTCCGCGGCGAAGGCGTCGATGTCCGGGAAGGTCCAGGCCGCGCCTTTTTCGGCGATGTCCCGCGCCAGGATCCAGCGCGCGTCGAGTCGCGCCGCGTCGCGGAACAGGGCGACGGTGTTGGAGCGCTTCTGGATGCCGGCGCAGAAATAGCGGAAGGGCTGGCCGTCCGCTGTCAAACAGTCCGCGATCTGCCGGAACATCGACCCCGAGCCGCCGCCCGACGGGTACGGCCTGAGGTCGAAGTGCGCGTCGAAGTTGAGGATGGCCGGCGCGGCGCCCGCGCTCCGATGCCCGAGCCAGTGTCCGTACGCAGTTTCGTGGCCGCCCCCGAGCACGACCGGAAACCAGCCGCGTCCGACGATCGCCGCCACCTTCCGCCCGAGCTCGGCCTGCGCCGCCTCGAGGTTCCCGTCGTCGCACGACACGTCGCCCGCGTCGTACAGCCGCAGTTCCGGCCCGAAGGAGCAAGGCAGGTTCGCCGATTCGGCCCTGATCGCGGCCGGACCCGAACGCGCGCCGACGCGACCCTGGTTGCGCCTGACGCCCTCGTCGCACGCGAAGCCGACGAGGGCGACGCCGCCGGGCGCCTCGTCCGCGGAGGGCGGGGCGTCGAGATCGACCGGACGCATCCACTGGTGCCAGCGGAACGCGTCGTAATCGTCGAGGGAATCCACGCGGCCTTTCCATGGATCCCGATTTCCCGGATGGTACATGTATCCCCCTGCGGGCGTCGCCGGCCGGTCCGCGACTTCGTCGAGCCGAAACCGAAGTCAGCGCAGTTCCCGGTCCGTGTAGCTCCTGAAATCGATGGGCATCGGTTCGTACTCCCGGTCCATGAGCGGGCTGGATATCAGGAAGTCCGCCGTCGAGCGGTTGCACGCCATCGGCACGTCGTAGAGCACGGCGATGCGGAGCAGGGCTTTCACGTCGACGTCGTGCGGATGGGGCGACATCGGGTCCCAGAAGAACACGATGGCGTCGACCCCGCCGTCCGCGATGAGGGCCCCGAGCTGCTGGTCGCCCCCGAGCGGGCCCGACTTGAGCTTCTTGATCGATAGACCCGCGGGCGCCTTGCCGCCGGCCTTGGCCACGATGGCCTCTTCCACGAGGCGCCCGGTCGTGCCCGTGCAGACGAGCCTGTGCCGCGCCAAGGTGTGCCAATTGTATTCGACCCACTCGATGAGGGCGCGCTTCCGGTTGTCGTGAGCCACGAGGGCTATCGTCTTTATCTTTTCCATGCCTTCAGTTTCCACGCGGCCGCCCCGTCCTTCAAGAGGCGGTTCGGGCGATTCCGGAAGGACGGCGAGTACCGTCGCCGCTCGTCGCGAAAAAAGCCCCGGCGCTGGGCCGGGGCTTTTTTCGCGAGACGTCCTCGCTTGTCGAGGACGAGGCCTCGCTTACTTCTTGAGGATCTGGAGTTCGCCGGCGATCTTGAGGATCTTGCCGTCGAAGGTGAACTGGAGGTCGCCCTTGTAGCCGATGAGCTCGGAGTTGGCGGTGTCCGCGGTGATGTCGCCGGTCTTGTTGGTCGTCGTGCCGATCACCTTGCCGCCCGCGATCTTGGCGTCCCACACCTTGGCCCAGTCGACCTTGGCGGCCGTGCCGTCCGCGGAGAAGTCCGTGGAGATGACCTGGGGGCCTTCGCCCTGGATGTAGCCGATCTTGCGGTTCTGGAAGGTGGCGCCGGGGAAGCTGAACTTGCCGGTCTTGTCCGTCACCATCTCGTACGCCGTGCCGCGGTGGACGAAGCGGACGCGGATGGAGCCGTCGGCGTTCTTCGTGACATTGAGGGCGTCGTCGAGGCGGGTCTTGTTCCCGGCGATCGGGTAGAGGAAGAGGCCGCGGAGTCCGCCCGGCAGGAGCTTCTTGCCGAAGATGTCGTTGCGGTAGTAGTTGAAGACGAGGGTCGTTTCCAGCTTGGAGGCGCCGGAGACGGCGTCGAACTGGTCTTTCTCGGCCTTGGCGACCGGGCCGACGAAGGTCATGTAGTTGTTCGCGTCGTCGGCGGCGACGGCGTTCACCTGGTAATCGATCTTGAGCGTGGGAGCGGCCGCCTGGCCGAACGCGACGCCGGCGAGCGCGACGAGCGCTACGGCGATCAGAAGCTTCTTCATCCGAAATCCTCCTTGGGTATGTGCAACCCGGAACGTATATATATGGAATCTCGCATGAAAAGAAAACCGGAAAAACGAAAAAAAATCGGCGTCGGTCCTCCGGATTTCGCGCCTCCGGCCCGTAACCGGGCGGTCTTCTGGTGGTTTATGGCAAAACGTGCTAAACTGCGATGGTATCCGCCGGAACGGCGGTTCGTACCCGTGCGGAGGGAACATGCGCCAGATACCCGTCAAGGAAATGCTCTTCATAGACGAACTCAAGAACACCCTCATCTTCCAGGCGCTCAGCGTGGACGAACTCCGCAAGCTCGTGGTCGTTTGCGAGCATTTCGAGTACCAGAAGGGCGAGACCATCGTCACGCAGGATTCGAACAGCCGCTACCTCTACGTGATCCTCGACGGCTCCGTGGACGTCACCGTGCGCGGCACGGGGCGCGACAACGTACGGGTGTCCACGCTCCGGAAGGGCGACGTCTTCGGCGAAGCTTCCATCTTCATGGACGTGAAGCGCACGGCCAACGTCGTGGCCGCGGAGGATCTCAGGCTCGTGGCCGTGTCGCGCGAGCACATGCTCAAGCTGTGCGGCGAGCATACGAAGGCCGGCCTCAAGATCTTCACGTACGTCATCTACAGCCTGCTCAAGAAGCTGTCGGCGTCGAGCCGCGAGCTCGCGAACGAGCTCGAGTCCGGCGTGACGCAGGAAGACCTGGACAAGCTCAAGGAAATGTTCCCGAAGACTCTCGAGGACATGCTGCACGGCAAATAAAGCCGAACGGGGAAGGAACCTCTTCGCCAAGAGGTTCCTTCCCCGCACCCCAGGAGCCTGCTTGGCAGGCTCCTTTAGGAGTTTGATAGGTTAAAATCGCATTGCTGCGATTTTTTTTATTTATGGGGACAAGTCCGTCAAACTCCATGAATCAAAATCTGCCAGGCACCCTCAATCGAATCAG
Source organism: uncultured Treponemataceae bacterium (assembly GCA_964482955.1). Taxonomy (GTDB): domain Bacteria; phylum Spirochaetota; class Spirochaetia; order Treponematales; family UBA12059; genus JAPLSN01. The sequence goes on along the minus strand of CAYZZW010000026.1, from coordinate 8,683 downwards.
ATCGCCTCGAACACGCCCTTTTCGCGGTTCTTGCGCACCTGGTCCCACGGGAACACCCGGCCGCTCATCGCTATGTAGACGCCGGCGGGCAACAGCTGGACGGCGGCCACGGCCGCGCCCAGGTTGAACACCGCGTCGCTCCCGAGGATGGTGTAGGGCACCATCGCGCCGGTCAGCACGATCGTCTTGTCGAGCTTCGCCGCGCCGAGCACCGACGCGGTCTGGACCATCGTGTCCGTGCCGTGCGTCACGATGACGCGGCTCTCGGGCGCCTTGGCGCAGGCCGCCAGCACGGCGTCGCGGTTGGCGTCCTGCATGTGCAGGCTGTCGATGAGCTGGTTGACCTCGAGCTCAACCGGCAGGTTGATGCGCGCGTTCGCCACCACCTCGGCCAGGTGCGTGTCGCGGAACGTGAGCTCGCCGCGCACCGCGTCGTACTGCTTGTCGAAGGTGCCGCCGGTGATGATGATCCTGATTCCGTCGTTCATGGGCGGCAGTATGTCCCGTCCCCCGCCTTTTTTCAAGCGCCGCTCCGACCCAAGCGCGTTCCGGACGGCTCCGACTCGGGCTACAGGTCGGCCGCCGACTTCGCGGCCAGGAGCCGCGCGGCGAAGCCGCGCTCGCCGAACTCCCGCGCGATGGCGGACAGCGCCTCGAGGTGCACGGCCGGATCCGCGGTGGCGGGCGTGCAGAGCACGACGAGCACCCGCACCGGATCGTCGATGGCGAGCAGCCGCCACCCGGCGGGGCGGGCGCCGAAGAGGAAGAGCGGGTCCTCGAATCCCTCGACCCGCGCGTGGAGAAGCACGACCCCGGGCTCCAGCTCGATCGGCCGCTCGCGCGCCAGGGTCGAAAAGCGGGACGCGAGGCGCGCGGCCTGCTTGCGGTCGTCGGGCAAGGCCTTGTCGAACAGCGTCTCGACGGCGTCCACCACGGAGCTTTCCGTCATGTCCACGGCGATGCGGTCCGCCGTCTTGGCCGCCGCCACGAGATCGTCGAACGGATGGCGGGCGCTTTCGACCGCCGCCGTCTCCGCCGTCTCGCCGGTTTCGGGCAGGTAGGCCGCCAGGATGGGCGACTGCGGGAAGGCCTCCGACAGCTCCGCGGGGATCTGTTCGAGGGCGGGGTGCCAGAGGGTGCCCGCGGGGCGGGAGCTCAACGCGATGAACGCCGGCCGCGGCCCGCCCTGTTCGCGCGCCTTCTTCGGCAGCTCCTTCCATCCGGGCACTTCGACGACGCGCACGGTCTTTCCGAAGCGCCGGAAGGCCGCCTTCACCGCCTCCGCCGAGCCGGCGGTCGTCGCAGCGACGACGCGCGCGCGGATGGAATCCGAAAAGGTCAGGAGCGCCTTCATCGCGGCGTCGAAGCCGACGTGGGTGACGAGGAAGGGCGGCACGACCATGAACAGGTTGCCGTAGGCGGAAAAGCGCTCGGCGTACTTCATGAGGACCACGAAGCCCGTGCTCTCGCCGATGACCCGGTCGGTCACGCCGCCGAAGGCGCCCGTCAGGCGCGGCGGCTTGTTCCAGCCGAAGAGGGAACAGGCCACGCCCGGCTCGTTGACCGCCGCCACGAGTCCGTCCGCCGTCACGGACGCCGAGCGGATCGACGGCATCATCTCGATGCCGAGCGTGAAGCTGAGCGCCATCGCGCGCGCGAGGGCCGTCTCCGCGCGGTCGAGCCCGGCGTCGGAGGGGTCCGAGCCGCTCACGACGCAGAGCGGGCTCACGACGTCCGTCGGCCGGGTCCGGAGCCGGCCGGCCGCGTCGACGAGCGGGCTCAGGGTGTCCGGATTGGCCAGGGCGACGAGGATGCGGCGGCGTTGCGTGTCGGCCGTCGGGGCCGCCTCGCCCCGTTCCGCTTCCGGTTCCGCAGTCCGCTTCGCCACGGCGCCCCTGATCCGGCCGACGATCCCGCCAGCGAGCGATCCGGCGGCGAAGCCGGCCACCGCCCCCGGCGGCAAGAGACCCGCGAGGTCCGCGATGAGGGCGGCGGCGAATCCCGCCGCGGTCCAGCCTCCCGGGTTCCGGCGGGATTTCCGGCGCTTGGACCCCCAGGGGATGGATCGCGCGAGGGCCAGCGCGAACGCCGCCGCCGCGACCGGCAAAACCTCCGGCCCGAAGCGGCCTCGGGGCGCGCCGCCCGCGGCGAAACCGAGCGCCGCCGCCACGAAGGGCACGCCCAAGCCTTCCGAGATCGAGCGGATGCGGTCGGACAGGCGGCCGCGCGTGGAGACCACGGGGCCGAGCGCCATGCCCGCCGCCAGCGCGCCGAGTCCGGGGAAGAAGCCGAGTACCGACGCCGCCGCGATGCCGGCGGAGAACGCCGCGAGCGCCGCGGCGAACGACAGCGAGGTTTCCTGCTTGAGCGTGCGGAGGAGCACGCGGAGGAGTCCGACGCAGGCGGCGAGTCCCGCCGCGATCGGAACCCGCGCGTACCACGGCAAACCGGAAAAGAGCGCGTCCTGCGGGTTGAGCCACGCCGCGACCACGGCGACCGCGCCGATCAGCGCGAGCGGGAAGACGGCCGGCGCCGCCGAACCGGGAACGCGCGCGGCCACGAGCACGAGGAAGGCGCCCGCGGCGCGGATCGCCATCGTCTCGACGGAGCCGCCCGACAGCCACGCGAACGCGGCCGCACCGAGGGTGAGCGCGCCGAGCCTGAGCGCGTAGCCGGCGGGGGACAGGCGTTCGTCCGGATCGGACAGGGCTTCGATCCCGGCGGAGAAGAGGACGAAGCACGCGGCCGCCGAACCGGCCAGCGCGGCCAGCTCCGCGTCGGGCGCGAAGCCCCAGCGGCCGAAGAGCCACGCGACGCCCGCCACCGCCGCCATGATGAGCGGCAGGACCGTGCCGTCGTTGTCCCCTTCGGCCTTCGCGGCGAAGAGGAGCGGCAGCCCCGCGACGAAGCGCGCCGCGAAGGAGACGAGCAAGATCATCAACGCGGCTTCGACCGCACCGGGTACCATGGTTGAATACTAAACCGCGCCTTCCGCGAGCGCAAGGAAAAGGTCCGTTCTTTCGTGTTGCCGCCGCGCCCGGAGCCGGGTATACTCGCGTTCCCGGGCGAAAAGCCGGGCGCGGCGCGTCCCTGCGGATCGCCCCCGCCCCGAACCGATCCGGAGGAAAGCGAGCGAGCAACCCGTGAAACTCCTCATGCTCGGCGACGTCATCGGCCCCGCGGGCATCGACACGCTGACCAGGCGCCTCCCCGCCCTCGCGGCCTCGACCGGAGCCGACCTCGTCGTCGCCAACGGGGAGAACGCCGCGGACGGTTTCGGCATCACCCCGGAGACCGCCCGCGCCATCTTCGCTTCCGGCGTCGACGTCATCACGGGCGGCAACCATATCTGGGAAAAGAAAGGTTCCGCCGAGCTCCTCGCGGCCACCGAGCGCCTCATCCGCCCCGCCAACTATCCCGAAGGCGCGCCGGGCCGCGGCTCGGTCGTCGTCGAAAAGGGCGGCGCGACCTGGCTCGTCGTCAACCTGCAGGGGCGCGAGTCCATGACCCCCATCGACTGCCCCTTCAAGGCCGCCCGCGCCTTCGCCGAGGAAGCCGCGCGCCTGGGCGCCTTCCTCGTCATCGACTTCCACGCAGAAGCCGCGGAGGAAAAGGAAGCCCTGGCCTTCTTCGCGGACGGCGCCGCCGCCGCCTTGGCGGGCACCCACACCCACGTCCAGACCGCCGACGAACGTATCCTCCCGAAAGGCACGGGCTACATCTCCGACCTCGGCATGGTCGGCCCGCGCGACTCCATCATCGGCGTCAAGGTCGACATCTGCGTGCGCCGTTCCCTCACCCAGATGCCCCTCAAGATGGAAACCGCCGACGGCCCCTGCGACCTCCGCGGCGCGCTCTTCGACCTCGATCCCGACACGAGGCTCTGCCGCTCCGTCGTCCGGATCGCCGTCGACGACTGAAGCCCGCCTTCCCCGTTCGCCCGGTGTTGACCCCCCGCGCCCCCGCCCGTACTATGGCGCCATGGCCGGTCGATCGAAATCCTCGAACAAAAAACACGGAAGCCAGCTCGGGTGCCTGCTCTGGCTCATCGCCTTTTGCGTCGTCTTCGTCCTCTTCTTCGCGTACTGGGGCAAGATCAAGGCCACCTTCGACGAAACCGGCTTCGGCACCCTCGTGCAGAAGGACAAGCGAACCGACGAAAAGCCGCCCGTCGCGCCGGTGACCGTCGAGGACGAACCCGGCGCCAAGCCCGACCCGTCGCCCGCGCCGGAACCCAAGACCGACGCGACGCCAGGGCCGGAGGCGAAGCCGGCCGAACCCGAAGCGAAACCCGCGGAACCGACCGTCGAAACCCCGAAGCCCGCGACCCCGACGGCGACGCAGCCCGAAGCCAAGCCCGCGACTTCGAAGCCGACCACGCCGACCCAAACGCCCGAGCCCGCCAAGACGCGCTCCGCCGTCCTCTACTTCGTCAAGATCGACGACGACGGCGTCATCTCGCGCCAGCAGGTGAAACGCGTCGTCCCCTCGGGCGACTCGCCCCTCATGGACTCCCTCGCCGCGCTCCTCAAGGGCCCGAACGACGAGGAACTCCGCAAGGGTTTGATAACGCTCATCCCGCAAGGCACGAAGCTCCTCTCCGCGCGCGTCGCCGACGGCACCGCCTACCTCAACTTCAACGAAGCCTTCATGTACAACAAGTACGGCATCGAGGGCTACGCGGGGCAGCTCAAGCAAGTCGTCTACTCGTCCACCGAGTTCGCGACCGTCCGCTACGTCCAGGTCCTCATCGAAGGCCGCACCGTCGACTACCTCGGCGGCGAGGGCGTGTACATCGGCAAGCCCCTTTCGCGCGCCTCGTTCTGAACGGTCCTCCGGAGACGAATTCGGGCGTGCCCCCGCTGTCGCGGGGTCGCGCTTTCCGCTCCAACGCGCCCGCGCGTTTCCGCTTCAATCGCTCACGCTCGACCTCGGCGGCCTTCGTTCGGTGGCTGGGGGTCTGTCCCCCGCGGGTGGCTGGATAAACCGGCTTACGAGATCGTCGACGAGCCCGTCGACCGACTCGCGGTCCAGCAGGCTGGACGGCAACTGCCCGTCAACCAGAAGGGACGCGAACCCGTGCACCGCGCTCCACAGGGCTACCGCCGTCCGCTCCACGGCCGCCGGTGCCTGGCACCGTGCGGGCTGTCCCGAGGTCTGGCCCCAAACCGTACTCGGTGCCTGGCACCCGACGGCCGGTTCCGGTGCCTGGCACCCGACGGCCGGTTCCGGTGCCTGGCCCCCGACCACGTCCGGTGTCTGACACCGACCGACCAGGTCTACGACGAGCGCGAGGGTCCGTTTCGACATGTCGACGAATTCGGGAAAGTCGCGCTCGCCCTCGAGGATGCCGGAGAACATCGCCTTGAAGGAGTCGCGCTCTTCCCGCGCGAAGCGGACGTAGCGGCGCGCGGCGGCTCGGAGAGCGCCTTCCGGATCGCCTTCCGCGGTTCCGATCGCCTCGACGAGGAGGCCGTGGAGTTTCCGGAAGCCTTCGGTGGTGATCGCGGCCACGAGGGCGCGCTTGTCTGCGAAGTGCGCGTACGGCGCCGCGTGGCTCACCCCCGCCTCCAGCGCCACGCGCCGGAGCGAGAGCGCGCCTGAGCCCTCCCGCGACAGGATCGCCGTTCCCGCGCCGATGAGCGCGTTCTTGAGATCCCCATGATGATATCGCTTCGTCATATTCCGTCCTTGACGGCGCGCGGGGCGTCGGCTAGAATCTTTACAGTGTCAAGATTAAGGGAGTTCAGGGCATGAGTCAATACGAACGCGAAAAAGCCCTCGTCGTCGCGGCGGCCCGGCGCCTCGCGGCCAAGGGCTTCCTGCCCGCCACGGGCGGCAACCTGTCCGTCCGGCTCGACGGCGGGCGCATGGCGGTGACGCCGTCCGGCATGGACTACGCGGTCATGGAGAGCGTCGACGTCTGCGTGCTCGACGCGAATCTGGCCGTCGTCGAAGGCGAGCGGAAACCTTCCATAGAATCGTCGCTGCACGCGGCCGTATACGCGGCCCGGCCGGACGTCGGCGCCGTCGTCCACACGCACCAGACCTACGCGAGCGCGCTGGCCGCGCTCCGGAAGCCCGTGCCGGCGCTCTTCGACGAACAGGTCCGCCATCTCGGGCGCCGGATCCCGCTCGTGCCGTACGCCCCGTCGGGCACCGGCTTCCTGCGGAACGCGGTGGCCAGGGCGGTGCGAGACGGGAACAACGCGTACATCCTCGGGAGCCACGGGGCGCTGTGCCTCGGCATCGACATGGTGCGCGCGGAACACAACGCCGAGATCCTCGAAAAGGTCGCCGTCGCGTACCTCGTCGCCCTCTGCGCGGAAGGGAAGGCGAGGAAGATCCCGCTCCTCGTGCGCGAGATCGCGTTCGCCAAGCTCAAGGCGGACGAAGCGAAAGCCGCGAAGGGAGGAAACGCATGAAAACCGAAACGGCGCGTTGCGCGATTTCGAAGTGGCCGGACGCGGCGGAGGTCTACGCCAAGCTGCGGAATCTCGTCAAAAGCCCGATGCGTCCCCTGAGGCGCGACAGGATGGAGGAGTGCGACACATGGTTCGCGTCGTCCTGCGCGGGCTCGAAGCGCCTGTCCGACGAGGCCAAGGCGATCATCCCCGGCGGCGTGCAGCACAACCTCGCGTTCAACCACCCGTTCCCGCTCGCGGTGTCGCGCGCGGAAGGCGCGCACCTGTGGGACGTGGACGGCAACAGGTACATCGACTTCCTGCAGGCGGGCGGCCCCACGGTGCTCGGCAGCAACTACAAGCCCGTGCGCGACAAGGTGATCGAGCTGCTCGAGTCGTGCGGCCCCGTGACGGGGCTCTTCCACGAGTACGAGCTCAAGCTGGCCGAACTCATCGCCGAACACATGCCTTCCATAGAAATGTTCCGCATGCTCGGCTCGGGCACGGAGAGCGTGATGGCCGCCATCCGCGCGGCCCGCGCCTTCACGCACAAGAAGAACATCGTGAAGGCCGGCGGCGCGTACCACGGCTGGAGCGACCAGATGGTCTTCGGGATGCACATCCCCGGCACGGGGCGTTTCGAGGCGGCGGGCATCCCGGCTTCCGCGACGAAGTACACGCGCGAGTTCTACCCCGACGACCTCGACGCCCTGCGGCGGGTACTCAAAGGCAACCGGCTCCGGGGCGGCACCGCGGCGGTCATCCTCGAGCCCTTCGGGCCGGAGAGCGGCACGCGGCCGGTGCCCTTCGACTTCGCGGCGAACGCGCGCGCGCTCTGCGACGAGTTCGATGCCCTGCTCATCTTCGACGAAGTGGTCACCGGCTTCCGCGCCGGCATGGGCGGCGCGCAGGGCTACTTCGGCGTGAAGCCCGACCTCACCGTTTTCGGGAAGTGCGTCACGGGCGGTTTCCCGATGGCGGGCGGCGTCGGCGGGCGCGCGGACGTCGTTCGGACCTTCGCGGCGGGCATCGGGGGCACGGGCGAGCGCGCCTACATCGGCGGCACGCTCTCGGCGAATCCGCTCTCGTGCGTCGCCGGCTACCACGCCATCTCGGAGATGGCCAGGCTCGACGCCGCCACGCTCGCCGGCCGCGCCGGCGACCGGCTCACGAAGGGGCTTCAGGAGATCATCGAGCGGCGGGGGCTTCCGTTCGTCGCGTACAACCAGGGCTCCGTCGTCCACCTCGAAACCTCGGGCGTCATGCTGCTCGACTTCAAGGACCCCCTCCGGCTCGCGCGCGAGCTCAAGCCGCGAAAGCGCATGATCGAGGAGATGGGCGCGGCGTACATGTGGAAGGGCATCGTGACGCTCGCGGGCAGCCGCATGTACACGAGCATGGCCGACACGGACGACGTCATCGACGACGCCCTGAACCGCTTCGACGCCGTCCTCTCGATGGCGGAGTGAGGGAATCCGCATGGGCGCGCGCGACGTGATCGTGGCGGTGGATCTGGGAACCTCGGGAGTCAAGGTCGCGTTGGTCGACTCCGCCGGTGGCGTGCTCGGGTGGGAAAGCCGGCCGGTGGCGCTCCGCGTCACGCCCGACGGCGGGGCCGAGCAGTCGCCCGCCGAATGGTGGTCGGCGTTCGTCGACGCGACGAAGGCCGCCGTCGCCAAAGCGGGCGTGGGCACGTCGTCCGTCGCCGCGTTGTGCTGCTCGACGCAGGGCGAGGGCACCGTGCCCGTCGACCGCGACGGCAACGCGCTCTCGGATTGCGTGCTCTGGATGGACATGCGCGGCGCCGCCGCGTTGAAACGCCGTTTCAAAGGGCTCGTCAACGTCTCGGGCGCGTCGCTCGGGCGGCTCGTCCGCTGGATCACGCTCACGGGCGGCATGCCCTCCATGACCGGCAAGGATCCCGCGGGCCACATGCTGTTCATCCGCGACGAATGGCCGGAGATCTACGAAAAGACGTACAAGTTCCTCAACGTGCTCGACTACATGAACCTCCGCCTCACGGGGCGCTTCGTCGCCACGCACGACTCGATCCTGACCTCGTGGGTGACCGACAACCGCGACCCGCGCCGCATCGCGTATCACAAAGCGCTCGTGAGGGATTCCGGCATCGACGCGGACAAGTTCCCGGAGCTCGTCGCGTGCGCCGACGTCGTGGGCACGCTCTCGGCGCAAGCCGCCGGGGAGCTCGGCCTTTCGCGCGAGGTCCGCGTGGTCGCGGGGGCCATCGACAACACGGCGGCGGCGATAGGTTCCGGGGC
>CAYZZW010000025.1:0-44304 GCA_964482955.1 uncultured Treponemataceae bacterium | reverse complement strand
GGTTCAAATCCTCTCAGCCCGACTACTGAAAAGCCGGCCGGCATCCGCCGGTCGGCTTTTTAGTTTTATCGGGCTGAGAGGATTTGAACCGACGTTGCAGCCCTCGACAGCGCGAATCAATGAGCGATGTCGAGGGTGAGGCGCCATGGATGGCGCCGAAAGCAACGGAGGCGGGCTGGAACCCCGAGACACGATGTCGAGGGGTGGAAGCCAAATCCTCTCAGCCCGACCTTTGCATGCGTAGTCGGCTACAATTTACGAGAAAGCCTTTGATCCCGAACCATCGGAGACCCCCATGAAAAACCGCGCCCTGGCTATCGTCGCGCTCGCGCTCTGTTCTTTCCTGCTGGTCATATTCCTCGTCGGCAACGCGCTGACCGCGATAACCCTGTTCGGCCAGCGGCAACAGGCCGCGGTGGCGGTCGTCGGAGCGGCCGACGGACCCACTTCGGTTTTCGTCCGGTTCAACGCGGGCCTGGCGATACTCGGATCGATCCAATTCGCCGCGCTGGTCGTCATCTGGATCGCGCTGTTCAGGTGGGTACGGGGCGAAAGAAATCGAGTTCCCGGCGCCTGACCATCGATAAACGATGTGGATCGACGAGCGTAGCTCGTCGCCGCGGAAACGGCACCGCCGCTTCCGCGAGGTGCCAGGCACGCGCCACGATCCTGGTGCCAGGCACCCGCCATGATCCTGGTGCCAGGCACCCGCCACGATTATACTTGGAATCAGCACCATGCGCGGGAGCCTGCCATGAAGCACGCCGGACCGGTACTGTTGTTCTTCTTCCTCTGCTTCGCGTCCTGTTCGACTTTCGGGAGGGTTGAGCCGGCCGACCTCGAAGGATTCGAGCGTCGAGACGTCGTCCTGGTCGGCGTTCCCGGCATCTTGACGGGGAAGGATCCGGGCATCGCCAAGCCGGGCCGGATCGTCATACGCGAGCGGTCGATGCGCACCGAGCGCCAGATCGGACTGAACGAGCTCTTCGGCGAACGGCATTACGCGTTCTGGTGGAACGGCGCGTGGGAGATGGAGGGCGAAACGCGCGACGTCACCGTCGCGGGCGCCGTCGTCGTGACGCCTTCCGGATCGGACGGTTCCCCGGAACGGGATCTCGTCGTCGCCGCCGTCTTCGGGCTTCCGGACGGCATGCTGATACCGTCGTTCGGGCTCACGGGCGCGAGCGTCGCGCCGGCCCGCCTGTTCGACCTGCGCGCCTCGTCGGGCGATTACGTCGTCATGATGACGCGGAAGACGGCGTTCTTCGGGATCGCGGGCGGGAGATCGCCCATGCGCCAGTACATCCTCGATCCGGCGCAGGTTTTCAAGGCGTACGGCGCGGACGGAACCGTCGTCGCGCTCGCGGAGGGAACGTCGATCCATGTCCGGGAGGACCTATCCGACGGAACACGGCGCGAACTGCTCCGCGCGATGTGCCTTCCCTTCGTGCTGCGCTCGATCTATCGCGCTCACCTCGATTCCGTGGACTGACACCAACCGCGATTATGCGCGCTTTTCCCGCTGGTGTCACGTCCCGACCCCATACCCGAGGGATCGACGAGCGCAGCTCGTCGCCGCTAAACGCGTCTTCGACAGGAAGACGCGTTTAGCGAGGTGTCAGACACCCGCCATGATTCGCGGTGTCAGACACCCGCCGCATTTTACAGCCTAGTCGGAGGGGCAAGACCGCATAGGCCGCGGGAGACGGCGAGTTCCGCGAGGAGGAGCGTGCCGCCCGCCGCTCCGCGGATCGTGTTGTGCACGAGGGCGGCGAACTTGAAGTCGAGGAGAGCGTCTTCCGCCAAGCCGCCCACGCTCACGCTCATGCCGCCGCCCGCGTTCCGGTCGAGGCGCGGTTGCGGGCGGCCGGCTTCGCGATGGAATACGATCGGCCGTGGGGGCGATGATGGAAGGCCGCGCGCCACTTCCCGGCCGCGCCAGTGTTCCCACGCCGCGATGAGATCGCGGGCGGTCGCGGGGCACCCGAGGCGCACGGACACGCGGAGGAGATGTCCGTCCAGCACGGGAACCCGGTTGCACGCGGCGGAGACGCGGAAGTCGGCCGCGTCGATCAATCCGTCCCTCAGGCGGCCGAAGATCTTGAGCGGTTCGGTTTCGAGCTTGTCCTCCTCGCCGGATATGAAGGGGATCGCGTTGTCGACGAGGTCGAACGAGGGCACGCCCGGGTAACCCGCGCCCGAGAGCGCCTGCAGTGTGGTCACCTGCACCGAACGCAGGCCGAAGGCTTCCGCGAGGGGAGCCAGCGCCAGGACGAGCCCGATGGTGGAGCAGTTCGGATTGGCGACGACGGCGCCGCGTCGGCCGGCGCCCAGGGCCAGGTGGTCGCCGTTCACTTCGGGGACGACGAGGGGCACGTCCGCGCGCATCCGGAGGTTCCTCGCGTTGGTCGCCACGAGCCGGCCGGCCGCCTCGAAGGCCGGCTCGACCTCGCCGGCGACCGCGGCGTCCAGCGCGGAAAAGACGAGCGGCGCGTCGACGGCGGCGGGCTCGCATGGGAGCACGGTCAGGGAAGCCGCCTCTTCGGGCATGGGCGTCGGAAGCAGCCAACGCGCCGCTTCGGAGTAGGGGCGGCCGACGCTCCGTTCGGAGGCGGCGACGGCGGCGAGACGGAACCACTGATGGTTTTCGAGAAGGCTGACGAGGCGTTGGCCGACGGCCCCGGTGGCGCCGAGGACGGCGACGGGGATGCGTTCGCTCATGGTCGCGCCCTCCTTCCGCCGCGTTCGAACAGCGCGGCGTGGATCGCCTTGAGCGCGTCGGCGCCGCGGACGGACGGCACGAGGACGCGCACCGACGCGTGTCCCTCGCCGCCCTGGATGCTCCACGGCCCCACCGAGGCGCCTTCGAGGGCGTCGAGGACGCGCGGCAGGTCCGAGCGACCGGCGCCTTCGCCCGCGAGCGTGAGCGTCGCCGAGCCCGCGGGGCCCGCGGTCAGCGCGATGGCGCGCACGCGCGACGCGGCGATGCGGGATCCGTGGCGGTGACGGGGCGCTTCCGGCGCGGCGACGCCGGCGGTCACGAGCGTGCCCGAGCCGTCGTCCCCGACGATCGACAGCGGTATTCCCGCGGCTTCGAGCGGATCCACGGCGCGTTCGTGCAGCACCTTCGCCCCCCCGCGCGACAGCGCCGCCGCCTCGCGGTAACTGAGCTCGCGCACGACGCGCGATCCCGGGACGATGCGCGGGTCGGCGGTGCGTATCCCTTCGGCGTCCTTGACGAGGACGCAGGCCCGCGCGCCGGCCGCCGCCGCGATCGAAGCCGCGCTGTAATCCGAGCCGCCGCGCCCGAAGAGGCGGACGAGGCCGTCCGGACCGACGCCGAAGAAGCCGGGAACCACCGCGTCGCCTTCGCGTTGAAGGCGCGCGCGGACGCGCGGCACGGAGGCCCCGAAGTCGAGTTCGGCGTCCTCGACCCCGCCGCGCGCGACGAGGCCGAGTTCGCCGGGTTCGATCAGCGCGGCCGAACGCCCGAGCGAGGCGAAAGCCGCCAGCGCCGCCGCCGCGGCGAAGCGCTCGCCGATCGACGCTAAGCGCGGATAACGGTCCGGGGCGTCGCCCGCGAACAGGCCGATCAGCTCGGCGTGAAGCGCGTCGAGCCGCGTTTCGACGGCGCGGAGGGCGGCTTCGGGCGGGCGGAAGGCCGCGGCCAGCTTCGCGTGATCGACTCTCAACCGGTCGGCGAAGTTTCGCGCGACGTCCGGATCGCGCGGCGCGCGCGCGCGGGACACGAGTTCGTCCGTGAGTCCCCGCAGCGCGGAGACGACGAGGACGACCGGCGCCGGCCGGGCTGCGACAAGCGTGCGGATGCGGTCGGCGTCGGCGGGGCCGCCGAGGACGGAGCCCCCGATCTTGATGACGGTATGCGGCATGATGCCCTTCCTGTCGAGCGTGCGCGGCGATCCGGAATACGGGACGGCCGCGATCCGCTCGCGTGCGTGATGAGGATGTGGTTGTGTCGACTGGGGGAGTTACCCGCCCGGGCGTCATCCGCCCCTGGTCGAGGGGGGCAGGACAAGCCGGAGTGTTCCGGTGTTCGGGGACGCCCGGGGCGTCACATCATCATGGAGGAGGGCAGGGAGCGCATGCACATGGCGGGGGCGTTGATCGTGGAGAGGATCGTGCGTCCGCGCTGGTTCATGTGGGGCTCCTTTCCGGGCGAGACCCGGATGAGCGCACTATAGCGAATCGCAACGCGAACGGCAAGAGCCGGTTTTTCAACCGGCTCCGAGTTTCCGGAAGCGTTCGACGAAGGCGCGCATTTCGTCGTGGTGCCACGAGTGCTTGCCCGCCCGCCGCTCGGACTCTGCCTTTATGAAGGTGAGGAGGCGCGCCCGTTCGTCGGCATCAAGGCGCGCGAAGGCGTTCTGGAACGCCGCCGTGCCGCCCGCCGCGTTCACGAGTTCGTTCATGATGCGCACCGCGTAGCCGTCCGCCTCGGCGCGGTTCACGGCCGCTGCGTCCTCCTGTCGGGCTTTCGCGTACCGGCGCTTTACGCCGGGGAGGCTCACGAACGCGCCCCAGAAGCCGCCAAGCGCGAAAGCCGCGACGCACGTTGCCGCGGCGACGCCGGCCTTGAGCGGCCACGCGACGGGCGGAACGAGTTTGATGCCGCCGAGGAGCGCCGACGCCAGCAAGGCGAAGGCGGCAAGCCCGAGGACGATGGCGGCGCGTGCGCGCTTGTCATCGGTGATGACGGGATCGGGTTCGGTGCCGGCCGCGCGTCCGTCGGGGCCGACGCGGAACGGCGAGCGCACGGTCCACCACGACGAGAAGGCGAACAGCGCGGACAGCGCCGCCGTCACGGCCGCTCCGGACGCGAGCGCGAGCCACAGGACGTCGAGCGCGTCTTTGGGGTGAAAGAGCGTTTCCATCGCCACCATCATACACCATTCTGCCGCGGCGTCCAGCGCGCGGGAGGTGGCATGACGAAAAACGATCGTTATGCTTTTTTCAGCGTGGCGCTGACGACGTCCGTGAGTGCCCCGCCCGCGCGGACCGGTTTGACGGAGATGCCCGCGGTTTTCAGCGCGTCCGCCGCCTTCGGTCCCACTTCCGGAGTCATGACCGCCCCCACGCCACGTTCGGCCAGGAAGGCCGCCGCGCCCGTTCCCGCGCCGTGTTCCGAATTCGCCCCCGCGTTGTCGACGATCGACATCATGCCGTCGTCGCCGAAGAGGGCGAAGCGTTGGGCCCTGCCGAACACCGGGCTGACCGTGCTTCCGTCGTCGGTGGGTATCGCGTATTTCATCGTGCGCTCCTTTGTCATGCGGTGTCGAGCCCGAGCGCCCTCAGGCGCCCGGCCGTAGTTCCGTGATCGTTCCGACGACTGCGCCGAGCGCGTCGCGGAGCTTGTCGCCCGCCGGACCTTCCACGCCCAGCCAGGTTTTGCCCGCTTCCTCCACGGAGCGGAACGAGGTGTCGAAGGGAATCACGCCCGCGAGCGGTATTCCCGCGCCCTCGAGCAGGGAACGCGCCTTCGCGTCCAGATTCCCGTCGAGTCCCGCCTTGTTGACGATGCCGACCGCGCGCCGGTTCATCGCCTTCGCCAGTTCGAGCAGACGCGCGGCGTCCTTGACCCCGGATACGCTTGCCTCGACGACCGCGACTACGAGATCGCAGCCGGACAGCGACGCGATGACGGGACAGCCGATACCCGGAGGCGCGTCCGCGAGGACGACGATGCTGTCGGAGCTGCCTGGCCGGACCGCGGCCAGATCGCGCGCCCGGTCGCGCACCTTGCGCACCAACTTGCCGCTCGTGTCTTCGCCGGGAACGAGTTCCGCGTGCACGAGCGTTATTCCGAGGCGGGTGGACGAAACGAGCAGCTCCCCGGCTTCCTTTTCGGACGCGACGATCGCCTTCGTCGGGCAACGGTCGAAGCAGGCTCCGCACCGTTCGCAGAGCTCGGGGATGATTTCCCACGCCGTCCCGTCCTTCGACGGGCGGATGGCGTCGAAACGGCACGACGAGGCGCAGGCGCCGCAGGCCACGCACGCCGCCTGATCCACGAAGTAGCCGGTTCCGGCGAAGTAGGCCGACCGTTCATCGACGGACGCGCCGAGGGCGATGGCGGTATTGGCCGCGTCCACGTCGCAGTCGGCGACGACGCACTCCGGAGCGAGCGTCGCGGCCAAGGCGGCGGTGAGCGAAGTCTTGCCCGCGCCTCCCTTGCCGCTGGCGACGGCTACGGTGATCATGCGCGTCCTCCAGCGGATACGCCCGCGCCTGAAAGCGCCGCGTCGAGTATGTTTCGAAGCCGGACGGCGAAATCCTCGTCGGAATCCCACAGGCGCGCCGCGGCGCCTGTGGCCGCGCGCTCGCGCGAAAAGCCGATGCGTCCCACGACGGGCACGCCGTAGCGCCCGCACAGATCGCCGAGATCGGCGTCGCCGAACCCGTCCTTGTTGATCACCACGCCCGCGGGCGCGCGGCCGCCCTTCACCAGCTTGAGCGCCGCCTCGAGATCGTGGCGCGAGAATTCGGTCGGCTCGGCGACGAGCAGGACGTAGTCCGCTCCTTCGATGGCATGCGTGGCCGGGCACGACACGCCCGGCGGGCAGTCGCGTATCTGCAGTTCCGCCCCGGCCGCCGCGGCGCGGCGCTTGGCCGCCTCGATCACCGCCGTCGAGCGGATATCCCCGATTTTCATGCGTCCTTCGAGCAGGGCGAGCGCGCCAGAACGGAACCCGGACAGGACGCCGACTTCGATCGGCTCTTCGACAAGAGCTCCCGCGTGACAGGCCGCGACGCAGCGCCCGCACCCTTTGCACAGGCTGGGATTTACCGTTACCACGCGGCCGAGCGCCAGAATGGAGCCGAAATGGCATGAGCGGCCGCAGGCGCCGCAGCCGTCGCAGTTCGCTTCGGAAAAACGGGGTACGGGCACGGTGACCGCTTCCGGAGCGCCTGTCGCTTCGGCGTTCGGGAAGTAGCCCCGCGCGTCGGGAGCTTCCACGTCCAGGTCGACGAGCAGGGTGGCCATCGTGCGCGAGGCTTCCCGCGCGAGGTGGGCGGCGACCGTGGTCTTGCCGGTCCCGCCCTTGCCGCTCGCCACGGCGATGACCGCCGCGCGGGCTTCGCTCACGCCTCTCCGTCCTTTTTCCCGGCGTCCGCCGATTCCACGATCAGGCTCTCCATACGGGCCAGTTCCGAGCGGAGTTCCGCCGCCCGCGCTTCCAGCGCCTCGCGATACCCCGTCACGCGATCGGCATCGCTTTCCGTACCGTAACCCGCGGTGAACCACCCGAGGCCGCGGCCGGGCCCACGCCCGTGTCCGCGCCCGAATCCGCGCGTTCCCGCGGCGCCGTAGCCGCGTCCGTACGGTCCCGAGCCGCCGAAGCCCCGGACGCGGCCTTGGCCGCGTCCGTAGCCGCGTCCGCACGCGTTACCGGCGCCGCACGGGCCCAAGCCCCGTCCGGTCCCCGGTCCCGTTCCTTGAGGTCCCGTTCCATTGTAATTCGGCATACCATGCCTCCTCGTACATCGCTAAAAAAGATCGAATGGCGCCGACGGCGCCTTGCATATGACAAGCATATGCCCGACACTTTATATACTGGATAATAAGCAAATGCCCATAATGCGTCAAGCGAATCATGGGCATCATGCGGCAATGTCCGGCAGATCCATGCAAGGAGGCAACAAGTATGGAAGAGAACGTCGTCGGCGCGATGCCGAGAATCGGCGACAAGGCACCCGCCTTCAAGGCCGTCACCACCCAGGGAGAGATCGACTTCCCCAAGCAGTACGAGGGGCACTGGGTAATCCTTTTCAGCCATCCGGCGGACTTCACGCCGGTATGCACGTCCGAGTTCATGACCTTCGCCTCGCTCGAATCGAAGTTCGAGGAGCTCGACTGCAAGCTCGTCGGTCTGTCGGTGGACGGCCTGTACAGCCACATCGCCTGGCTTCGCACCATCAAGGACAAGATCGAGTACAAGGGCATGAAGGACGTGGAGGTGAAGTTCCCGCTCATCGAGGACATCACCATGGAAGTGGCGAAGAAGTACGGCATGATCCAGCCGGGCGAAGCCGTCACCAAGGCCGTCCGCGCCGTCTTCTTCATCGATCCCAAGGGCGTCATTCGCACTATCGTCTACTACCCGCTGTCGATCGGCCGCAATTTCGACGAGCTTTTGCGCGTCGTGCAGGCCCTCAAGACCGCGGACGCGTTTTCGGTCGCGTGTCCCGCGGACTGGCGCCCCGGCGACGACGTCATCGTGCCCACCGCCGGCTCATGCGGCGTGGCCAAGACCCGCATGGACGGCAAGGAAGAAGGAGTGGTCTGCAAGGACTGGTTCTTCTGCACGAAGAAGATCGACAAGGAGAAGGTGCTTTCGACCATCGTCAAGAAGCAGTGAAAAACAGGGCGGGGGACTCTTTGTCGCTCCCGCCCGTTCTGCCGCCGCGTCGTTCAAGTCACGTCTGACTGGCCGCTAACGTGCCATTCGGATGATGAATTCCGCCTACGCCCCCGCCAGCCGCCCGATCTGGTTCACCGCGAAGGCCAGCGTCCATCCCAGGGTCAATAGGAAGCCCACCGAAAAGCCCAGCCAGCCCCAGCCAAGTTCGGCGCGTATCGCCGCAAGTGTGGCGAAACAGGGCGGGATGACCAAGATGAACAGCATGAAGGCGAAAGCGACGAGCGGCGTGAAGTCGGAATCGCGCACCAACGCGGCCCGCAGGCTTTCAGCGTTTTCGCCATCCGTGTCGCCGACGCGATAGAGGATGCCGAGGGTCGACACGATCACTTCCTTCGCGGCGAACCCCGTGAGGGATGCCACGCCGATTTTCCAGTCGAAGCCGAGCGGCTTGAAGACGGGTTCGATGAACCGGCCGATACGTCCGGCGGCGCTCCGCTCGAGGGCGTAGCCCGAAGCTGCCGCGGCCACGTGCGCGTCGAGTTCGGCGTCCGTCGCGTCCGGACGGTTGGCCCGGTAGGAAGCCGCGATCGACGCGAGCTCGGCTTCCGGAGCTTCGGCGCGCGGGAAGGTCGTGACCGCCCAGACCAGCAACGACGACACGAGGATCATGCCGCCCGCTTTCTTGACGTAATGGAAGGTTTTGCTCCACACGTGCCAGAGTATGCCGCGCAAGGTGGGTGCGCGGTACGGCGGCAGTTCCATGACGAAGGGACTCGGGTCGCCTGAGAGTATCGTCCGCCTGAGCAGCCAGGCCGATCCGAGCGAGAGGACCACGCCGATCGCGTAGATCAGCATCACCGCCTCCGACGCGCGACCGGGAAAGAACGCGGCGGCGAACAGGACGTGGACCGGCAGTTTCGCGCCGCAACTCATGAAGGGGATGACGAGGATGGTGAGGATGCGGTCGCGGCGGCTTTTGAGCGTGCGCGCCGCCATGATCGCCGGCACCGAACAGCCGAAGCCGAGCATCATCGGGAAGACCGACTGCCCGTGGAGGCCGAAGGCGTGCAGGATCTTGTCCGTGGCGAAGGCGGCGCGCGACATGTAGCCCACGTCTTCGAGGATGGACAGGAGGAAAAAGAGGATCACGATGAGGGGCACGAAGGAAAACACGCCGCCGACGCCGCCGATGATCCCGTCCACCACGAGCGAGCGGAGGAGCCCTTCGGGCATGAGCGCGGCGGTCAGTTCCGACAGCCGGCCGAAGAGCGATTCGAACCACGCCATCGGGTATTCGCCCAGGGCGAAGGTGAGCTTGAACACGCCGAAGAGCACGCCTAGGAAGATCGGTAGCGCGAGGAAGCGGTTCATGATGATCCGGTCGATACGCTCGGTGAGACTGTAATCGGTTTTCGGTACGATGCGTACGGCTTCCTTGACCGCGCCGTGGATGTAGCCGTAGCGCTGTTCGGAGATCACGATCTCTGAGTCTTTGGCGACGTGGCGTTCCAACCACTCGGTCGATGTCCGGGCGCGGTGTTCGATCTCGGTCGCCCGCGGGTGCTCCGCGAGTCGTTCGTACGCGTTCGCGTCCTTTTCGAGAAGCTTGACGGCCAGCCAACGCGCCGGGTAGCGCGCGGCGAAGCCTTCGTCCGAGGCGATCAGCCTTTCGATCGGCGCGAGCAAGTCTTCGATCTCCGATCCGTAGTCGATCCGCTTCGCGTCGGCCGCGCGGCTTTCCGCCGCCTGGTCGACGAGGTCGAGAAGCCGAGAGACGCCGCCCGCTTTGGGTCCGACGGTTTTCGCCAGGGGCACGCCGAGCACATCGCCCAATGCGCGTTCGTCGATCTCGACGCCCTTGGCCGCGGCTTCGTCGCTCATGTTGAGGGCGCCCACAACCGGAACGCCGAGTTCCTGGAACTGCAGGCACAGGTAGAGGTTGCGCTCGAGGTTGGTCGAGTCGATCACGTCCACGATGACGTCCGGAGCCTCGTCGAGGAGGAAGTCGCGCGTCACCACCTCGTCGATCGAATAGGCCGTCAGGCTGTAGACGCCGGGCAGGTCGACGAAACGGTATTCGCGGCCGTTCCGCCGCACCGTGCCTTCGCGCTTTTCCACCGTGACGCCGGGGTAGTTCCCGACCTTGTGGTGCGCGCCCGTGAGCGCGTTGAACAGGGTGGTCTTGCCGGCGTTCGGATTTCCGGCCAGCGCCACCGTGAGGAAAGGCGTCCGAGTGTCTTCATGCATCGATGGTTCCTTCTTGCCCGCGCCTTCCAGCGTCGTTGAGTCCTTCATTCGTCGCATCCGCAGCCGCTTTTCCGGTCATGGCCATGGCTGCGGCCCGTTCCGTGACGCCCGTGAACGCGGCCGGCGCGGTGCTCGCGGTCGTACCCCGAACGGCGTTCGGGATCGCGTTCATGGGCGTGATGCCGGCGGGAACCCCGGTCCATCGACTCCCTGGAGTCGCGCGCGGCGCTCCAGTCGCCGACGGGGTCCACTTCGATGCCGTCCGCTTCGCACACGCGGATGAGGAGGTCGTAGCCGCGGATGCGCACGTGGAGCGGTCCGCGGAAAAATCCGCGTCTCACTACCGCGCCTTCGGCGCCTTCGGTAAAGCCCATATCGGCCAGACGCTTCCCTACTTCCTTTTCGAGCGTCACGCGTTTCACCCTGAACGATGCGCCCGCCGGCGCGTCCGATACGCACATTCCCCCGCCTCCTTGCCGTCCATGGCTCTTTTCTTTAATAGTAACGATAATCATTATCAAATACAATGCAGGCTTTGGCGCACGGTCGTTCGACTCGGACTATTCTGCTTTCTTCCGCTTTTTCGCGCACGCGGGGCAGCGCCCGCGGAGTTCCAGGCTGTGGGTATCCGGTTCGTAGCCGAACTTCCGGTAAATGGCTTCCTGGGCGCGTTCGATCGCCGGGTCCGAAAACTCCACGACCGCGCCGCAACCGGTGCAGACGAGGTGATCGTGGTGCGCGTGGCGGTACGCGTGTTCATAGCGCCGCGCGCCGTCGTCTCTCGGCACGGAACGGGCGAGCCCCGCCTCCTCGAAGAGACGCAGCGTGCGGAACACCGTGGCCTGCCCGACGGACGGATCGACTTCGCGGACAGCCGCGTAGAGTTCCTCGGCCGTGACGTGCGCTTCGATACCCAAGAACACCTCGAGCACCGTTTGCCGCGGTTTCGTGATCTTGAGGTCGCGCCGCTTCAGGAAAGCGGTGAGGACCTCGAGTTCGTCGCCGTGCTGGCCTCGGTTCATATTGAAAATAATTATCAAAAAGAAGGATTGTTGTCAATATGCCCGAACCGGCGTTTTCTTCCTGTACAAAGCGGGAAAACCGGGACATGCTGGTCGGCGCCGGGCCGCGGTCCGGCGCAAAGCGGAGGAAACGATGTCGTACAACGCGCCTTTGGGCAATCCGGTCTCGAACACCCGCGTGCGGAGTCCCGCGCACGTGTCGCCCATGTCGGGCATGTGTTCCGCCTGCACGGCGGACTGCGCGGACGGCGGGGCGGGGCCCTGCGAGATCGGGCTGTCCGCGCTCCGGGGCGCCGAGGCCATCGGGCCCTTCGCCGCGGACGTGAACCAGTTCGCCTCGGAAAAGGACTATCCGGTCGATTTTTCGCATTTCGCGATCAACGGGCGTTGTTTCGGCGCGCTGGGCGCGGACGCCGACCCGATGAAGGCCACCTATCCGCTCGCGGACCTGTCGACCTCGTTCGGCGCCGCGCGGAAGGTGCCCTGCGCAGCGCCCTTCATTTTGCCGGCCATGGCCAAGCTGGCCTGGCGCGAATACTTCGCCGGCGCCGCCTTGTCGGGCGTGCCCGCGGTAATCGGCGAGGACGTGTTGGCCAAGGATCCGGGCCTCCGCATGGACGGCCACCGCGTGACGGACGCGCCCCTCGTGGCGGAAATGGTGGAGTCGTTCCGCCGCTGGAGCCGCGGGAAGGGCGACGTGATCCTTCAGGCGAATTCCGACGACGAGCATCATGGCCTCCTCGAATACGCGATCGGGAAACTGGGCGTGAAGTCGGTGGAGCTCAAGTTCGGACAGGCTGCCAAGGGCATCCAGGGCATGGGTCGCGTGGCCAAGCTCGAGGACGCCAGGCGCTTCAAGGCGCTCGGCTGGCTCGTCCTGCCCGACCCGGACGATCCGCGCGTGGCCGAGGCGCACGCCCGCGGCGAAGGCCCGCAATTCGAAAAGATCGGCCGTCTGCCTTTGTGGGACGAGGCCGGGCTCGTGGCCCGCGTGGCGCGCCTCCGCGAGCTGGGGGCGGAGCGCGTGTGCTTCAAGACGGGACCCTTCGCCCCGAAAGACATCGCGACGATCCTGCGCGTCGCCTCCGAGGCGGGCGTCGACCTCGTCACCCTCGACGGCGCGGGCGGCGGCACGGGGCACAGTCCCGTCCGGATGATGGACGAGTGGGGCGTGCCCGCGGTCGCGCTCGAGTGCGCCGCCGTCCGCATGCTCGACGCGATGGCGGCGAAGGGCGTGCGGGTGCCGCCGGTCGCCATGGCGGGCGGCTTCGCGCTCGAAGACCACGTCTTCAAGGGACTGGCCCTCGGCGCGCCCCGCGTCGGCTTCATCGCGGTGGGCCGCGCGTCCATGGCCGCGGCGATGGTGGGCCGGAGCGTGGGCGCGGCCTTGGCGAAGGGCGAGGTCCCGCGCGGCTTCGAGCGCTTCGGCTCGCGCGTGGAAGACGTCTTCGCCGATTACCGCCTGCTCAAGGCCGACTACGGCGCGGACGCCGCGTCCATCCCCCCGGGCGCGATCGGCGTGTTCTCGTTCGTAAACCGCCTGGCGACGGGCGTCCGCATGCTCATGGCCCTGAACCGCAAGTTCGCGCTGGCCCACGTCGGCCGCGAGGATATTTTGCCCTTGACCTCCGACGCCGCACGCCTGTCGGGGCTCCCGACGTACGACGAACTGGCCGATCGCGAACTGTAAGCCGCCGAGAGCCGTGGCTTCGCGCCAAGGGGCGACGTGGAAAGCCCGGAACCGCGTGACGCCGCGGGCGTCACGCGGTGAGGACTTGGAATAAAGCACATTAGTCAAAAATCTACGTCCGTGTAGATTTTTGACATCGTCGAACGCTTGGCGTTCGACGGGTGAGGTTCGTGCTTCCTGCACGAACCTCAATTACCTACGCGTTTCACGCGCGATGTATCTGCTCCGCCGCGAAAGCGGGGGTGGCGCCCATCCGAATATGCGTCATCCACCGTTTGACATTATGGGCAAATGACTATAATATAGACCCGTTCCCGAAACACCCTATCAGGCGAGGAGTGGCACGATGGAGTCGTCTCACGAAAAAACGATACACAAGAACATCAAGCGCGTCATCGGCGTGATGAGCGGCAAGGGCGGCGTCGGCAAGTCGACGGTCGCGGTGATGCTGGCGCAGTCGTTGGCGTTCAAGGGGCGGCGCGTCGGCGTCATGGACGCGGACATCACCGGTCCGAGCATCCCGAGGTTGCTCGGCGTGGATTCGTTCCGCGCGGAATCCGACGGGCACCGGATGTTCCCCATCGAAAACGAGGAGGGGATCAAGGTCCTCTCGATCAACCTCTTCATGGACGAGGAGGACGAGCCGGTGATCTGGCGCGGGCCGCTGCTCAGCAAGGCGCTCGAGCAGTTCTGGCAGGATTGCGACTGGGGCGAACTCGATTACCTCATCGTGGACTTTCCGCCGGGAACGTCGGACGTGGTGCTGACGGCGTTCCAGACGATACCCTTTGCGGGCATGGTGGTGGTGTCGACGCCGCAGGACTACGTGTCCATGATCGTGAACAAGTCGATCAAAATGGCAAGCATGCTCGACGCGCCGGTGCTCGGCATCGTGGAAAACATGCGGACGATGGTGTGCCCCGATTGCGGCGCCAAGGTGACGTTGTTCGACGACGGCGGCGGAAACAGTGCCGATCGGTTCAAGCTGCCGGTGATGGCAAGCCTGTCCTGGCGGAAGGACGTGGTTCAGGCGCGTTCGATCCGCTGGCCGTTGTTGCCCGAGGAGGCGCGGAAGGAGATCGACCGGCTGTCCGCGGACGTCGAGCTGGCGGTGGCGTCGTGGAAGGCGCCCGCCCCAAAGGCGAAAGCGGCGTGCGGCGAGGGTGGGTGCGAATGCGGGACGCAGTCGTGTTGCGAGTCCTGTGGCGACGCGCCCGGGCGGAACTGAAGTGCCCAGGCCTCCCAACGAGCGCAGGCTCGGCGCGCCGATTCCCCCGCGCGTGATGAAGCCGGCGGGAGTGCCGGCCCGACAACTCGAGGAAGTTCTGCTCGGTTTCGACGAGGCGGAAGCGCTGCGCCTGGCCGATCTCGAGGGGCTCTACCAGGAAGCCGCGGCCCGCTCGATGGGCGTCTCGCGGCAGACCTTCGGGCGCATCGTCGAAACGGCGCGCCGGAAGGCGGCGGACGCCATCTTGAACGGAAAAAGCCTCCGCATCGAAGGCGGAGTCGTCGCCTTAGGCGACCAAGGAGCGATCATCATGAAGATAGCGGTACCTGCCCGCGACGGACTCGTGGACGAGCATTTCGGCCACTGCAAGGAATTCCTCGTGTTCTCGGTGGACAACGGCGCGCTCAAGCCCGAGCCGACCCTGCCGTCGCCGGAGGGCTGCGGCTGCAAGTCGGGCGTGGCGGCGGACTTGGCCCGCGCCGGGGTGACCCACCTCGTGGCGGGCAACATGGGCGAGGGTGCCGTCCGCGTCCTGGCCGCGAACGGAATCACCGTGATCCGGGGCGCTTCCGGCGACGCGCGCCAGGCGGCTCAAGCCTTCTTCGACGGTACGCTGGCCGACTCCGGCGTCGGCTGCGCCGGGCACGGCGCCGATCACGAGTGCCATCACTGAGGAGTTCGGACACCCGCCGCATTTGCCTGTATACTCGCCTTCGCCCGGAAGCGCGCCGCAAGGTGACGTAGCCGGATCGGAGGACGACCATGAGCGATCTCGCGGCGTATTTCGGCGCGCTCGATGTCGAGACCGTCAACTTGAACGGCACCGAACTTTCTTGCCCGCGGAATTCGCGCGTGGTGATCGACGCCTTCGAGCGCCTCTTGTCCGATGCGGACTTGAGCGAGGACGACGGCGAACGCTTGTCGCTCCGTCTCGTGGACCTCGCGGTGTATCACGCGTTCCGGCGTTCGCCTTCCGGATCGATCGACGAAGCCGCGGCGCTGATCGACGTCCTCGCGCGCGCGAACGAGCGCTTTTCGCTCTTCCGCACGGCTCGCCGGTCGATGGCGAGCGCGCTCGTCAACCTGTGCGCGTGCATGAAACAAGACCGCGCGGCCTTCGACCTGTTCCGCGAGCGCTTCGCCGAAGGCCGCACGCGGCCGCGCGAGCTCGTCTTCAACCTGGCGTGCGTGTGCGCCATACATGGCCTAGTCGACGAGGCGCTCGGCTACCTGGCGCAGGCTTCGGAGGGCGGGTACTCCCTCGCGGAGATCGAAAGCGATCCGGAACTCGCCCCCGTGCGCGCGCTTCCGCGCTACCGCGCCATCCTCGTCGAGCGCCGCTTTACGGACGCGGAGAAAAAGACGCCCGAGCTGGTTGTCGAGACGCTCGAAAACCTTTCGCCGACCGGGTACGTGTCGAGGACCAACGGCGAACGGATCGCGCACTCGTCCGCGTCGTTCTTCCATTACGGTGAAACGCCGCAGGCCACGCCCGCGGTGCTCGCGCTCGCGCGCGCCTGGCTCGACCACGGGACGCGGCTTCCCTTCCTGCCCGAGGAGCGAAACCGCGTCGGGCGCCTCCTCCTCGAAGAGCTCGTCTCGCGCGGCGTTGATTCCGCGACGGCGTCGCCGCTCGCGGATGAGCTCCTCACAGGCCTCCTCGTCGTCGCAATGAACGAAGGGCACGACGCGATGCGCGTGGCGGAGGCGCTGGCGGCGCTCGGCAAGGTCGACGCCGCGTACGGATACTACGACAAGGCGCTCGCGGACGGAGTGGATCCCGCGACCTTGACCGACGAACGATGGAAGCTCGTGCGCGCGCTGTACGAACAGGACGAACGCTTTCGCTCGCTGGCCGGGCGCCGCGCGGCCGAGGAGAAGGCCGTCATGGACCTGCTCCTCGCCGAACCCGATCCGTCCGACTTCGAAGCCGTCTACACGGCGGCGACGCTCGAGTTTTCGCACCGCAAGAGCTATGGCCGGAAAGGGCGCGTCGTCGCGCTCGCCCGGTTCCGCGACGGCCCGCATCGCGACCGCGTCGCGGAGTTCCTGCGAACGGGCTTCGACGCGCTCCGCGCTCGCAGGCTCAAGAAGGACGATCTCGTCGACCAGGTGATGTTCGACGCGCTCGTGTGGACCATCGCGGAGTTCGGCGATCCGTCCTTCATCCCCGTGCTGAAAAAGGAGTTCGTCTTCATCACCGACGACGAGGCGGAGGAACAGGACGGCATCCCGCGGCATTACGAACTCAACCAGGCGGCGGGCAGCATCGCCATCGCGCTGTCGGCGCTCGGCTACGACGGCGAAACGGCGTTCATGGAGCCCTTCCTCGAGTCGTACGAGTGGCGCTACGAGGGCGAGGACTTCGTCATGCAAACCCGGTACGGGAAGTGGATGATCGAGGGCGACCCGGGCGCGCCGCTTTCCTGGCTTTCGGACGAAGCCCGCGCGAAGGGCGCGTCCTGGGTAGTGTGCGCGTTGGCCGATCTCGGAGTCTCGGAAGCCGTGCCGCTGCTCCGCGCCCGCCTGGAATCGCTCAAGAATCCGGTGACCGTCGAAGTCTTCAAGGAAGCGATAACGCGGCTGGAAGCCGGAACCGGGACTCCTCCGTGGAGCGGCCGCATGGTGCGCCTCTTCGGCATGATGACGCCCACCGAGCGGGCCCTGGGCGCCGACGGCGACAACGTTTTCCTTTCGCGCGCCGTCGCCGCCTCGGGCAGACCGGACCTCGGCGTCGTCATCGAAACCGACGATTCGGCGGCGGAGGACTGACGGGCGACCCGAGTCAGCGCCGGCCGGCGCGCACCCGCGTTTCCCACCTGACGTAGCGGCGGGCGAGGCCCGGCGAAGCGACGCGGGCGCGTTCGAGGGCGTCGCGGTCGCCCGACAGGCGCCAGCGTTCGAGGTCGAGTAGCGCGCGGTCGCAGGCGCGGATCGGCACGGTTTCGTCGATCAATGCCGACGCGGCGGACCGGCGCGAGCTGCCCGACAGTTCGTCGTCCACGCGGGCTTTGAGCGCGCGCACCTGCAGGGGAATGTCGACCACGATGGGCTCGTTCACCTTGGCGGCGTCTTCGACCGCCCGGTCGAGGAGCCCGTGTATGATCCGCGCGGCCTCGTCGTTCAAACCGGTCGTCGTGAGGGCGCGTTCGAGGTAGAGGCGGGCTTTTTCGAGGTAGAGGCGCGACGTGCGGCAGGGTACCGCGAAGCCGGAGCACTTCGCGATGGCGTAGTTCAAGCACTCGAGCGCCTTGTCCGACGGCGCGTGGTCCGCGAGCACCATGCCGATGTAACCGTACGCGAGCCCCTTGCGGAGCTCGTCGTTCACGTCCCGGGCGGCGTCGAGTTCCTTCCGGAAAAAATCGAGAGCACGCTCGGATTCGCCGCGCTCGTGGTAGGCGCGCCCGATGGCCGACGCGGTGATGGACGCCATGAGGTTGTTGCCGCTCGCGCTCGTGGCCGCGTAATGCTCCAGGTAATACGGAAGGCTTTCGTCGACCCTGCCCGAATAGTACAGGGCGTTGCCGAGCCCGACCAAAGCCGCCTGAACGGACATGGCGATGCCGGACGCGTTCGCCTCGCGGAGGAGCGTCGTGAAGTCCTCGATGGCTTCGTCGAAGCGCTCCATCATGAGCTTGACGGCGCCCCGCCTGGCGAGCGCGTACAGGACGCCGCTCTTGTCCCCGATGGCCGACGCCAGGGCCATGTGCTCGCCGCAGTAGCGGAGCGCCTGGTCGAATTCGCAGCGGCGGTTGTACGCGACCGAATAGTAATACAAACAGAGGGCGATGAGTTTCTTGTCCCCGACCTTCTTGGCGAGCGCGATGCCCTTGTCGAGCCAGACGAGCGGCTCGTCCTTGTCTCGCTGGTCGGCGAGCGCGAGTCCGGCCATCTCCGAGCAGGCTTCCGCCGTGACGGCGTCCTCGGCGTCGCCCGCGCGGGCGCACTGGAGCTCCGCGTAACGGCGGGCTTCGGCGAAATCGCCTTTATAATAGAAATAAACCGACAACGCCTCGAGTGCGCGGCAAGCCACCTCGCGGTCGACCTCCGCGAACGCTTCGCCGTCCGCGACGAGCGCGGAAAGTTCCGCGACGACGGGCTCGGCGTCGTTGATGTCGCCCGTGTTCATGACGGACTGCGCGGCGGCTTGCAGGGCGTTCGGGAGCGCCGACCGATCCGCGCACGCGCGGGCCGCGTCGATGGCGTCGCGGAAGGCGGCCGTCGCTTCGTCGATCCGCCCGACGTGCGACAGGAGCTCCGCGCGCTTTCGAATGCCGCGCGCGCGGGTATCCGCGTCCCTCGACCGTTCCGCCAACAGGCCGTACCACGCGATGGCTTCGTCGTTGCGCCACGACGCCTCGGCCCACGGGGCCGCCCGCGACAGGAGGCGTTCGAGGAGGGCGCCGTCGCCCGAGCGTTCCGCGTGACGCACGAGTTCCGGCCAACGCGACGGGTCGGACTCGACGTCCGGCTCGAGGAGCGACGCCGCCAGCTTGTGCAACGCCGCGAGGCGCGTGCCGAGGACCATGCCGTACACGACGTCGCGCACGACGACGTGGCGGAAGAGGTAGGCGCGTTCGTCGGGGTTCGACAGGAGCCCCGCGCGCACGGCGCCCGAGAGCGCGTCCGGCGCCGTGATGCCGTCGGAGGCGAGGCCCGGCGTGCCGCGCGGCGCGCCGGCGTGAGCGCCGCGCGCGGTTGTCCGGTCGTCCTCGTCGGCAGCCGCCTTCGCGAATCGTTCGAGTTCGTCGAGGGCGAAGCGCACGCCGAGCACCGCGCCGAGCTTGAGCGCGCGGGACGAAGCTCGGCCGGTGGAATCCACCTGCGCGACGACGAGATCGTGCACCGTGTCCGGAATCGCCGTCGCCGCCCCGGCGTCCTTGCCCGCGGAGGCGCCCTCGCGGCTCGCGACGAAGCGCACGGCTTCCTCCGCGAAGAGCGGGTTGCCGCCCGACGCCGTCGCGACGCGCCCGACGGTGTCCCCGTCGGCGGGAATGCCGGCCGCGCGCGCGAGGCCCGCGACGAGTTCGCGGGTTTCCTCCGGCGACAGGTCGACGAGGTCGATGACGGCCGCGTCGCCGTCCGGCGCGAAGCCGCGCTCGAGGTCGCGGCTGGCCGCGATAACCGGGAGGCGCGGATCCGATCGCGACACGAGCCCGGAGAGCTGTTTGGCGAGCGCGGCGTCCTCGGAGCCGAAGTCGTGCGCGTCGTCGAACAGGAGGGCGACCGGAACGGCGCGGTTCGCCGCGTCGAAGAGGGCGACCATGCCGCGCGCGAGGAATCCCGCCTTGTTCGCGTCTTCGCAGGCGCGGAAGAGCCCGCTCGGATCGGGCAGGCCGAGGATCGCGGCCACGGCGGACGCGGCCTGGGCGTCGAGCGTCCGCCGCGTCGAGGCGGCCTCGAGGTCTTCTGACGCCGTACCCGGCGCGTCGATCGTTCCCCGTATCGCCGCCGCGAGGGCGTCGCGGACGGCGGAGGCGAAGCCGGAGAGCGACGCTTTCGTCACCGGATCCGGCGCCATGCGCAGGGCGATCCGTCCGACGTTCCGTATCGCTTCGAGCGCCAGGCGCGTCTTGCCGGAGCCCGCGGGGCCGTGGAGGACGGTCGTGTCGCCTTCCGCCAGCGACCGGGCGAGCTCGGCCAACTCGCGCTGGCGGCCGACGAAACGCGCGGCGATCCCGTCCGCGTCGCGTCCGGCCATCGTGCCGCCGCCCGTCGCTCCGGCGCGCGCGTTCGAGGCGTCGGACGAAGGGAGCTTGAGCGGATCGAGCGCGGTGGCGGATACGGGCGCGTCGTAGCCCTTGCAGTCGACCGACTCGGAGCGCGCGCCGTCGGCATTCGCGCGCCAGCGCTCGAGATCCTCGGTCGGCACGAGGAGCGTGCCCGGCGCGGCGGCCTGCATGAGGCGGCAGGCGAGGTTGACCGTCTGGCCGATGCAGGTATGGGCGTGCCTGGCCGCGCCGCCTACTTTCCCGGCGTAGGTCAGACCGTAGGCTGCGCCCGCCGCGAAGCCGCCCCCGAGTTCGTCGGCGAGACCGCGCGCGAAAGAGGCGGCGTTCCGGAAGGGATCGTCGGGCATTCGCGGATACCCGAAGACGACGAGCGCCATGAGTCCCTTGTCGTTCGTGTCGAAGTAGCGCGCGTATCCGCCCGTGGTTTCCGCATGGCGGAGCACCGCGGCGCGGAACGAGGAAGCGTCCTTTCCGGACAGGCCGATCGCGGGGCGGACGAACGCCGAAAGCACGCGGCGGAAACCGTCTTCTCCCACGGCCGCGTCCGCGTCGGCAAAGACGGACGCGCCGTCGTCGGCTTGCTTCGCCGAGAGCATGTATCTGCCGAAGCCGGTCGGGTCGGGTGCGCCCTTGTGCCGCGCGGCGGCGGCCTTGCCCGCGAGCGCCTTGCCCGGCTTGCACCGCTCCGCGATTTCGTAGGCCGCGACGAGGGCGCTCCCGCCCGCGAACCACGCCGATCCGCGCGCGCCCTCGATGATCGACAGCGCGATGGATCCGGAAGCCGCGGCGACGCGGAGTTCGGGCAGGCTCGGATCGGCCTTCCGCGCGCGGACGCACGCCGCGCGGAGGGCGAGCGCCACCTTGTCCGGCGCGCTGCCGTCGGGGAAAAACGCCGCGACGGCGTCGCCGGCGAAGTTGACGACGTCGCCGCCGAGGGAGTCCGCCGCTTCCGCCACCGGGCCGAGCAGGGCCGCGAGGATGGCCGACACGCGTTCGGCGCCGCCCGGGCCTCGTTCGGCCAGGGTCGCCGTCATCGCCGTAAAGCCGCAGACGTCGACGACGGCCGCGACGCCGTCCGCGGCGAATTCCGTCCTGCCGGCCGCGCGCAGGCCGAGCGCCAAACGGGGTACGCTGGGGATCATGCGGAGAGAATAACACGATACCCGGATTTTTTGGAGGGAACGATACGATAGGGAAAGTGTGGTTTGATCGCCGGACCGTGTTCCTGACGCGGCAGATCGCCGGTTCCACGTTCGCGCTGGACGCGCCCTGGGGCCGTATCCGCTTCCGGCCTGAGGACTGGGGCCTGGCGCTGGCCACGGAACCCTTCGACGCGCCCGTGCCGCTTAAGCGCCTCGAGCCGATCGTCATACGGAACCCCGACGAGATCTTGCCGCGCGACGAAGCGCTCCGCGCGCTCGGCGTGTCCGGCGACAAGCCGGTATGCCTCTTCGCGTTCAACGGAAAGCCCGGCGAGTTCGAGCGCGTGAAGGCGATCTACGCCTACCTCGAGGACGAGGGGTGGGAACTCGCGTACACGACGAACTTCGAAGGCGGCCTCTTTCCGCTCGCGGACTACCTTGCCGCGGCCGACCTCGTCGTCTGCGCGGCCGGCTACAACCAGTATTGGGAGACGCGGTGGCTCGGGGCGGAAACCGTCTACGTGCCCCAGCCGCGGAAGAACGAAGACCAGTCGCTCCGGGTCGGCGAGTGCGCCGACTACGACATGCGCGGCAACGGCGCGGACGAGCTGGCCGAACGGATACGCGCTTTCCTGGACGACGCCCGCTAGGAGTTTGTCGGACTTGTCCGCAAAACGAAGAAAAATCGCGGAAACGCGATTTTTCTTCCCCTCAAAATCCGGAAGGAGCCTATTGAAACAGTGATTTTTCACGCTGAAAGCGCGAAAAATCCACAAACAGACAGGCTCCCAGAGCGCGATTTGGAAAAGTGGGCGTGGGAGGAAAACCTTTTGGAAAGGTTTTCCTCCCGCACGGTTCTTAAAGCTCCACGCCGCCTCTAAACTGGGAGTTGTAAAGCCGCGCGTAAAAGCCGTCCGCGGCGACGAGCTCGTCGTGGGTACCCGTCTCGACGACGCGGCCGGAGTCGATGACGACGATCGAGTCGGCGTTGCGGATGGTCGAGAGGCGGTGGGCGATCACGAAGCAGGTCTTGCCCTTCATCAAATGGAGGAGGGCTTCCTGGATGAGGAGCTCGGTGCGCGTGTCCACCGACGACGTGGCTTCGTCGAGCACGAGGACGGACGCGCGGCCGACGATGGCGCGCGCGATGCCGAGGAGCTGGCGCTGGCCTTGCGAGAGCTTCCCGCCGGAGTCCGACAGCACGGTGTCGTAGCCGTCGGGCAACTGCATGACGAACTCGTGGGCGCGCGCCTTCCGCGCCGCGTCTTCCACTTCGGCGTCGGTCGCGTCGAGGCGCCCGCAGCGGATGTTTTCGCGCACGGTTTCCGAGAACAGGAAGGGTTCCTGCGGCACGAGCGAGATGGCCTTGCGAAGACTCTTCGAGGAGAGGTCCCGTACGTCGGTCCCGTCCACGAGGATGCGGCCCGCGTCGTAATCGTAGAACTTGGCGACCAGGTTGACGATGGTCGTCTTGCCGGCGCCGGTGTGGCCGACGATGGCGACGGTCTTGCCCGGCTCGGCGCGGAGCGTGGCGCCGCGGAGTACGGGGCGGCCGGGCACGTAGGAAAAATCCACATCTTCGAAGACTATTTCGCCCGACAGGCCGTCGGCGTCGCGCGCGCCCGGACGGTCGCGCTCCTTGTCGGCGCCCATGGTCTCGAAAACGCGCTCCGCCCCCGCGAGGGCCGCCTGGATGGTGCCCGCGAGGCTCATGATCTCGTTGACGGGGCGCGCGAAGTGGCGCATGTAGAGGACGAACGCGAAGACGGTGCCCACCGTCACGCCGGTTCCGTTCACGACGAGGGCGCCGCCCGCGACGGCGATGGCCAGGAACACGGCGTTGTTGCTCAGGTTGTTGAAGGGGCCGATGACGCCGGAGATGCCCTGCGCCTTGATCGAGCTCTTGACGTAGCGGGCGTTGAGCGCGGCGAAATCCGCTTCGGCCTGCCGTTCGCGCGAGTAGAGCGACACGGTCTTGCGGCCCGAGACGGTCTCCTCGATGAACGCGTTGAGCGCTCCCAATTCTTTTTGCTGGGCGGAAAAGTGCGGGCGCGCCTTCCTGGCGATGAAGGCGGAGCCGACGAAGAGGATCGGCGTCACGGCCAGGCCGACGGCGGTAAGGACGGGCGAGAGGAGGAGCATGGCGGCGAGCATGCCGGCCATGGTGACGATCCCCGAGAAGAACTGCACGACACCCTGCGACAGCATGAGGTTCACGTTGTCCACGTCGTTCGTGAGGCGGCTCATGAGGTCTCCGGGCGGGCTCGTGTCGAAGTGGCGCATGGGGAGCCGCTGTGTCGCGCGGAAGAGGTCGCGGCGGATGGCGGCGGACGTGGTCTGCGCGGCTTTGGCCGCGAGGACGCTCTGGCCCCAAGTGGCGAGCGCGCCGGCGGCGTACATGGCGATCATGACGGCGCACAGCGCTCCGAGCCCGCGAAGGTCGCCCGTGGCGACGAAGCGGTCCAGGGCGAGGCCGTTCATCCGCGTGCCGACGATGCCCGTGGCGACGGCGGCGAGCGAGAGGACGAAAGCCGCGGCGAAGGGGGCTTTGCGCTCGGCCAGGTAGCCGAGGATCTTCCTCGCCGTGCCGCGCGGGTCGGCGACCTTCGCCTTTTCGCGGAAGAGGTGCGCGCCCGGTCCGCCCGCGACGCGGCCGGGGAAGGCGGGCGGTCGTTCAGTCGACATCGCGAAGAGCCTCCTTCCCGAGCTGCGACACGGCGATGTCGCGGTAGATGGCGCAGTCGCGGAGCAGCTCGCGGTGGGTGCCCGACGCGACGACCCTGCCGAAGTCGAGGACGAGGATGCGGTCCGCGTCCATCACGGACGCCACGCGTTGGGCGACCACGATCAGGATCTTGTCTTTCGCGCGCCGCGCGATTCCCCTGCGGAGCCGGGCTTCGGTGACGAAGTCCACCGCGCTCGCGGCGTCGTCGAGGATGAGCACGGCCGGATCCCGGACGAGGGCGCGCGCGATCGAGAGCCGCTGTTTCTGTCCGCCGGAGAAATTCTTCCCGCGCTGCTCGACGCGGCTTCCGCGCCCGTCGGGGAGGGCGTCGACGAACTCGGCCGCCTCGGCGTCCGCGCAGGCGCGCGCGAGCTCGGCGTCGTCCGCGTCGCTCTTCCCGAAGCGGAGGTTCGAGGCGATGTCGCCGGAAAAGAGGACGCTCTCCTGCGTCACCATGGCGATGCCGCCGCGGAGCGCGTCGAGTTTCAGGCGCTTGATGTCGACGCCGCCGACGGTGATTCGTCCCGAACGCGCGTCGTACAGGCGGGGGATGAGGTTCACGAGCGTGGTCTTGCCGGAGCCCGTGGCCCCGATGATGCCGAGCGTCTGGCCGCGGCTCGCGCGGAACGAGACGCCGTCGAGCGCCGGCGCGCCCGGCCCGTACGAAAAGCCCACGCCGTCGAACTCGAGGTCGAAGGAGTCCGGCGCGACCGGATCCGCGTCCTCGCGCACCGAGGGCTCGGCGCGGAGCGTTTCGCCGATGCGCTTGGCGGAGGCTTCCGCGCGCGACAGCGACACGACGAGCATGGCGACCATCATGAGCGAGTGGCCGATCTGCACGAGGTAGTTCACGAAGGCCATCACCTTGCCGACCTCGAAACCGCCCCGCGCCACGGCGCGGCCGCCGAACCAGAGCACCGCCACGACGCCCGCGTTCATCGCGAAGGTGACGACGGGCAGCATGACGAGCGTGGCGTTCTGCGCTCGGACGGACAGGTCCCGGAGCCCGTCGTTCGACGCGTCGAAACGCGCGGCTTGCCGATCCTCGAGCCCGAAGGCCTTGACGACGCGCGCGCCGAGGATGTTTTCGCGCATGACCTCGTTGAGCCCGTCGAGGGAGCCCTGGACCTTTCCGAAGAGCGGGAAGGAGAGGCGCATCGAGGCGAAGATGGCCAGGGCCGCCACGGGCAGGGCCACCCAGATTATCGCGGAAAGCGACGGGCTCAGCACGAAGGCCATGACGACGCTGCCCGCGAAGATGAGCGGGGCGCGCACCATGATGCGGAGCATCATCGTCGCCATGCCCTGCACCTGCATGACGTCGTTCGTGAGCCGCGTGACGAGGGAGGGCGGACCGAACGCGTCCAGCTCCGCGAAGGAAAGGCGCTGGATCTTCCCGAAGAGGTTCCGCCTGAGTTCGCCGCCCATCGTGACGGCGGCCTCCGCGGCGAAGAAGGAGCAGGCGGCGCCGCCTGCGAAGCCGGCGAGGGCGTACGCGAGCATGAGGGCGCCGGTCCGGACTATGTAGCCGAGGTCGCCGTTCGCGACGCCGACGTCGATGACGCGCGAGAGGAGCTCGGGCTGACGCAGGTCCATGGCCACTTCGAGGGCCATCGCCAGGGGCGCGAGTATGGCGAAGAGACGGGCTTTGCCTTTGAAATGGGCGAAGGCGAGGGGGAACATGGATATCCTCTCGGTCGACGGCGCGCCTTGGCGGCGCGCCCGGACAGCATGGCTCCGGGTGCGGGCGCTGTCAAGGCAGAGTGCAGACGGCGTTGAGCATGCTTTGATGGCGTCATCAAGGCGCCGGGCGCGATGATGACGGCGGATCGATCGCCATGATCCAACGGTCCGGCAGGTCGTAGGCGCCGTTGGCGGTTTCGAGCGGGCTCCAGAGCGCGTACCAGCCGTCGGACTCGCCGCCCCAGCCGAAGTTGCAGTGGATGCGGATTCCGTCGCCCTCGCCCTCGACGCCGTCGACGACGAGCGCGTGGCCCGAGCCTTCCTCGCCCTCCGTCGAGGCTTCGACGTAGAGGAGGAGGGGGCGGCCCGCCGCGAGTTCCGCGCGGACGAAGGCGGCGACCTCTGCCTTGGTCGAGGCGGGATATTTCACGCGCGAGGTCTTCACGCCGTAGTGGCGTTCGACGCGGGGGCGGCGGACATCGGTGTTCCCGATATATCCGCCCGTGCCGAAGTCCTTGCCGACGACGAGCGCGGCGTACCAGAGATAGCGGGCCGTCTCGAGTTTCGCCCGGGCGTCCGTGTCCGCGCGGAGCGCTGGCGCGACGAGCGACAGGTCGACGTCGGGGGCGTCGAAGTCGGCGGACACTTCGAAGTTCGTCCCTTGATACGATGTTTTCCCCGAGGGCTCGAGGCGGTGATAAAACAGGATCTGCGCGACGGCGACCGACCAGCAGCCGAGCCGTTCGCGAGCGGCGCCGTCCGCCGCGAGCGGCGCGAAGGCGGCGTGGTCGCCGCGTTGGGCCCATGTCGTCGCGACGAGGGGGCCGATACTGGGCGGCTCCGCGACGGCGGTCTGGACGGCCAGCGTCGCGAAGCACGCGAACGCCGAAAGCGCCGCGGCCGGTGGAAGCGTCCGCGCGGTGCGTCGCGTCATGACGCCGGGGACGATCCCACGCCGGCGGCTTCCGCGGCGTCGCGCTCGAGCACGCGCGGCCTGATCTTGGTGTCGTAGAAGGTCCGCGAGATCGGGTAAAACGACAGCGCCACGATGCCGGCGGCGAAGAAGAGCATGGGCACGGGGCCCACGAGCAGCTTGATGCCGAAGCGGGCGGAAGCCGACTGGTCGGCGTTGGCGACGTAGCCGAAGGCCGCGAGCACCCAGCCGATGAGGGCGTTCGCGAAGGACTGGCCCGCCTGGGTGGCGAAGGTCCAGATGCCGTAGAAGGCGCCTTCGCGGCGGATGCCGTGCTCCGCGTAGTCGAGGTCGGTCGTGTCGGGCAGGATGGAATTCGGCATGACGTAGTTCGTCGAGAAGCCGATCCCCGCCACGGTCATCGCGACCAGCATGAAGGCGATGCCGGACGTCTCCGCGAACAGGAAGATGACCATGGCCGCGACCGCGACGACGCCCATGCCGATGTTGTACGTCGCCTTCTTGCCGATGCGGCCGGACACGACGGTCCAGACGGGGATGCAGACGAGGCTCGGGACGAGCAGGCAGAGCATCGCGTAGATGAAGAGCCCTTCGTCGCGGAAGATGTACTTGAAATAGTAGATGAGCGCGCCCTGCACGACGCTCGTGCCGGCGATGTGGCAGGTGAACGAAATGACGAAGGAGACGAAGGGTTTGTTCTTCGTCGTCATGGCCCAGGTGGACAGGACGTTCTCGCGGCGGGCGGGCGGCGCTTCGAGCCGCTTCTTTTCTCGCACCGAGAAGACGGTGACGAGGGCGGTCACCGCGACGATGGCGCCCATGGCCGCGCCGGTCGCGGTCCAGCCGAGGTTGCGGTCCGGGAACAGGGACAGGATGGGATTCACCAGCATGGCGCCGAGCAGGGTGCCGACGACGGCGAAGCTCATGCGGAAGGCGTTGAGCACGGTGCGCTCGTCGTAGTCCTGCGTCAGCTCCGGCGTGAGCGAGCCGTACGCGATGGCGATGGCCGAGTTCGCCGTGACGAGCAGGCAGTAGACGACGAGCGTCCACGCGAAGAGGGCGCCCTGCGTCTCGAAGCGCGGGTTCGTGAACATGACGGTCATCATGACGGCCATGCAGACGGCGCCCCAGAACATCCACGGCCGCCTGCGGCCCATGGGGTGCCGTGTGCGGTCGGAGAGCGTGCCGATGGCCGGGTCGATGAGCGCATCCCAGATCTTGCCGATCATGAGCGCGGTGCCGGCCAGCGCCGGGCCGAGCAGGACGACGTCCGTGACGTAGTTCATCACGTAGAAACCGATGACCGTGAAAAAGAGGTTGCCCCCGAGATCGCAAATGCCGAACCCGACCCTGAGGCCCAGGCTCGTCTTGTTGGCCGCCATGATTGAATCCTCCGACTTTTACTATTGAAGCCCATTTTCGCCTTGCGGCCCCCGTCGTGTCAAACCCCGCGCGCGTGCCGGGCGACGCGCCCGGCACGCGGCTTGCCACGCCGCGCGTCCGGGGTCGATACTGGAATCCGGCGCGGCGCGCCGCCGCGAAGGAGAAGCCATGACGCTCAAGGAACTGCTCGACACCTATCCGCGCGACCAGCGCGCATACGTGATCGCCGAATGCTGCTGGGACTCGGACGACGAGGCGCTCGCGGAGCGCTTCGGCCTCGAGCTGGCGCGCTCGGGCAAGGAGGCGGCGGAGGACGTGCTCTCCGGCCTCGTCGGCGGGGCGCGCAACGCGGTCGAGCGGGCCGTGGACGGCAAGTTCGGCCCGGTCGAACCCGTGTCGGACGACCTCCGCGCCATCGTCGAGACGACCGCGGAAGCCTTCGAGGAGCGGCTCGCGCGTTCTGACGCGATCAAGGACGAGGCGCGCCGTCAGCGGGTCGTGCTCAAGTCGAACTTCGTCGAGCTCGGACTCTGCGTGACCGACCAGAAGCTCGGCGCCCCCGCTCCCGCCCCGAAGGCCGCCCCCGACGGCGCGCGCGTCGCGGCCCTGCCTCCGCCCGACCGCTCCGTCGTCAGGCGCGATTCCATCCACGACGTCATCGCGGCGCGGAAGAGCGTGCGCGTCTGGTCTCCGGGAAGCCTGTCCCTTCCGGAACTGTCGTGGCTCCTCTGGGCCACGCAGGGCCTCCGCGCGGGCGCGTCGCGGCCGAACCTCCGCACCGTGCCCTCGGGCGGTTCCCGCCATCCCTTCGAAACCTACCTCGCGGTCCGCGACGTGACCGGCCTCCCGTCGGGCCTGTGGCGTTATCGTCCGCTTACGCACGACCTCGTCTTCGTGAAGGAACTTCCGGACCACGAGGCGACCGTGGCCGCCGCCGCCCTCGGCCAGACCTTCGTCGGGACGGCCCCGGTGGCCTTCGTCTGGACCGCGATCCCCTACCGCACCGAATGGCGATACGCGACCGCCGCGCCGAAGCTCGTCGCGCAGGACTCCGGCCACCTCTGCGAAAACCTCTACCTGGCGGCCACCGCGATCGGCTGCGGCACCTGCGGCATCGGCGCCTACCACCAGGAACTCATGGACGCGCTCGTCGGCGCCGACGGCGAAGACGAGTTCGTCGTGTACGCCGCCCCGGTGGGCCGGCGGAAAGACTAGCTTACTCGATAGGTTGTCACATTTGGGCGCCACCCGCCCCGGCCACGCCGTCCAGGACATCGATGAGCGAAGCTCGTCGCATCGGGCGCTCCGAAGGTGTGCCCGAGGCGGGTCGGGCTGTCCGCTCCAAGTCCTCGCGGCAGCGACCTGCAGCCGCTGCCGCGGCGAGGAAGGCGCGAAATCCGCGCCTTCCTCGATAATAATAAGCCGCTCCGGGCTTTCCGCTTCCATCCCTGGCGCGCGAAGCGCAGCACGGGATGGTTCGCGAAGGAAGCGCGAACCGCACCCGCCGAACGCGGCGCGTTCGGCGATGTCAAGAATCCGCATGGACGCGGATTTTTGACTCAGCTCCCTGGCGCGGAAGGCGCCGCCGCGCGCGGCGGTCATCGATTCGGGAGGATGTCGGACGAAACCGCGCCGACCGCGCGGCGCACCGTAGATACGATCTTGACCGTGTATGCAATTTGCATCTATATTGCATACAAGGAGCGATTATGCCGCTTTTACAGGTTCGCGACGTTCCCGAGGATCTTTACGAGCGATTGTCTTCCGTCGCGGAGCAAGATAACAGAAGTATCGCGCAGGAGACGATCGTGCTCCTCAAGCGCGCGTTGAATCACGGCGAAACCAGGATATCCCGTCGGAAACGCGTCTTGGCCGAGATACTCGGAAATCCGCTGGAGGACATCGCGAAATTCCCGGATCCCGCCGAACTGATCCGCGAGGACCGCGAACGATGATCGTCGTATTGGACGCGAGCGCCGCTATCGAAATCGCCCTGACCCGCGGAAACTGCGAGAAATTCGCGGGAGTGATCGGAAAAGCGTCGAAAGTGATCACGTCCGATCTGTATAAAGCCGAGACGGCGAACGTTCTGTGGAAATACCAAAAAGCCGGCTTGCTGGATAAGGAAGAAGCCTTCCGAAGATTGCGGTATTGCCATGATTTGATCGATGAATACGTCGATATTTCCGACAACAACGAAGAATCATTGTCGGAAGGCATGCATTTGAATCATTCGATATACGATATGCTGTATTTGACCATCGCGCGAAGAAACGGCGCCGTTTTGTTGACGCAAGACGGAAAATTGAAAGAAATCGCCAAAAAGTGCGGCCTAGAAACCGTCAGATAACACGGACAGCCGACGATTCCCTTCGGCGCATCGTTTCATCTCGCTCCGTCGGTCGACACCGCGTCGATCGCGCGGCGCACCGCCGCCTCTTCGACGACGGCGTCCGGGGAAAGAAGGTCGGGGCGGTCGCAGGCGTAGACCGTTCCGCCCGAGCCGTCGGGTGCCGCGAGGATGTCGCAGCCCGACGTGTTGTAGACGGTGAAGTTCTTTCCGTCGTCGACGCGCTCGATGACGAGGCGGCAATCGGCGAAGCCGAGGAAGAGGAGGCGTCCGTCCGCCGAACACGCGAGGGCTTCGGGCGCCTCCGCGCGGATGGGCTGTTCCGCGCCGCCGCGCCTGAGCCAGAGCCCGCCGTCCCGGACGAAGGCGACGACGGACCCGTCCGCGCTGGCGCAAAAGCGGCGGACTTCGGAAGCGATGACCTCCGCGCGCTCGCCGTGCCACGACAGCAACAGCCCTTCGCCCAGGCTCAGGAAGCGACCCGGTACCGCCAAGGGAACGAGGGCGTCGATCGACCCGGCGGGATGGACGACGCGCGATAATCGTTCGCCTGTGGCACCGTCGTGAGAAAGGATGACGCCGTCGTCGTCCCCGGAGTACACCACGCCGTCCGACGGCCCGACCGCGATGGCGGTGACGGGCGCGTCGTGGCCCGATAGCCGGAAGAGCTCCCGACCGGAATCCCAATCGATCGCCGTGATGTCATGATTGGCTTGGGCGTAGCCGTAGTAGGGACTGGCGTAGAGTCGCGCGCCGTCGGGCGAAAAGGCGCCCGCCCCGACGCCTGGGAGCGCGTGGCGCGGCAGAGGATCGCGACCGGGATCCGCGAGGTCGAAGCGGAGGAACTGGGCGCGGTAGAGCCGCGAGCTCAGGAAGCGGCCGTCGGCGCCGATGGCGAGGGATTCGTGGCGGAACAAGTGATCATGGTCTTTCCACCACAGTTCCTTGCGGCCCGTCGCGCAATCAACCTTATATAACAAGGCGTCGTACGCCGTGGGCATGTTGAGCAGATACACCGACGCTCCGTCCCGAGTCGGGGCGAAGGCGCGCGCGGGGTAGCCGCGTGGGCCGCGCCACGAAGCCCGAGGCACGGGCGCGTCGAACAGGCGGTTGTCGAAGGAATCGCGTTCGTGGAGGCGCGGTTCGAAAGCGAGGCCGCGGCCGCCGTTCGAGGCCACGACGCGCGCGAGGCCGTCCGACGCGAGGTCCCATGCCCAGGTGCCGTCGGCTCCGCTCGCGTACAGGGTGCGCCCGTCGCCGGAGAGGCCGAGGGATTCGGCGCCGTCGCAACCTTCGAGGATCCGGAGCGGTTCGCCCGTGCTCGCGTCGCGCTCGACGACGAACTTGGCGTGGCCGCCGAGCCAGAGCTTCGAGGCGTCCGCGGAAAAATGGAGCGCCTGCACGGTGTCGGCGCGATCCTCGTGGAAGCGCGCGACGACGTGGCCTGTGGTTTTCAGCACGACGACGTCGCCGCGCTCGTCGCCGTACGCGGCGAGGTCGCCGTTGGCCGACAGTGTCACCGCGGTACCGGGACTTCCGCCGTCATGCACGACGCGGATCGGAGCGAGGGTGTCGGCGTCGAGCGCGGCGAGGGAGGACCCGGCCGCCCACAGCGTCCCGTCGGGGTGGAGGGCGAGGGCGCGCGCGTCGGCCGCGCCCGTCCGCGCCGCGGCAATCAGGTTGCCCGTGGCCGGATCGCGGAGCTCGACGCCGCCGTCTTCGAGGCCGAGCCAGAGCCGCGCGCCGTCGGGCGAGCAGGCGAGCGCCACGACGCCCGCGCCCGCGCGGATGACGCGTTCGGGCAAGCCGGTGGCGCGCTTCCACACGCCGACCGATCCGTCGAGCGAGCCCGTGAACACCCGCGCGCCGTCCGGCGAGGCGAGGTACGCGGGGGTGATGCCCGGGCGGAACCAGCACTCGGGGACGAGGACGTCGCCTTTCATCGAAAGCCTCCCGACGGACGGGCGCCGTCGCAGGGAGCCTAGCCGATGCGCGAGCGCCTGGCAATCGGCGGCCCGTCCCGCCTCACTTCGTCCAGGGCAGCGACGCGGGCGTCCGCACCTTGACTTCGACCGAGAGGCCGGGCACGAGGCCGAGGCCCTCGATCGGCGTGACGATGCGGATGCGCACGGGCACGCGCTGGGTCGTCTTCGTGAAGGTGCCGATCTGGAAGGCCGGCGGCACGATGCCGGGGCGTATCATCGCCACTTCGCCCTCGAAGACTCGGCCGGGATAGGCGTCGATCGAGATCCTCACGGCGGCGCCCTTCCGCACCTTGCCGATCTTCGTCTCCTCGAAGTTGGCGGTGATCCAGAGTTCGTCGAGGTTGTTGACGGAGAGGACGGCCTGGCCAGGCTGGGCGAGGTCGCCCGGATTGAGCGAAACCTTCTCCACGGTGCCGTCGATCGGCGTCGAGAGGCTCGCGTTGAGGAGCTGCGCCTCGATGACGCCGAGCTGAGCGTTCGACGTGTCCACCGCGGCCTGGGTGAGCGCGTACTGCGCGCGCGCCGCGTCGAGCGCCTTTTGCGCGTGGTCCTGGTTTTCCTTCGTCGTGGCCTGCGCGGCGTAGAGCCTGGCGACGCGCGCGGCGTCCTCCTCGCACTTGTCGAGGTTGACCTTGGCGACGGACAGGTTCGCCCGCGCGTAGGCGAGCGACGAGAGCGCCTGCGCCTCCTGCGCGCGGAGGTCCCGGTCGTCGAGCGTGGCGAGGACCTGGCCCGCCGTCACGCGCTCGCCTTCGGCGGTCTTGATCTCCGCGACACGGCCGAGCATCTTCGGGCTCAGCTTCACCTGCCTGCCGTCGATGGCGGCGTCGTCGGTGTCGACGTAGGAGACCGCGTCGAGAATCCAGGTCCCGCCCCAGAGGGCGCCCGCGACGGCCGCCACGAGGAGCACGACGCGCGCCAGCGCCTTCGGTCCCTTCCGCACGGCCGCCTGGCCCTCTTCCTTTTTCTTCGAGCCGTTCGCTTCCTTCATATCCGTCGCGACCTTCTCTTCCTTCGTATCCTTCGTATCCATGCTTTCCTTCCTCTTCCCAAGGCTCGAGCGCCTCCTGGCGGCGCTCGTGTCGTTTGTGTCGCTCGTCAAGCGATGTCGTCCGTCAAGCGGTCTCGTCCGCGGGACCCGCGAACTGGCTTTCGTAGAGATCCGCGTAGAAGCCGCCCTTGGCGATCAGGTCGCGGTGGTTGCCGGTCTCGATGATGTCGCCCTGGTTCATCACGAGGATCATCCCGGAATCTCGGATCGTGGACAGGCGGTGCGCGATCACGAAGTTGGTGCGCCCCTTCATGAGGGTGCGCATCGCCCTCTGGATGGCGGCTTCCGTCCGCGTGTCGACGCTGCTCGTGGCCTCGTCGAGGATCAGCACGCGCGGGTCCGAGAGGATGGCGCGCGCGATCGTGAGGAGCTGCTTTTCGCCCTGCGAGAGGTTCGACGCGTCCTCGGTGACGAGGGTGTCGTAGCCGTCCGGCAGCGCGCGGATGAAGTGGTCGGCGTGCGCGGCGACCGAGGCCGCGACGATGTCCTCCTCCGAGGCGCGCGGGCGCCCGTACGCGATGTTCTCGCGGATGGTGCCGTTGAAGAGCCACGTGTCCTGGAGGACCATCCCGAAGTTGCGCCTGAGTTCGCCGCGCGGCACCGTCGAGATGTCGACGCCGTCCACCCGGATGGCGCCGCCCGAAAGTTCGTAGAAGCGCATGAGGAGGTTGACGAGGGTCGTCTTGCCGGCGCCGGTCGGGCCCACGATGGCGAAGGTCTCGCCGGGGCGCACTTCGATGTTCACGTCTTTCATGAGGAGGCGGTCTTCGGCGTAGCCGAAACGCACGTGGTCGAACGAGACGTGGCCGCGCGGGCAGGCGAGGGCGCCGGCCGCGGCGACGTCGGGTTCCTCCTCGGTCTCGTCGAGCACCTCGAACACGCGCTCCGACGACGCGAGCGCCGACTGGAGCACGTTGGCGATGTTCGCGGTCATGGCGATGGGCTGGGTGAACTGGCGCGAGTACTGGATGAAGGCCTGGATGTCGCCGAGCTTCAGGACCTTGCGCGCCGTTAGCACGCCGCCGATCACGCAGATGAGGACGTAGCCCAGGTTGTTGACGAAGCCCATCATCGGCATGATGACGCCGGACACGAACTGCGCCTTCCACGACGACTCGGCGAGGTCGGCGTTGATCTCGTCGAAACGGCGGAGGGCCGCCTTCTCGCGGCCGAAGGCCTTCACGACGCGGAAGCCCGAGTACAGCTCCTCCACGTGGCCGTTGAGCGACCCGAGGTGCTTTTGCTGGTCCGCGAAGAAGCGTTGGGACTTCTTCATGACCTTCGACACGGCCAGCATGGCGGTCGGCAGGGTGAGGAGGCTGATGAGCGTCAGCACAGGGCTGATGGTCAGCATCATCACGAGGACGCCGGCGATCGTGCAGGCGGAGGTGATGAGCTGGGTGAGGCTCTGCTGGAGCGTGTTGCCGATGTTGTCGATGTCGTTCGTGACGCGGCTCATCACGTCGCCGTGCGTGCGGGCGTCGAAGTACCGGAGCGGCAGCCGGTGGAGCTTTTCGCTCGCGTCGCGTCGGAGGTCGAAGACGATGGACTGCGCCACGTCCGACATGAGGTACTGCTGGAGGTAGCCAAGGAGCGCGCTCGTGAGGTATAGGCCCACGAGGACGCCGATCATGCCGCCTA
The DNA here is from genome assembly GCA_964482955.1 of uncultured Treponemataceae bacterium. Lineage (GTDB taxonomy): Bacteria > Spirochaetota > Spirochaetia > Treponematales > UBA12059 > JAPLSN01. Next base: position 9,110 of record CAYZZW010000025.1, on the reverse strand, counting down.
TGTAGCCGAAGTCGATGGCCGGGAGGGGTTTCCCGATCATGGCGGCGGCGTACTTGCCCATGATGCCTTCGAAAAGCTTCGTCGTGACCTTGCCCATGAGCTTCGGTCCGACGATGCCGAAGGCGGTGCCGAGGACGGCGAGCGCCATGACGACCGCGATGCGCTTCTTTCTCGGGCCGAAATACGAAAGGAGGCGGGCAACGGTCCGCTTCATATCCTTGGGCTTTTCCGCCGGCCCGCGGCCAAAGCCCATCGGCCCGCCGCCTCCCGGTCCGTGGCCCCCCGGTCCGAAGCCGCCCGGCCGTTTCGCGTCGCCGCGTTTCTGGTCGCTCACGCGATTTCCTCCTCGGAGAGCTGGGACGCGACGATCTCGCGGTATACCGGGCACGATTCGTGGAGCTCACGGTGAGTGCCCATGCCGACGACGCGCCCCTCGTCGAGGACGATGATGCGGTCCGCGTCCATGATGGTGGCCACGCGCTGGCCGACGATGATGACCGTCGCGTCGGCGGTTTCCTTCCCGAGCGCGCTCCGGAGCTTCGAGTCGGTCTTGAAGTCGAGCGCGGAAAAGCTGTCGTCGAAGAGGTAGATCTCCGGGCGCCTTACGAGCGCCCGCGCGATGGACAGGCGCTGTTTCTGCCCGCCCGACACGTTCGTGCCGCCCTGCGCGATCGGCGCGTCGAAGCCGCCCTCCATCGCCGTCACGAACTCCGTCGCCTGCGCGATGTCCGCGGCGCGGCGGATCTCCGCGTCGTCGGCGTCTTCCTTGCCGTGGCGGATGTTCTCCGAGACGCTTCCCGCGAAGAGCACGGCCTTTTGCGGCACGTAACCCACGCGCGCGCGGAGCTCCTCCTGCGACATCTCGCGCACGTCGACGCCGTCGACGAGGACCGAGCCCGAGCTCGCGTCGTAGAAGCGCGGGATGAGCGACAGGAGCGTCGACTTGCCGGAGCCGGTGGAGCCGATGATCGCGGTCGTCTCGCCGGCGGCCGCCTTGAACGAGACGCCGCGGAGCGCGGGCTGTTCGGCTCCGCGGTACTGGAACGTGACGTCGCGGAACTCGACCGAGCCGCGCTCCGTTTTCGCGGGCGTCTTCGGCGCGGCGGGATCGGCGACGGAGCCTTCCATGCCGAGCACCTCGTTGATGCGCTCCGCGGACGCCTGCGCCCGCGGGATCATGATGAACATCACGGACGCCATGAGGAAGGACATGAGGATCTGCATGGCGTACTGGAGGAAGGCCATCATGTCGCCCACTTTCGACGCGCCCGTCTCGATGCGGTGCGCGCCGAACCAGAGGATGGCGATGGTCGTGCAGTTCATGATGAGCATGAGGACCGGCATGAGCATGGCGAAGATGCGGTTGACCTTGATCGACGTGGCGGTGAGGTCTCGGTTGGCCTCGCCGAAGCGCGCCTTTTCCGCGTCCTCGCGGTTGAAGGCGCGCACGACGCGGATGCCCGAGAGGTTTTCGCGGAGCACGAGGTTGATGCGGTCGAGCTTGCCCTGGATGGCCATGAAGAGCGGGAAGCCCTTCACCGCCACCGAGGCGATGAACCCGGCCAGGAGCGGCAGGACCACGGCGATGATCCACGCGAGTCCCGGGTCCTTCCGGAGCGCGAGGATGATGCCGCCCGTCGCGGTGATCGGCGCGCCGATCACCATGCGGAAGGACATCATGACGACGTTCTGCACCTGCATGACGTCGTTCGTGCTCCGCGTGATGAGCGAGGGCGTGCCGATCCTGTCGAACTCCGCGAGCGAAAAGCCCATCACCTTGCGGAAGATCCGCCTGCGAAGGTCCTCGCCCATCCCCATGGCGATGTGGGACGACAGATAGCTCGCGAGGACGGCGCACGCGGACGACAGGAGCGCCACCGCGAGCATGACTCCGCCGGTCCTGGCGATGTAGCCGACGTCGCTGTTCGTGATGCCCTTGTTGACGATGTCGGACATCAGGTTCGGGAGGTAGAGGTCGCTCATGCACTGGGCGAAGACGATGACCACGGCCGCCGCGATGGGCGCGGACCACGGCTTCAGGAAGCGCAGCAGCTTGAGCACGGCGCCTCCCTCAGAGCCCGGTCGCGGCCGCGCGCTCTAGATCGGCGGCGGCGATGCGCCAGTCGACGAGCTTGTTGGCGACGGAGAACTCGACCTTGAGGCGCGAGGTCCTCGCGGCGAGCAGGTCGAGGTCGGAGGCCATGCCGGCGCGGACGCGCTCGGCGACGACGCGCTCGTTTTCGCGCGCCTGCTCGGTCATGCCCGCGAGCAGTGCGTAGTCGCCCTTGGCCTGCAGGTAGGAAAGGAGGCACGAGCGGACGTCGTTTGCGACGAGCTCGCGCTGGCGGGTGGCGTCGGCCCGGGCGCGCGAGGCCGCGTCGCCCTGCGCCTCGCGGGAGGCCAGGTTGGCCGGAAGCCCGCCGAGGTCGTAGGAGACGGTCACGCCGAGCGTCCACGTGCCCGTGAAGAGCCACGGATCGGACTGGAAGGCCGCGCGCGGGTTCGGGTCCGCGTAGAGGTAGCTCCCGGTCAGCGCGACGGTCGGGTAGAGCGGCGCGCTCGCGACGCGTTGACCGATCTCGGCGGCCGCGGCGCCCAGGTCGGCGCCCTTGATTTCCGGCCGCCCGGCGAGGGCGCGCGCGACGAGCTCCGGTTCGGAGAGCGTCGGGAAGGCCGCCTCCGACGGCGGCTCGAGCGGCTCGACGAGCGCGAGGGCGCCCTCGGGTTCACCCGACGCGGACGCCGAGGCGTCGCCGATCAGCGAGGCGAGCGACCAGAAGGCGCGCCTCCGCGCGGCCTTGGCGGCGCCGAGATCCATGCGCGCCTGGCTGCGGCGCAGGTCCGCGGCGAGGAGGTCCGCCTTCATCGCGGCGCCGCCCCGTTCCTGCTCTGCCGTGACGGCGTAGTTCTTCTCCGCGAGCTGGAGGTTCTCCTCGAGGGTGGCCACGTTGCGCGACGCGCGGACGGCTTCCCAATACGCGCGCTTCGTCTCGAAGGCGACCGCGCGCCGCATGAGTTCCTCCGCGACGCCCTTGCCGGCGGCTTGCGTCTTCGCGAGCGCGACCGATTCGGACAGGCGGAAGCCCGCGAAGACCGGGTACTGGAGATTGGCCTGGAGCGACCAGGAATCGACGAGCGACTTGATAGGGATCGACATGGCGCCGAACGACACGGTCGATTCCAGCTCGGACAGCCTCGTGTACGACGCGGACAGCGACAGCGCCGGCAGGCGGCGGAGTTCCGCCTCGCGCGCCTTTGCTTCGGCCGATTTGAGATCCCACGCGGCGCTTTCGAGCCGTTCGTCGCCGGCCAGCGCGGCCGCGACGGCGGCGTCGAGGGTGACGGGCGCCGGCTCCGCCGAAAGGGCGGCCGCGAGGAAGACGGCGATCAGCGCGGCGGTCGCGAATCGCGGTTTCATATGGAAGATATTCATGATCGGTGCGCTCCTTCGCGCGGGGCGGACGCGGCGTCCGCCTTGGGGCGGTCGAAATACTCGGTGACCAGGGAGAGGAGCTCGATGAGTTCGCGGGTCTTGGCCTTGCCCAGGTGGGCGACGAGCCCGCCGAAGACCGAGTCCACGGAGGCCATGACGCGCTCCGCGGCGGCGCGCCCTTCGTCCGTCAGGTGGACGCGGACCGCCCGGCGGTCGTCGGGGTCCATGTCGCGGCGTACCTGGCCGCGCTCCTCGAGGGCCGTAACGATCTGCGTGATGCCGGACGCCGTGACGTCGGAATTCGCGGCCAAGTCCGAAACGCGGACACCGCCGTCGCCGGCCCGTTCGCGCGTCAGGAGGCGCCCGAGCAGCATGATCGCTCCCGGTTTTTCCTTGAGGTCGAGTTCGCGCCACAGCTTGCGGTGCATGATGATGTCGACTTTCTTGAGCTTGTCGACGAGAGCCCTGACGTCGCCGCCCGTGTTCATGCGATCGGTCTCCTTGCGGTTCGCGGTCGAACCGTTAGCGGCTAAAAAGATTAGCGCCTAAATATTTAAGAAACTAACATAATATGGATCATGAAGACAAGTGGCGTTCAGGGAATTCCGAACGGTTCCGAGCCGACCGGGCACGCGATCCGCCCGTGGGACGCGCCTTTGGAAAAGGGGGCGCGGGGGAAAAACCTTATGGAAAGGTTTTTCCCCCGCGCGATTCCGGCCGCGAACGAATCTTTCTTGACGCCGCGATGAAACCGGTTTAGTCTGGGTACGCGGTCCATCGATCGGGCCGTCAAATAGTCAACCGGATCCGGGATCGCGCAACGCGGCCGGACGACGTCCTCGCGTCATTCGGACGCGCCGCCCGCCGGATCCGCAAGGAGCACCGGCATGAATATCCTGTTCATAGTGGCCGGATCGGGCGTGATCTTCCTCGTCGCCTATCTGACCTACGGAAAATTCCTCGCGAAGAAGGTCTTCGCCCTCGACGACGGCAAGACGACGCCCGCCGTCGAGATCAACGACGGCAACGACTACGTGCCCGCCAAGAAGGGCATGCTGCTCGGCCAGCACTTCTCCGCCATCGCCGCGGCCGGACCGATCAACGGGCCGATCCTCGCCGGCGTGATGTTCGGATGGGCGCCCGCGCTCTTCTGGATCATCGTCGGATCCATCTTCATCGGCGGCGTGCACGACATGGGCTCGCTCGTCGCGTCCGTGCGGCACAAGGCGCGGTCCATCACCGACGTGATCCGGACCAACGTCTCGAAGCGCGCGTGGATCCTCTTCATGATCTTCATCTGGATCACGCTCGTGTACATCATCGTCGCCTTCACCGACCTCACGGCCGGCTCCTTCATCGGCGCGGTGACCCTCGAGAACGGCGAAAAGGTGCTCGGCGGCTCCATCGCGAGCTCGTCGATCCTCTACCTGCTCCTGCCGGTCGTCATGGGCCTCCTCATGCGCTACGCGAAGCTCAAGGAAGGCATCGCCCTCCTCATCTTCCTCCCGCTCGTCGGCGTGGCCATCTGGGTGGGCAAGTACATCCCGATCACGCTGCCCTTCATCGATCCGGCCAACCTCACCCTGAGCAAGAACGTGTGGTCGGTCCTCATCCTGGTCTACTGCCTCATCGCCTCCGTCGTGCCGGTCTGGGCCCTGCTCCAGCCCCGCGGCGCGCTCGGCGGCTACTTCCTCTACGCGGCGCTCATCACCGCGGCCATCGGCGTCATCTTCGGCGGCTACAACGTCACCTACCCGGCGTTCACGAAGCTGGCGACGGACGGCATGGGCGCGGGCTTCTGGTTCCCCATGTTCCCGCTCCTCTTCATCACGGTGGCCTGCGGCGCCTGCTCGGGCTTCCACTCGCTCGTGTCCTCGGGCACGACCTGCAAGCAGCTTTCGAAGGAATCCGACGCGAAGCCCATCGGCTACGGCGCGATGCTCCTCGAGGGCATGGTCGCGGTCGTCTCGCTCGCGTGCGTGATGATCGTCGCGGCCGACAACCCGCTCGTGAAGAAGGCGCCGAACTTCGTGTACGCCTCCGGCATCGGCAGCTTCCTCCAGCTCATCGGCATCCCCGCGAGCTTCGGCATCTCGTTCGGCCTCCTCGCGTTCACGACCTTCGTGTACGACACCCTCGACGTCTGCACCCGCCTCGGCCGGTACATCTTCGAGGAACTCACCGGCATCAAGAACTGGGTCGGCAAATTGCTCGGCACCGTCCTGACCGCGGGCGTCCCGCTCCTTTTCATCTTCTCGACGCTCGAAGTCGGCGGCCAGCCCGTTCCGGCGTGGAAGACCTTCTGGAACACCTTCGGCGCCTCCAACCAGCTCCTCGCCGCGCTCGCGCTCATCGGCGTCACGGTGTGGCTCCTCAACACCGCGAAGAGCAAGAAGGTGTGGCTCGTGTCCTTCATCCCCGCGGTGTTCATGTTCGCCATGTCCACCTGGTCGCTCGTCACCGCCATGATCGACAAGTGGGGCAATGGCGTGAAGACGATCCATCCCGCGGTTCCGTGGGTGTCCCTCGTCCTCATCGTCCTCTCGGTCCTCGTCGCCATCGAGACGATCATCGCCATCGCCGGCAAGAAGAAGGCGGTCGCGTAAGCGCTTCCTTCCATTCCAAAAGCGATGCGGCCGCCCCGAACGGGGCGGCCTTTTTTAACGCGGAGCCATATCAACGTCGATACGTGTCCATGTTTGGACCGTATCGGCAGGGGGGCGTCACCCGTTGCCAACGATACGTTTACGGCTTTGCGCCGTTTGAAAGTTCCTGCGAGACTGCGTCTTGAACGCGCGTTCCGCGTGCGTTAGCCTTCGAATGGCATCGAAAACACCCGATATGGAGGAACGTATGGCGGCATCGAAGACCCTGGCGGAGATGGTGGGCAAGGAAGCCACCGTCATGATCAACGGCGACAACTACTACAAGTGCAAGATCCTCGCCCTCGACGCGGGCACGGGCTTCATCAAGCTCCTCAATACCGAGGAGGAGGCCGGGGTTCCCACTTGGTACCCCTACGCCGCCATCGGCTACGTGAAGGAAGACTGACGACGTAACGAATCCGATCCCCAGTGGGAAGGCCACCACGGCGCGAAGCTCAGCGAGTACGCGAGCGTCCGCACGGAGGTTTGTACCACGGAGATCACGAGATCACGGAGAAGAGGAAGAGAGGATCAGTGTTTAGGAGTAGAAGAAGCCCCGGTTGCCATTTTGGTTGCCGGGGCGTTTTTCATTGACGAGTTCGTGAAACAGGGAGAAGATTGGGCATTTCGCGAAGAGGAGCTTAAACGTGAAAGGTAGGATGCGATCGGTGGCGGCAGGGAAAAGCTTGGTGGTCGCATCGATGTTTCTTTGGGCTTGTCTGGTGACGGCATGCTCGACCGAAGGTGATGAGAAGGTAGTGCCGCCCATCCCCCCAATGATGATCGGCCATCATATCGAGACGCCCATGGCCGTGGCGAGCGACGGTACGGTCTGGGCATGGGGCGAGAACTCGGCGTTTGAGATAGGCGGTCCGACCGCCGTTGACCGGCCTTCTCCCGTGCAAGTGCCGTTTCCGGATGGCGTGAAGATCGCGCGAGTGGCGAGCGGCAGCGTTTCAACGGAATTAAGCTATATTTCGCTCGCGCTTGATGTCGAGGGCGGCGTTTGGGCTTGGGGAAAGACTTCGGCGGCGCCGATTATGCTGGCTGGATTGTCCGACATCGTCGATATCGGCGTCGGATTCTCTTCGTGCTTGGCGTTGGCTTCCGACGGGACCGTGTACTCTTGGGGAAGCGCGAAGGTCCATGGCCATGGCGCCGAGGCGCTCGTTTCCGCCCCGAAAGCCATATCAGGAGTATCGCCCGCGGTACAAATATGCAGGAGCCTCCATCACGCCGCGCTGCTGACCGAGACCGGGGACATGTACACGTGGGGTTACGGAAACAGCGGTCGACTCGGTTTGAACTCGACCGCGGACGTCAATGTTCCGACTAAGGTGACATTTCCTTCCGGTACGAGAATCGCGCGGATTGTCTTGGGCGGCTTGACAAGCTACGCACTGGATACAAACGGAATCGTCTGGGCATGGGGATCGGGGGTGTTTGGCGCCGTCGGGGACGGTACGAACGGCACCGATCGGTTGGTGCCCGTGAAGCTGACGTCGCTTCCGAAGGTCGGGAAACTCGCCGCGGGCGATTGGACCGTGATGGCGGTATGCGCGAATGGAGAAGTGTATGCGTGGGGAGACAACAAGGAACGGGCTTTGGGGTTGGGATCGGCGATGAAGTCCGATTTCTATAACGCGCCCCAAAAGGTGACTTCCGCGCCGCTCAATATTCTCGGTATCGACGGTGGGCACGGTCGTCAGATGTTTTTGACCGAAGAGGGACGTGTTTTTCTGTGCGGATCGATCGATTATGGGAACGAAGGCCTTTACAATCCGGCACTCACGCTCAACGAGCCTACGATGATCGAAGGATTCAGCCTCGTCAGGAATTGAACGACCTTCAGCCAAGGAAGACTGACGCGGGGACGAAACCGATCTCCGGGGGGAAGGCAACCGCGGGGACGCGGAGGGGAGAGGAGATCACGGAGCGGAGAATGATTATGATTTCTCGATGTGATCTTCTTTAATCTTCCATTTTGAACTGGTAACGCAAGAAGGCCCCGGAAGCCTGAACGGCGACCGGGGCCTTCTTGCGTTACCAGACCCTAATCATCTCTTCTACTGCGATCTCCGTGGTACAAACCTCCGTGCCTCTCTGGCCAGTATTCTCAGAAGATGTGGAACCTGGCGATGATGGGGGCGAAGAGGCTGGCCACGAGGCTCATCACGGTGATGAGGGTGTTGAGCGAGGGGCCGGCGGTGTCCTTGAAGGGATCGCCGACGGTGTCGCCGACGACGGCCGCCTTGTGGGCTTCCGAGCCCGGGCCGCCGCAGTTGCCCGACTCGATGTACTTCTTCGCGTTGTCCCAGAGGCCGCCCGCGTTCGACATGAGGAGCGCGAACACGACGCCCGTGAAGATGGCTCCGCCGAGGAAGCCGCCGAGGGCAGCCGGCCCGAGGACGAAGCCGACCGCGAGCGGCAGGAGCACCGCGAGGGCGGCGGGGAAGGCGAGCGCGAGGAGGGCGCCCGAGGACGCGATGCCGACGCAGGTCGTGTAATCCGGCTCCGAGGTGCCGGCCAGGATGCCGGGATCGGCCGCGAACTGGCGGCGGATCTCGCCGATCATCGTGAAGGCGTTCTTCGTGACCGCCAGCATGAGGAGGGCGGAGAAGAGCGGCGGCACGATGCAGCCGAGGAGGATGCCCGAGAGGACGAGCGGGTTCTGGAGGTCGAGCGCGAGTCCCGAACCGCCCGAGTACTTGGAGATGACTTCCGTGTACGCGGCGAACATGGCCAGAACCGTGAGCGCGGCGGCGCTGATCGAGAAGCCCTTCGTGATGGCCTTGGCCGTGTTGCCGGCGGAGTCGAGCGCGTCGGCGCGGTCCACGACTTCGTGGTCCATGCCGGACATTTCGGCCACGCCCTTGGCGTTGTCGACGATGGGGCCGTACGCGTCGTTCGACACGACGATGCCGGTGAGCGAGAGCATGCCGACGGCCGCGATGCCGACGCCGTAGATGCCGGGCAGTCCGAACGCCTGCGACGTGAAGTACGACACGAGCGTGGCGGCGACGATGCCGACG
>CAYZZW010000024.1:37064-45328 GCA_964482955.1 uncultured Treponemataceae bacterium | reverse complement strand
CGGGCAGAAGGGCTACATGGAGTTCGCGAAGGCGATCGACGCGCGCATCGCCGAAAAGTACCCGAAGCTGCGTTCGCGCTTCGTCGCCTTCAGCTGCCTCGACATGGAAAAGACCGTCTACGTGTCCGACGGCGGCTCTTCCCACTCGATGACGCCCAGAACCTTCGTCTACGTGGACATGACCGCGGAATCGGGCGCGGACACCGTGGAGCTGGGCGACATCTTCGGCGGCCGCGGGCAGTTCGAGGACGTGTTTTCGGATCCGGCCGACCTGTACGCCGGCATCGACGCGATCTACGAGCAGCTCATGAAAAAGGCGGAAGGCGTCTATCCGGAAGCCGGTCTGCGCGACGTCGTGCTCGGCTCCGACCTGGCCGGCATCCTCGCGCACGAAGCCATCGGCCACACGGTGGAGGCGGACCTCGTCCTCGGCGGCAGCGTGGCGGCGGACTACCTCGGGAAGCCCGTCGCGTCGGAGCTCGTCACGCTTGTCGACTACGCGCACACCGCGCTCGGAAAGCCGTGCCCGATCCCGGTCCACGTCGACGACGAGGGGACGGAAGCCCGCGACGCCGTCCTCATCGAAAAGGGCATCCTGAAAGGCTACCTCCACAACAAGGAAACCGCGGGTCATTTCGGGCACGAGCCCACGGGAAACGCGCGCGCCTACCAGTTCTCGGACGAGCCGCTCGTCCGCATGCGCAACACCGCCATCGTCCCGGGGACGAGCAGGCTGGAAGACCTGATCGCGGGCGTAGACGACGGCTACTACCTCCTGCGCCCGTCGAACGGCCAGGCCGACTCCACGAGCGAGTTCATGTTTGGCGTCACGCTCGGCTACGAAATCAAGAAGGGCAAGCTCGGCCGCGGCCTCCGCGACACGACCATCTCCGGCGTCGCCTTCGACATGCTGAAGACGGTGACGGCACTGTCCGACGACATGACCTGGAGCTGCGGCGGCATGTGCGGCAAGAAGCAGATGATACCGGTCGGCATGGGCGGACCGGCGATACGCTGCAAGATCACGATCGGAGGCCGCTGATGGACAAGCGCGAAACCGTGGAGTACGCCCTCGCGGCCGCGAAGAAGGCCGGAGCCGACAAGGCGCAGGCGCTGGTGACGTACTCCGAAAAGACCGAACTCAACGTGGACGCGGGACGCATGAGCCTCCTCCGCACCACGGGCAACGTCACGCTTTCCGTGACGGCGTTCAGGGGCGGGCGCAAGGGGGCGGTGACGATCAACAAGATCGACGCCGCGTCGATCGACGAAGCCGCCCGGAACGCCCTGGCGCTGGCGGCGACGTCGGAAGCGGACGACGCGAACGACATCGCCCCCGCGGGCGCGAAGCGCGAATTCGATTCCGGCGACTCCGAGCCCGACCTCGGCGCGATGTACGACCGCATGGCGGAGTTCCTGGCGCACGCGGGCGCGAAGCATCCGATCGTGAAGCTCGAGCAATGCATCCTCGACTTCACTCGGAACGAAAAGGTCTTCGGGAACACGAACGGAGCCGCGTTCGTCGACCGCCTGGGCGCCTACGAGTTCACGGTCATGTTCACGTCGAAAGACGGAGACAAAGCCTCGTCCTTCAACTATTCGGGCGGCGTTTTCCGGAAGCTGGACAAGCCGCTCGCGGAGTGGGGCGCCCTCGACGAACTCATGCGGCAGTCCGCGGAGCAGACGGAGACGGACACCGTGGACGGCAAGTTCATCGGCGACCTCGTCATCACGCCGCACTGCATGCCGGAGATCACGGAAGCGCTCAAGTACGTCTACCTCGGTAACGGCACGCTGATCGCGGGTACGTCGCCGTGGAAGGACGCGCTCGGAACGCGCGTCGCCTCCGAATCGTTCACGCTGCGCTCCGTGCCGAACTCCGACCGCGTCCACGTCGCGGACCGCTTTACCGCCGACGGTTTCGAGGCGAAGGACGCCGCGATAATCGAGAAAGGCGTCCTCAAGAGCTTCCAGCTGAACCTGTACGGCGCCAACAAGACCGGAAAGCCCCGCGCCGCCAATTCGGGCGACGCCCTCGTCATCGATCCGGGCGCCGAAGCGCTCGCGTCGATCATCGCGGGCGTCGAGCGCGGCATCCTCCTCTGCCGCTTTTCCGGCGGCCAGCCGAGCGACAACGGCGACTTTTCCGGCGTCGCGAAGAACAGTTATCTCATCGAAAAGGGCAAGATCGTGCGGCCGATCAGCGAGACCATGGTGGCGGGCAACTTCACGGCGCTCCTCAAGAACGCGATCGCCGTCTCGAAGGAGACCGTTGACTTCGGCCACTCGTCGTTCCCGTGGATCCGCTTCGGCGGCGTCACGATCTCGGGCAAGTGAGCGCGACCATGTTCGACGAAGCGGGATTGAAGGCGGCGCTCATCTCGGTCCGCGCGGCCGGTTGGGCGCCGCCGCCCGATCCCGCGTCGCTCGCGTCGCTCGTCCGAGCCATGTTGGCGCACGTGGGCGCGGTCGATCCGGAACTCAGGGACGATCTGATCTTCCGCGCGTTCCGGCGCTGGATCATGGACGGCGTCCTGGGCGACGAGGCCTTGAGGGACGTCCTTTCGACCGCGCTCGACGAAGCGCACCTCGGCAAGGGGGCGGGAAGCCCGGAAGGCGACGATGTCTACACGCGGTCGTTCTCGGCTCTCGTCGCGGCGCTCGTCCTCGAACGGGACCGGGCGCGTCCGTTCCTCGACGGGGCGGAAACGCGCTTCGTCGAGGATCGCCTGCTCGAATGCTTCGGCAGGGAACGGAACCTGTCGGGTTACGTCCCCGACAAAGGCTGGGCCCATGCCGTCGCGCACTTCGCGGACACGTTCGAAGCGCTCGGTTACTCCCCGCACGTCGGAGCGGACGACGCGGAGCGCGTCCTCGGCGCCATCGGCGCCAAGGCGAAGACGGAACGCGGTTACCTGCTGTTCGGTGAGGACGAGCGGCTCGCGGAAGCCGCGGCGGTCTACCTGCGTCGGCGCCTGCTCGGCGACGACCGCGTGGCGCGGTGGCTCGACGTGGTCGCGGACCTTCCGAAGACCGGCGCGCTTCCCGCCGACCTCGTCGCGCTGTTCAACGCGCGCAATTTCCTCCGAAGCCTCTATTTCAAGATCAAGGGCGAACCGGGGCTCGAGGCGGTCGTCGCGGCGTTGACGAAGCACGTCGAGGAAGCCGCGTTTACGTGACGTCGGGCGGAACGCCGAAAAGGCGCTTTCGGCGTCTCAACCTTTCGACCGGCGATGGCGTTCGTACAGGTGACAGGCGGCGGCCATGAGCGCGTGGTCGTAAGGCGGTTTTCCCATCTTTTCGAGCACGTCCGCGACCGGCTCGAGGAGCACGTCGACGAGTTCGTCGTCGTCGAGTTCCTGGCCGCTCGCGGGGACGCAGCCTTCGGCCAGGTAGACGTGGAAGCGGTTTCGCATGAAGGCCGGGTTGGGCGACATCGTCCCGAGCTTGACGATGCGGCCGGCCGCGTAGCCGGTTTCCTCGCGGAGCTCGCGCGCCACGCCCGCCTCCGGATCCTCGCCAGGTTCGACGGCGCCGCCGGGGAACTCGACGGAGACCGCGTCCGAACCGTGGCGCCACTGCCGCACGAGGACGAAATGCGCCTCCCCGTCGACCAGGGTCACGGGCAGCACGGTGGCCCAGTCGGGCGCGGCCACGACCGCGAACTCCCTTTCGGCGCCCTCGGGCGAGACGCTCGTCCTCGTCGCCACCGAAAAGATGCGGCAGTCGGTCACCCGCCGCTCGCCCTTCGCGATCCACTTTTCGCTTCCGATTCCCATCGCCGCCGCCTTTCCGCGTCTTGCGCAATTCCGCGATTTTCCGCATCGTATCGGCGCCGGGCGGAGGTCCGGCCAGGAGCGAATCATGGCGAACATGCCCGACTGGATCACGCGTTTTCCCGGAGCGGTCACGGTCTCGGACCGGAACCACGTCATCGTCTACATGAACGACAAGGCCGCCGCCACCTTCAAGGCGTCCGGCGGCAAGGACCTCGTCGGCACCGATCTCATGGCCTGCCACCAGGAACGGTCGCGCGGCATCATCGAGCGGCTCCTCTCGACGGGATCGCCCAACGTCTACACGATCGACAAGAAGGGCGTCAAGAAACTCATCTACCAGAGCGCCTGGTACGAAGACGGAGAGACGGAACCCGCGGGTCTCGTCGAGCTGTCGCTCGAGTTGCCCGCGGACATGCCGCACTACGTCAGGTCGTAAACTCCCGCGTCACGCCTTGCACGCGAAGGCGAGGAAATTGTCGACGAGGGCTTTCGACGCGCGCGCTATGGCGCCGAAACCCGCGTCGTTCCCGAGGATCTCGTCGCCCGATTGCACCGTCGCGGTCGGGGCGGGGAAGCCGACCTTGGATTCCTCGACCATGACCGTGACCTGAGGCTTCGTGTACTCGACGTGGAACTGCGTCGCCACCACCTTGTCGCCCCACGAAAACGCCTGGTTCACGCAGGTCGGCCGCTCCGCGAGGCGCACCGCCCCCGGGGGCAGGTCGAAGCTGTCGAAGTGCCACTCGAAGCCCGTGAAGCCCGACTCGAAGCCGCGGAAGAACGGCGACGACTTGCCGGCCGCGGTGAGCGTGATCGGGTGGAAGCCGATTTCGGGGATGGTGTGGCGATACGCGCGGCCGCCGAGCACGCGGGCCAGGATCTGCGCGCCCAGGCAGATGCCCAGGACGGGCTTGCCCGCGGCGCAGGCCTTTTCCACGAACGACAGCTCGCCCGGAAGCCAGCCGATCTTGTCGTCGTCGTACGCGGCCATGTAGCCGCCGAAGACGACGAGGGCGTCGAAGGAATCGAGCGACGGCGCCGTGTCGCCGTTCGAAAAGAGGCAGCGCGAAAGCTCGTGGCCGCGCTCGCGGAAGCGGGTCTCCGCGGTGTAGTCGCTGTGGGGCGTGGAATGGCGGACGGACAGTATCTTCATTTCGCGTTTCCTCGTTCGAGCGGGGCGGATTCGCCGGGCTTGAGCCTGATGACGCCCTTCGGGGCGAACGCCTTCGCGTTCGCCTCGTCGTAGGGGCCGTTCGGGCTCGAGTGGATGGGGATTGCGTGGCGCGCCTTCACGATCGCGGCGCACTCGGCCGCTTCCGCCGGGCCCATGTTCCAATGGCCGTCCGTCGGGAAGAGCGCGTAGTCGATGCCGAGTCCGGCCAGCTCCGCCATTTCCGGGATCTTCGACGTGTCGCCAGCGTGGTAGACGACGATTCCGTCGAAGGACAGCACGTAGCCGACCGTCGAATCGACGCCGTGGTTCTTGTTGTACGCGGCGACGGTGAGGATCGAGATGCCCTTGAAATCGCGTTTTTCGCCCTTCTTGAGGGTGACCGCGGCCTTGAAGCCGGGCAGGGCGCCGGGCGCCGAAGCGACGAGCGCGCCGGGCTTCAGCGTCACCTTGCCGATCGCGTTGTGGTCCGAATGCCCGTGCGTGACGAGCACCAGGTCCGCCGCTTCGGAATAATCGCCCAGGTAGGGATCGATGTAGACGCACAAGCCGGACTGAGTCTTGATCTTGACGCTCGCCCTTCCCATGAACGTGAGCATGGCCGCCTCCTTGCCTTCCGCCCGCGCGGGGGGCGGCAGCGCTATCGCCAGACCCAGGACCGCGGCCAGCGCGATCGTCCCTCGGTTCGAACGCATGACTCCTCCGGATTCCGGCCGGGCGCGACGACTGCCGTCTCGCCCGATCGGACGCGGGCATTGTACACGATGCCCGGCGCGCGGGCAACCGGAACCGCGTCATCGTCGCGCCTCATGCGCGCCGATGACGCCGCGTATCCCGTTTGCAACGCGGCCGCCGCGTATCCCATTTGCAGCGCGGCGCGGTTCCGCCTATGCTTGACGAGATCCGGTGGTTTTCCGGTTCCGGGAAACCACCCGGGAACACTGTCGCCCCCGGGCTGAGCGGAGGATCATTTAATATGAAGATTACCACTCGTCTTGTGTTCGCCTTCGGTGCGATGATCGCGCTGGCCGCCGCCGTCGGTTTCGTCGGCGTCGCGGGCCTGTCCGACCTTGCCGCCCGCGACCGAGCGCTGTACACGGAGATGACCGTGCCGGTCGGGCTCGCGGGCCGGATCGCCTCCGCCGTGGCCACGATGCAGGCGGAAGCCTACGCCATCGTCGTCGTCGCCGACCCGGGCGACTACGCGAAAGCCCTGTCGCGGATCGACGAGGCGAAAAAGACCATCGACGGGGCCGTGGAAGCGTACAAGTCCGGTTCCCATACGAAGGCGAGCCGCCAGCTCTTCGACGCTTTCATGGCCGCGAAAGCCCCGTGGGACGCGGCCTACCAGCGCTTCACCGGCCACGAAACCGCCGGGCGCCACATCGACGCGATGGCCGTCCTGCACGGCGAGCTCGAGGATACCTTCGCCGCCCTCGAAGAGAACGTCGAGACGCTTTTTTCCCGCGCCCTCGACGCGGCAGCCCTCCAGTCGGCCGGCAACGCGGGCGCGTCCTTCCGCTCCATCCTGATCATGGTCGTGCTCGTCGCCGTGACGCTCGCGGCCGCCTTCGTGCTCGGCGCCCTGGTGTCGGCCTCCTTCACGAAGCCGCTCGCGCTGGCCGTGACTCGCCTCGGCGAAGTCGCCCACGGCGACCTGACCCGCGACATGGACGCGACCCTCGTCCGCCGCAAGGACGAGATCGGGGAGCTCGGCCGCACGCTCGACACCCTCGTCGGAAACCTGCGGCGCATCATCATGGAAATCAAGCACGCGTCCGAGCGCGTGTCAGGCGGCAGCGTGCAGATCAGCGCCACGGCCCAGCAGATGAGCCAGGGCGCCACCGAACAGGCCGCCAACGCGGAGGAAGTGTCCTCGTCCATCGAGGAGATGAACGCGACGATCAAGCAGAACGCCGACAACTCCATCGCCACCGAAGGCATCGCGCGGAAGGCCGCGGAAGACGTGGCGACGGGAGGCGAATCGGTGGCGGCCGCGGTCCAGGCCATGAACGAGATCGCCGGCCGCGTCTCGATCATCGACGAGATAGCGCGCAACACGAACCTGCTCGCGCTCAACGCCGCCATCGAGGCGGCGCGCGCCGGCGAGGCGGGCAAGGGCTTCGCGGTGGTGGCGTCCGAAGTCCGCAAGCTCGCCGAGCGCAGCCAGAAGGCCGCGGGCGAGATCACCGAGCTGTCGAAGTCGACGGTTGCCGCCGCCACGAAAGCCGGTTCGCTCATCCAGAAGGTCGTGCCGGACATCCGCAAGACCTCGGAACTCGTCCAGGAGATCGCGAGCGCGTCCCGCGAACAGAGCACCGGCGCCGACCAGATCGGCCGGGCCATCACCCAGCTCGACAACGTCATCCAGCAGAACGCGAGCGCGGCCGAACAGATGGCGGGCATGGCCGAGGAGCTGTCGCGGCAGTCGTCGCAGTTCACAGAAACGATCGGGTACTTCAAGCTCTCGGGCGCCCAAGCCGCCGCCTCGGGCGCCGCCGCTCCTCAGGCGAAGGTTCCGGAACCGGTCGCCCCGCCGCGGCCCCTTCCCGAGCCCAAGCCCGCGCGACCGGGTTTCGAGCGCGCGCCGAAAAGGGAAGGGGAACCGATACTGCCCGAACGGAACCAGGAACCGAAACAGGAGCGGCCGGAGGAAGCGACCGGCCGGGCCTTGCCGAAACCCGTCGGCATCGCCCTCGCGCCCCCGTCGTCGGAGGACGACGACGATTTCGAGGAGTTCTAGGATGGACGGTCTCGTCGAAAACCAGTATCTGACCTTTTCCGTCGACGCCGAATTGTACGCGGTCGGCGTCGTCAAGGTGCGCGAAGTCCTCGAGCACACGAAGATCACGAAGCTGCCCCGCACGGCCGACTTCATGAAAGGACTCATCAACCTGCGCGGCACGGGCGTTCCCGTCGTCGACCTCCGGCTCAAATTCGGCTTGCCCGAGGCGCCGGTCACGAAGGACACGTCGATCATCGTCATGGAGCTCGAAGGGGCGGAGGGCGTCGTCGTCGTGGGGGCCATCGCGGACGCCGTGCACGAAGTGGTGGAGCTTCCCGCCGCCGCGATGGATCCGGCTCCCAAGTTCGGCACGCGGATGGCCGTCGAATTCATCAAGGGGGTCGGGAAAAAGGACGGCGATTTCATCATCGTCCTCGACATCGACCGCATCTTCAACGCCGATGAAGCCGTGGCGCTGGCTTCGGCTACCGCCGTCGCGTCCGAAGTCCCTGAAATCGGCAGCTGAAGGCAGGTTCGCGCGCGAGCGACCGGGCCGTTCCTATTTTCTGATCATGCCGTGGAGCTCGCG
>CAYZZW010000024.1:0-36964 GCA_964482955.1 uncultured Treponemataceae bacterium | reverse complement strand
TCGCGCGCGAGCGACCGGGCCGTTCCTATTTTCTGATCATGCCGTGGAGCTCGCGAAGGATCTTGGCGAAATCGTAGGACGACAGGCGGACGTTCTCGGCCCAGTCGTTGAGCGATTTGTCGTTGGCGCAGTCGGATACCCAGCGCAGGGCGAAGAACTCGCTTTCGGAGCGGAACGCGCACACCTTGGCGGCCGCGGCGCTCTCCATGTCGACGACCTCGGCTTCGAACTCGCGGCGTTTTTCCGCCGCCATCGCCGGATCGGTGAGGAAATGGTCGCCAGACATGGCCCGTCCGCGCGAAACGGGGATACCGGCGCGGGCGCAGGCGGTTTCGACGAGGTCCGAAGTAGCTTGGGTGCAATTCGAGATGAGGAAGCTCGTCATGCCCGAGAGCGGGGTGATGCCGTCTCCCACGCCGAACTCGCGGCCGCCCATGTCGTGCTCGGCGAACTCCGTGCAGAGGTAGACGTCGCCTATGCGCTGGTCCGTCAGGCCTCCCGAGGTGCCCATCGTGCAGACGACGTCGCAGATGCAGGAGAGGCGCGCCGCGGCCCAGGCCGCGAAGACCTTGCCCACGCCCGCCAGGACGAGCTCGACGCGGCCGTCGCCGGATTCGTAGATGCGGCTGGCCGTCGATTTCCACTCGAAGTAAGGGTCGGACAGCATCGCCTCCGCCTCGTGATCCACGGCGACGATGACCCCAAGCCGTCTCATGTCCTCAACCCTCCCGATTTCCCGCGATGCCGGCACTATACCAGAGGAAGCGCCCTTCCGCAACAAACTTCCGCCGGGACTGAAAGGAGGACACCACGTACAAGACTCACCACAGAGGCACAGAGACTTGTACCACGGAGGTCACGGAGAAGAGGGGAAAGAGGGTTTACAAGAGGGGAGATCGGTGCAGGTTTTGGAAAACGAAAGTCCGACGCGATTCGTTC
Source organism: uncultured Treponemataceae bacterium (assembly GCA_964482955.1). Taxonomy (GTDB): domain Bacteria; phylum Spirochaetota; class Spirochaetia; order Treponematales; family UBA12059; genus JAPLSN01. Next base: position 36,025 of record CAYZZW010000024.1, on the reverse strand, counting down.
GGTGTTCATAGTCGGGGCTTAGAGAAATGTAGTCGACCGCGAAGCATCACCTGCGTACGAACGCGCTATGCGGCGTCATCGCCGCCGTGCGACGTTACTGGGGCAATGCGATGTCCGATGACGGACCGCAGGCGACCGCCGGGTGGTGTTTCATAGTCGGGTCGTAGTAAGTGAAGACCAGCGCGGAGCGTTACTTGCGCCCGAACGCGCCATGCGGTGACATTGTCGTCGTGCGGCTTCACGGGCGCAAGGTGGCACCAGCTTATGGGACTGTATGCGCCGGGTCGGGTGGCGTGAAAAAGCATGGTGTCGTGAGGTACTCCGAATGATACCATGCTTTTTCAGCGACAGGACCCGACCTGTACGGTCAATATACATTCGCCGCACCTTGCCGTATCGCCTCAACGAAGGTACAAGCTCCGTGGATTGCGCTTTAGCCCTTGTAGGCTCCGCGGTCGAAGAAGATGCGGACCAGTTCCGCGTCCAGCTTCCCGAGGCGGCCTTCGTCCATGAGGATGGCGCGGCACTTTTCGAAGGGAAGGGCTTTCTTGTAGGGGCGGTCGCTCGCCGACAGGGCGTCGTACACGTCGCAGATGGCCAGCATGCGCGCCTGGAGGGGAATGGCGTCGCCCGTGAGCTTCCGCGGGTAGCCCGAGCCGTCGAGGAGCTCGTGGTGGTCCCAGCAATACTCGGGAATGTTCTTGAGCTCGGCGGGCCACGGGATCGCCGACACGAACTCGTACGTGTAGTCGACGTGCAGCTGCATGATGTGGCGTTCGTCGTCGGTGAGGCTGCCCTTGGGCACCGAGATGCAGCGCGCCTCGTCTTCCGTGAGGAGGGGAATCGGAAGGCCCGCGTCGTCGACGCAGAAACCCGGGAAGCTGGCGCCGAGGAGCCGCGTCACCTCCGCGCGGATGTCTCGGTCGGTGGGCGTCGGTTCGTTGAGGAGGCGGATGAGCTCCGCGGCCTCGAGGAGTTCCTTGACCCGGGCGTCGCGCTCGGCGCGGACCGAGGCCGGATCGCCTTCGCCCGAGGAACCGTCGAGCTCGCGCTCGAGCCGCTCGTAGCCGAGTTCGAGCGCGGACTTGAGGTACTTGAGCCTGAGCATGAGGTAGTCGAAGTCGCGCGGGTAGAGCTTCTTGGCTTTCTTGAAGATCTCGGGGCTGATGCGCACCTTGCCGAAATCGTGGAGGAGCCCCGCGTACCAGAGTTCGCGGAACTCGGGCTCGGTGAAGAAGCGTTGGGCGTAGGGACCCTCGGTTTCGGCCGTCATCGCCTTGGCGAGCGCCACCGCCGTCTTGGCGACGCGCTCCGAATGGCCGCGCGTGGACGGGTCGTTCGACTCGATCGTGTCCGCGCTCACGTTCACGAACTTCTCGAACATGAGCTCGATTTCCTCGATCATGCGGGAGTTCTCGAGGGCCATGGCCGCCTGGTTGGCCACTGCCGTCATGAGGTCCTCGTAGCGGGCCTTGAAGGGCGCGACCTTGGTCGCGTAGTCCTCCGGGGTCTTGAGCGTGAGCGAAAAGGCGATGTCGCCCGCGGGGTAATCGGTCGATTCCTTCGAGTTGATGAGCTGGATGACGCCGACGATGGCTTCGTTGTGGTCCATCATGGGGACGACGAGCATGCTCTTCGTCCGGTAGCCGTTCGTGTCGTCGAAGCTGCGGTTGAAGCGGTAGGGCTTCGAGGCGTCCAGCTCGTAGGCGTCGGCGATGTTGAGGATCTCGCCCTCGAGCGAGACGTAGCCGGCGATCGACGAGCGGTTGGCCGGCATCGTGAAGACTTCGTAGTTGACGTCGATGCTCGTGGTGTGCGAATAGGCGAAACGGAGGAAGGTGCCGTCGTCGTGTTTTTCCACGAGGAAGATTGAGCCGGCGTCGGCGCCCGTGATGGCCTTGCTCGTCATCAGGATGAGGCGGAGGAGCTTGTCCGTGTCGCGCTCGGCCATGAGGCTCTTGCCGATGTCGATGAGGGCTTGCTGGTCGCGGTAGGCGTCGAGCAGGTCCGCGACTTCCGCCGCGGCGAGATCGTCCGAATCGCCGCAGCGGTACTTGAGGAAGTCGGTGATCCGCTCGATCGTCTTCGTCTTGTCGTCGGGTCGTTTCACGCTCGCCATCACCTCGTCGGGGCGTCCGACCGGATCGCTCCGGCGGCTTCCGCCCACATTCGCATATCGTCGTCGGTGAAATCGGCCGTCCGGGGTTCGGTCATCGCGGACCTGAGCCAGAACAGGCTGGATTCGACCTTTCCCCCCGTCACGGCGGATATCGCCTTGCGGTACAGCGCGAGCTGGAGGTCGTATTCGCCCTCGATCCGCGCCTTGTCGCTCTTGAAGTCGATTATATACGAAACGCCGTCGGATTCATACAGGAGATCGATGCGTCCGTTGACCGTGACGCCGCCCGCCCGCAGCAGGAAGGGATGTTCGGTCCGGGCGCTCTCCGAAGCCAAGGCGGCCTTGCCCGCTTCGGAACCGAAAAATCCCGTCGCGAGCCGTTCCGCCTCCAACCGTATCGCCGCGGCGTCCGCGCTGTCCAGTCCCTCGAGGAAGCGCTCGGGATCCGCGTCGCCCCCGAGCCGGCGTTCGATGACCGCGTGGCAGAGCTCTCCGAAGACGCTTTCCGGCAGCGTGCCCGCCAGTGGGTCGTACGCGGAGGGGGGCAAAGGGGAGCGGATCGCGGTTTCGCGGCGGGATTCGAACCATGCGGCATTGAGGGAGGTGGCGGGAAGTTCGCGCGGAAGGTAGCCGCGGTCGAAGGGCGCGATCCGGGCGTACGCGGCCAGGGCCTCCTTGGCGTTGAGCCGCCTGGCGGGCGCGGGCGCCGGACCCGGCCGCGCGGTTTCGACGCCCACCATGGGATGCAGGTCCGGGAAGTTTCCGGTCGCGTCCGGATGGGCGGCGCCCGCGAGCAGCGCGAGGAAGCTTTTCCGGGTATCGTCCTTGTCCGGAATCACGCAGGCGAAACGGAGATGGGCGATGGCTCGCGTGCAGGCGACGTAGAAGAGGCGCTTCGTCTCGGCTTCCTGCATGGCTGTGTCGAGGGCTTTCGCCTCCGCGTAGAAGACGTTGGACGCGCCGGCGCCGGGCCGGTCGACCGGCTTCATGTTGAGCGTGAGGCCGTAACGCGGCGAATCGTACCACGCTCCCTCGAGCTTGTTCGCCTGGCCGACGTTTTCGGCGAAGGGGACGACGACGACCGGGAACTCGAGTCCCTTCGCCTTGTGCACGGTCATGACGCGCACGCCGGAGGCGTCTTCGCGCGGGGGATCGAGGTCGCGGAGGCGGTCCGTCGTGCCGAGTCGCCCGCGTATCGAGTCGACGAAGGCGGCCAGGGTGAAACCGCGCGCGTCGTCGTCGGAAGCGAGCTTGAAGACGTACTCGAAGTGCTCGAGATAGGGATGCGCGTCCGGCTTCCCGAGGATCGCGAGCCGGAGCCCCTCGGCTTCCCATAGGCGGAGGACGAGGTCCGCGATCGGCGTCTTGTCGGCGGCCGCGCGTATCCACGCGTTGATCCGCCGGGCGTTCGCGAAACGGGCGCGGTCGGCCTCCGGCAACCCGGCCTCGACGGCGTCGTCGAACGGACGCGCGGCTCCGCCGCCCGCGAGCGCGAGCGTGAAGCCCTCGTCCGAAAGCCCGGCGAAGGGCGAGCGCAGGAAGGCCGCGTAGGCGATCTGGTCGCCCGGCAGGACGGCCGTCGAGAGGGCGGCCCAGAGATCGTTCATGGGGGAATCGAGGTAGACGCCGGCGACTTCCGTCGGGACGTAGGGCACGGCGTGCTTGCGGAGCGCGCGCTCGACGAGGTGCTGGTTCGCCGTCGAGCGGAGCAGTATGGCGTAGTCCGAGTAGCGCGCCGGGCGGGAGGCGCCCGTTCCGTCGGGCACGGGAAGGGATCCTCCGACCACGTCGTCGCGGATGCGGCGCGCCACCTCGTCCGCGAGGACGATGGCGTCGTAGGCGGCGTCGCCGGAACGTTCGCGCACGAGGAGCGAGACCGACGGCGCGACGCCGGGCGTCGTGCCCGCGCGCGCGCGGATGGCTTCGAAGCGGGCTTCGTAGTCGGCGGACGCGGCCCCGAAGACGCGCGCGAAGGTGCCGTTGAAGAAGTCCACGAGCGCGGGTTCGGAGCGGTAGTTCGTCGAAAGCGACGGCGTGTCTCCCCCGAGTTCGGCGGAAAGCCCGCGGAACACGGCCACGTCCGCGCCGCGGAAGCGGTAGATGCTCTGCTTTTCGTCGCCGACGAAAAACAGCTTGTCCGGTTCGAGCTCCTCGGGCCGCGGTATTCCCGGCGGCAGACCGGGCTTCCCGGCAAGCAGGTAGAGCAGGTCCTTCTGGCGCGCGTTGTCGTCCTGGAACTCGTCGATCATGACGTAGCGGTAGCGGCCCGCCCAGTATTCGCGCGTCTTCGGATCGGACGCGAGGAGGTCGATGGCGCAGAGCATGGCGTCGCGGAAGGTCATCACGTCGGCGGCGCGCTTGGCGTCGGCCACTCGTTCGGCGCATTCGGCGATCGCCGCGTAGGCGCCGCGCGCGGTTTCGAGGAAGGCCGCGCTCTCGGCGATGGCAGGAAGTTTCCTGGCCGTTTCGCGTGCCTTTCCCGTCGCCTCCTGTATCGCCTTGTCCGTGGCGTTCTTCGAAAAGCCGCGCAGGTCGATGCCGGCGAGAGGCTCCAAAACGCGCGTCAATTCGTCCGCGTCGAGGGACTCCAGGTCGTCGGGCAGGGCCCGGAAGGCCGCGAGCGCTCCCGGCGAGTTCTTGCCCCGCGGCGCGGTCGGACCGGACGAGTCGGCGTCGAGGGCTTCGCGCCGGGCGGCGTCGGCGGCGCGGGCGTGTACCGCCAGCATGCGCGCGAGTCCGTCGCGCTGGCGGTTCCAGGCGTCGTCGGGGTCGAAGCGGTAACCCGGGGCGGGGGAGTGGGCCTCGAGCGACGCGTCCGCGAAGAGTTCCCGCCACGCCGCCTCGAATCCGAGGCTCGCGAGGATCGCTGCCACCGCGGGGTCTTCCCGCCGCTCGAGCACGAAGGCCAGGGCCGTGCGCTCGGCCACGTCGTGGGTCAGGGTTTCGTCCGTGGAAAACGACGGCGAGTATCCGAAGCGCCCCGCGTCCGGCCGCACGAGCTTCGCGCAAAAGGAGTCGATCGTCGAGATGGTCGAATCGGAGAAGTTCTCGAGCGCGCGCCTGGCCCGCTCGCTGCCGGATTCGACGAGGCCGCGGTGGATGCGCTCGTACATCTCCGCCGCGGCTTTCTTCGTGAAGGTGAGCGTGAGGATGTTCTCGACATCCGCGTCGCCGTTTTCGACGAGCGCGACGAAGCGGGCCGCCAGGGTCCGCGTCTTGCCCGAGCCGGCCCCGGCCGACACCGCGCCGTTTTTCCGGAGTTCCACCGTCTTGGACTGTTCCGAGTCCAGCTTCCAGTCGAGGGCCATGTTATCGCTCCGTCTCGTAGTTGGCGCGGCACACGCTCCGCCACGCGCAGGAGCCGCAGTCGCCGCGTTCGGCGTCCCGCTCCGTGAAGCGTCCCGCCGAGATCCCGGCCGCGGTCGCCCCGAGCGCGGCCTCGAAGGCGGCGACTTCCGCGTCGAAGGCTTCGCGCGTGCGGGGAGCTCCGTCCGATCCGCCGTCCGGATGCACCACCGCGAAATCCTTCGCGTCCTCGAACGACCAGTATTCGGCGCGGACCGCGCGCTTTCCGCCCGCCTCGGCCAACACGACGTAAGCGGCCGCCTGCGGATCCGCCAGGGTTCCCGCCTGGTCCGCGTAGACGCCCTTCGCGTCGGGCAGCTTCCGCTTCTTGTAGTCGATCACGGCCAGCTCGTCGCCGCGTTCCGCGAGCCGGTCGATCCTGCCCACGAGGACGACGTCGTCGTATTCCTTCGCGAGGCTCGACTCGGTGCGTCCGATCGCCCACCCCGGCAGGCGCTCGAGGCCGAGTTCGAGCATTCGCCCGAGTCGGTCCGTCATGAGCGGGACGTAGGCGTCGAGCATCGGCTCGAGGAAGGGCGCGTCTTTCTTGGCGAGCCGCTCGACGATGTCGGCGATCGCGCGCGGTATCATCGCCTTGTATTCCCCGATCCTGGCCGGATCGGGGACGGCGTCCATCGCGGCGACGCGTTCAGTCAGCAGCTCCATCGCGCCGTGGAGGGCATCCCCCTTCAGGCGGTCGTCGAAGAACGTGACGCCGGATTTTTCCTCGACGAGCCGGAAGCCCCGGGCGAGGAGCCACTTGAAGCGGCAGCTTTGATAATCCCTCACGTCGGACTGCGAGAGCGTGAGCTTGCCGGATTCGGAGCGCCTGTCGGTCACCGCGCGGACGGCCGTCTCGGAAAGCGGAGCCGGGGGCGCGACGGCCGCGGTCGCGGCGCGGGTCGCCGCTTCGACGCGCGCCGCCGAAAGCCGCGCGGGAAGCGCGCTTTCGCCCCGCCAGAAGGAGGCCTCGACGGCGCCCGGATCGGAGGCGCGGACGCGGTCGTAGTCATCGGGCGGCGCGACGGCGGCGAACGCGGCGTGCGGGATCGCCCAGCCGCCCAGCTCGAACGCCGCGTAGCTCGCGGTGACGACGGAACCCGACGCGGCGTACGCGCGGAGGAAGTCCGGCGACGCGTCCCGACGGGGCTTCCCGACGGCGGCGCGGAGATCTTCGCGGAGGCAGGACGCCGGATCGTAGCGCACGTCGACGCCGTCCTGCGAACAGCCGAGCACGAAGTGGCGCTCCGGAGCGACGAGGGCGGACACGCGGTACGGAAAGACCGATACGGCAGCGCCGCCCGTCCGGGGCACGTACGGAAGTCCGTCGAGCGACGCGAGAAAAAGGCTGAAGGGATCGCCCAACGCGCCTTTGAGGCCGAGCTCGTCCTCGGTCCCCGCGAGGGCGCGGAGTTCCTCCATGGCCCGCTGGAGCGAGCGTTCGGCGTCGGGATCCCACGCGTCCTCGTCGATGAAGTTGCCGCGGAAGGTCTGGAAGGCGACCTGCAGGGCGGAGAAGTCGGGAGCTTTCGCGATGTCGTCCACGCGCCGCTTCAAGGCGCCGTAGAGGGCGCGGAGCGAGAGCCCCGAATCGTCCCGCCGCGCGTCGAAGCTCCGTTCCCAGGCGTCCACCGGGGTGCCGCCCTCCGTCCACGGGGCGTAGGCGTGCGCGTCGATCCCGAAGCGGACGAGCGCGCGCATGCGTTCGGGCTTTTTCCACGGCGGGAAGCCGTCGAGGAGCAGGGCGCTCACTGAGTCGAAATCGAAGCGCCGCTTCGCGCAATCGGCGATCGCCGAGAGGAAGCGGCCCGCCGGATACTTGGACAGCCGCTGCCCCGAGCGGAGGGCGACCGGCACGCCGTAGTCTGCGGCGACGCGCTCGATCCACGGCCGGAGCGCTACGGGATCGACCACCGTCACCGCGTAGTCCTCGGGGCGCGTCCCCTCGTCGAGGCCGCGCGCGATGGCCGCGAACGCCCACCGGAGTTCCTCGTAGACGTTCGGGAAGGCGAGCAAGCTGGGTAGGGATTCGGTCGCCGCCTCCGCGAGCGGCACCACCGTCACGCGATCGAGACCGGCCAGCGAGGCCGCGTAATCGGAAAAATCCTCCATGAGTTCCGGGGCGATGACGATCCAGCGGCCCCGTGCCGGCAGGGAGGGGATCCGGTTCCACGCGCTTTCGCGCACGTCCGTCTTTCGAAGGAAGGCGTCGTACCGTTCGACGAGCGCGGCGAGATCCGCGAGCGCGGGTTCGTCGCCCGCGAGCTTTTCGCGCACGAGGCCGAAATCGCGCGGCACCGTGGCGACGAAGGGCACGGCGACGAGCCAGGCCGCCGCGTATTCCGGGCGGACGAGCGCCCGCAGGAAGGGCTTCGCGGCGTTTTCGGCCAGCACGGACGCCGCCCACAGGGTGCGGACGCGGCTGTCGGCCTTCCGCTCGCCTGAGTCTCCGCCGAAAACGAGGTCCCGGAAGGAATCCCAGGCGACGAAACGGCCGCTTTCCACGGCCCCGCCTGGCGCCAGGCCGAGCGCCTTCCGCGCCCACGAATCGGCCGCCGTGCCGCTCGGGAACACGAACGAGACGTCCCGTTCCCCGAGCCGTCTCGCGATCAAGTCAGCCAAGGCCTTCATGGCGTCGATCATACCACATCGGCTCCTCCAGCCGCCCCGCTTTTCCCCGAAATCCGTACTTGACAGTCTTTTTTTCTTTGGATATAAATAGCCCGTTCACGCGGCGATGGTGAAATTGGCAGACACGCTAGCTTGAGGTGCTAGTGCCGAGAGGCATGGAGGTTCAAGTCCTCTTCGCCGCAGAAAAACCGGATCGGGCTTTGCCCGGTCCGGTTTTTTTATGAGCGGCGAAGAGGACTTGAAGGGTTTGAGCGCATCGATCGCGCGATTCGATGAGCGCGATCGATGAAAAGGCGCCATGGATGGCGCCGTCAGCGAAAACCCCGGCCCGGAAGCGCGAGACACGATGTCGAGCGCTGGAGGGCAAGTCCTCTTCGCCGCAACCGCGGAAATCCTTAATGGCAGGAAGTACCCCATGAACCTGCTCGATCGACTGAAAGCCGAATTCGAAATTCCCTTCTCCGGTTGGGACTTTTCGCATCTCGAAGGCAGGATGGAAGAATCCGTCCTGCCCTGGAATTACCGGATGATCCTCGAGGCTGCGTTCGCCTCTTCCGCGAGCTGTCTGGACATGGGCACGGGCGGCGGCGAATTCCTCGATTCCTTCGCGAAGCTGCCCGGTACGACTTTCGCGACGGAGCGCTACGCGCCGAACCTTCCGCTCGCACGGACGCGGCTCGGAAGGCGCGGCGTCGAAGTGCGCGAGGTCGGCGAAGACAACAAGCTGCCGTTCGAGCCGGGCGCGTTCGACCTCGTGGTGAACAAGCACGAGGAGTTCGACGGCGCGGAAGTCTTCCGGACGCTCAAGAAGGGCGGCACCTTCGTCACGCAGCAAGTCGGCGGCTTGAACGATATCAACCTGAACGCGATGCTCGGTTCGGGCAACCTGGAGTACTTCGACTGGTGCCTGGCCAAGGCGATCGCCGCGTGCGCGGACGCCGGCCTTTCCGTGGTCCGCTGCGACGAGGATTACGGTTACACGCGCTTCTACGACATCGAGGACATCGTCTACTACCTTAAATGCATTCCGTGGCAGATCGGGGATTTCTCGGTCGACGCCTACGCCGATCGGCTCGTCGCCATGCACGACCTCATCGCGCGGAAGGGCTACCTCGACCTCGTGAAGCACCGGTTCTACCTGGTCGCGGAAAAGCGGTAGACTCCAGCCAGGCCAGGAGGGCACGATGCGCTACACGGTCGAGTTGAACGATTACTGGTCCGCGATCGACGCGCGCGGCACCGATTTCGTCCCGGCCGGAGGGCTCGCCACCGCGGTGGATTCGGAGCGGAACGTCGCCTACCTCTATGGCGGCGACACGCTCGGCAAGGCGAACGACCGGCTCTACGCGTTCGACCTCGGAACGGGGACGATACGCGTCGTCGCTGCGCTCCCCCTCAAGGACCGCATCAACCACCGGATGTACTGGCGCGGCGGCGACAGGCTCTGCATCGTGGGCGGGGCTTCGCTGTCGGACCGGAACAACCCCGCGACCATCGAGCTCCAGCTCTACGACCTCAAGCGGAACGAAATCGAGACGGTCGTCACGCCGATCCCGTTCCGCAACCAGTTCGGTTCGTGCTACGACGCGCATACGGACACCGTCTACCTGTACGGCGGATTCGGCCGGAATGATTTCCACGCCATCCGCGTGGCCGACGGGAGCGTCTCGCCGATCGAGCTCGGGCGGCAGGAGGACCGGGCCGGCCCGGTATGCGAGTTCCTCGCGCCCGATACGGTGTTCGTCTTTTCAGGTTTCAGCGCGCGGGACGGGGTGTCGGTGTGCCACAACGATTACCTGCTCGCGCGTCCGGGCGAATCCTCGTGCGAGACCGTACGGTGCACGGAACCGTTCGGCCGCAGCTTCGCGAAGAGCGTCGTGGTCGAGGCCCTGCACAAGGTCCTGATCTTCGGCGGCACGCACAACGGCATGGAAGGATCGGGCGCGTTCTACTTCTACGATTACCGGGAAGGCGTATTCAACGTCGCGAACATCCAAGGCTTGCCGGTCGGCTTGACTGAGCCCGCGATGGTCTATTCGGAAAAGAACCACGCGGTCTACATCGTCGGCGGCTTCCTCGATCGCGGCGCCGCGTACCAAGCCCATGACTACGTCATGAAGCTCGACCTCGCCGCGGTGCCGGCCGAAGCCTGGACGGGGCACCCTGAAGGGGCGGGCTGAACGGGCACGGCTTGCGGGTCGAAGGGTGGCTCTGACCGCGGAGACCGGGCTCAGGCGCGCGACTGTTCACTTCCCGGGGAACAGCACGCCGAAGTGGGCGGTGCAGACGATCGTGCCGTCGATAAGCCCGTCCAGCTTCGAGAGCGAGGCGACGTTCGTCTTCGTGTCCAGGTTGAAGAACGCGGGGAAGTGGACGGGTGTGCCCTTTTCCACGCCGACGGTGTCGCCCGTGAACAGCCAGCGGCCGTCCACGAGGAAGCAGGCGGACCCGGGCGAGTGGCCGGGCGTGACGATGGTCTTCACGGAAAAGCCCGCGATCCCGGCCGTCGAGCCGTCGGCGAGGCGTTCGTGCGGCCCGAGCGAGTTGCCGACGAGGCCGAAGAACCGGCCCGCCCTGCCGTCGAGCATCGCCTCCTCCGGCTCCGAGATGTACACCGTGGCGTTCGGGAAGAGACCCGCGCCCGCGCGGTGGTCGAAATCGGTGTGCGTGAGGAGCACGGCCTCGACCGCGCGGGGATCGACGCCGAGCCGGCCGAGTTCCTTCGAAAGCGCCTTCGCGTCGGCCCCTGCGTCGACGAGGACGTAACGCCCGTCCTTTTCGAGCAGGTAGGCGTTGACGAAGCCGTTCTCGACGGCGGTCAGCCCGTCCGCGAGCGCGCCCGAGGGGCGCACCGCGAAGTCCTTCGAGGCGGCGAGGAACAGCCCGAGATAGGCGAACGAAACGAGGACGGGAAGGGCGACGATGGCCAGGATCACGACGGTCTTTTTGCGAAGCGGCATGGAACCTCCTTGGCGCCGTATGTTGGCGTTGTCAACATACGGTATCGCCGAATGTTGACCGTGTCAACATCCCGTGGCACAATCCGCTCATGCCCGGCACGACCTACCATCGCGACAACCTGAGGGAAGACCTGCTCGACGCGGCGTTGGCCGAGCTCAGGGAAAAGGGAAGCGGGGCCTTTTCCATCCGCAACGTGGCCTCTCGCTGCGGGGTGAGCCACAACGCCCCGTACCGGCACTTCGACTCGAAAGAACGGCTCCTGGACGAACTCGCGCGCGAGGGGTTCTCCGGGCTCGTCAAGGCGCTCGAGCGGAGCGTCCGGCCGGCCGCGGGTCAGTCGCGCGGGGGCCGGGCGGCCGACCGGCTCGTCGCCCTCCTGCGGGCGTACTTGGGCTTCGCGGAAAAGAACCCGGAGCTCGTCGACCTCATGTTTTCCTCCGAAGCGTCGATAGGCTCCTCCCCGTCCGAGGGCGGGACCTGCCCGGCGGCGGAGGCCTTCGGCATCCTCGAGCGCTGCGTCGCGGACTGCCAGGCAGAAGGATCCGTCGCGTCGGGAGCGTCGAGCGGTGCGCTCGCGCTCGTCGCGTGGTCCACCATCCACGGGTTTTCCGTGCTGGCCAAACGGGGCATCGTCGGCGCGATGGGCGAATCCCGCGGGGGTTCCCGCGAATCGACGGTCCGCGCGGTGTTCGACGCGATGCGCGCGCTCTGGGGCGGCGGGGCGTAGCGGACGGAGCCCCTCGTCGGCTTTGACCGCGCCTTCACGTGAAACGGCCGGTGGTTTCGCCCTTCGCCGCCATCCACCCGTTCTTCATCGAAGGACACGACGGGTACCGCCTCGGCGGGATCATCGCGGAGATGAAGACGAAGGGCTGATGCGCGACCGGTGGCACGCGAATTTCTGGAACCTCCAGAACCTCAGGAAGAGCCGCTCCGCAATCCGGAAATACATCGAGAGCACGGTAGGTTTGTTTCGCTTCGCTTGTGTTGCCGGATGGACCGTGATAGCTTGATTTCCGTCGACGTCTCGGTGTCGGCCGCCGTCCGGGTTCGAGGACGGGCAATTACAATGAAAGGATTCGCGTGGTTTCGAGGAGGAAGATGATGAAAAAAACGTTGGTATTCCTGTGCGCGTTGCTGTCGTGCGCGGCGGCTTTCGGCGACGACGCGGCTGCGCCGTTCTATGCCGACAGCAACGCCGTTTCCGTTTCGATCGGCGGGCCGATCGCGATCGGCCTGTATCCGGCCGCCCCGTGGATTCCCGGCCTGTATGGATTCAATTTCGGGTATCAACGGATTTTCAGGCGCTTCGGCATCGGCGCGTCTTTCAAGACCCTGACCTTTCTTTTGCCGGACGAGGCGGAGCACGATTATCCGATGGATTGGAGCGAAGACGGCTATTTCAACTTGCAGTATGTCCACCTGGGCCTGAAGCCGATCGTCGTGCTGAACGACGCCGCCGATGATGCCGCGTTCGATTTCGTGTTCTATCTCTTCGGGTCGATCGTGTTCAGGGACGTGTTCGTGAAGGGGCACGAGGGCTTTTCGCTCGCGGAATTCCTTCCGTACTCGGGCGGGCTCGGAATCGGATCGGAAGTCAATTTCCTGAACCGCGTCTCGTTTTTCTGCGAAGCGAGTTACTGTCTGGGAGACGGGGTGATGGACGATCCCGATGCCGCGGAATACAAACCCGAGCGGTTCGATCACTACATGCTGTCCGTCCTGGTCGGGATGCTGCCCCGCCTGGAATTGGGATTCAAGTACTATTTCTGAAAAACGCGCACGAACCGTTTCAATGCCCGAAAGCCGATAGATCTGATCGGGCGACTACGAGGAGGATGATGATGAAAAAAACGTCCGCGTTCCTGTGCGCGCTGTTTTCCTGCGCGGTCGCTTTCGCTGACGATTCCGCGGCGCCGTTTTTCGCGGACAGCAACGCCGTGTACCTGTCCTTGGGCGGTCCGACTCCGGCGGGACTCGGGACGGCCGCGCATTCGCTCTGTTTCCTGGACGGATTCAACCTCGGATACCAGAAGATCTTCAAACGGTTCGGAATCGGGGTCGCTTTCAAGACCCTGACCCTCGAGTACGACTCGGACATCATCTTGAATTACGTCCAGATGAACCTGAAACCCGTCATCGTGCTGAACGAGACCACCGAGGATCGGCTGTTCTATTTCATGTTGTACGCCTTCGGCTCGGTCGTGTTCCGCGATTTGTGGGTAAACGGCCGCGAGGGATTCTCGCTTCTCGAGTTCCTGCCCTACTATGCGGGACTCGGACTGGGATCGGAAGTCAACCTGTTGAATCATCTCTCGTTGTATGGCGAGGCTTGTTTCGGCAGGGGCGGTGGCGTACCCGGGGAATTCAAGCCCGCGGAATTTGATCATTATCTCGTGAATGCCTTTTTCGGGTGTTTGGCCAGCCTGGAAGTCGGTTTGAAATACTATTTCTGAACGAAGACCTCAGATCGTCAGCGACTCGAGATCCGTGGACCTGCAGGACGGGCAGGCGGGAACGGCGGTCATCGCCGGAAGGCGAGCCGAACCGGTCGTGAAGATGCTCGAGAGGGCATCCATGATCGAGGGATCGGGCCGCCACGACGTGCAGGTCCGCGTGCCAGAAAAGACCCTGCCGCAGGCGCGGCACCGATAGGTCGCGTGAATCGCCGTCATGGAGGAGTCCTCCTTCGGAAAAGAAAAACCCCCGCGAAACGCGGGGGCTAGGTAGCGGCGGAGGGGCTTGAACCCACGACACAGCGGATATGAGCCGCTTGCTCTGCCACCTGAGCTACGCCGCCAAGTGGAGCGCCGATTTTATACCGCGCGCTCCGCGGTCGTGTCAAGGCGCGTTTCGAGCGCCCGGGCGCGCTTCGGGATGTCGCGCCTCCCCTTCGGGCGTCGGGGGTCAGCGCCCGCCGAGGACGGTCTTGAAGAAGGCGTCGACGCGGGCGGTGCCGTCGTGGATGGCGGCCATGAGCTCGCGGACGGGACCGTCGGCCACGGGATTCGCGGCCGTTCCCGCGGAGCGGCGCCGGTAGTCGCCGTTCAGGATGCTTCGATATTCGGCGGAACGCTCCCAGCGGCGGAGTTCGGCGACGCGCATGACGCGGCCGTCCTGGTGAAGGCCGTCCAGGGTGGGGAGGAGGGCCGCGCCGTCGCGGATGCTCTCGCGTTCGTCGGCCTGGCGCACGAGCTCGTGGACGTTGCAGTCGGCGTGGCGCGGACCGGCGATCTGCTTCATGAGCATGCGGAGGACGACGGTCTCGTCCTGGGTGACGAGGAGGGCGGCCCGGTCCGCCGACAGTTCGCTCCGGCGGTTCCATTCCTTGAGGGCGGTCATGGCTTCGGCGGCGTCGCGGTCGACGCAGGGGTAGCCTTCCAGAAAGCGCGGCGAGGTGTTCTCAAGGAACCACAGGAGGGTCTTGTACGGGACGCGTCCGCTCATGCAGTGCGCGATTTCCCGGGCGAGGAGCGCGAGCGTCTCCTGGTCGTCGAAGAGGTCGAGCGCGGAACTGGTGACGACGACGAAGGGCGTTTCGAAGCCGACGGAATACGAGCGGGTGTGGGGCGAAAATTCGACGTAGACTTCGGGCTCGAAGCGCGCGTCGAGGATGTCGCACACTTTCCGGACGAGGTGGTGGAGTCCGGTGAACTGGTTTTCGGACACGCGGAGGCCGTTGGCCAGGGCGACGAGCCGGAAGGCGCGGTCGTTTGCGAGCCCGAGGAAGCGTTCGACGATGTCGTGCGCGCGGGGGATGGCCGAAAAGGCCGCGAAAGCTTCGCGGTCCGACCGGTGTTCCCACGATACCGCGGCGATGTCCGGAAAGTACTTTTGCGGCGTCATGACCCAACTATAGCGGGCGTCCCGGGCGGATGCAACGTCGGGGCGGATCTCTCCTGTCCTTCACTCCGGAAGCGCCACTTCTTTCGCCGTGACGGGAACGGAGCCCTTTTCCGCGACGAGCGCGGCCATGTCGACGCGCTTCCTGGTCGCGGTCGAGTAGGCGGCGACCTCGGTGGTGCCATACGCGCCGACGTGCGGCACGAGGAGGAGCGAGACGCCGTCGCCGGTCGCGAGATAGGCGACGGGGGCCTGGCGCGCGGCGGCGTCTCGCGTCGAAGCCTGGAAGACGGCGGCGCGGAGGGCGGAGAGCGGCATGCCGGTCTTGGCCGTCGGGAGGGGCGCGTAGGGCGCGATGGCGCGCGGATCCGCGTCGGACGCGAAGAGCTTGTACGTCGCGGCGGGCAGGTCCGCGCCTGGCGTCACCTTGCCGAGCGCAGCGAAGAACGAGGCCGCGGAACCCGCGTCGGCGAGGCGGACGAAGCGTTCTCGCGGGCCTTCCGGGTCGGCGCCGCGGAAGACGGAGGCGCGGTCCTTCCACTGGGACGCGACCAGGTCGAGGGGGCGGCCGAACTGCATGATGAAGTTGAGGCCGGTACGGACGTCCTGCGCCACGACGGCTCCGTAGACGACGATGTCGAACTTCGACTGGTCCGACACGGGCGAGTAGCGGATGTAGCAGGACGGATCGTCGTTCAGGAAGATCTTCGCGAAGGTGATGAAGCCGCGCGTCGTCTCGCGCTGGAGGATCGTGTTGCCGGCGGACACGAGGGGATTGCCGCCGTTCCGCTCGCGGAGAAACAGGGCGTACGCGAAGTCCTTGCCCGATTCCACCTTGCAGAGGACCTTTCCGTACGCCGTCTCCTGGACGTTCTCGGCGAACTCGAGGAACTTCGGGAGACGGGTCATGAGGACGGCCTTGTAATGGACGAGCCGGGCTTCGTAGATGTCCGGAAAGCGCGCAAGGTAGGGCGGGACGGAGGCGGTCTCCGCGAACGCGAAAGCCGCGCCCGAAAGCAGGGCCGCCAGGATCAGGATCTTCTTCATCATCGCTCCGTGTCGATTCCGCCCGAGGGCGGCATATGCCGTGTCCGGCGCGGATTTCGGTCGCCGCGCGAATACCGCTTCTTTCCATATTACAACGCGAAGTCGTGGATTGAAAAGACGCAGGTACGCGAAGGCCGCAACCCGCGGATCGGCGGCCGTCTTTTCGCGCGCGGCGCGATCGGTGTAGACTGCCTCCGATGAAGCACGACGACGACACCCAGGCGCTCCTCGGCCGGATCGGGGAGCTCAAGCGCGCGAAAGGCGCCCTCATCCTCGCGCATACGTACCAGTCCCTCGACGTGCAGGACTGCGCCGACTTCACGGGCGATTCGCTCGAGCTGTCGCGGAAGGCGGCGGCCGCGCGAGAGGGCCTGATCGTCTTCTGCGGCGTGCGCTTCATGGCCGAGACGGTAAAGCTGCTGGCGCCCGGGAAGACGGTGCTGCTGCCGCGGCCGGACTCCGGCTGCTACATGGCCGACATGGCGACGCCGGAAGACGTGCGCCGACTGCGCGCCGAGCATCCCGGCGTCCCGGTGATCGTGTACGTCAACTCGACGGCCGCGGTGAAGGCCGAGTGCGACATCTGTTGCACGAGCGCGAACGCCGCTCGAGTCGCCGCGTCGTTCCCGGGGAACGAGCTCGTCATGTTGCCAGACCGCAACCTGGCGGCGTGGACCGCGCGCGTCACGGGCAAGACCGTGCACGCGCACCAGGGCTGCTGCCCCGTCCATGTCCGCATCACGGCGGAGGACTCGCGCGACGCGCGCTCGCGGAATCCGGACGCCCGCTTCCTGGCGCATCCAGAGTGCGAACCCGAGGTGCTGGCCCTCGCCGACGAAGTCCTGTCGACGAGCGGTATGCTCGTTTACGCGGCGGCGCATCCGGAAATCCGCGAGTTCCTGATAGCGACGGAGGCGACCGTGGCCGAGCGCCTTTCGCGCGAGCATCCGGGGCGCTCGTTCCTGACGGTCGGCGCCGCGAAGTACTGCGTCAACATGCGGAAAACTACCCCGCAGGACGTGCTCCGCGCGCTCGAGACGCTCGAGGGCGGCGTCGAGGTCGATCCGGTCCTGGCCGGGCGCGCGCGGCTCCCGATCGAGCGCATGCTCGCGCTGCCGTGAGCGACAAGCCTTCCTACGCCGTCGGGCTGTCCGGCGGCGTCGACTCTTCGGTCGCCGCGGCGCTCCTCGTCTCGCGCGGGCACCGCGTGGTCGGACTCACGATGAAGAAGTGGGACGGCTCGCTCGACCTGCCAGACGGCGGACAACACACCTGCTTCGGGCCGGGCGAGGCCGAGAGCGTCGCCTCGTGCGGGCGCCTCTGCGAAAAGCTCGGGATCCCGTACTACGCGATAGACCTGACCGACGATTTCCGGACCTTCGTGCTCGATTACTTCCGCGCGGAATACCTTCGCGGACGGACGCCGAACCCGTGCGTGGCGTGCAACCACGCGATGAAGTTCGGCATGCTCATCGCGCGCGCGCGCGAGCAGGGCGCCGAATTCGACCGCTTCGCCACGGGTCACTACGCGCGAATCGACCGCTCGCTGCCGTATCCGCGGCTCCGCGCGGGTTCGGACGCGTCGCGGGACCAGAGTTACTTCCTTTATAGAATACCGCGCGAAACGCTCGACATCGTCGACTTCCCACTCGGCGACATCACGAAGGACGAGACGCGCTCGATCGCGCGGTCCCTCGGACTCGAGATGGCGGACAAGTCGGACAGCCAGGATTTCGTCGCGGGCGGGGATTACGCGACGCTGTTCGGCGGGGCGGGGGAAACGCCCGGCGACATCGTCGACGGGACGGGTAAGGTGCTCGGGCGCCACCGCGGCATCGTGCATTACACGATCGGTCAACGCCGCGGGATCGGCGTCAGCGCCGGGCCGGAGGCCGTCTACGTCACGGCCATCGACGCGGCGCGGAACCGGGTGATCGTGTCGGGCGACGCGTCGCTCTTCGCGTCGGGACTCGAAGCCGGGGACCTCGTCCTCGCGGACGGCGGGCTCGCCTCGTCGTTCGAAGCCTTCGTCCGCGTCAGGCAAAACCACGTACCCGCGCGAGCGGACGTGTCGATCGCCGGCGGCGTCGCCCGCGTCCGCTTCGAGACGCCCCAGCGCGCGATGGCGCCCGGGCAGTCGGCGGTGTTCTACGACGCGGACGGCTTCGTGCTCGGCGGCGGCATCATCGAGCGCGCCGTGCGCGAATGAGCGCCGCGGTTCCGCGCGTTCCCTGATCCGAGGCCGACACCCTGGCGCGCGCGAACGTCGCGGCCGAGCGTCCGCGGTTTGACGGTACGACCTCAACGCGCGTAAAAATCCGTGCCGCGCGCGTCCACGGCCACGAGGACCGGATAATCCTCAAGCTCCACGAGCCGCACGGCTTCCATCCCCAAGTCTTCCCAGTCGATGACGAGGGACGATTTGGCGAAGCGCGCGCCGGCGAGGGCCGCGGCGCCGCCGACGGCGGCCAGGTAGCTGCCGCCGTGGCGCGCGCAGGCTTCCGCGCAGACGGCGGTCCGCTCGCCCTTGCCGATCGTCACGAGCGACAGTTCCTTCGACATGAAGCCATCGAGATAGGGATCCATCCGCTTCGACGTGGTGGGACCGAAGGCGCCGACCGGCGCGCCTGGCCGCGGCTCGGTGGGACCCGCGTACATGATCGGGTAACGGACGGTCCACTCGGGCGGCGCGGCGCCGGAGGTGAGCAGGGCCTGAAGGCGCGCGTGCGCCGCGTCCCGCGCGAAGACGACCTTGCCGGACAGGCGGAGGAGTGTGCCCGCGGGGAAGCGCGCCAAGGCCGCGGCGTCCGCGCGGAGGTCGCCCGCGAGCGCGACGCGCGGCGCGTCGGCGGGGAGCGCGGGCGCCGCCGGGCCGACGCCGGTGATCGAGAAGGGATCGCGCTCGAGCGCCTCGAGGAAAAAGCCCTCAGAATCGACGCGGGCGCGGATCTGGCGGTGCGCGGCGCACGAGACGGCCACGACGACGGGACAGCTGGCCGCGTGGCGCGGGAGGCGCACGACGCGCGCGTCGAGGGCCATGCGCGAGCCGCCGAATTGGGCGCCCCAGCCGGAAGCGCGCGCGACGGTCAGGACGCGCTCTTCCCAATCGCGGGAGCGGAGCGCGGCGCCGTCCGCGTCAGCGGTGTCGGGCAACGCGTCGAGGAAACCCGCGGCCGCGAGCTTGGCGGCCAGGGCCGTCTCTTCGGGGCCTTGCCCGCCGATGGCCACCGCGACGCGGTAGGGCGGGCAGGCGGAGACGCCGAGCGTCGGGACGACGCGCTCGAGGAGGGCGCCGAAGGAGGACTCGGAGAGGACGGCCTTCGATTCTTGGTAGAGCGCGGTCTTGTTGGACGAACCGCCGCCCTTGACGACAAGGAGCAGGCGGTACTCGTCGCCCGGCACCGAGAGCGGCTCGAAGAGCGCGGGCAGGTTCGTGCCGGTGTTGCGCTCGCCGAAGAGCGTCTCGGGCGCAACTTGCGACGCGCGGAAGCCGCCCGAGCGGTAGGCGCGCTCGACGCCGAGCTCGACGGCGTCGTGGTCGTCGCCCCCTTCGACGAACACGTTCGAGCCGCGGAGGCCGTATACGCAGACGGTGCCCGTGTCCTGGCAGAGCGGGAGCCCCGTCTCGGCGGCGCTCGAGGCGTTCGCGAGGAGGGTGTCGAGGACGAAACGTTCGCGTTCGCCTGAATCCGGATCGCGGGCGGCGGCTGCCAGGCGCTCGAGGCGGCCGCGGCTCAGGTAGCGGTTGGCGTCGCCCGCGGCTTCCTCGACGAGCGTCGCGAGCGAGGACGCGTCCACCGCGAGCCCGCGCCGCCCGCGGAGTTCGAAGGCTTCCGGGGCGGGTAAGTCCAGGCGGCGGTACGCGATGGTCCCGTCGTCGTCGCGGTCGGCGCGGACGGATTCGACGAGCGAGCGGAGGAAGGAAGGGCCCATGGCGTCACCAGGGGAAACGCGACAATTTGATCGCGTTCGAGGGACAGATCTCGTCGCAGCAATAACATCGGATGCACTTGTCGCGGTCGATGGCGACGTGGGGCTTCTGGCCGCGCGAGCGTTCGATGGAAAGGGCGCCGGCCGCGCAGATCTTCACGCAGCCGCCGCAGGCGGTGCAGCGCGCTTTCGAGAAGAAGGGGCGCGGCCAGACCAGGTTGTGCACGAAGGGCCTGAGCGATTTCGGGACGAAGCCGCCGAGGAACTCGCGGTCGCCCTGGATGGGAATGAGCTGGTAGCCGTGCGCGCGCGCCTCGTCGAAACGGAGGCCGCGGAGCTCGATCGCGTCCGGGGCGACGAGGCCGCGTTCGACGGCCTGCGAGAGGTGCGGGATCGTCTTGGGATCGTACCCGATGAGCGAGGCCGCGCTCCAGTCGAGGGCGCAGGGATTCGGCGACGCGAGGACGAGGCCGACGTGGCGCGGCGTGCCGTGGTTCGGGCCGGGGCCTTCCATGCCGACGACGCCGTCCATGATAGCGTACGACACCTTCGCCGCCCCGAGGATGTCGAGGAGGGCGGCCGCGAACTCCGCGCGTCCGGGGAAACGCAGGTGGTAGGACGCCTTGTTGAGGCCCGGGATCACGCCGTACATGTTCTTGATGGCGCCCGTGAAGTACGCGAGCCCGTGGGTCTTCAACTTGGGGAGGCTCACGACGAGGTCCGCGTCGAGCACCGCGCGCGCGACCGGAAAGCGCTTGAAGAGGCGGGCGTCCGGGACGTCGATCTCGACCGCGTCGGAAAAATCGACCCAGGCCGCGCCTTCCTCGAGCGCCGCCGCCTTGAGACCGGACTTGTCGCCCACCGCGTCGCCCGATTGGAAGGCGGGCGAATCGCCGACCGCGATCGACGCCGCGCCGAGTTCCCGGGCCAGGCGGATGACGGCGCGCAGGACGGCGGGGTGCGTGGTCACGGCCGCGTCGGGTTCGCTGGCGCGGAGCATGTTCGGCTTCAGGAGGACGCGCTTGCCGCGCGGCTCGAAGCCGCCCGCGAGCGACACGGCGGAGCGCACGGCTCCGTCGACGAGGGCTTGCTCGTACGAGGGACAGCGCGCGAGGGCGACGGGATGGTTCATGGTACCTCGATGATCCGACAGGCTGGCGCGGCGTACCGTCGCGCCCGGGCGATGCAAAATGACACGAAACGCGCCTCGGCGGCAAGGTACGGCGGACCGGGGAACGCCCGCGCGCGGTCGTCTCCCGCCCGTCAGAGACGCGTCGAAAGCCCGACGGCGATCGCGTGGGCCGGTTCGCCGTCCGGGAACGCGATCGTCCACGACAGCGACAGCGCGAGCGGGAAGGCGACGGGCTCGACGCAGGCTTCGATCGCCACCGAGGGCGGCGGGAGAAGAGCCGATTCCGGCAGGGCGATCGCGCCGGACGCGGCGATCGACCAGAAGCGCCCCGACAGAGAGGCTCCTCCGCCCAGGAGAGCGCCGTGCGCGGACTCCGCGCCGAACGAGCCTGCCCACGAAGCGGACACGCCGATCCAGCGTCGCGCGTCCCCGTAGCCGAACGCGCAACCGGCGTCCGTTTCGTAACGCGCGGCCGTGTCGAAGGGCAGTCCCGCGCCGTCGGTCGTGCCGGACCGCGCGACGCGGAGGCGCGGCGAGAGGGAAAAAGGTCCCGGAAGGTCGAACGCCCACGAGAGCGCGCCCCCGAGCCGGGCGTCGTCGGCCGTGTCGCCCATGGACGCCGCGACCCCGAGCGCCCAGCGTTCGCCGCCCTGGACCGCGATCGAGGCGTCGCCTTCGTCGAAGGCCAATCCGGAACCAGACGCGTCGAGCGCGAAGGCGACCGCGACGCGGATCGAGCCGGGCGCGTCGGCGAATGGCGAGGGGCATCGCGAAGGACCCGCGAGCCCGGCGGCGAGCGTCGTCGGGAAGCCCGCGTAGCCCGAGTCGATCCGCACGGGGGCCGTCCTGTCAGCGCCGGGCGCGTCCGAGCCGAGGACGACGACGAGATAGTCGCCGTCGGGAAGCGGTGCGCCGGCGGCGTCGCGGCCGTCCCATTCGACGGCCAACGCGGACGGATCGCGCGGCGACGGCGACAATGGAAGCTCGACGAGGATCGGGGCGTCCGACCCCGCCCGGACGCCGAGCGTGACCTCGCCGGGAGCGGAGATAGTCGCGCGCAGCCGGACGCGGCCGCGGGGACCGCGCTCGAGGGGCGCGAGGCGGCCCGGATCCGCTTCGAGCGAAAGGACGGCGAACTCCGCCTCGGCCAACTCGACGACGAGGTAGGTCCGCCCGTCCGCGGGAACGCTGACGACGCGCTCGTCCGCCTCGTAGCCGAAGCGCGCGACGCGGAGGCGCCGTTCCCCCGCTTCGAGGCGGTATTCGCGGATGCCGGGACCGGGCGGCTGGGCTTCGAGCGGCAGGGGCTCGACGCGGCGTCCGTCGGCTTCGAGGAACGCGTCGGGCGGATCGACCTGCAATTCGAGGATGCCGGTCGGCGCTTCGAGGCGGAAGAGCGCCGTGACGACCGTGTCGCGTTCCGCGTACAGTTCGGCGCGCGCGTCCGGATAACCCGGCTTGCGGAGGACGAGGGCGTGGTAACCCGGCGCGACCGGATCGACCGTGACCGGCGTGTAACCGACGAACAGGCCGTCGAGCTCGACCGACGCCCCGGCGGGAACCGAGTCGATTTCGAGCGCGGTACGGCCCGGACTGCGGACGCGCCCGAGTTCCGTCCCGACGGGCGTCGGGACGGCTTGGGCGCCCGTCCAAGCTCCGGGGCTCGAGAAGGCGATACAGACGGCTGCGATGAGGGCGATCCGGCGTGCGGCCATACGTTCAGTGTACGACCCCGCGGCGTCCGCGTAAAGCCGTGATACGCGCCTCCTGCGCCGCGCGTCGAGTGGCGAGGCTTGCACCGCGCGCCCTTCGGTTCTACAGTGGTCGGGGAGCCAAGCGAATGAATACGATCATCCCGATCGCGTCCGGCAAGGGCGGCGTCGGCAAGACCCTCCTCGCGGCCAACCTCGGACTCGCGCTCGCCGGACGCGGCAAGACCGTCGTCCTCGTCGACCTCGACCTGGGCGCGTCCAACCTCCACACCTGCCTCGGCATCAAGAACAGCCAGCGCGGCATCGCTTCCCTCATCCTCAAGCAGGAAAAGAAACTCGAAAACCTCGTGGTCGGCACCGGCTTCGAGCGTCTCCATTTCATCCCCGGCGACAACCTCCTGCCGGGCGCGGCAAACCTCGAATACTTCGCGAAGAGCCGCATCCTGCGCGAGCTCGGCAAGCTCCCGGCCGACTACGTCCTCCTCGACCTCGGCGCCGGCACTTCGTACAACGTCGTGGATTTCTTCCTGCTCTCGTTCCGCGGCATCGTCGTGGTCAAGCCGGAAATCACCTCGGTGATGAACGCGTACTCGCTCCTCAAGACCTGCGTCTACCGCATGCTGTTCCGGTCCTTCCCGAAGAAGAGTCCCGAGCGGGAGCGCATCGCGGCGTTCACCGCGGAACGCGTGGAAGGTTCGGGGCGATCCTTCCTCGACCTGGCGCGCGACCTGGCGCGGGATTTTCCCGATTCCGCCGCCTCCGCGCTCGGCCAGCTGTCCGGCTTCGTGCCGCGCGTCGTGGCCAATCAGGCCCGTTCGGCCGAGGACGCTCCCGTGCTCAAGAAGCTCCGCGAGACGGTGTCGCGCAACCTGGGCGTCGGCCTCGAGTTCGCGGCATTCGCGCCCGACGATCCGCGCGTGCCCCCGTCCGTGGCCGCGCGCCGTCCCATCCTGGCGACCAAGCCGGACGCCGACTATTCGCGCGCCGTCGCGGACTTCGCGTCCGCCCTGGTCGAGCGCGGCGCCGCGCAGCCTCCCCGTCTCTTCGACGACGTCGTCGACGAGGAAGCGGCCCGCGTCTTCGAGCTCGCGAGGCGGCCCGGTACGGCCCGGGTCGACGACCCCGGCGCGGACTCGGAGGCGTTCGGCGCCGAGTCCGAGGCGCCAAGGGCCGGCACTGAGGCGCCAGGGGTGGTCGAGTTCTGAGCGTTCGGCTTTACCAAGCCCCCCGTTCTCGTTACCATGCGACCGTCATGCGCCGTTTCTTCCTTTACATCGCGATCATCTCGTCCGTTACCCTGTCGTGTTCCCGGCAGCCTGCCGCCCCCGGACCCGTGCCCGCGCCTTCCGCGCTCGCGCGTTACCGGACCGAGCTATCCGGTTTCGAGGGCGCGGCGCGCGCCCTCGTCGGCCGGCTCGGCGACCGCGAACTCTGCGCGCAAGTCCTCATGGTCGGAGTCGGCGGCCGCGGCGACCTGCCCCGTTCGACGCGGGATTTCCTCGAACGGGTGCCCGCGGGCGCGGTCATCCTCTTCGCCTTCAACATTCCCGAAGACGCCCGCCGCCTTCCGCCCGCGCTCGACGAACTCGGCGCCGTCGTGGCGGAAAGCGCCGCCGGCATTCCGCCCTTCGTGGCGGTCGACCACGAGGGCGGCGCCGTGGTGCGCTTCAAGACCGGCGTGACGCGGCTTCCGAGCCCGCGCTCGGTGGGCGCCCTCGAAGGGCGGGGCGCCGACGCCGAGGCCGCCAGGCTCGGCGCCTTGGCCGCCTCGGAACTCAAGGCGCTCGGCGTCACGCTCAACCTGGCGCCCGTCGTCGAGGCGGATTCCGGCGGCTTCCTCGGAGACCGCGCCTACGCTTCCGACCCCGCGCGCTCGGGCGCGGTGGCGGCGAGCTTCGTCCGCACGCTCCAGGCGGGCGGCGTCGCCGCCACCGCGAAGCACTATCCGGGCAACGCCGCGGGCGATCCGCACCGGGGCGCGGTGGTCCTCGACGTCGATCTGGCCGCGTTCGAGTCCCGCTACGAAGCGCCCTTCGCGCGCGCCATCGAGGCGAACGTCGCCTTCGTGCTCCTGTCGCACGTCACGGTGACGGCCGTCGATCCGGGGCGTCCCGCCACCCTGTCGCGCGAACTCGTGACGGGCCGGCTCAAGGAGCGCCTGGGCTTCCCCGGCGTCACGCTCACGGACGACATCGCCATGCGCGCCCTCGCCGCCGACTCGACCGCGGGCGAGGCCGCCGTGCTCGCGCTCCTTTCGGGCGCCGACATGGTGATGGCCTCCGGCTCCGGCATCGCCACGGAAGCCCACGACGCCCTGCTTGAGGCACTCGGCTCGGGCAGGCTCCCGCGCGCGCGCCTCGTCGACGCCGCCACGCGGATCGTCGTCCAGAAGCTCCGCTTCGGCGTGGCGCGCCCTCCCGCGGCCGGTCTCGCGTCCAGGTAGTCCCGATCCGACCAGGGCGCGCGGCCGCTGACGTTTGACAAACGCGGCCGATGGATTACGATTTTCACGGAACGACGGGGCGGCGCGCCGTCCCGACCGTCGCCCGAGCCGCGCCCGAGGAGGCATCATGAACCGTCCATGCAAGGTCGCGTCCGCGGCCGTCGTCCTGATGCTGTCGTTCGCCGTCTCCCTTTCCGCCCAGGCCGCGTACCATGTCGGCGTGGTCACCGGCACGACGTCGCAGAACGAGGACGAATTCCGCGCCGCGACGTGGCTCATCGATACGTACGGCGCCGTCGCGGACGGCGGCATGGTCGCGCACGTCGTGTACCCGGACGACTTTCCCGCCCAGCAGGAAAAGGTGAGCGCCGACATCGCCGCGCTCGCGGACGATCCGCTCATGAAAGCCGTCATCGTCGTGCAGGCGATTCCGGGCACCGCGGAGGGCTTCCGCCGCCTCAAGGAGAAGCGGCCGGACATCGTCCGGCTCTGCGGCCTTCCGCAGGAGGATCCGCTCGTCATCCAGGAGGTCGCGGACATGGTCGTCGACTTCGACCAGGTGTCGCGCGGTTACACGATCGTCTGGGCCGCCAAGCAGCTCGGCGCCAAGACCTTCGTCCACGTCTCGTTCCCGCGGCACATGGCCATCGCGCAGCTGGCCAGGCGCCGCGCCATCTTCCAGGCGGCGTGCAAGGACCTGGGCCTCCGCTTCGCGAGCGAGACCGCCCCCGACCCGACCACGGCGATCGGCATGGAAGGCGCGCAACGATTCATCACGGACAACGTGGCCAAGTGGCTCAAGAAATACGCGCCGAACGGCGTCGACCGCGTGTGCATGTTCGCCACGAACGACGGCCAGACCGAACCGCTCATCCGCGAGCTCTTGAAATCGAAGAACGGCGTCTTCGTCGAGTCCGACGTCCCGTCGCCGCTCATGGGCTATCCGGGCGCGCTCGGGATCGATCTCTCGAAGGAAGGCGGCGACTTCGAAGCCATCGTCCGGACGATCGAGGCGGCGGTCGTGGAAAAAGGCGGCGCCGGCCGTTTCGGCACCTGGAAGTTCTCGTCGAACTATTCGGTCACGCGGGGTCTCGCGGTGTTCGGCATGCGGATCGCGGAGGGCGCGGCGCGCAAGGATTCCACGGAAGGACTCTTCGACGCGCTCGGCACCACGACGCCCGGCGTGCGCTGGTACGGCTCCTACTACACGGATGCCTCGACCGGTCTCCGCGCCAAGAACCAGGTGACCATCTTCATGGACACCTACGTCATGGGCGACCCCGGTTACGTCCTGCCCACGACGAGCCAGAAGATCGATCCGAAGTACACGTTCATCAAATAGGACGCGTCCTACTCAGCACGTTCCCAGAAGTCGCACAGGACGTGGTATTCGACGAAGCGCTCCTCGGACTTGCCGGGGCGCTTGCCGCCCCCTTCGACTTCGAGCACCGTACCGTATACGAGAATCGGCCCCGAGGCGGGCTCGCGCTCGGCGTACACGACGATCTGCCAGCCCTCCATGTCGAAGTAATAGCCGTTCCTGCCGGGCACGCTCGCGACGAGGTGCTGCCACGGCGTGTCGGACACGGAACCGCGGACGACCACGCGTTGGCCGACGAGGGCTTTGAGTTCGGACGCTTGCCCGACCGCGCGATAGGCGTCGCGGTCCGGGCGGGAACCGGCGCACCCGGCGGACGCGACGGCGGTGGCGAGCACGAGACAGCCGATTCTGGTCATGCGACCTCCTTGGTCGTGGCGTAAGCCCGACGATACCAGTATACTCGATCCCGGACGCGGCCGCTTCGCGCGAACGACGGAGCGCGACGTGTCGTTCCGCGCCCGCCATCATGAAACACTCGCCCCGGTCGCGGGCTTTTTCGGAGGTTCGACATGCCCGACATCCTGTTCCCCGGCACGCGCCTGGTCGTGGGCGATCCTGAACGCGCCCCCTTCGCGGACGGCCGCTTTCCGTCCTCCGCGGAGATCGACGCCGCGCTCGCGTCGTGCGTGCTGTCGGCGTCCGGCTGGCGGGCGGTGTTCGCCGATTCCGACGACAGCCTCGATCCGCGGCCGGCGCCCGCGAAACTCTACCTGGCCGCGTGCATGGCCCTGGCCTTCGCCGACTTCGTCAAGGAACGGACTGGCGGCGTTCCCGTCGTGGCGCTCGGCATCGACACGCGCCCGACCGGACCCGCCCTCGCCGACGCGTGCGCGCGCGTCATGCTCGGGAGCGGCGTCGAGGTCCGGTATCCCTTCGTCGTCGCGGCGCCCGAGATCATGGCCTGGACCCGCGCCGGCGCCGCGCTCCCGGCCGACGCCCCCGGCCGCCTGTCCGGCTTCTGCTACATTTCCGCGAGCCACAATCCGCCCGGCCACAACGGTTTCAAGTTCGGGCTGGGCTCGGGCGGCGTGCTCGCGGTCGCGGACGCCAATCCGCTCGCCGAACGCCTCCGCGCGCTCGTTCGCGACGGCGCAACCCGGGAACGGCTCGCCGCCGCGCTCGAGGCCGCCGACGCGGGCCGCATGGGCCGGCTCTACGCCTCGTGCAAGACGGACAAGCGTCTGGCCCTGTCGGCGTACCTCCTGTCGTCGCGCGAAGTCGCCGCGGGCACGGACGACCTCACGAGCCAGGAAGCGTTCTTCGAGCGGCTGTCGAAGGACGCCGCGCGGGCGGCCGAAACGCGGAAGGCGCGGAGCCTCGGCATCGTGGCCGATTTCAACGGCTCGGCGCGGGCCCTGTCGATCGACGAAGATTACCTCGCCTCGCTCGGGATCGGACTCCGCGCCGTGAACGCCGCCCCCGGCGTCTTCGCGCACGGCATCGTGCCGGAGGGCGACAACCTCGAACGCTGCCGGAAGGAGCTCGAGGCGGCGCACGCGGAGGATCCCGGCTTCATCCTCGGCTACGTGCCCGACTGCGACGGCGACCGCGGGAACCTCGTCGCGTGGGACGACGCGCTCGGCGCCGCGCGGGCGCTCGAGGCGCAGGAGACCTTCGCGCTCGCGGTGCTCGCCGAGCTCGGCGACCAATACCGCTCGGGCCTCCTGGGCGGCGTCCACGGCGCGAAGGCCGCGGTGGTCTGCAACGACGCCACCTCGCTCCGCATCGACCGCATCGCCTCGGTCTTCCGCGCGGAGACCAGGCGCGCGGAAACCGGCGAGGCCAACGTCGTGGCGCTGGCCGATTCGCTCCGCGAGCGCGGCTGGACCGTGCGCGTGACGGGCGAAGGCTCGAACGGCGGTAACATCACGCATCCCTCGCGCGTGCGCGATCCCCTGTCCACCCTCGTCTCCATCGTGAAGCTCCTCGCGTCGCGCGACGAGGACGGCGTGCAGGGCATTTTCCACGCCTGGCTCGAGCTGCTCGGGCGCGGCGATTCCTATCGCGACGACTTCGCCTTCTCGGACGTCGTCGCGTCGCTGCCCGTCGCGCGCACCACCGGCGCCTTCGAATCGCGCGCCGCGCTCCGCGTGCGGACCGGCGACCACGCCGCCTTGAAACGCGCGTTCCAGGCGGTCTTCACGAGGGAGTGGCCCGCCTTGCGCGACGAGCTGCGCACTCTCGTCGGCGCCGACCGCTTCGATCCGGTCGCCACGATCGGCATCGAGGAGATCCACGGGCTGACCGATCTCGGCGAAGCGGGGAAGGGCGGACTCAAGCTGCGCTTCGCGCGTCCGGACGGCGTGCCCGTCGCGTTCATGTGGATGCGAGGCAGCGGCACCGAGCCGGTGCTCCGCGCGGTGGCCGACGTCTGCCTCGAACCGGAAGCCGACCTCGCGGCCGCGGACGCCGCCGAACGCCGCCTCCACGGACTCCTCGTCGCCCTGATCCGCGAAGCGGACGCAAGCGCCTTGTAACGGGGACGCGTTACCGGTATGATGCGGCGGGCGGCGCTGGCGCGGCCCCGGAGGACGACATGGGCATCAGGGGCGAGCTGTACTCGAATCGCGTGCAGGCGGAAGGCCGCACGTACTTCTTCAACGTCAAGGAAAACCGGATGGGCGACGTGTTCCTCAACATCGTCGAGTCCAAGCCGGGAGAGCACGAAACCTTCGAGCGCCGCTCCGTCGTCGTCTTCAAGGAGGACATGAAGGTCTTCCTCGGCGCGCTGGACGGCGCCCTCCAGTTCATGGAAAAGCAGAAGTCCGCCAAGACCTCCAAACCCGGCAGTCCCCGTCGCGCCATCAGGGAGGGCATGGTCGAGGGCGAATACCGCGATCTCGACGACGAGTACCGCGACCCCTCCGCGTCGCGCGCGACCGCCACGCACCCGACCGCGCCCCGCGGCGAACGGCGCGAAGCTCCCGGCCGCGGCAGGACCTTCGGCGACCGTCCCGAAGGAAGGTCCGCCCCCAGGCGATCCGAAGGCGACCGCGCTTCCTCGTACCGCTCCGACGATCGGCGTCCCGCGCCGAAGCGCGACGGGGAAACCCGGCCGTACGCGAAGCGTCCCTCCGAAAGCGACCGCCCCCGCGACGGCGAACGCCGAGTCTCCCTCGTCGGAGACGACCGCCCGGCCCCGCGCGGGACGCAGCGCGCGACCTACGCCCGCAAGGCCCCCGGAGACGCGGAAAAGCGCCCGGCCCGGACCGCCCGCCCCGCGAAGGCGCCCGCCGGCAAGCGCGTCGTCGTCCGCAAGAAGAAGGACTCCGCCTCCGACGACTTCATCGGCGACTGACGCCGGCCTTCGCGGCTCCGACACGAAGAGGCCTTCGAGCGTCATGACGGCGGCGAAAAAGAGGATCGTGTCGATGGTCGCGCTGGCGGCCGTGGCGCTGGCGTGGGGGACGAGTTACGCGATCATCAAGGACACGCTGAACGTCATCCGGCCGTTTACCCTCATGCTGTTCCGGTTCGGGCTGTCGGCTCTGTTCCTCGGGATCATCTACGCGGGGAAGCTGAAAAAGATCACGACGCGGGACTTGAGACGGGGCGGTTTGATCGGCCTATTCATGTTCGGCGCGTTCTTCTGCCTGGTGACCGGCATCCAGTTCACGACAGCGTCCAAGCAATCCGTCCTCATCGGTTCCTACGTGGTCATCGTCCCGTTCCTGTCCGTCCTGTTCAACGGGACCAGGCCGGGCGCATACGCGTTCGCGGGGGCCGGCCTCGCCGTCGTCGGGCTCGGCCTGCTCACGCTCGGGGACGGCATCGACGGCTTCAACCGGGGCGACGC
Organism: uncultured Treponemataceae bacterium; assembly: GCA_964482955.1. Lineage (GTDB taxonomy): Bacteria > Spirochaetota > Spirochaetia > Treponematales > UBA12059 > JAPLSN01. The sequence continues at coordinate 5,685 of CAYZZW010000024.1, read as the reverse complement.
CGTCTCGGCCCTGTGCGCCGTCTTTTTCGCGCTGCACATGATCGCGATCGAGCGCTTCGGGAAGGACTCCGATCCCATCCTCATGACGATCATCCAGTTGGCGGTCACCGCGGCTCTGTTTCTCGTCCTGGCGCTCGCGTTCGAATCCGTCGATTTCGGCGTGATCGCGCGGGCGGCGCTCCCCATAGGCTATCTCGTCGCGGTCACGACGGTGCTCGCCTTCGCGGTGCAGAACGTCGCGCAGCGGCATATCACGTCGACGAGCACGGCGCTGATCCTGACGCTGGAATCGGCGTTCGGCAGCGTGTTCGCCGTCTTCTATCTGCGCGAACGCATGACGCCGCTCATGGCTCTCGGCTGCCTGGTCGTCCTCGCCGGCATCGTCACCCAGGAGTCTGCCGGGCTTGTGGATTTTTGACGCCTATTGGCATCAAAAATCCCGATTTAACAGGCTCCTTTCGGAGTTTGCAGGGTTGAAAAATCGCGATTTCGCGATTTTTCTCGTTTCGTAGGGACAAGCCCGACAAACTCCCAAGAAACCCGCTGGTCCTTCCTCCCGCCGTTGAAACGCGACCACGGATGAAATCGACCAATCGTTGAAAGGCAACCACGGAGGAAGAGAAGAGAGGGGGGTGGGAGAAGGAGAAACGAAATCCCAAACCTTCTTCCGTCTTCTCCGCGACCAACGCGCGAGTGCTCGCCAAGCTTCGCTCGGTGGTTCAACTCGCTGTGTCTGTGTGGTCAATCTTGTGCGTCGGGCTATTTGTCCGTTCGTTCGAGGCGGCGGTTGCGGAACCAGAGGACGGCGTCGGCGGACACCATGAGGGCGTTGAGGACGTAGAGCCAGACGACGGCGTCCATGCGGTAGAAAACCTTGTTGATGATGCCGGCGACGTAGCCGGCGACTACGATAAACAGGAAGAGGACGCTCTTGCCGCCGGTCGCGCGGGACTTCCACGACTTGTAGATGGAAAACGGCCACGCCGCGCCGAAGCACAGCAGCATGAGGATTTCGAAGACGCTCACGGCGGTCTAGCGGCCCAGGATGGTCTGAATGCGCTCGAGGACCTTCTTGCGGTCGAGGGGCTTCACGATATAGCTCTTGGCGCCGAGGAGAAGCGACTTCTTGACGATGTCTTCCTTGCCGAGGGCGCTGACCATCACCACGATGGCGTTCTTGTCGAAATCGAGGATCTTTTCGAGCGCGGTGACGCCGTCCATCTTGGGCATGGTGATGTCCATGGTGACGAGGTCGAGGTTCGGGCTCAGTTCCTTGTATTTTTCGATGCCCGCGATGCCGTCCGGCGCGGTGGCCACGACGTCGAAGCCTTCCGACGTGAGGATCTGCCCGAGCTGCTTGGCGATGAACATCGAGTCGTCGATGATGAGGACGCGGTAGGGCGTTCCGTCCGGCTTGAGCCCGTCCGGGCGCTTTTCGTTCAGGTTCGGCATGTCGGACTTGGCTATCATGGCGTCCCGGCTCCTTTTTCCGTCACGGCGGCTCCGTCCGTTCGCGGCACGGCGCCCGCCCCGATAATTTATATCCCATGGCACGGTGCTTTGCAAGGGCGGTCGGCCTTCCGCCGTCTCCCTTGACCTTCGCGCGGCGGGCGTGCATAATTCGCCGAACGAGCCAGCCCGAGCCCGCAGGTCGCTTGATCCGGGGGCGGGGGCGAACGTAAGGAGAACCGACGTGCCCTGCGGAAGAAAGCGAAAACTGCAGAAGATCGCGACGCACAAACGCAAGAAAAAGCGGAGAAAGAATCGGCACAAGACCCGATAACGGCGTCGCGAGATCGCGCCGCCTCTATTTGGGTCCGTCGAAAGAGCCCGATGGCCATTCGGCGCCGATCCGCGTCAGCGACAAGAAAACGGCCGCCCGTTCCCGGGTCGGCCGTTTTTGTCTTTTCATAATCACGCGCGCCGTGTACACTGGAGCGGTATGGCGACGGATATCGACGTTCTGCGCTATCTCAAACTTTTCGCGGCCAAGACGAAAAGCGGCGTCATAGACTACAAGACCTTTTCCGCCCAGCTCCAGCGCCAGGCCATGGGAGCGGACCGCACGGTGCCGGTCTTCCGCGACCTGGCCGCCAATCCCGACGTCGTCCTCCTGCCGCGCCTCAAGAAACTCGAGATCGAGCGGAAGATCGTCATCAACCTCGCGGGCAGCGCGGTCGACTCCGTCGTCGTGCCCGATTACTACCAGGATCTCATCGTCGGCGAGTACCGGAAGATCGAGGAGAATCCCGACATCCCCTTCCCGGACGAGGACAACCTCAAGATCTCCATCCCTTCGTCGTGGGTCTTCCATATCTCGATCGACGGCCTCGCGGCCATGATCGACAACCGGGTGAACGACGCCGCCTTCCATAAATTGGCGTTCCCCGACGGCCTGCCGGGTCTCGTCTGTCCGGCCGACTACACCCCGGCCCGTCTCCACGAACTGGCGGTCCTCAAGATCCGCAACTACCTCCGCCAGGGCAGCAACAAGGACTACATCCAGAAAAAGCTCGGCTTTTCCTTCCAGAACAAGGAAACCCAGCTGCGCGACGCCCTGAACGCGCTCATGGTGAAGCCCTACGACGCCGTGAAGAGCCTCCGCGAGATCACGAACGACTTCGCGTTCCCCTTCTGGGCCTACCTGACCACGCAGATCCGCAAGGACTTGAGCCAGAAGCCGGAAAAGACCCCGGAAGACGTCTCGGTGCTGCAGGCCGCCGCCCTGTGCGACGTCTACGGCAACTACTGGAAGGGAAAGGCCCAGCGCATGGCCGAGCGGGAAACCGCCCTCAAGACCCTGGCGCAGAAACTCCACGAGCCCCCGTACGTCTTCACGCTGGACGACATCGTCGACTTCCGGGACACGAGCCACCGGCCCCTCCTCGGCAAGTACAGCCGCGAAGAGCTCGAGGAACGCCTCCGCGTCCTCACGACGGAGGCGAAGGCGGGACAGCTGCCCGAGCTCCTCACGCTCGTCACGTCCGACGCCAAGCGCCGCTTCGCGGCCAAGGACCGCATCCTCCCGCTCGCGGTGCGCTTCGTCGGCGAGGCCAGGCAGGGCGTCCGCACGTACCTGGTGAACGAGTGGCGGGCCGTCTTGATGGACTTGCGCTCGATCCCGGCCATGGAAAGCGACGAAGCCTTCCGAGCCGACCTCATGGCGCGCCTCGACCGGGGCTACCCGATCCTGTCCCTGCTCGTCCGGGACGGTTACCTGCCCCTGGTCTACGCGGAGTTCAAGGCGACCAAGCAGGCGGCGGCGGAACTCGGGAAGTTCTTCGACCGCGGCGAACTCGTCCCGATCGACGAGCTACTGGGCTTGCACCGGAAGCAGCTGTTATCGGACGTCAAGATGATGATGCCGCTGTGGTATTCCATCCCCATCCTGCCCGCCCTGGCCAAGTTCTTCAAGGCGATGTTCGGGGGCGGCAAGGCGGCCAAGCGCGCGAAAGCCGCGGTGGATGCCGACGGCGAGGCGAAGAAGATCGCCGTGCCGTCCGCGCAGGCGCGGAAGCTCGAGTTCGCCAACGCGGCGGCCAAGGTGGAAAAGAACTACCTGCCCGCCGGCGTCCAGCTCGAGGCGCACATGGCGGGGCTCGAGGCGCGGTGGAACACCATGCTCGACGCGACCTCGAAGCGGAACCTCACCGAAGACGTGGAATCCCTCGTCCGCGACTATCTCCGCACCATGCTCCGGACGATGAAACCGTCCGAATTCACGGTGGAACGGGTGAAAAGCCTCACGACGGCCCTCGCGGACACCCCGAGCCTGTCCCAGATCCGCAACCGGAGCGCCCTCGAGGATTACATGGCCCTGTACATGATCCTGCTCATGAAGAAGTGAGGCGGTACCCGAGCCCCCGAATTCGGTTGCGATCTTGGGGGGATGTGCTATACTGACCCCGCCCCGGGGTTCGCCGGGCCTTGTATTCATCCTTTTCCACGCAGTTTTCGCGAATTCTCGGTTGGGTCGCCCAGTTCGGGGCAAACGCGGGGTGTTCGCGCCGATGCTACGAAACGAACGAGGAGCCGGAATGTACACGATACTCGTCGTCAATCCCGGATCGACTTCCACCAAGATCGGGGTCTTCGAAGGGGACAAAGAGCTTTTCACCGAAAACCTCACGCACTCGGCGGAGGAGATCGGGCGCTTCCCGACCATCGCCTCCCAGTACGAATTCCGCGAAAAGCACATCCTCGACGTGCTGGCCAAGCGGAATTTCGACCTCAAGAAGGTGTCCGCGGTGGTCGGCCGCGGCGGGCTCCTGAAGCCCATCCCCGGCGGCGTCTACGCCGTCTCCGAGAACATGAAGGCGGACATCCTGGCCGCCACGTACGGCGAGCACGCCTCCAACCTCGGCGCCCTCATCGCCGACAAGCTGGGCAAGCAGCTCGGCGTGCCCGCGTACATCGCCGACCCGGTCGTGGTGGACGAGCTGTCCGACCTGGCCCGCGTGTCCGGCCACAAGCTCTTCAAGCGCATCTCGATCTTCCACGCCCTCAACCAGAAGGCCGTCGCGCGGCGCTGGTGCAAGGAACACGGAAGGAAATACGAGGACGTCAACCTCGTCGTGGCGCACATGGGAGGCGGCGTCTCCGTCGGCATCCACGAAAAGGGCCGCGTCGTCGACGTCAACCAGGCTTTGAGCGGGGAAGGGCCGTTCAGCCCCGAGCGCTCGGGCACCCTGCCGGCGGGCGACCTCGCGAAGCTCTGCTTTTCGGGCAAGCACACGGAAAAGGAAGTGCTCAAGATGATCACGGGCCAGGGCGGCCTCGTGAGCTTCATCGGCTCCAACGACATGCGCGTGGCGGAGAACGGCTTCAAGGCCGGGGACCCCCAGGCGACGCTCTACTACAAGGCCTTCATCTACCAGGTGTCCAAGTACGTCGGCGCGATGTCCACCGTCGTGAACGGCAAGGTGGACGCGATCATCCTGACGGGCGGCATCGCCTACGGCAAGGACATCGTCGCGAGCATCGCGGAGCGCTGCGGTTTCATCGCGCCGGTCGTCGCCTATCCGGGCGAAGGCGAGCTCGAAGCCCTCGCGCTGGCGGGCGTCCGGGCGCTGTCCGGCGAAGCCGAAGTCCAGAAGTACTAGAGAGGAACGGAACATGCGGAGAATTTCCGAAATCGTCGAGGCCGCCAAGAAGGCCGGACGCAAGAAGATCGCGGTGGCCGCGGCGCAGGAGCACTCGGCGCTCGAAGCCGCCGTCGACGCGTGGAAGGCCGGACTGGCCGATCCCATCCTCATCGGCGACGGCGCCGCCATCGACCGGATCGCCGCGGAGCTCGGGATCGACGTGAAACCCTTCGAGCGCATCGAGGAGAAGGACTACGCCGCCGCGGCCGCCAAGGCGGTGGAACTCGTGCGGACGGGCAAGGCCGACATGCTCATGAAGGGCATCCTCGACACGTCGATCTTGCTCAAGGCCGTGCTCAACAAGGAGACCGGCATCAACACGGGCCGGCTCATGAGCCACATCGGCGTCATGGAGACGGAAACCTACCACAAGCTCTTCATCGTCACCGACGCCGCCATCAACATCGCGCCGGACGTGCCCGCAAAGCTCGACATCGTCGCGAACGCGGTGAAGGTCGCGAAGGCCCTCGGCACGCAGACGCCGAAGGTGGCGCTCCTCGCGGCGGTGGAGAAGGTGAACTGGGAGAAGATGCCCTGCACC